>JBFHKA010000078.1:0-1054 GCA_041595535.1 Sulfurimonas sp. | reverse complement strand
TTATCCATCACGTGGAGCAAAAAACAATATAGCAGATAGTTGGGTAGAGTTTGATCCTAGCTATAAACAGTACGAGTTCGTAGAAGGAATAGATACCTTAAAAGTTAGTGGTATAGATGTAGAAGCACTCACTAACCAAATACTCTCAAGTGCAGATATAAACGAAACAACAGGTGCCATGAGCAATATGGACACAACAGCACTAGAGAATGCTTTATCAGATGCACAAGTAAAACTACAAGATTATGTAGAAAACAACATGACAGACCCAACCGTACTAGATGTCATAGGTGGTAAAAAAACAATTATACAAGAGTTTCCAACCCTGCCATCTTCACTCCCTTTTGAGGTATTGGTATCAGGTGCACGCTATGGAGCTCTTCCATCTGCTCTACAACAAAAGATTACTATATCACTAAGTAGTAGTGACCCTTATGCTGAAATTTTTGGTACCTTGCCAAGTGTTACATTCCCTTATGCAAAAGTAAATAATGAAAAAGTGACACTTTCATTTAAACCAGCAACTCAGGCTGATGAAGATACACTTAAATCTTACTTACCAGATGGTAACATAACAGATGTAAGTCAATTGCCATCATCACTTCCAGCTAACCTTATAGAGGTTATACCAGAAGTAAAAGTGAATGGAGAAGTAATCTTAAGTGGAGATGTGATGAAGCTAGGTGCAGAGATAGATGTCTCTATGACCCCATACATTCCAGGTCTTGGTAGTCTCTTAAAACAAACTCACACAACCATAGCAGGTTCGTTCCTTTCACTTAATGTAGTAGCACAGAGTGTATCACCTAAAAAGCTTCAAGATTTACAAGCTAAGCTAGAACAAACGAAGTCTATATTAGAATCAAATGATCAAACAGCACTAGCGAGTATAACAAGAGAAGACCTACTAGGAGACATGATGTACGCAGGGACACTAAGCTACTTTGCACAACTCCAAGCGCAACATGAACTAGCAGGTTTAGCATCAAAAGTAAAAAATGGTCTTTTAGCAGGAAAAGGGATATTTGGGTATGAACCAAAAGTGATTTATCTT
>JBFHKA010000077.1:0-1785 GCA_041595535.1 Sulfurimonas sp. | reverse complement strand
TCTTTAACAGTAGTAATAAGTTCTTTCTCAACAGTAGTTATTTGATTACCTGTTATGTTTACTCTTGAGTCATTCCCTACTGTTTGGGTATAGTCATTTGCTACTGTTAGTTCTTTATCTGCATCTATTATTGTTTTTTCATTGTTTTGAATATGGGTGTGTGCATCATTAAGTACATTGAGGTTATAGTCTCTTTGTGCTCTTAGGTTGAGTTGTTCTTCTCCTTGTCTATCTTCAAAGAGTAGTTCATTGTATCCCTCTTTATCTTCGTATTGAGGTGTACTTTGAGTTTTTATAAAAGACTTTGTTTTCTCTTTTGGTAAGTTATAAGGATGTCTATTTTCTCCATTATGAAGAGTTCCTATAATTATTGGTCTATCTATATCTCCATTTATGAAGCTTACTATTACTTCTGAGTTTACACGTGGTAGGAACTGTGTTCCGTATCCATCTCCACTAAAGATATTTGAGAGTGGTATGTAGCATGAAGTTGGTCGTTTCTCATCGAAGTGAAATATAACTCTTATTTCTCCAAACTCATTTACATCTATTTGGTTTGCACCTTTTTTAGTATCTATATCGTTAGCACTCACTAGAGCTGTTTGCACTCCTGATATTTTTACTTTTTTTATTGTCTCTTGTGGAGTGTAGAGTATATCTTTATCTATTGCTTCAAACTCTACGCTATATTGGCTATGTTCTTCACCTTCTACTGGAGCGTTTGTATATTCATCTAAGGCATTTGGGAAGTGTGCTTTGTAGTGTGCTTTTAAGATAATAGCATCTACTCCTTTATGTACTCTTTTATCTTCAAGGCGAACACATATTCCATCTTTAAGAGAGAGTTCATGAGAAACGCCTTGTATACGTTTAGCACTCGCATAGCCTCTGTCTGCATCTATTTTTGCATAGCGTGATAAATCTTTATGGAGGGACTCTTCTAGTTTATCGAGTCTATCTCTTAGTCTATATTGTTTTATATCACTTCTTAGTTGTGCACTCTGCTCATTATCTCCTAGGTTAGAAGAGAGATCTCCTATTTGTGTGGTGTAATCAAGAGAAGGAGTCTCTTTTTCGTAGTAATCTTCTATAGAGTGAGAAGTTGCAAACTTTTTACTCTCATGGTAGTGACACTCTAGGGGATCACTAAGTACTGTTGCATGTTCGTTAAGTCTGCAGAGGCAGAGAGTGTAAGGATCATTATTGTTATAATCTACAACAAGGCTGAAGCCCTCTTCTTCGCACAACATTTTTATAAATGCAAAGTCACTCTGTTGGTATTGGGTAGTGTAATGACGTTTAGGCAAGCTTGCCACATCTACTTTTACATCTAATTTTATATTTAGGAGGCTACTGTAGCGGTTTAGTATTTCGCTTATTATATCTGGTACACTTTTTTCTTGGTATATCTCATAGCGTTGGTTAAGGCTTAGGTAGTAAAGAGGAGAGACTATTTTTATTTTATAGAGTTTTTTTCTTGCTACTGTTGTATGTTCTTGTGCTTTAAAAACTCTACCATATATCTTTTTAGAGTTAAGTGGTTTATGTTCATCTTTTATGTAGAGTTCTGCAGAAGTGTCTACTATATCATCTACGTTAATAGTTGCGTCACTTATGAATGTTACATCGAAGCTATAGGAGTTGAGAATACTACTCTCTCCTTCTATCTCATATACGCTATAGTTCTCTCTTGCGTTTAGTATAGAATTCGCATCTTCATACTCTGGTAATCTCAGGTGGGCTGTTAGCTTCTCGTACTCTCGACTGCTCATTCTCGCTCGCTTT
>JBFHKA010000076.1:0-2184 GCA_041595535.1 Sulfurimonas sp. | reverse complement strand
TACCAATCTGACCAATTACATCAAGTACATTTCCATTAGAATCTACAAGTCCTATAGCATCATCTCCATTATGCTTTAATTCAGATGATGTTTGGTCTGCATGATCTAATATATCAGTGCTTGCTTGATTATTTGCAAGAATAAAAGTGCTACCTGCATCGAGAATATATGCATCAAGTGGAATTTCTGCACCATTAGCAATTGGATCTCCATTCATATACATTACAACTTTATAACCACTTAGTGAAATTGCCGTATCGCTAGCGTTATAAATCTCTACTGCTTTATTGTAAGAACTTCCCTCTATATACTCAGAGAAGTAAAGGTTTGCTGTTGTAGCACTTGTTGTATTCGTGTCTGTGCTGTTTGTGTCCGTACTGTTACTATCTACACTTGTGGTATTACACTCTGAACCCCAAATGTCATCTGCCCAAGATGCATTATCAACAAACGGGTTTCTATTTCCTTGATAGCTCTGTACAATATCGTTTCTTTTAATATCTGCACTTGTTACAGGATCTATATGATTCCATGCAAGCATAGTACACAACTCTGCAGGATGTGTGTCACCAAAATCATTTGCATAAATCTCTAAATCTGGCTCACCATTATCACCTTCATAACGTACAGTCATATAGAGTATTGCACGTGCAACGTCACCCTTTAGATTATCACTAACTTCAAAGTGACTATCTACATAAAATCCATCAATTTTACTATAAGGTGTAGTCGCTTCACCATAAGGTTTATTGCCTCGAGAACTGTTTACACCTTGGTCACTAGGACGAAGATGATGTAAGTCTGTATAGCTATTTATTTTATCATCATAACCAACGCCCAAAGATTTTGGCCACATGTGCTCTCTATTCCAACAATTACTACCAGAAGAGCCACATCTTGAGTCAGCAGTTGCAGATTCTTGTAGATAAAATAAAACAATATACGCTTCATCAGGTTTTGAAAAATCTTTATCTGTTTGTGCTAAAAATTGATAATCTTCGGCATAGGTTAAAAAAATAGCAGAATTTTGTACAACGGTATGTAAAGAGCTTTTTAAAGTCTCTCCCTTTTTACCTATAGCCTCTGCATAGTAACTTTGTAATTCATAAGAAAAAGACGCTGTAGCATTATCATCTGGTTCTACAGTCGTTGTATTTTCATCTTCACTTCCTGTTGTATTTGAATCTTCGACAGCTACAACAATATTTTTAATTTCTTCTTCAAGCTCACTGTTAGCTTTTTTGATACCTTCATTAAAGATATTTGTAACATTATTATCTTCTGAATTTCTTATATTTGTTGCTGTTTGATTTGCTGTTACGTGCGTATTTGTAGCTGCGCTCTGTGCTACATTCTCCACTGCTTTTTTTGATACTGCATCATCAGCATAGATTGTTGCTGCAACCTCTTTTATTGCTGTCTCTAGTTTCGCTGCTGTTATATCTACTTCACCTGTAGCATTTTTAAAGTTTTTGCTTAATTCGTTAAGCACTTTATCCATTGTCTCTGCTACTGTTGTATTTGTATCTACTGCTGCTAAAGTTGTTGCAGCTCCATGTATCATTGTTTGGAGTTGTGCTTGTTTCTCTAGTACTACTTTTGCTTTTGCTGCGTTTGTGCCTGTTATCTCTTTTAGTGGATTAAAGCTTGTTAGGTTTACATCTGATGCAATCCCCATCGCAGTTTTCACAGACGTCTCTGCTTGTGCTTGCGTTAAGCCACTCTCTATAAGTGCTTGTACTGCTGATGTGAGTGGTGTGATTACTTTTGAACCTTGTGGTGCTTTAAGTGTCCCTGTAAATGCTAACCCTGTACCTAAGTCTGTCCCACCATATAAAAAGAGTGGTCCTGTTTGCTCGGTATAGAGTTTATACTCTCCTTGAGTATTTGTTGTATTACTATCTTCGTTTGCGTCACATGCATTATTGATATTTACATTTACACATACTGTTGATCCTGATAGTATCCCATCTATTGCTACACCTGATACTTGTGCACTTGTTACACTTGGATTTGGTGTCTGTGTTGAATCATCTGAACTCCCGCACCCTGTCATCCCTAGTACTACTGCTGTACTGAGTGACATGAGTGTAGTTTTTACTATATACTTTCTCATTAAGATCTCCCTATTATTTTTGGAAATCTTAGTACAGATAATTTACACTGGGGTTACTCTTTAGGTAC
>JBFHKA010000075.1:0-2843 GCA_041595535.1 Sulfurimonas sp. | reverse complement strand
CTATCAACACTGCTCATATTGAGTATACTACAGCAAATAGACATTATGCTCACGTTGACTGTCCAGGCCATGCAGATTATGTTAAAAATATGATCACAGGAGCTGCTCAAATGGATGGAGCTATCTTAGTTGTATCAGCAGCGGATGGTCCGATGCCACAAACTCGTGAGCACATCCTTCTTTCTAAGCAAGTTGGTGTACCTTACATCGTTGTTTTCATGAACAAAGAAGATATGGTTGATGATGAAGAGTTAATGGAATTAGTTGAAATGGAAATTCGTGAGTTATTAGATACTTATGACTTCCCAGGTGACGATACTCCAATCGTAGCTGGTTCTGCTCTTCAAGCACTTGAAGAAGCTAAATCTGGTACTCTAGGTGAGTGGTCAGAAAAAATTCTTAAACTTATGGCTGAAGTAGATGCTTATATTCCTGAGCCAGAGCGTCAAACTGACAAAGATTTCTTAATGCCTGTTGAAGATGTATTCTCAATCTCAGGACGTGGTACAGTTGTTACTGGTCGTATTGAGCGTGGTACAATCAAAGTTGGTGAAGAAGTAGAAATCGTTGGTATCCGTGATACTCAAAAAACTACTGTAACTGGTGTTGAAATGTTCCGTAAAGAGATGGAGCAAGGTGAAGCTGGTGATAACTGTGGTATCCTTATCCGTGGTATCGGTAAAGATGAAGTTGAGCGTGGTCAAGTACTTTGTAAGCCAGGTACAATTACTCCTCACACTAAATTTACTGCTGAGATCTATGTACTAAGTAAAGATGAGGGTGGTCGTCACACTCCATTCTTCAATGGTTACCGTCCACAGTTCTACGTTCGTACAACAGACGTAACAGGTGCTATCACTTTACCAGAAGGTACTGAAATGGTTATGCCAGGTGATAACGTAAGTATTACTGCTGAGTTAATTCACCCAATTGCAATGGAAAAAGGTACTCAGTTCGCTATCCGTGAGGGTGGACGTACAGTTGGTGCTGGTGTTGTTGCAGAGATTCTTGCGTAATTAGGGTTCTCCCTAATTACCAAAATCCTTTATATAAGGTAACAAAATGAGAGAAAATATTCACTTAGGTTGTGAGAAATGTACTCGTCGTAACTATCACACAACAAAAAATAAAAAGACTCACACTGAAAAGTTTTCTGTAAAGAAATACTGTAAATGGTGTAAAGAGCACACAAACCATAAAGAGATGAAACTGTAATCCAGTTTTCCTCTTTATATTTATGTTTATAGGTGCATAGCTCCAATGGTAGAGCACCGGATTCCAAATCCGGGTGTTGGGGGTTCGAGTCCCTCTGCGCCTGCCACATTTATTATTAGTAAAGCTGTTTAGCTTTATTTATAATCAATGCACAAATATTAGGAAAGTTATTTATGAATTTAGGTACACATTTTAAAAACGCAAAATTAGAACTAGCTAAGGTAATCTTTCCTACAAAAGGGCAGGTTAAACAGGCTTATGTTTCTGTTATAATAGTTGTTGCAGTTATTTCTGCATTTTTAGCTTTAGTTGATTTAATGATGTCTTCATTTATGTCAGCTATTTTAGGATAAGGAGAGTTTCATGGCACATCAATGGTATTCTATTCAGACATACGGAAGTGAGAGAGCTGTTCGTGATGCAATCTTTATTATGATTGAAGAGATGGGTCTTCAAGATGCTATTACAGATGTAATCGTTCCTACAGAAGACGTTATAGATGTAAAAGACGGTAAAAAAAGAGTAAGTGAGCGTTCACTTTATTCTGGATATGTATTTGCAAGAATAGACTTAAATACAGAGATCCAACACATGATTCAAAACATACCGAAGGTATCTGGATTTATTGGTGAAGGTAATAAGCCGACACCATTAAGCGAACACGATATTAATACTATCTTAGATAGAGTTAATAACCGTGCAGCACCAAAACCAAAAGTATTTTTTGAACCTGGTGAAATGGTTCGTATCAATGAGGGCCCTTTTGCTAACTTTACGGCAACAGTGGATGAGTATGATTTAGAGCATGGAACTCTAAAGCTAAATGTTTCAATTTTCGGAAGAGCTACACCTGTAGATATCTCTTATACGCAAGTTGAAAAAGTAATATAATTTAAATCTAAAACAAGGAAAAACTATGGCAAAGAAAATAGATGGTTACATCAAACTTCAAATCGATGCTGGTAAAGCAAACCCTGCTCCTCCAGTAGGTCCAGCTTTAGGTCAACGTGGTGTTAACATCATGGAGTTCACTAAAGCATTCAATGAAAAAACAAAAGATATGATGGGATTCAAAGTTCCAACTGTTATTACTGTTTATTCTGATAGAAGCTTTACTTTTATCACTAAGCAACCACCTGCATCAGCATTAATCATGAAAGCAGCTGGACTTAAAAAAGGTACTGATAATCCTCTTAAAAACAAAGTAGGAAAAATCACTAAAGCTCAGTTAATGGAAATCGTTAATCAAAAAATCGTAGATTTAAATACTGATGACGTTGAAATGGCTGCTAATACTTTAGCTGGTACTGCACGCTCAATGGGTGTTGATATCGTAGACTAGTCATTAGACTAGAATCGTTAACCACAGCGATAAAAATAATTGTGGAAGAATTTTAATCGGAGATTTGAAAATGAGTAAAAGATATAAACAATTACAAGAAAAAATTGACAATACTAAAGCTTACAGTGTAGCAGAAGCTGCTAGCACTGTAAAAGAATTAAAAAGTGCTAAGTTTGATGAAACTGTTGAAGTTGCACTAAACCTAAATGTAGATCCTCGTCACGCTGATCAAATGGTTCGTGGTGCAATCGTTCTACCACACGGTACTGGTAAAACTGTACGTGTT
>JBFHKA010000074.1:0-3676 GCA_041595535.1 Sulfurimonas sp. | reverse complement strand
CCTCCAAAGCATCATCTGCTGTTGCAAGCTGCTCTATAACAATGGCTTCCATTTTTGCAATAGTTACTGATTCTGATTGGCTATTCTTAGAATTTTCTATTTCTACACCTACACGAGATAAACTTTCATATAAAGAAATTAATCGGCGAAATGCAGACCTAGCATGTGGCTTTATTATATCTCTTGCGGCATCAACTGCCGATTGTTTGCCAAAGTAAAACGAACCAATCAACCCAGAAATCAATGAAAATGCTTGTAACAATGCATTTTCAAGGCTTGTGAGCGTACGCTGTGTGGCTATATAAATTGAAAAACTAGCCACAGCAAACGCTACACACATTAGTAACAATGGAATCCATTTTTCTTGTTTTGGCATGTATTCTCCAAATTTCTATGGTAATTTATTCAGCTAACGGGGGCGCGGGTGAGTGACGACCATCTTTGAAAACTTGTTTTCATGGATGGTTGCTCGCTCCTCCCGCTTGTTATCTGGCGCTATGCGACAGATGACCAGCGGGCGTTCAGCCCGCGCCCCCGTTATCCGGTCGCGTAGCGAGCGGATAACTATTTATTCAAATACATTTTATATAAAAGAACCTTAAATCACATGATTAACTCACATTTTATTTGTGTGTTAATTAACTAGAACATGGCAAGTTGACATATTTTTAATGAAAAAGGAAGAAATTCCATAGAATTCTTAAAGTTTCAGTGTTCGTTTAATACTGTATATTCAAATTAAATTACATTGTGTGAGTTAATTAGCAAATATCTTACATAACTTGTAAAATGTTGTTTAAGTGAAAAGTGTTACGTGTGGATGAATTTTTGACTGTAAAACGTGAGAATTTTACATTATCTTGAAATAGTGAGTTTTCAAGATTTGTGACTTAAGTCGTATTTTTAATAGTGTTGATATAATTTTAGACATAAATTGAAGCCCTTTTATAAAAAATATTTTGAAAAAGGTTGGCTAGTTGGCAAAAAAACGAAAAAACCAAGAAGATAAAGAGGAAAAAGAACTCAGACTTCAGGAGTTTAAAGATAAAAACAAATGGTTTTGGTGGGAAGGTGATGTTCTTGTCTTTAACATTCTAGGAAACCCCTCTGCAAAATTAACAAAGATAGGCAAACCTTTTGGAAATCAGCTAAAAATATCAGTTGCATGTGCACCGGTTAACGGCAAAGCAACTGACCATTTAGTGAAATTTTTAGCAGTTGAATTCGGTGTTAAGGTTAAAGATATTGAGGTTGTTTTTGGAAGAATGAACGTAAACAAGCAGCTAAGAGTAACCTCTCCTCAAAAACTGCCAAGTGTTTTTAAATAGCAAGCACTTTTTTGAACTCTCCTACTTTAAACTAAGGGAGAGTTGTTTTTTTGGTATGTCATACTTTTGGAGTTTGTTGTAGCGAATGATTTTAGCAAGTTCGACACCATACGCTTCTTTAAGTTCTGAGTAGTGGTTGAGTTTTTTTACAAGTTTATACGGGTCATCTGTTTGAAGTCGTAATGCTCGAAACTCTGCATAGGCTTTTCTGCTTCCTATAAGTCTGTAGTACGCTCTTACACTCGCTTCAATAGAATCAAATTTTCTAAGCCAAATAGTCTTTTTTCCAGCACGTTGTCTGCTTGCTGAAATTCTAGGGTTATTTGGATTTGCGCTCCACATACCAAAGACATTGTTTGCTTCAACGAAAAATCTTGAAGTTGCCCAGTTACTCTCTATAGCTGCTTGCGCTAAAGTAATGCTTTGTGGATGTGGTTTGAGACGTGCAAGTAAGTCTTCGTCTGTCGTTGCTTTGTAACTTGCCTTGAGATTTGCAATTTTATCTGTGTTTGTGGAGTTGTTTATATCTAGTGCAACACTCTCATACTCTTGCATCAACTCTTTGTGTACTTTTTGAACAACGGGAACTAAAAGATAGTAAAATCTCTCTTTTTTTGTGTGTGTTGTCATCTTTTTTGGAATGACACTAGGCACATACTTAGGCACTACAGCATTCGCAAATAGGCTAGAAGTAAGGAGCACTAGGAGGTAGATGTATTTCATACCTCTCCTTTTTTTATTTGAGTATATAATGAAATAAGTGAAATAATACTTAAATGTGATAGAAGATGCTATTTTATTAGCTCATCTCTAGTGGGATTAAGTCAAGTTAAATCATAATTAAATTTCTGTAAATTCATAATATATGATATAATAACTCATAATTATGGAGTAACTATGCTAATACAAAGAAATATAAAACCCTATATTTTAGAACTACTAGAATCATTTAAAATTGTAACTATTGCAGGTCCTAGACAATCTGGTAAAACTACTTTAAGTAAAGAGATAGCTCAAGAGCTTGGTTTTTCATACTATACAATGGATGATGAGACTATCTTAAAAGCTGCACAAGATGACCCCTTGACTTTTGCAAAACAATTAGCAAAATCACCTGCTGTGATAGATGAAATACAGATGGCGATAGAGTTAGTAAAAGCATTAAAAATGGTAGTAGATGAAGAAAATAGAAATGGTATGTTTCTTTTAACTGGTTCTGCTGACTTGTTTAAAATGAGTGCTATCAATGAATCGCTTGCAGGCAGAATGGTGAGTGTTCATTTATTTCCTTTTTCGCAATATGAAATCAATCATAATAGTGATAACCTCATAGATATATTATTTAGTGGAAAAATTGCAGATACAAACTTTAAAGCAGTAAGTGTTGAGAATCAAGTTGATATTATTGTAAAAGGTGGTTTTGCAAGTGTTTACAATAAGTCTAGCAGAGTAGCTTCTGTATGGTTTGAGAGTTATATTAATGCAAGAATCGAGAAAGATTTGAGTCTTATCAAGCGTGTAAGTCAAGAGAATAAATCTGAAATATTTAAACTACTCTCACTCTTAGCCTATACTAATGCCAAGCTTTTAAAGTATAACTCTTTATCGCAACACTTAGCCATAAAAGATATGACCGTTAAATCAGATATAGAGATACTTGAAGCGCTCTATCTTGTAAAACGTGTAAATCCCTACTTTACAAACAGAGGCAAGAGAGAAGTTAAAACCCCTAAAATCCATTTTACAGATACAGGTTTAGCCTCACATCTTCTAGGCATAGATAAAGACGCACTGTTTTTAACACAGCGAGAACATCTTGGAAACTTAGTAGAAAACTTTATATATACAGAGCTTCTAAAGCATAGCACATATTCTCAAAAAACGACAAAGATTTATCACTATAGAGATGCCGACTATGAGGTTGATTTTGTGCTAGAACAGAGTAATGCAAATATAATAGGTATAGAAGTAAAATCTTCTACAAATATAAAAAGCTCAGAACTAAGAGGACTTGTAAAACTAGCTCAAAATAGTGGAGAACTTTTTAAAGGTGGTTTCATTTTCTACATGGGTGAGCATATAATACCCATGCAAAAAGATGGCTATAAATTTTTAGTATTGCCTATCTCTGTTTTGTTAAACTGATTGTTGCTCTATACTCTTACTTGGAGTTGTTACGTGCGATTTCAATTTCATAAGTATGTTTTTATATACGCACGTAACACTATAAAATAGTGTCGTTTTAATAATAAATAGCGATAATAGTAAACGCTAGAAAGAACATCAGGTGGGACATTCTTTTAAAGTAATTGGTGTGTTACGTGCGATAATAAATCTTATGTTTTTAT
>JBFHKA010000073.1:0-3975 GCA_041595535.1 Sulfurimonas sp. | reverse complement strand
CCTGATTTTAGTGGCAAAGACGATATCATGTATGACCTAAAAGAAGAAAAAACGCGAGAAATTCCTTTTAAAGCTTATATAGATGGAAAGCCTGAAGATGGAGCAATTATAATATTGTCCAATGATGTTGAGAGTGAAGATCCAGAAAAAAATCAAGAAAATACGATAGAAGAAGTTGAATTAACATGAAAGCAATGTTAAAATCCATATTAACATTCACACTATTAACAAGTTTAACACAAGCCAAAGTTGGTGTTTGTGAAGTCCTTCCCGATGCTCAAAAAGAGAAGTATCTTGAGTGTCTTGTCAAAGAAGCTAAACGAACAGATGAAGTTGCTGATATTAATATGCTAGCAGATAGGCTTTCTAGCTATAAAAAAAGTAAAGAAGCTATTATTTGGCGTAAAAAGTCTATAGAAAAAGGTGATGCTGAAGCTATGTACAAATTAGCAACCCTTTACTCATTTTTGCAAATAAGTAAAAAAAAGCTCAATAATAATGAATATAGTGCAAGCATGAAAAAAATAATTCAAAGAATATGTGACACTTTTCCTCAAGAATTTAACAAACCAAAAGAAGCAATCCTCCTCTACAAACAAGCCGCACTAAAAGAGTACAAAGATTCCATCGCAAAACTCAGCGAACTTATGGAAACGCTTTATGGAAAAGAGGGCGCCATCAAACAGTACAAACAAGATATACAAAACGGCGATAAAAATGCGTACAGATTTTTAGCAAACTTGTACGTGCGCTTTGAAAATTATGATGCAGCACTAGCTCTTTACGAAGAAGCTCTCAAAGAAGATAAAAACAACGCAAAGACATACGCCTTAATAGGAAGTCTCTACGAAGCGCACTATAAAGATAAAACAAAAGCAAAAGAGTACTACGAAAAAGCGGCTAAATTAGGAAATGCTACAGCTATGTACAACCTAGGAATCATGGCGGGAGACGCAAAAGATTACGAACAAGCGAAGAAATGGTTTATAGCTTCTGAAAAAGCAGGAGAGAAAAATGCTACTGGTATGATTTGTTATATGTATCAAACCAAATTAAACGATGATAAAAAAGCTGAAGAGTGTAATTTAGAACTTGCTAATAAAGGCAATTATAAAGATATGAACGAACTTGGAATATTTTATAGGCATCATATGAGAGATTATAAAAATGCAATTTTTTGGTATAAAAAAGCTTATGAAGCTGGAAGTTCATCAGCCGCTATTGGTTTAGGTGCACATTATAGTAGTAAGTATGAAGGTGAATATGACAAAGAAAAAGCAATCTACTGGTACAAGAAAGCGGCAAGCATGGGTGAGCCTGGTGGATGGTCGTATTTGTATGAGAATGGAGCTCTCTAATGTCAAACGAAAGTAAGAGAGCGTTAGATTCTGTAGTCTTTGAGAACAATACAATGATGTTTATGGCAAATGCCTTAACCAACAGAGAAGTAAGTAAAAATACTTTGGAGGAATGCGTTAAGTTTGGCAATAGAAATCGTTGGGCTTACTTGGCTATTGGGTATACAGAGAGTGAAGAGTTACGTAAGAACAATCCTGACTCCGAAGAGCTTTTAAAAGCTATTCAAGCAGAGTATGAACCACTGTTGCGAGAGAGCATTAAGCCTCAAGACGGAATTAGCAAATCCCAACTACAAGATAAGATTTTAAACAAAGATAGTAAAAGAATCTATCTCGTAGAGTCGGACGTGTGCGCTACAAACTCTATAAAAGAGTTGTTGCAAGTCAATAATATGCACACAAAGGCAAATAAACTAGAGGAGACTCATACTAAAGTGGGTCCAAGAGTAACGCGTATGAGTTTGAGTTTTACGCGTCAAGGGGCTCAAAGACTTTTGGATGATGACTATGTTGTTGCCATTGTGGCTTTGGCTTATGGTTACAATGGAGAAGATAGCAGTTTAAAGCTCTGTCCACTCCCTAACGCTATGGTAGCCTTTACCCCAAGAACGCGCTTTGAGTGTGGAGTCTTCTTCGATGGAACCAATAACAATATGTACAATACGCAGATGCGCGAGGCTTATGAAGAGTATTTTGAATTAAAATCAACAATGATAAGTGGTCAAGATAAAACAACTGAACGTACATGGGAATCCAAAATCTTAGATCCAAAAGTTCCTGAGTCAGAAATCCTTCCTTTGATATTTCAAGACCTAAAAACATATATGGTAAAAAAAGAAATCTACGGCACAAAACGCCAAAACCAGAAAGAGTATAACGATGGCGTTATCTTTGGTTGGGGGCAAAACGACGTTTCTAAAGATTGTGATGCAATTTATGAGTACTTTAGAGGCTCTAAAATGCAAAAAGTTTTAAAAGAAATAGCTGAGATGAATGCAATTCCTGATGATTTGAAGAGCGAAGAAGATAAGAAAAACGAAACTCAAAAAAGAGAAAGTTTAATTAAACAAACTGCTGCTCATATCGAAAAAAAAATCCTTATCAGCGGCAAAGATTCAAGTTACACGGGTGCCTTAAGCAATGTCGCTAAACTCCATGAATGCTATGACGTAAATGTTACAAAAACAACGCATAAAGACGCTGATTTGTTTGAATGTTTTAGAGATAAGATTTATATAACTGGCGCAGGTACACATAGTGACAATAAAGATGGTGACCATGAAGCAGATGATCTATTTTTAGGACAAGCTTTAGCCATTGGCGATGCAGGAGTAAGAGCTAAGGTTAACAATGCTTGTAAACAGTTGCATGAAAAAATTTCAACTTTAGGAACGAATTATATTGACACCTTGGTTTTAGATGTTTTTGGCTTCTCTCGTGGAGCAGCAGAAGCACGCCACTTCGTAAGTAAACTTTGTGAAGATTTAGAGTGTACATTTGAGAGAAAACTGCGAGATAAAAAAAACAAAACATATATAGAATATGAGTTGACTAAAGGCGGTGCAAATCTTTATCCTCATATTTTAAAAGAGGAAGCCTCTAACAAAGATAATATTATCATAGATAAAATTGTTTTTCGTTTTATTGGTGTATTTGATACGGTTCCGCATGAAGGTCTTTTTCAAGGTGGTGATGCAAAAGATTTAGGACTTAAACTTAATAATCAAAAAGTAAGTAGAGTTATCCATCTAACAGCTAGGGATGAGTTTAGGTACAACTTTGATTTGGTTTCTATCTTTGCAGAATATAGTAAAAGTGCTAAATGCGAAAAAGAAGATGATAACTTCCTGGAAAAAGAGTTTTTTGGTGCACACTCAGATGTTGGCGGTGGCTATAGAGATGATGTAGCCGAAGAAGTTCAACTCCCAACCCAAATTCGTAGATTACATACTGTTTTTGATGATGAAAATAAATATGATGAAAAAATCATTACAAAAATAAAGAAATGGAATAAAAAGCATTTTTGGATTAAAGATCTTAGTGATTCAAATATAGTAAATATTAAGAGGCATAAAGATATTGGTAAGACAGATGGCTTTTACATTACAAAAAGAGTTTATGAAGAACGAGAAGAGAAGACGGTACGATATGAAATTTATATGTACAGAGCTAAAGTCGATGCTGAGTATGCACAAGTACCTTTGGAGTATATGCATAAGCATATACAAAGTATATTACCAATAAAAGCATTAAAAAAGTTAACATATCGTGATGTTGGAATTGATAAAGAAAAAGTCATCAGTGTGGATGAAGAACATTATAAAGAACTAAAACCACGATTTTTCCATCACTCTGCATCTGCGGGTATTGCACATAAGCCAAGTCGTGGAGATGAAAATATTTTGTACGGAAAAAGAACTATACATTATGTTTAAATTTTACCAAAAAAGCATACACAGTCTAGTGAAACCTTCTAAAAGCGAGCGAGAATGAGCAGTCGAGAGTACGAGAAGCTAACAGCCCACCTGAGATTACCAGAGTATGAAGATGCGAATTCTATACTAAACGCAAGAGAGAACTATAGCGTATATGAGATAGAAGGAGAGAGTAGTATTCT
>JBFHKA010000072.1:0-4294 GCA_041595535.1 Sulfurimonas sp. | reverse complement strand
TACCAATCTGACCAATTACATCAAGTACATTTCCATTAGAATCTACAAGTCCTATAGCATCATCTCCATTATGCTTTAATTCAGATGATGTTTGGTCTGCATGATCTAATATATCAGTGCTTGCTTGATTATTTGCAAGAACAAAAGTACTACCTGCATCGAGAATATATGCATCAAGTGGAATTTCTGCACCATTAGCAATTGGATCTCCATTCATATACATTACAACTTTATAACCACTTAGTGAAATTGCCGTATCGCTAGCGTTATAAATTTCTACTGCTTTATTGTAAGAACTTCCCTCTATATACTCAGAAAAGTAAAGGTTTGCTGTTGTACCACTTGTTGTATTTGTGTCTGTGCTATTTGTATCTGTCGTGTTACTATCTGTAGTGTTTGTGTCTACAGCTACCTGTGTTGAGTTTACATCTGTGATATTAAGGTCACACCATACTAAACGGTGGTCTGATGAACTTTCAGTTCCATCTGAATTTTTCTCAACTAAATAGTGTTTTTTGTCTATAAGTTGTGGCCAATACACACCACATTGATTAATATCAAAGCCATATCTTGATGGAAGAACATAATCTGCATGTAAGCTCCAGTTTGCAGTGTCATCTTCTGCACGACCGCTTACACCTTCGCTAAGTGCACCTTTACTGACTGGAGTAACACTCGCATTTACAAAAGGATTATCAAGAAGTTGCAGAATCGCATTATGGTAACTGTCACCCTCATCTTTGTCTGCATTATGGTCACCCAAGATAACAAAACGGCTATCAGCAGCTAAACCACCAGACACTTGAGCATCATCATACATATAAGTCTCACCTTTTACATAATCTGCCCAGAGTCTAATTTCATCATGATTTCTTAATCCATTCCAATCAATAATACTTTCATTATCAGCACCACCGCTACCATCTTTGTCTCCATCATCAAATGTTGGAGGTGTTGGGTGGTCTGCTAAAACATGAAATACTTTACCATTTACAGTGATTGGAACATCCCAGTGACTTTTTGAAGATAATCTATATGTACTCATAACATCTGTACTAAAGTATGGAGAACCATTTTTCATAGGCACCAAATAATCTGGCATATCTTTCCATAAGAATTTTTGGAAAGTTCTCACATTAGTAGTATCTATTGGATATTTAGACAAGACAACCATACCGTATTGACCAGCGAAATCTCCAAATCCAAAAGCATCATCTCCTGTTGTTTTACCATCTCCATTATAATCTTTACCACTCTGAATACCAGTGTTTGATTCTGCTACATAATAGTATGGATAATCTATAGCATCACCCAAACCTTGTGAGACATTAAGATATTTACTTTTGAGTAAATCAACATTTGCACTTCCATTGTAATCAAACTCATTAATCAAGATAACATCAGGGTTTACTTGCTGAATAATATTTGCAACATTTTTTATCTGTTGGTCATTTCCAGACTCTAAGTCTTTATATAACGCTCCAAGCACTGTTCTATTTAAGTATGCATTGTATGTAGCAATTCGAAGGTCACCTACTTTTGTTGGAACTGGCTCATCTATTGGTTCTTTAATAACTACATTATCAGATGCACTTGTTGTTGCATTTTTTGTATCTTCTACACTAAATACAACTGTGTAGTTCCCTTCAGCTGGATATTTGTAACAAAATGTTGAATCTGTTTTCGTCTCTCCATTACCAAGATTCCAAGAAAGAGTATATGGGGACTCTCCTCCACTAATGCTACTTGTAAATTCTATATACTCAGTTGTCAGAGCACTTTTTTTACTTAGTGTAAATGCAGCTTGAAAAGGCACATACGCTGAACCTGAACCACTGATTACAACATCGTCTACTTCCCAGTTTGCTACTTTACCACTTGTTGTACCCGGTGCTTCATGGTAAAATGCTATATATGCGTCTCCTGTATAAGATGAGAGATTCACATCACCAGAATCTGCCCATATCCAATTTCCATTATCAACTGTAGCTATTGTTGCGCTTAAGTTACTCCAAGTTGCAAGTTTTGGATCACCTGAACCAACATAATCAGTCGAAATTTTTACTACTATGTCTGATCCAGTATATCCTTTTGCACTTTTAAAGGTAAGTATCTCATCACCACTTAAAGTAAGTTTTGGAGAGATAAGCCAATCTTTACTTGGCTCATCTGCACCATATCCACTGATATAGGCATAAGAATTACCGCTATAAGTAGATATAACCCAATCTGCACTACTCGCTTCACTATACACTAACCATGGTTGCATTAATCCACAATCAAAATTACTACTAAATACAACACCATCACCTGTTGTATAACAACTACCAGAAGCTACTGTCTGAGCATCATTTGCTGCCGCTACAGAGTAATCTGGTTTAGCTACTTCTGTATAACAACCTACATTTGCATCCCAAACCATTCCACTAGCTTCACAGCTTGCTTGTGTCGTTGGTATCTCTAGCACTCTTTTTAAGTCTGAAGCAATAGAGAAAAGCCCGTACGCTGACTCTTTATCATCCATCGGGTGTTGTGTCACTAAACTTAAATAAGAGTAACCGTTAATATTTCTATAAAATGCTGTTGAAGTTGCTTCAGCACCTTTAGGAAGTGTTGCTATTCTTTTAAGATCTTTTGTCTCTACATCATACGCCCACATCATATTGTTAATGTGAGAACCACTATCTTCAGCGATAATGAGTGTATTGCTATTTGAAAGATATGTTAAATTATCAGGGTTTGAGATAGTCTCAATGTCATCTTTATTTCCTTCAAAAGGAGTTCCTGCATAGCTTTTATTTGCACCAAAAAGAATAGAGTAAAAGTTTTTTGCTATATAGTTACTGTTTAGAATCTCACTTCTTCCTAAATCTACAGCATACACTGCACCTGCAGAATTTTGAGGTAATCTAATATCGTTGTATCCACCAAAATCATCTGTACTATTATCTTGCATTGCTTTGTCAATACTTGTAATAGCTACATAGAGTCTGTTGTGAATTGGATCGTAATCTATTCCTTCTTCTTTATTAAGTTCCGTCGTTGCACCTTTGATAGCTGCATAACGTCTAGTCTCAAGTCTTGAAGCAATCTCTTCTTTACCTTCTTTAATCTTTAAGCACTCTTGACCTGCAGAAGTATGTACAGAAGTAAAACCATCTTCACAAGTAGTTCCACATACAGGTGCTGCTACATCAAAAATGTCTGAGAATTTTGGAGCGGTATCTACCATTGCTTTTATATCATTATCTGATGCATGCCCCAAATTAACCCATGTTAAATCAAAAGCTCCACCTCTAAATTTTTCTGTTTGATTAAATTTAGCCGCATAAAGTGTACCTGCGCTTAAATCACCTGCCGTGTCTGCAATGTACATGAAAAAACCTGTATTAGCTCCATCATCACTCATATAAACAGTTTTTTGGTCTGGCATAACATACGCCATCTCATGAGAGATTCTACCCATGCTGTAGTGTTTTGTGTAGACTGGTGCTTCACTCTCTATTTTCGTTTCAGTAATCCAACCATAAAAGTATGGAGATGCGGAGGCAAATTTATCACCCCAAAAATATTGTAATTCTTTATAAAAACTATCTGATGTAGCACCATTAAATTCAATTTTTTTAGCATCTGTTTCATACTCTTCAGAACCTAAATGGCTCTCCCATGGTGTAACGCTACCAGCACAATGCGTCCAACCACCATGCTCACCTTGAGGAATGTATTTGAGTGTATTTGCTTTAGGTGTTATCACGCCAGTAGTTGATTGTTCTACTTCCAGCATGTACATAGCACCAATAGAACACTCAAATTGGCTCACCAAAAACATTTTGTCATTTTTTTGTAAAATAGCACTAAAGTCTAACCCTGAACCTGAGCCAGCATTTGTTCCATTACAGATAAATGGAGAACCATCACCGAATGTTATATTTTTTCCATCAACATCTTTAACTGCACCATAAGTTTCTCCATTATCTGTATAGCCTGTTTTTATTACTTCATGGTATGAAAAGTCAGCTACACTTGAGCCTACATTCATAGAAGAAATAGTCGCAAGTTGCTTTTTTGCTTCAGCTGTTGTAGGTACATCAATAGATGTGAAGCCGAGCGTTAATGGTGTTTTTAAAGTTCTTGCTTCTTCTTCAGCTGCTTTAACCTTAGCATCTTGAGCAGTTTCTTCTAAGCTATCTTCAAGCTCACTGTTAGCTTTTTTGATACCTTCATTAAAGATATTTGTAACATTATTATCTTCTGAATTTCTTATATTTGTTGCTGTTTGATTTGCTGTTACGTG
>JBFHKA010000071.1:0-4632 GCA_041595535.1 Sulfurimonas sp. | reverse complement strand
GCGATATATTTTTGGTGTTACGTGCGATATATTTTTGGTGTTACGTGCGATATATTTTTGGTGTTACGTGCGATATATTTTTGCCTGTAAAACTTAGCAGTTTTACAGTATTACATCTGCGATGTAATATTGAGAGAGAGTTGTGCGGATTTCACTATTTGACAAGCACATAGTCTTTAGGAATTCCTAGATCCTCGGGTTTGTCTAATTTGTACTGAAGCCATGTAGAACCCCCGTCTACTTCTGTAAACTGCAGAGCTTTTTCACTGTACCCAGTTAGACAATATACATACACATAGGTATCTTCTTTGTTGAATTTCTCTGCAGCTAAACCTAAATCAGTAAAAATAAATCCATTTTTAATAACAAATAGTACATCTTTGTCCATCTCTCTTTGAATGGTTTTGTCTTTATGATTTATGGTGATTGTTTCAAAGTCATACGAATCCATTTTCTGCGTAGATATAGTTATAGTCTCTACATCTCCCTCTTTATCTTTTGAGTACCATTGCCCAAGAATGTCTTTTGCGGTGATGGAAGGCGCTTTAACAAAAGTGCGTTTTGCAATATTTGAGAGTTTTAAAGTTTTTGTCGCCCAATCTACAGTAGCAATTTCTGAACTAAAAGCACCATCTCCATAGAGACTATAGTGTGAGGGGTCAACCTCTTTATAATGCAATGTAGCCTGATGTTTCTTTTCATTAAAATAGGAAAATTTGACTTCAGATGATGTGAACTCAACCACAATATCACCTTTAGTTGAAACCCAAAAACCTTCGATAGGAGTAGTGTTTTTAGAACAGCCACTCTCAAAGAAAACAAGAACAAAAAAGACAAGAGAAAGAAGTGATTTAATAAGCATAGGAACCTTTATATTTGTAAACTATGATGTTTATTCGTGTATTTTATAGTATTACCTCTTAAGAAAAAGAGGGTATGAAATGAAATTTTTGATGTTATACACTTTAAGCATAGGTCATTTCTTTGTCATAGTGCTTATAAAAAACAAGTTTACTAATAATGGCACACTTACAATAATTACTACAGTAAAGAACGATGTTTTGTAAATAATGCTGGCAAAAATAGGGATGATGACTAAGCCTAATGAGCTGAGCCACTTCATTAACTTGAGATTGGTTTTTATAAAATATGTAAGAAGGAAGCTAGAGATTAAAAAGATCGGAATTGCTGTTAAGATTAGAGTTATTACTTCTTTTACGCCCATTACTACGCCTAGTAAATATAGCATTTCATATTTCTTTAATATGTTTGCAAAGATGACTACTAAGTCACCAGTCCAATATGCGGTATAGCCTGCAAATATTATGAAACTATACCCAGAAATAAGCCCCACTAAAAATATAATAATTGATAAAAGTATTTTATTCATTGCGTCACCTTATAAGGAGCATTTTAGCGTAAGTAGATAAAAAGAAAAAAATTGAAGTATTGCTTTGCAAAAAAACTACGTGAGAAGTATTACATTATTTTATATTTATCTGTGCTATTATATTTCTAATTCACCTAAGGAGTCTGTTATGCAATGCAAACAAATGTATATGGAATTTTCCCGTTTAAGCGAGTATGCTAAGTCTCTTTCTTTACTCTTTGCAAGATTAGTAATCGCTTATGGTTTTTATGAACCAGCTATGATGAAATGGAGCAACATAAGCTCTGTTGCCCAATGGTTTGACTCTATTGGCATACCTTTTGCAACACTCAACGCCTACATGGCAGCGAGCACAGAGATTACAGGTGTGGTTTTGTTGACACTTGGGCTATTGACTCGTTTCATATCGCTACCTCTTATAGTTGTGATGATAGTGGCAATCGTTACTGTACATTTACCTCATGGATTTTCAGCAGGAGACAATGGGTTTGAAATACCACTCTACTACATGCTATTTTTATTTATATTTGTAACGCATGGAGCTGGAAAGTTTAGTCTTGATAGATTGATTTTTGGTGATAAAAACTAAATGCACATTTTTTTTTACTTGTCATTTAAAATGAAACTTACAAAGCTTATATGCTTTAGAATGTAAAAATACACTAAGGAGTGCAAGATGTCTAGTGAAAATTCAAAGCTATCAAGAAGAACTTTTGTAAAGGGCATAGTTGCCACAGGTTTACTCGCAACTTCCTCACTATCTTCAAATACAAATACAACCATATCAAGCAGAAGAGAGTCCGAGGAGCTTAGTGGAACTGAGTTTTTTTTAACTATTGACAAAACATACGTGAACATTACTGGCAAACCCGCAATAGCAACAGCAGTCAATTCTATGCTAAGTGGTCCCACTCTAAGATGGAAAGAAGGGGATGAAGTCACTATTCATGTTACAAATAATCTTGATGAAAGCAGTTCTATTCATTGGCATGGAATTATTGTACCAACAGGAATGGATGGTGTTCCAAATATTAGTTTTGATGGTATTCCTGCTGGAAAAACATTTACCTATAAATTTCCTGTTCGCCAAAGTGGAACATTTTGGTACCACTCACATTCAGGTTTTCAGGAGCAGACAGGTTTGTATGGCGCACTTATCATTGAACCTAAAGAGGAAAAGTTAGAGTATGATAGAGAATATGTTATGACTTTATCTGATTGGTCCGATGAAAAACCTAATGCTATTTATAGAAAATTAAAACTCGTCTCGGATTACTATAATTTTAAACAAAGAACTGTTGGAGATTTTTTTGATGAAGTTGAAGAGTTAGGCTTTTTAGCCGCATTCAATCAAAGAAAAATGTGGAATAAAATGGCTATGACAGACAGAGACTTATCTGATGTTACGGGCTATACCTACACATACTTGATAAATGGACAAAATCCAGCAACAAACTTCAAAGCGCTTTTTAAAAATGCAGAAAAGATAAGGCTCCGTTTTATAAATAGTGCTGCAATGACTTTTTTTGATGTAAGAATTCCCGGCTTAAAGATGACAATAGTTGCAGCAGATGGAAACTATGTTCAACCTGTAGAAGTTGATGAATTTAGAATTGGTGTGGCTGAAACGTATGACGTAATAGTCGAACCAGAACCTGACACTGCGTATGCAATTTTTGCTCAAAGTCTTGATAGAAGTGGTTATGCCCTAGGAGCCTTAACGTACGATGCGAATGTTATAGCAAGTACTCCTAATATGGATCCACTTCCAATTTTGTCACATACGGACATGGGTATGGGCATGAGTAACATGGAGCATTCAACACCAAACAAAAAAGAGCCTGCAATGAAATGCGGTGGAGGTATGGATATGTCTATGAGTAAGCCTAAAGTAGATATGAATAAACCTGCTATACCTATAACTGTTTTGGACGAAAGTCATGGTCCACAAACAACTATGACAGCAATGAACCCGCAGTATAGACTTGATGATCCGGGCGTTGGACTAAGAGATAATGGTAGAAAAGTACTTACATACGCAGACTTAAAATCACTCACTCCAACAACACATGAAAAATATCCAGATAGAGAAATAATTCTTCATCTTACAGGAAACATGGAGAGATATATGTGGTCTATAAATGGTATAGCCTACAAAGATTCCAAGCCCTTAGTATTTTACTATGGTGAGAGACTCCGAGTGACATATATCAATGACACTATGATGAATCATCCTATGCACCTCCACGGTATGTGGAGCGACTTAGAAACTGGTGATGACAACTATTTACCTAGAAAACACACTATCATTGTTCAGCCAGGTTCAAAAATAAGCTTTCGTATAAATGTAGATGCTAAAGGTGCTTGGGCATACCATTGTCACTTACTTTATCATATGCCAGGTATGTTTAGAAAAGTCGTAGTCGCTTAGAAGGAATGTATTATGAAAAAATTATTATTAGCTATTACCTTGACATTAGGTTTATCTCCAGTAATATTTGCAGGTGATGGAGATAACATACTAAGAGCTACTCTCATGGTAGATAAGTTTGAATACCAACTAAGCGATGCTAAAACACTTGACTGGAGTACCTATGCCTATGTAGGGTATGACTTAAACAAAATTTATCTCTACAGTGAAGGTACAAAAGAAGATGGAGCGAGTTCAGCAGAAAGTGAGAACAGAGTAGTCTATTCAAGAGCAATACTTCCCTATTGGGATATTCAACTAGGTGTTGGCTATGATGAAAATGAAGAGTCAGACCAAACGTGGGGTGTTATTGGAGTGCAAGGTTTAGCTCCATATTTTTTTGAAACAAGAACCACTCTTTTCATTGGTGATGATGGAAACATTGGCTTAAAAGCTGAAGCTGAATATGAAGCACTTTTGACACAAAAACTCATACTAACCCCTAGCTTGAACTTCTCTGCGTACACCAAAGACAATGAAAAAATGGGCATCGGAAGTGGTTTGTCAAACATAACATTAGGAGCAAGATTACGCTATGAATTTGTTAGAGAATTTGCACCCTACATTGGTTTTGAGTGGAGTAAAAACTTTGGAAAAACGAATACATACACACCAAGCAATGAAATATATGCAACAGTTGGTCTTAGGTTTTGGTTATAAAAATAATAAATGGATGGATGGCTAGAAGTCCCTATGTTTAGGGGTTCTATATTGTTGTGGCTCCGAATACTGGATTCGAACCAGTGACCAAGTGATTAACAGTCACCTACTC
>JBFHKA010000070.1:0-4984 GCA_041595535.1 Sulfurimonas sp. | reverse complement strand
AGTAGTTTTACTCCCGCCCTCGTTCCCAAGCTCCCGCTGGGGAATACATACTAAATACCTATCAGTAGAGTAAGTGAAATAATATATATGCATTCCAACGCGGAGCATTGGAACGAGTGAAAGAGAAAATAAATATTGCAAACTGCAATAAAATCTACATAACAAAATCACTTCTATTACAATAAACAAAAAAGGAAATTGTAATGGGAAGAAGTAGATATAGAGTTTATGAACCAACTGCACCGCATTTTATAACTTGTACTATTTTACACTGGATTCCCATCTTTACAAGAACACAAACAACAGACATCATATTTTCAAGTCTAAAGTATCTTCAAGAAAATGACAATCTCAAAATTCACGCTTATGTCATACTAGAGAACCATCTTCATCTAGTAGTACAGAGTGATGACATAGCCAAAAGCATTGCTAAGTTTAAATCTTTTACCGCTAGAGCAATCATCAACTATCTTAAACAAGAGAATGCAAAAACTATCTTAGATAAGTTGACCTTTTATAAAAAAGCACATAAAGTAAGTAGCGAGTTTCAGCTTTGGCAAGAGGGAAGTCAGCCAAAGCAGATTTTGAGTGAGGCTATGATGCTAGAAAAGATAAACTACATACATCACAATCCTATTAAACGTGGGTATGTTGACGAAGCTGTGCATTGGCGATATAGTAGTGCTCGTGATTATGAGGGTGTTTCTGGATTGATTGGGGTTGAGAAGGTTTATTGAGATATATACACTCCCATGCGGAGCATGGGAGCGAGAGTGGAGTTATTATTTCCTCGTTCCCAAGCTCCTGCTTGGGAACGAAAGCCACTAAATTCACTCTATTTTACTAACTCTAAAACTTCTCCAAACGGGACTTCTACAACTTTTGGGCTTACCCATTTTACTTGGTAATTTGGTCGCTCATTTGGAAATACTCCCTCTAGGTCTGTAAAGTAAAGAAGCAGTTTCACATCATCAAACTCTCGCTCTATAAACTCAAACGCGGGTCTATAATCTGTCCCGCCATTTCCTTGGAGTTTGACCTCTAAATTCTCACCACTATAGAACGTTACGTGCGAATGTACTTTGTCATCACATACGAGCATCTCAATTTGATAATTTTGCACTAAACTCATCAAAAAATTCACCTCGCTCAAGAACGTATTTAAAAGCGTTTCATCCACAGAACCTGAGCTGTCTACAACTATGACAAGTCGAAAGGTTTGCGAAATTGTAGAGGGGAGATAGATGCCACTATAGAGAAGTTTTTTACTCGGAGGAAGGAGTGTGTAATCATCACGAAAGTATCTATCGAGTGCAACTTTTAGCTCATCGCGCCAGTCAATTTTTCCAAAAAAATCGAGCTTAAAAAACCGCTCCATACTCTTTGGAGCATCCCCACGTTTAAATTCTCGCTCCAAAAGGCTTATGGCTTCTTCGGCTATGAGTTGTTCTTGGAGAATTTCTTCTTGAAGTTCCTCTTGTGTTTGAGGTTTTTTTTCTTGCTCTTTTGTCTCGTTGTTATTCTCTACATCGCCCGAATCATCGGCTTCATACTCCAAATCTTCATCCGCACGTAACATATCATCTTTAAGCTCGGCATATATCTCTTCGGCGTACATTCCGCTAAAGCGTTTTCTGTACTGCGCACCATAAGGCAGACGCATTCCGTTTTGCACGAGCATATCGTTTATTGCCATGTCGGTTGCCATCTGCCAGAGCCACGAGCTACGATTATTTTTACGACTCTCATGTGCGAGCGTTTTGTGCATCGCTCCATTTGCTAAAATAAACTCTATCTCTGCAAGTTCAAGCCCTTGTAGATACTCATCGTTATATTCAAGTCTCTTTCCATCACTTTTAAAGGCTTCTATATTTTCATTGACAACCAACTCGAGCTTTGAAGCGAGCGTCCCAAAATAGGGATAATTTATCAGGAGTTTAGCCTTGGCTTGTGAGAGTTTTTGTTCTAGGTTTTGCGTTTTTACATTCATAGTGTGGATTATAACACACTCCAATAGCATCTAAAATATATCATGTATTCTAAATATAATTTATATTTTTACGCTAAAATCTCTTATAACTACAAAGGATTTTTATATGGACGTTTTACTGCTTTCATTGTTATCTCTCATCTTTATACTTATATACAAAGGCAAAAAAAAGCCTGCGCTCATACTTTTTGGCATCACTATTGTGCTCTATATTTACTGGTTTTCATACCACGCTACTGACGTAATCAACATCAATCTATAGGAGAGAAGCATGCTATCTTTACAAACTACTAAAAACTTGCACGTCCTTGCGTTGCTCTTGCTCTCGCTTCCACTTCTAGGTGCTTTTGGCATACAAATTTTTATGCACGAGTTTCCTTGTCCTTTATGTATTCTCCAAAGAGTCGGTATGCTTGGCGTGGCAGTTGGTCTTCTTATGAACCTAAAATTTGGAATCAAACCTATACACTACGGAGTCTCAATCCTAAGCGCGCTTGTAGGCGCAGGAGTTGCAACGAGACAAATTCTTCTTCACATAGTTCCTACTCCCGATGGGATTACAGGCTTTGGGGATCCTGTCTTGGGCTTGCATCTCTATACATGGTCTCTTGTTGTATTTTTGGCTTCGATTTTAGGAATGGCTCTTTTGATGATTTTTTATAAAAACGATGAGAATGAGAATGAAGGCGAGTTAACTGGTGTGCAAAAAGCCATATTTATTTTGTTTATTACGCTCGCAGTGACAAACGCTATGAGTGCATTTTTGGAGTGCGGGCTAAGCCCTTGCCCCGAAAACCCAACAAAGTACAAGATGCTTTAGCAACTCTTAGGACAAGAGATACGCAAATTTTTCTACCCACTTTTTAAAGAGTTCTGATTGCTCCATATTTACGCCATTTCTCTGTAAATCTTGGACGATCATCACAGCAAATTCACTCTTCATCTCTAAGGTATATGCAAGTAAATTCTCAAGTCTCTCATCACTTGGGGATTTGAGAAAAGCACTCACTAAACCACTGCTTAGCGCATAAAGCACATCGACATCTTCACTATACTCAAGAGCGTTACGTGCAAATATATTTTCTATGTTTGGGAGGCGATTCATCACCTTTGCAAAACTCAAAAAACCGACTGCCACTTCTGAGCCAACTGCTCCGCTAATGCTTTGAAGCAGAAGAGATTCTGGCATCTTACTTTTTAAGATATTGCCTACATATTCCCAACTTCTTGGAGTTGCAAAACTTTTGGCATCACTCTTGGCATCAAAAGTAAAAAGATGCTCATTTTTGTAGGAGATGTAGGCGATTATGCGTGTGTCGAGTTGTGTTTTATACGCCCAATCTCTCCAATCTTCTACACTCACTTCCATCTCAAAATGCACAAATCTGTTGGCAAGTGGAGCTGGCATACGATACGTCACACCTCTGTCGCCATCACGGTTTCCAGCGGCGACTATTGCCCAACCATCAGGAAGTTTATACTCGCCTACGCGTCTGTCAAGTATGAGCTGATACGCAGAGGATTGTACAGCAGGAGGTGCTGAGTTTAACTCATCTAAAAACAGAATTCCCTCGCCACTTTTTGGCAAAAATGCAGGCGGTGCCCAGAGCGCTGTGTGGCTCTCTTTGTCATAAAATGGTATACCTTTTAAATCGGTCGGATCCATCAGAGCCAAACGCAAATCTATAAATTCCAAACCTCGCTCTTTAGCTATGCTTTTGACTATAGAAGATTTTCCAATCCCCGGTGCACCCCAAAGAAAAGTCGGTACTTTTTGCTCTACTAAAGCCTCTAGGCTTACTTGTAACTCTTTTGCTCTCACATTAACCACCCTATATTTTCACTTTGAATATGTCTACCAAAGGCAGCATTTGTTTTTACAAATCGCTCGTAACGACTATCTAATTGTAGCTGATATAAAATCTCCACGGGTGTATTTTCATTCTTTGCCAAAGCCCCGTGATTCTTTGCATCTTTATACGCCTCTAGTAAAATTTCTTGCGAAGTTGCGCTGTTTTCATAGAGTGCCATTTTCATCTCTTCATCTGCCATCTCTAAAAGTTTTTCTGCTATCTCTACATCTAAAGAGTGGTTAAGACACAGGGCGTAAAGCACCTTTTTCTCGCCCAATTCTAAGAGCTCTTCTTGCATTACGTGCGTTAATGTTTCATTGAACGCAAGATGTGTTACGTGCGATTTTAAAAGCTCAAAAAGTTCTGGTGTGAGCTGTATGTTTTTTGCTACTGCCTCAGCCAAATCTGCATCTTTTAAAAACTCCTCAACTAGACTCAAAGATAAGTTTGCGTTACGTGAGAGTGCCGCTAAAACTTTTGGTTTTTTCTGTTTAAAAAACTTCTCCTGCATCGCTTGATTGCAATAAGGGCTTAGAGCAATAGCTGCTTGCATATCTGGATGAAACTGCATCGGCTCTAAGTCTGCGATGACACTTAGAAGTTCGCTACTTTTTGTTTGTGAGACAAGATGCACGAAACCAGTTGTGGCATACTGCACGTTATGGTTACGTTCTATGTTTTCATAAAAACGGAGTATAAAAGCGGCACTCACATCTCGGTTGTCATCGTTCTCAAAAAAGTCCTCGCCACCCCAAGAGTACATGCTCAAAAGTCTAAAAAAGAGCGCATCATCTATGGCAGAATTTTGTAAAAAACTCTTGAGTCTTTCTTTGTTACGTGCGAGTTTTAAACTCATCAGTAAAACGTCTGCGTTGATGCTTTGTGCTAGGAGTTTTTCAAGCGCATCTATGGAGACAAAACTATACTTGTGTGTCTCGTACAAAGCATCCATACTGTTTTGCTCATAAGGAGTTATGAGGCGACCTTCGATGATTATGCTAACGGCATCATTGAACTCTTGAACTACCTCAATGTTATGCGCTCGCATTTGTGCGCTAAATTCTTCGAGATTAAATGCTCGAGGTTTTCCAAAAAGTAAAACTGTTTTCTTTTGTAAATCTTGTAAATTCATAGGTAAATT
>JBFHKA010000069.1:0-5331 GCA_041595535.1 Sulfurimonas sp. | reverse complement strand
GGGACCTCTCATTGATGATGCTTCAGCAGAACGTGCTATGGGTTGGATAGAGTCTGCTATAGAAGAGGGTGCAATTCCACTTCTTCCACCTCATCGTGAGGGCAGAATGTTTCATCCTTGTGTGATGGCAAATGTGACGGACAATATGGCAATAGTGTGTGAAGAAGTTTTTGCTCCAATAGTTTCGCTTGTCAAAGTAGTTGATTTTGATGATGCAATGCCTCGCATGAACAACTCTCCATACGGCCTACAGTTTTCAGTATTTACAAATGATTTGAAGCTTATGCAACGTGCAATAAGTGAGTTAGAAGCGGGCGGAATTGTTATAAACGATATGCCAACTTTGCGTTTTGACATACAACCTTATGGCGGTGTGAAACTCAGCGGCGTTGGGCGTGAGGGTCCAAAGTTTGCAATTGAAGAGATGACAGAGATTAAGTCTGTTGTTATTTGCTAGTGAAGAAAAGAGTTATAGTCTCAGCTTGCATTTTGGGTGAGCTCTGTCGTTATGATGGACAGACCAAAGAGATACGTGAAGTCATTGAAGCCTTAAGTGAGTATGAAATTATTCCGTTTTGTCCTGAAGCTCCTCTTTTTGGAACTCCACGTGAACGTATAAATGTGTTTGAAATAGATAAAAAAAATAGAATTATTACAGATGTCACAGAGCGTGATGTTACAGACTTGTTAGAGGCTGAAATTAGGGCTTTTATAGAGTATCATCCCAAAGTAGAGAGAATTGTTTTAAAATCCAAATCTCCCAGCTGTGGATATGGTACTACCCCTATACTTAATGAAAACAAAGAGTGCATAAAACTTGGAAATGGTATAGCCGCGCAAATATTTGAAGATCATTACAAATACTTAAAAATTGAAGATGAGATAGTTCTAAAGTAATAGAGTGTTTTACGTGTTTTTTAACATGATTATTATACAATAATATTATAATAGATATAAAAAACACAAGGGGTGATAATGAATGTTAGGATGTTATTTCTTCTACTATTCTTTTTAGTTACTATTGGAGAATCTCGTGAAGTAAATGCCCCAGTAAATATTTTAGCATCAAGTAATAATACATTTGTTCTCCCTGTACTTCTTCAAAGTTTCCATAAAAAGTATCCTGCTATAAAAGTTGTTGTTCGCTATGGCTCTAGTGGTGATTTAAGCGATGCTATTTTAGATGGTTCTTCTTATGATGTTTTTTTAGCAGCAGATATGAAGTTTGCACAAAAGATCTATAAGGCAAAAAAAGCATTGAACCCTCCAGTGGAGTATGCACAAGGAAAGCTTATACTTTTTGTACCAGCCACGAAAACGCTTGAGCAGAGAAAATTAGAAGTTCTAAAAGATGCGAAGATAAAAAATATCATGATTGTAAATCAAAAGAGTTCTCCCTATGGAATGGCATCTATAGAAGTGATGAAAAATGCAAAACTCTACAATAAGCTTAAAGATAAAATATATTACACACAAGATATTACAACTGCTATTACAAATGTGATTTGGTATGATTCCGCAGGTTTTCTCTCCAAGTCTGCTATTAGTGCATTACCTATAGGATACACAAAAGAGGGTGTGAATTGGATTGAAGTTGATGAACATCTTTATTCCCCAATTATTCAAGGCTATGTTCTCTCTCATGAGGGTGCACAAAAAGAAGAGGTACAGAAGTTTATAGAGTTCCTTCTTTCTACAGATGGTCGTGCAATCTATAAAGCATACGGGTATGAGTAGTATGAAAAAAAATATAGCGATTTTTATTCTTTTTATTGGCATTTTTACTCTCATATATATCTCCTTAACTCTTGATAAAGATCAACGAGTAAAAGAACAACTTGAAGATGAAGCTAAATATTTACAAATTAGTTACAACCAAGGAATTGACAGATTTCACGTAATAGCTGAAAATGTTTACATCTCTTTACAAAATGATGATGTCTTTTTGAAAATCTTTGCAGACTATAACAAGAATGGTATGGATACAACACACACTCTCTTATATGAGCATATAAAAGATGAATTTATAAAATTACAGCATTTAGGTGTTATGGGATTGCAGATAGTTTTACCAAATAATGAAAGTCTTCTTCGTATGCATAAAATAGATAAGTATGGAGATGATTTAACGCCAGTACGGTATAGCTTGGATTATGTGAACAAAAACAAGACACACTTACATGGTTTTGAAGAGGGACGAACAAGTCATGCATTTCGAGAGCTCTATCCAATCTTTAGAAATGGAAAATTTCTTGGGACTTTAGAGATTTTATTCTCTTCAACACTCCTTCAAGATTATACTATGCGAGCATCAAATATTCATACACACTTTCTTGTGAACAAAAATGTTTTTGAAGTAAACGCTTGGAAGAGTAAATTGGTTGAGCCTTATAAACAGAGTTTTGAACACTCTGATTTTTTATATTATTTAAATGACCATATAGAAAGTAATCGTCTCAATATTACAAATGAGATTCTCATAAAACCTCTTCGTAAAGAGATTGATAAAGGTATAGCAACTAAAAAAATGTTTGAAGTTTATAAGCAAGTAGATGATGAGATGAAGATTATTACATTTTTGCCAATTAAAAGGATCAAAGATGAAAAAGTCGTAGCATATTTAGTCTCTTATACCTGCTCAAATGCACTTCTTAATACAATAAAACGATATAACTCTTTAGTTTTACTTTTATGTTTTGTTGCACTGATTGTTGGTGCAGGGAGTATTGTATTTTTAAGAGATAAAGAAAGAATGAATAATGAGTTGCAGTATGATTTTCTCACAGGTATACTCAATCGAAATCATTTTGTACTTCACACCAAGGAGCATATAAAAAATGCAAAAAGAGCGAGTGATATGTTTACAATTGTGATGGGAGATATTGATTTTTTTAAATCTGTGAATGATACTTTTGGACATCAATATGGAGATATTGTTCTTCAAGAGTTCGCAAAGATTTTAAAAAGTTCTATACGCACACAAGACTTAGTTGCCCGTTATGGTGGAGAAGAATTTGTTCTTTTCCTTACAACAGATACAACAAGTGCTTTTAAAATTTTAGAAGCTATACGAGAAAAAGTGCAAAAATTTGAATTTGGTATCCAAAATGTTCATATAACAGCTTCGTTTGGAATAACACAAGTTCGCAAAGATGAAGATATTGAGAACTCCATTAAACGAGCAGATGACGCACTCTACATAGCAAAAAATAGTGGGCGCAATCAAACAAAAATAGTTTAACAATACTTTTTAGAACTTTTAGTTATAATCGCGATATTTTACTAAAGAGTATATATATGGATATTAGAGAAGAGTATTTAAAGTTTTTTGAATCAAAGAATCACGTAAGAGTTGCTTCAGCACCTTTAATCCCTGAGGATGCAACACTGCTATTTAACAATGCAGGGATGGTTCCATTCAAATCAATTTTTACAGGAGAGATTCCTGTTCCTACAAACCCAAGAGCTACTTCATGCCAAACATGTTTAAGAGCAGGTGGTAAACACAATGACCTTGAGAATGTAGGGCACACTGCACGTCACCACACTTTCTTTGAAATGTTAGGTAACTTTAGTTTTGGAAACTATTTCAAAGAGGAAGCTATTGCTTACGCATGGGAGTTTATCACTGAGGTTATAAAACTTCCTGTTGATAAACTTTGGGTTACTGTTCATGAGAGTGATGATGAGGCTGAACTTCTTTGGCAAAAGCATATCGCAAAAGATAGAATTATGCGTCTTGGCGATGCTGATAACTTCTGGTCAATGGGTGATACTGGACCATGTGGACCATGTTCTGAGATTTTTTATGATCAAGGTGCAGAGCACTTTAATGGCCCTGAAGATAAGATGGGTGGCGATGGTGACAGATTTTTAGAAATTTGGAATCTTGTGTTCATGCAGTATGAAGTAAAAGTTGCTGGTGGTGAGCGTATAGCACTTGCAAAACCATCTATAGATACTGGTATGGGGTTAGAGCGTGTTGTAGCCATTAAAGAGGGCAAACTTTCAAATTATGAATCTTCTCTTTTTATGCCACTTATCAAACAAGTTGAGCAGATGATAGGAAAAGAGTATGTGTATGTAAGCGGTGCTTCGTACCGTGTGATTGCAGACCACATAAGAACAGCAGTATTTTTACTCTCTCAAGGGACAAACTTCTCAAATGAAGGGCGCGGATATGTACTTCGCCGTATCTTACGCCGTGCTGTTCGTCATGGATACCTTTTAGGTTTTAGAGAACCTTTTATGTATAAACTTGTAGATACACTTGTTGGCATCATGGGTAAAGAGTATGATTATCTCACTGCTAAAGCAGAAGTTGTAAAAGAGCAAATAGAACTTGAAGAGGCGAGATTCTTCAAAACTATTGAGCGTGGAATTGCACTCTTTGAAGAGGAACTTGCAAACACAAAAGAGACTTTTAGCGGTGAAGTTGCATTTAAACTTTATGACACTTTTGGTTTCCCACTTGACCTAACAGAAGATATGTTAAAAAGTCATAACCTCAAGCTTGACTCAGATAAATTTGAAGAGTTAATGCTTGAGCAACGCACATCTGCAAAAGCTGCTTGGAAAGGTAGTGGAGATGATGCTGTAGCAGGTGATTTTAAAGAGCTTTTAGAGAAGTTTGGAGAGAACACTTTTGTCGGTTATGATTTTATAGAGCACTCAGGTGAAGTTTTAGCACTTCTGGATGATAGCTATAAACATAGTGATGTTTTAGCAGCTGGTGAGAAGGGTTGGGTGCTTCTTGATACGACTCCTTTTTATGCTGAAAGCGGTGGTCAAACTGGTGATATGGGTGAGCTTGAAGGTTTTGCAAAAGTAGTAGATACTAAAAAATTCTTTGGACTTAACCTTGCACAAATTGAAGTGACAAAAGAGTTAAAAGTTGGCATGGTTGTAGATGCACATGTAGATAACTCAAGAAATGAGATTATTAAACACCACTCGGCGACACACCTTTTACATGCAGTTCTTTATGACATTTTAGGTGATCACATTGCACAAGCGGGTTCACTCAATGAAGCTACGCGTTTACGCTTTGACTTCTCACACCCTAAAGCAATAACTGCTGAAGAGTTAGCTGAGATTGAGTTACGTGTGAACAATGAAATCATGCGTGCAATCCCAGCGCTTACAGAGGTTTTAAGTATAGATGAGGCAAAAAACAGTGGTGCAAAAGCACAGTTTGGTGAGAAGTATGGTGATGAAGTACGAGTTGTGAGTTTTGCTGATGCCTCTATAGAGTTTTGTGGTGGTGTTCACGTAAACAACACAGCAAATATTGGCTCATTCATTATCACTAAAGAGTCTGGAGTTTCAGCT
>JBFHKA010000068.1:0-6191 GCA_041595535.1 Sulfurimonas sp. | reverse complement strand
GGAAACGCCTGGTCCCATTCCGAACCCAGAAGCTAAGCCCCTCATCGCTGATAATACTGCACCTTTCAGGTGTGGAAATGTAGGTCGCTGCCTAGTTCGATCACTTCTCCTTTTCCCTTTTTTTTATCAAAATTTTTATTTATTTATTCTCTTTATAAGTTATTAAAATGTTTATTTTGAATTACTCTATTCTTAATACTCTTATTTCTTTAATCACTTTTGTGCTATCATTTCGTATAAAATTTTAGGATATTATATGAAAGAATATATAAAAGATCAGATTAAAAAATCATATGAAACAAAACAAGCAATATACGAAAATGATGCCCTATTAGACAAAATAGTCGATGTTGCAAAAAAATGTGTACAACTTTATCGTGGTGATAAAAAAACTATTCTAGCTGGTAACGGTGGAAGTGCAGCGGATGCACAGCATATAGCTGCTGAACTCGTTGGTCGTTATGGTTTTGATAGACCTTCTATTCCATCCTTAGCACTTACTACGGACACATCAAACTTAACTGCAATCGGAAATGATTATGGATATGACCAAGTCTTTTCTCGTCAACTTGAAGGTATGGGACAGGATGGAGATATATTTATAGGAATATCTACATCTGGAAACTCTGTAAATATTATAAAAGCTTTTGAATCTGCTAAAAAGAAAAATATACTAACTGTTGCATTAACTGGGCGAGATGGTGGAAAGATGGCTCAAATGGCAGATATTGCTTTGGTTGTGCCATCAGACTCTACCCCTCGTATTCAAGAATCTCATATTTTAATTGGGCATATTCTTTGTGATATTATTGAAAAAGAGATATTTGGTGATGGTGTTGCTTTATAGTTGATGAATAGAGCTCTTTTTTTGGATCGCGATGGTGTCATTAATGTTGAAGAGAATTACCTTTATAAGATAGAAGAGTTTAAGTTTATTGATGGAATTTTTGATTTATGTAAATATTATCAAGATTTAGGTTATGTAATAATAGTTGTGACAAATCAATCTGGAATAGCGCGTAATTTTTATACAGAAAATGATTTTAATACACTTACCTCTTGGATGATTAAAGAGTTTAAGAAAAATGGGGTGAAGATTTCACATGTTTATTTTTGCCCGCATTATTCTGAAATATCTGGAAGTTGTTCTTGCCGTAAACCTGAGCCAGGAATGTTGTTGCAAGCAGCAAAAGAATTTAACATTGATTTGAAAAATTCTATTCTTGTGGGAGATAAAGAGCGAGATATAGAAGCAGCTTTAAATGCTGGACTTCAAGAGACGTATCTTTTTGTTGAAAATGGAGATACTCCTCTTTCAAAAGCGACTAAAATTGTTACAAAATTAGAGTGTGTATGGAAAAATAAATGTTAATTTTAAATAGTGGTGGGACTTTTAATAAAAGATATAATGCTCTTGAAGGAGAACTTGAAGTTCCTTTTGATAATTTTGCAATAGAGAATATATTATCTACAGTAACGGCTAAGTATAATTTAGCTGGTGTTGTATATAAAGATAGCTTGGATATGGATGCCAAAGATAGAAAAATGTTGGCAGATATAATCCTCCATTCAGAAGATGATACATTTTTAGTTGTACATGGCACAGACACAATGCAGATGACTGCAGAATTTTTTTCTGAAATATTTGATGATAAAAAAATAGTACTTACTGGTGCAATGAAGCCATTTGAGATAGATAAAGTAGAAGCAACATTAAACTTTGGTGTAGCCTATGGTTTTTTACAAGCTTTACAAGAGAATGGAGTTTACATCTGTATGAATGGGCATATTGCTAAATGGAATAAGATTACAAAAAATAGAGATTTAGGGAAATTTGAAATTGTCGAATAATATAGCTTGTTCTCACTGTCATTTAGAGTTTAAAGAAGATGTCCTCATAAAAGATGGTGAACACTATTTTTGTTGTAATGGTTGCCAAGGAGTCTATCATTTGCTTTCAGATGAAGGGCTTGACTCGTTTTATGATAAAGCAGGAGGTGTAAAACTTACACCTCCTACTAAACAGTATGAGGACTCATCTAACTTTAATGCACCTGCATTTTATGATAAATTTGTAAAAATAAATAGTGATGGGTTTTCAGAAGTCTCACTTATTATAGAGGGAATTCACTGTTCAGCATGTGTTTGGCTCAATGAAAAAGCACTCCATAAAATGGAAGGTGTAGTTGAAGCAAGCATCAATTTTACAAATAACAAAGCACATATTGTCTGGGCTGATGATATTGTAAAACTCTCTGCCATTATAGATATGATCCGAGCAATTGGCTATAACGGATATCCTTATGATGCTACACTACAAGAAGCGCATGCAAATAGGGTAAGGAAAGAGTATTATCTTCGTATGGCAGTGGCAATATTTGCATCAATGAATGTTATGTGGATAGCAGTAGCTCAGTATGCTGGCTATTTCACTGGTATTACGCAAGAGATGAAGACTATATTGAATATTGCAGAAGGTGTTTTAGCGACACCAGTTCTTTTTTATAGTGGTTGGGTCTTTTTCCGTGGTGCTTACTATGGTATGAGAAATAGAGTCGTTAATATGGATTTACTTGTAGCTACAGGTGCTTCTTTAACGTATGTATATTCTATATATATCACTATTATAGAACATGGTGAGGCCTATTTTGATTCTGTGAGTATGATTATTACTTTTGTTCTTATAGGTAAGTTCCTTGAGGTTTTAAGCAAAAAAAATGCAGCAGATACTTTAGATATTATAGGTAAACATCTCCCTAGTGAAGTAACAATAATTCGAGAGGATAAAGTTGTTACGTGCAAACTTGAAGATGTCCAAATAGGTGAAATAGTAATCGTTTCTTCAGGCGAAAAAGTGCTTTTAGATGGGGATATAATACACGGAGATGGTTTCTTTGATGAATCGAATTTAACAGGCGAAAGTGAACCTATATATAAAAAATTAGGAGATAGTGTTATAAGTGGTACAACAAGTATAGATGCTGACATTCGTTTTAAAACTACACGAGATTTTGAACACTCCACACTCTCCAATCTTGTGACACTTTTAGAGAGTGCCATCAATAAAAAACCAAAAATTGAACAGTTAGCAAATAGACTATCAGAACATTTTTCGACTACTATTTTGGTTTTAGCATTTGCAACATTTGCTTTTTGGTGGTTGTGGCCACATAGTTTTGAAGAGTCTTTAATGGTAGGTATCTCTGTCATCGTTATTGCATGTCCTTGTGCATTAGGACTTGCAACACCAGTAGCGACTTTAGTCGGACTGAGCTTAGGTGCAAAAAGAGGTATCTTATTTAAAGAGGCTGCACAACTTGAAACCATGGCTAAAGCAGATGTGTTAGTAGTTGATAAAACAGGGACACTTACTGTAGGTAAACCTGAAGTAGTAAAAGAGAAGCTATTTAAAGAGTTTGAGTATAAATTACTTTACTCCTTAGTTAAACTATCAAAACATCCTGTTTCAAAAGGTGTATTACAATATTTAAAACAAAATTTCAAAGTGGATGAAGAGATAGTTTTTGATGTATTTAATCAGATTGCAGGAAAGGGTATAGTTGCGCAATATAAAGAGCTTACTATCATGGGTGGTAATTATCAGCTCATGTTAGACAATGGTGTCAAAGTGGAACATAAAAGTGACAATACGCTTTTTTATTTTGCAATAAACTCAGAACTACATATTGTATATGAATTAAGTGATACTATTAAAAGTGATGCAATAGAATTAGTAAAAAATCTACAATCAAAAAATATTGAAACTATTATGCTAACAGGTGATAATGAAGCGATTGCCTTACATGTTGCCAAAGAAATAGGCATTAAAGAGGTACACTTTGGACAAACTCCAGAAAATAAATTAACATTTATAGATAAATTACACAGTGAAAATAGAGTCGTTGTTATGGTTGGAGATGGGGTCAATGATGTTTTGGCTCTTGCAAAAGCTGATATAGGCATCGTTATGGGTAGTGGGAGTGATATTGCAGTCGATATAAGTGATGTTGTACTTTTAAATGACTCTTTGAAATCTCTTTTAGGTGCATTTCAAATATCTACAACGACTTTTAGGCTTATAAAGCAAAATTTTGCAATCTCCCTTCTTTATAATGCTATAACAATTCCACTAGCAATGGCAGGTATGGTTATACCATTAGTCGCAGCAATTTCAATGAGTTTTAGCTCCTTGTTGGTTGTTGGAAACTCTATGAGAATACGCTATAAATGGAATAAAGGATAATTATGGATAGTTGGGTTATAGCCATGATGCTAGGAGCATCTCTCTTCTTGGGTGGAATTGCACTCTTCGCATTTTTATGGGCAGTAAAAAGTGGACAGTTTGATGATGAAGAGAAGTTTTTAAATGCTGTAAAATTTGATAGTGAAGATGATTTAAATGATGCCGCTAATAATGAGAAAAAACGTAAAGAATTAAAGAAGAAAAACTATAGACCAGAATAGAAAAAAGAAGAGTTAAGTTGTCTCGAAAAAGACAACTTAAAAAGTGAAATTATTTACCTATTGTTTGTGCAAATGCTTTTAAATCTTCATCAGAATATCTTTTAACTTGACCAGCCATTGCGCCCTTCATTGGAGAGTGACCAAAACCTGCTGTATTTTTGTATCCTAAAAGAGAAGCTTCAATCTCTGCATGAGTCATACCAGAAACTACTTTAGATTTACCCATAGCTGGTTTAGACCAATCTGCACCATGACATGCAGCACATGCTTTACCATTTACAGCAGCCATAGCAACTGAAGTTACAGCCAATGCTGCGATTGAAGCGATTACGATTTTTTTCATTTTTTTTCCTTAATTTAAAGTTTCGCGTACATTATATTGGGTTGAGTCTTAAATACTTGTTAATGAATTTAAAGGTATCATTTTATTAAAATTAAATTATTATAGGTGTGAAGATGAGATACATTGAAGACGACTTAACAGATAAAACTATTTTGATAACGGGAGGGGCTGGTTTTATTGGTTCAAATTTAGCTTTTTACTTTCAAAAAAATCATCCTAATGCGAAGGTAGTTATTTTAGATAGTTTTAGAAGTGGAGAGACTCTTTCAAATGGAAATCTTAAAAGCTTCGGTCACTTTAAAAACCTTATAGGCTTTAGTGGAGAGATTATTAGTGGTGATATTAATGATAAAGATCTTCTTCTGGATTTAGAGATAAACTACAAATTTGATTATATCTTTCATGAAGCTGCTATCTCAGATACAACTGCACAAGAACAAAATTTAATGATAAAAACAAATGTAAATGCGTATAAGGATTTACTCGATTTAGCTGTAGCACATAATGCAAATATGATTTATGCCTCTTCAGCCGCTACATACGGAAATGCAGAGTCGCCTCAAAAAGTTGGACGCGAAGCTCCAAATAATGTGTATGGATTTTCAAAACTCAGTATGGATCACTTAAGCCGTACCTATATGAAAGAGAGTGATATTTCTATAGTAGGACTCAGATATTTTAATGTTTATGGTGCAAGAGAGTATTTTAAAAATTCAACAGCATCTATGGTTTTGCAATTTGGTCATCAAATTTTAGCTGGTAAAAATCCTCGTTTGTTTGAAGGAAGCGATAAAATTCTTCGTGATTTTATTTATATAGAAGATATTATTCAAGCAAATATTAAAGCGATGCAACCTAAAGAAAGTGGCATCTATAACGTTGGAACAGGCAAGGCAAGAAGTTTTCAAGACATCGTTGATATACTCCAAAAAGAGCTAGAAACTTCTCTTATGTGTGAATATATTCCAAATCCATTTATAGGTTCGTATCAATTCCACACAGAGGCCGATATAACAACTACTAGAGAGGCTTTAGGGTATGCGCCAGCGTATGAGATGGAAGATGGCATTAAAGCGTATGTGAGTGAGATTAAGCGTATCTATGAGACGGAAGTAAAATAGATGAACAGTTTAAAAAAGTCTAAGCCAAACATCTTAGTTGTTGGTGATTTAATGATAGATCATTATCTTTGGGGAAGTTGTGAGAGAATTTCTCCTGAGGCACCTGTTCAGGTAGTAGATATTGCTCGTGAAACAACGGTTTTAGGTGGGGCAGGAAATGTCATTAATAATCTTGTAGCTTTGGGTGCGAGTGTAAGTGTAAGTAGTGTTATTGGTGATGATGCCAACGGTGCTGAACTTGTTGCAATGCTCAATGACATAGG
>JBFHKA010000067.1:0-7680 GCA_041595535.1 Sulfurimonas sp. | reverse complement strand
TAGATGATGGCTCCACTGATAACACTGCAAAAATAGAACAAGATTTTCCAAATATAACATACCATTATCAACAAAATAGTGGCGTTTCTTCTGCACGAAATTTTGGTATACAAAAGGCTCAAAATGAGTGGATTGCCTTTTTAGATTCTGATGATGAATGGCATAAAGATAAACTCAAAGAACAAGTTAGTTTTCATAAAAATAATCCAGATATACGCATGAGTTATACAGATGAAAGCTGGATCAGAGAGGGCGTTGAAGTGAAGATACCACGGAAGTTTAAAAAGTTTGGTGGAGAGATATTTGAACAGTGTCTATCTCATTGTATCATAGCCCCCTCATCTACTATTATTCATAAAAGTTTACTAGAGAATGTAGGCGTTTTTGATGAAGATTTAGAGGTGTGTGAGGATTATGACCTTTGGTTACGTGTAACTATGGAAAACCAAATAGGATTGATAGAAAAAAAACTCATAACAAAGTATGCAGGGCATGATGACCAGCTTAGTTTTAAGCACTGGGGGATGGATAGATTTCGCGTACACTCTCTTGAAAAGCTTCTAAAAATGGATGCCAAACATAAAAATTTCATTGTTACAACTTTATTACAAAAGTATGAGCTCCTTTTAAAAGGAGCAATAAAATATGATAAAATGGCAGACATAAAATTTTATCAAGAAAAAATCAATTTTTATATACAAGGGCAAACGATTGAATAATCTAACAAAAGAAACAAAAATCACACTACTCTACATTTTTATAGCCTTTTCCTTCTCAGTGGCACTACGTTTAATCTGGATGTACCAGTTTGCAGATTATGAAGCCTTTAAATTTAATGGTCAGTTTATGATTAATACAAATGATGGCTATTTCTGGGCAGAAGGCGCGCGCGATTTACTTAGTGGACTTTCACAACCTCATGACCTTTCCCCAACTACAGAAGCTCCAGCACAACTAACAGCACTTATTGCTAGGGTATTGCCTTTTTCATTTGAGTCTATTATATTTTATATGCCCGTATTTTTAGGTTCGTTAGTTGTTGTCCCTATTATACTTATAGCACGCAGTCTTAAAAATTTAGAAATGGGTCTTATCGCTGCACTTCTTGCAAGTGTGGCTTGGAGTTACTATAACCGTACAATGATTGGGTACTATGATACAGATATGCTCAATATTGTCCTTCCAATGTTTCTGTTATGGTCTATCATTTGGGCGATTAATACCAATAAAGATATTTATCTACTCATTACAGCAATAGACATTTTAATCTATAGATGGTGGTATCCACAAAGTTACTCACTAGAGTTTTCATTTTTTGGATTGATTTTAGCATATACGCTTTTCTTTGATAGAAAAAATCTCTTTAACTATAAACTTTTAGCAATTATGCTCTTTGCTATGATGAACACAGATATGTCTGTAAGACTTGCTATAGTCTTTCTTGTTTTTTACGTCTTTAAACAAGAAAAGTTTGATAAATATTTGTATTATATTTTAGGTGCATCTGCTTTTGCATTTTTTACTACTGGCGGATTTGACCCGATACTACTACGTTTAAAACTTTATGTTTTTAAAGAGAGTGTTGCCACTTCAGGAGAAGGACTCAATTTACATTTTTTTACAGTGATGCAGACAGTTCGCGAGGCTGGACAGATTCCATTTGAAACCTTCGCTAATCGTATTAGTGGGCATCCTATAACATTTATAATCTCCTTAATTGGATATACCTATTTAGCGTATAGACACAAAATTATGATTCTTGCACTCCCTATGGTAGGGCTTGGATTTTTAGCAAGCGTTGGAGGTCTACGTTTCACTATATATGCAGTTCCTATTTTAGCCTTTGGAGTTGCTTTTTTAATCACAGAACTCTCTTCCTATATGCCAACACAGAAATTAAAAATACTTTCTCTCATAGTTCTTACTCTTGCTATTTTGTACCCAAATTACAAACATATTGAGGGGTATAAAGTGCCTACTGTATTTAATGCAGATGAAGTGAAACTTTTAAATGACCTTGGTAAAGTAGCTAATCATGAAGATTATGTAGTGACTTGGTGGGATTATGGATATCCTATCCGTTACTATGCAGATGTAAAGACATTAGTAGATGGAGCTAAACACGAGGGCGATGTGAATTTTCCTGTGAGTTTTATGCTAACACATACGCAGCAAGAAGCTGCAAGAATGGCACGACTTGACGTGGAATATACAGAAAAAGGTTTTGAGTCAAATAGAACAGGAAGTACTGTAGAGCAGATGACGACAGATTATGGGTTTTCAGATACAAATGATTTCTTATATTCTCTACAAACAGATATAAAACTTCCTAAAAAAACGCGTGACATCTATTTTTATCTCCCATATAGAATGTTAAGCATTTATCCAACAGTGACATTGTTTTCAAATATTGACCTCATGAATGGAGAAAAAGGAACACAACCATTTTTCTTTGTTTCTACAAACTTTCAAGATATAGGCGAGAAGATACAGCTTGCAAAGAATGTTTTTCTAAACAAAAAAACTTCACAACTCCAAATAGGAAACAAAACACAGCCAATGCGAAGATTTGTAAAAACAGCCTATGGAGCAGATATGAAACTCAACGTAAATGAGACACTTTTAAACTTTACTGCGAAGTTGAGTGTTATTTATATGTCTAATTATAATACATTTGTAGTGTTAGACGAGAAGGCATATAATTCTCTTTACGTTCAACTTATGGTTTTAGAAAAATATGATGACACCTTATATGAAAAAGTTATGTCAAATCCAAATGCAAAAATCTATAAGCTTAAAATATAGTCTAGGAAATAGTATATGAACTATAAACACAACTTCAATCCAACCATCTCAAACTCTAAAGTATTTGATGAAATAGTAAAAGAAAAAGAGTTCATAGGCTACTATAATTTAGTCTCACAAGATACGACTGCATATAAAGAGTATGCAAAAACAGTGAAGCAAAAAAATATAGTTGTTATAGGTATTGGAGGAAGCACGCTCGGTACATACGCAATATATAAATTTTTAAAACACTCAAAAGAGTTGACAAAGTCTCTGCATTTTTTAGAAACTACCGATCCAATTGATATTCAATCAAAACTTGATGGAGTTGATTTGGATGATGCACTATTTATTGTTATCTCAAAATCTGGTACTACGGTCGAGACTATATCTATCTTTAAATATATACACTCTATTGTTCAAATTGATAAGTGCAATACGGTTATTATTACTGAAAATGACTCTAAATTAAATGCATACGCAAAATCAAATGGAATGCAAACATTTGAGATAGCAAAAAATGTCGGTGGAAGATTTTCTGTATTTTCCGCTGTTGGTCTTCTGCCTCTTGCTGTTGTGGGAATAGATGTTGATGGCTTACTACAGGGTATAAAAAAGATTTATGACTCATTTTTTTTAAAGGGAGAAGTTTATAAAAGAGTTGTTAAAAAAGCAAGATTTTTTGTAGAGTACAAAAATAGTTTTAACATGAATGTACTCTTTTCTTACTCCTCACGTTTAGAAGGTTTTAATAAATGGTATGTTCAGTTATGGGGTGAGTCTTTAGGAAAAATTGATATTAATTCAACGCATCAAGGTTTGACACCTATTGGGATTATCGGTCCAATAGATCAGCACTCATTTTTACAACTCATTATAGAAGGTAGACGAGATAAGACAATTACCGTGCTTAAAGTGGATGATTTTTATAGTAATTTGAAAATCCCTCAAGTGACACTCAAGGGCTTAGAAGAGTTAAATTATCTAAATGACATTGAGTTTTCTTCACTTATTAATATGCAAGCAGATGCAACAATAGAAGCACTTAATGAATTGCATGATATTCCATGTGATGTGATAACAATAGATGGAATCAATGAGAGTTCTATAGCTGGATTAATGTATGAATATGAACTTCTCACTTCTGTATGTGCAAAGTTCATGTACATTAATGCATACGATCAACCAGGGGTTGAAAGTGGGAAGCTTATTTTAAAAAACAAACTAAAAGGGTAGGGCTAAACTATAACATGCCCTACAAATTTGCTCATATTATTCATAATTTCCGAGCCTTTTCTAAAACTTAGTCCACAAGCTTCATAGGCAAAAAACACGCCAGCTTGATATTTTGCTCCATGAATATCTTTTGGGAACTCTACATACTCTTGATAAACTTTTTTATAATTCCCATAAGGACCATCCGTCTCTTGGTTAATAGTACCATTTGCCTCTATAATTTTTGTATTTGCACCTTCACGTCCAAAAACAGACTTTTCAACTTGCTTGATACCTTCTAATGGCTCAAAAGAGGTTTGCAGTAGATAGGGTGAGTCTGGAAAGAGGTCGTATAAAACTTTAAGCATTCCTTTTGATTGAAAGAGTAGCGTATAAGCAGGATTTAAAATAATAGCTTTTTGGTTTTGCATAATATTTGTAAGCATTGTCGCAAGTTCAGGTTCATCTGTAGCTATATCTTCCCAAGGGTAAAGTTTAAACCAGTACTCATAGTTATTTCCCTCTCCGTCATAAATACCATTTTCATCAAAATGAGTGTTTTGCAGTGCTTCGTATCCAGTAGCAAAACCAGCATCAGTAGCCATTTGACGTAAAAGTTGAGTGGTTGTTTCCTCCTCTTCATTGCCTGCAAATGCAGAAAAAAGAATTTTCCAACCATCATAACGGTCATGAAATTTTGCAGGATCATCAAAGAGAGTTATAAGTCGTTTAAAGTTGTCGCCAATAGTCTCATAGACAGTATTAAACTGTTGCTCTTCATCCATGTTATTTTGCTTTAAAAGAGCCCATTGAAGTAGAGCAGTTTCAAAAAGTGCTGTCGGCGTATCTGCATTAAACTCTATAAGTTTAATCTCTTGAGCGTCCACTCCGCCAGCCAAATCGAAACGTCCATAAATATGCCAATGTACATCATTTTCCCAGCTTTTTTTAATAGCATCAATTAAATTAAAAGGAATGCCAAGCTCAAAAAAAAGATTATTTTGTATAATATGTTCGGCAGCTTCAACATACATATCATAAATAGCATTTGTTGCTTCATAATAGGCTTCTGCTTCGTCTTGTGTTATTTCCACGAGCGCATCATTTACATACTTACTTCCATCGCTATCTGTATGCCATGAAAAACCAATCTCTTCTAAAGTTGCATCATCCAAGGGGTCGACATTGAGTAGTGTTATCATTGTTTATCCTCCAAAGAAACCACCGCTTTTTGAAGAAGAGCTACTAGAACTCCCACCAAAAAAGCTTTTTTTACTTGAAGATGATTTTGCACTGTTTGCTGAGGCTGAACGGCTATATGCACTTCTGTTTGTATTAGCAGAGTTTTTCGCAAAGCTTTTATTATTCATCAAAGCATTTCCTATCATATTTCCAAGGAGTGAACCAGCTGCCACTGCTAAAATAGTTCCTGCTAGACCCATTCCTGCATTTGTACCATTATCTTGAAGTGTTTCACTTGTACCATTTTGAACTTTTTGATACTCTTGCTCTGCAAGTGCTTTCATCTCCGCTTCATTCATAAAACGTTCACGTACACTTCCATATTCATCTTTTTCACGAATAATAGCACGGGATGGACCTTGTGTTGGCATCTCTTCAACAACTATGTATTTTCCATTGGGCTGTTGCTCAATGACTAAGAACCTATTTTGTTGTTGTTCTTGTGGCGCTTCACATCCTGTTAAAATGCTCATCATAGCAATTCCTGCACTTCCAAGTAGTGCACCGTTTGCAATTGAAGATAGATGTTTCATCTTTTACATATTCTCCTTAATTTTGCTTTTGTCTAAAGCTAACATTTTGTCTAATTTATAATCATAAATAAAAAGCTTTTCTCGCCCTATATAATATACATCACCTGTATAAGAGTATTTGTCTGTATAGATTGTTTTATTTTTACTTAGAAAAACACTCTCTCCAACAAATGCTCCAACAGGAGTTAAAAGGGTAGCAAAAACAAGTAAAAAAAGTGTACCAACCAGAGGAATGCTTATCTTATGTGCTTGATAGAGAGTTACATATCCAAGTAAAATTGTAAAAAATGAAAAAAGAAATATATTTTGATTGTCTGCAAATAAAATATTGTAGTACAAATTAATATTTAGGGGGTCTATATAGTTCATTTTTATGCCAAGAAATAGAAAGAAATCTAATATAAAGGTAAAAAATATACCGCTTAAAAGTGCTTGTATTACTTTGCTCATCGTAGTCTCCTAGTTTTTAGCTCATTGATTTTATATAATTTTGAAGCCTCTCCTTCGTAAAGTGAGAGTTTATCTTCTATTATTATATCTGCTTTTTTTTCACAAAAATCTCTTTGAAATTTTTTTCCACTTTCGTTTGCAGAGGTAGAATAAAACCAGTTGACATTTTCTAAGAGAGAAGAGTTCCTTTGAGATCTCACTACTCGAAATGCATGCTCTTTGACAATGAAGGTTGTTCTCTTCGCTCTACGTAGAATCTTTTTTTTGGAGTTTGGAATACGTATATTATCTTGATGCAAAGATTTAAAATCTTTATAAACTGTTATAAATGGCTTTGTAGGCGGTCGAGACTTTATTTTTTGGAGTTCTGTTTCATCCTGAGATAAAAAACCGACAGTAGTGTCGGTTTGTGTGAGTATAATAGAATGTTCTATATGAGAAAGTCTTGAAGTGCTGTTGAGTCTGACCAAGAATCATCTCCCATCTCATCAAGTGCAAGAATAGTTGCTCTTGCAGCACTCAATGTAGTGAAGTATGGAATGTTACGTTTAAGAACCTCTTGGCGAATAACTACAGCATCTTTTTTAGATGTATTGTTATCTGAAGTGTTTATAGCCATTGCTATTTCATTATTTTTCATGCTATCTTCAATGTTAGGACGACCTTCAGAAATTTTAAATACACGCTCGCATGTAATACCTGCTTTTTCTAAAGTTTCTTGCGTTCCTTTTGTTGCTACAAGCTTAAAGCCATGTCTTACTAGACCAGCACCAATCTCTGCAGCGTGTTGTTTATCTGTATCTACAAATGAGAGAAAACATGTTCCCCCAGTTGGGATTTTATTGCCTGCAGATATTTGGGCTTTTGCAAATGAAACACCAAAGTTTGAACTAATTCCCATAACTTCACCCGTTGATTTCATTTCAGGCGAGAGTACTAAATCTGCCCCATAGAGTTTATGGAATGGGAAAACTGCTTCTTTAACGGACACATGCCCTTTAAGGCGCGGTTTTAGAAGTCCATTTTTTTCTTGAACAATATTATATTTGTCATAGTATTCTAGTGAACTTCTAAGAGTTTCCCCCATCATAACGCGTGTTGCCACTTTTGCTAAAGGCATACCAGTCGCTTTAGATACAAATGGAACTGTACGAGATGCACGAGGATTTACTTCGATAAGATAGATTTCATCTTGATATATAGCGTATTGAACATTCATAAGTCCAATTACACCTAGACCAAGGGCAATAGTTTTAGTTTGTTGTTCTACTTTTTCTACCATTGCATCACTAAGATTTACTGGGGGGAGTGAACAGGCACTATCGCCTGAGTGAATTCCAGCTTCTTCAATGTGTTGCATAACAGAACCAATATAAACCTCTTTGCCGTCTGAAATACAATCCACATCAAGCTCAATAGCTTGATCAAGAAATTTATCTATAAGTACAGGTGC
>JBFHKA010000066.1:0-8728 GCA_041595535.1 Sulfurimonas sp. | reverse complement strand
GGTGTATGGAGAAGAGAGCGATGGTGTTTACACTGAAGCAAGTCAATGCCATCCACAAGATGCGTATGGAGTAAGTAAATTAAAAGCAGAGCAAGAGTTGCTAAAACTGCAAGATGAGAACTTCAAAATTTCCATCATACGAACACCCATCGTGTATGGGTATGGTGTAAAAGCAAATATAAAAAGTCTTGTATCGCTTGTAAACAAAGTTCCTATTTTACCATTTGGCGGTATCAAAAATAGACGCAGTATGGTCTACATAGGAAACTTGTGTCATGTAGTGGATTGTGTCATTGAAAAAAAAGTAGCTGGCATATTTTTGTGCGGGGATGATGAACCACTTAGTACAACTAAACTTATAGAACTCATAGCAAATGAACTTCATAAAAAGATATATTTAGTTAAAATACCATGCTTTGAAACCTTCTTAAAACTTCTCAAACCAAGCTTTCATAAACGTCTTTATGAGAGTTTAGAAGTAGACAATAGTTACACAAAAATTACTGTTACGTGCAATAATATTTATTCGGTAGAAGAGGGTATAAAATATATGATTCATGGGGAAAGTAAATGATATATGTTCTTCTCTTTTTACTCTCTTTTGCGCTAACCTATTTCATTAAAGAGATAGCTATAAAAAAATCTCTTGTAGCAGAAGTCAATGAGAGAAGCTCCCATACAACGCCAACTCCGCATGGTGGTGGAATTGCAATCGCCGTGACTTGGTTTGTTGGCATCACGTACTTTTATTTTACTGAGGGCATGAGTACACCTTTGTATATTGCACTTATGGCTGGCGTTATTATCTCTTTGGTCTCTTATCTTGATGACCTCTTTGAGCTGAGTCCAAAAGTAAGACTCCTAACACAGGCTATAGTCGCAGTTATAGCTCTTTACTCTCTTGGTGGCTTTGAGCAGATAAACCTTTTCTTTTTTACGCTAGAAAACCCAATAGTAACAAATGTTTTTGCTTTTTTTATGATTATTTGGTTTATCAATCTTTACAATTTTTTAGATGGCATAGATGGGTATGCTGGGAGTGAAGCTCTCTTTTTAGCACTTGCAGGATTTACGCTTTTTGGTGGAGAGCACTTTATAGTTTTAGCTGTGGCAGTTTTAGGTTTTTTACTTTGGAACTGGCACAAAGCAAAAATCTTTATGGGAGATGTTGGTAGCACACTTCTTGGGTATAATGTTGCTGTATTTACACTCTACTATGCAAATCAAGAGAGTATGAATTTTTGGATTTGGATTATGCTTTTTGGAGTTTTTTGGTTTGATGCGACTTTAACGCTTTTAAGACGTTTAAAAAATAAAGAACGCCTCAGTCAAGCGCATAGAAAGCATGCGTATCAAAGATTGGTTCAGAGTGGTTGGGGACACGATAGAGTAGTTTTAGCTTCACTCGTTGTAAACCTTTTACTCTTTGCAATCATCTATTTTATGGGTGTAAGCCTTCTCTCTTTTGTCGTTACGTGCGTACTCTTATATGGATGTATAAAATTTGTAGATAGTAAAAAAGGATTCGCTTGATTTTACAACCCTCCGAGTTAAAAAGAAAACTCTTTTTTATATTTTTTGACATAGCTATTATTTTTCTCTCAACTCTTATTGCCTTTGCGTTACGTTTTGATTTTGACATTCCACATCTGTATGTAAATGCTATGTATCTCACCATAGCTATTTTAGTTTTTACTCGCATTTCACTTTTTAACTACTTTAGAATTTATGACATCAGTTGGAGACATTTCGGTTTTAAAGATATTACGGGATTGGTCTATGTTATGACCTTCTCCACACTTCTTTTAATCGTTATCGCCTATGCACTACAATCTACTGCATACACCATTCCAAGGTCAACCATCGCTATAGAGTTTTTTATTTCATTGTTTATGATTTTAGCTTTGCGTGTGAGTAAGCGACTTTACCTAGAAAACTACAAAATGAATGCTAATGGAAAAAGCACAGTCATTATTGCAAGCCTAGACAATGCAAACAGTATATTAAGAGCTATTAATGCTCAAGAGAGTGAATACTATCCCGTTGCTATATTAAACGACCAACACCGAAAACGTAAACTTAATGGCATAGAAGTCTACTCTTTTGATGAGTTTGCTACCTTAGGCATAGAGTGTGAAGTTGCTATTTTAGATGACGCTACAGATTTGCCACCACTCTATGAGAAGTTAAAATCTCTCTCTATTACAAGCATCAAAGTTGCTAGAGATTTTGGAGAGTATAGTGCGCAGATTCAAGATGTCTCCGTAGAAGACTTACTCGCACGTCATCCAAAAGATTTAGACAAAGAAAAAATTGAAGAGTTCATCAAAGATAAAGTCATTTTGGTAACGGGAGCAGGTGGAAGTATAGGAAGTGAAATCTGTAGACAGTGTGAGAAATTTGGTGCAAAAAAACTCATTATGCTCGATCATAGTGAGTACAATCTCTACTCCATAGCCGAAGAGATTAAGAGTGTTGAGGTTGCTTTAGTGATGCAGAGTGTCACATCCTTAGAGCTACTTGATGAGACTTTTAAACACCATAAACCCCAAATTGTCATACATGCAGCGGCGTACAAACATGTCCCGCTTGTTGAAGCAAACATCCATGAAGGCATAGTAAACAACATCATTGGTACAAAAAATGTCATAGATACAGCCATAAAACATGGTGTCCAAAAGTTTGTCATGATTTCAACTGACAAAGCGGTTCGCCCAACAAATGTCATGGGAACAACGAAACGTATCTGCGAGCTATATGCACAAAACAAGGGAACCGCTTTTGCGAAGCAAAATGTTTCTTCAGAAAACAAGGGAACCGCTTTTGCGAAGCAAAATGTTTCTTTAGAAAATTCTCACGAGAATTCAACTGACATCGTAGCTGTTCGATTTGGAAATGTTTTAGGCTCAAGTGGAAGTGTCATACCAAAGTTTAAATCTCAAATTCAAAGCGGGCAAAATATCACTGTCACGCATCCAGAAATTACGCGTTATTTTATGCTTATTCCAGAGGCGTGTGAGCTTGTTCTTCAAGCGGGTGCTATTGGAACGGGTGGCGAGATTTTCATACTCGATATGGGTGAACCTGTAAAGATTGTAGACTTAGCACAAAAGATGATAGATTTGAGTGGGCGTGAAGATATAAACATAGTATTTACCGGTTTGCGTCCAGGAGAAAAACTCTATGAAGAGTTGCTTATAGATGAGAGCGACAGTTCAACGGAGTATGAGTCTATAACGGTTGCGAAACCCACGTACTACGACATTGAGAAGCTTGATAAAGATATTCAAGAACTTGTTACGTGCAATAATAAATTAGCCAAACTCAAAGAGATAGTTCCAGAGTTTAACCATCAAATGAATGGATGAAAGATGAAGCTTCTGTTTCTTCTTCTTTTTTGTGTTTCTCTCTTCTCTCAAACTAAAACAACTCCAAATCCACCCAACCTTTTACTTTTAAATATATACACAAAAGATACAAATGTAACAGGCTGGTATATGAGTGAAAAGCTTGATGGAGTGCGAGCGTATTGGGATGGGAAGCAGCTTGTCTCAAGACAAGGTGTACTCCTAAATCCTCCAGCATTTTTTACAAAAGAGTTTCCAACAACAGAGCTTGATGGAGAGCTTTGGAGCAAGCGTGGAGACTTTGCAAATGTCTCATCTATTGTCAACACACAAGAGTCAAAAGATGGCTGGAAAAACCTCACATATAAGGTCTTTGAAGTACCGCACGTAACAGGTGGTTTACTAGAGAGACTCGCAACGCTCAAAGAATCAAAATACATACAACGCATCCCACAAATAAAAATCAAAAACAGAGCCCATTTAGAAGAGTTTTTAAAAAGTGTAGAGGCAAAAGGCGGGGAGGGTGTTGTCGTTCGTGATGAAAGTTTAGAGTACTATACAGGAAGAAACAATAATGCCCTTAAAGTTAAAAGCTACATAGACGAAGAGTGTGAAGTAGTCGGTTATACCCAAGGTGAGGGAAAGTATAAAGGTATGACAGGTTCATTACTCTGTAAGACGCAACAAAATAAACGCATAAAAATTGGTACAGGGTTAAGTGACATGCAACGAGAAAATCCTCCTAAAATTGGAAGCATGATTACTTTTAAATATTATGGTCTCACGTCAAAAGGAAACCCACGTTTTCCTGTATTTATGAGAGAAAGGAACTAAAATGAAAATAGCAATAGCTGGAACAGGATACGTAGGACTAAGTAATGGAATCTTACTCTCACAACACAATGAAGTAGTAGCCTTAGACATTATTCCTAAAAAAGTGGCAATGCTTCAAAATAAAATATCTCCCATAGAAGATAAAGAGATAGAAGAGTACTTGAAACGTGATGACTTAAACTTCACAGCTACGCTTGACAAAGAACTGGCATACAAAAATGCAGACTTCATCATCATAGCAACACCTACAGATTATGACCCTGAGACAAACTACTTCAACACCAAAAGCATAGAGTTTGTAGTAACAGATGTCTTAAAAATAAATCCTCACGCAACGATGGTTATAAAGTCAACCGTCCCCGTTGGTTACACAAAGTCACTGGGTGAAAAGTTTGGTACTACAAACATAATATTTTCACCTGAATTTCTTAGAGAAGGTCTCGCACTTCATGATAATCTCTACCCAAGTAGAATCATAGTAGGTGAGAAGTCAGAGCGAGCTAAAATATTTGCAAACCTTCTAGCACAAGGTGCAAAAAAAGAAAATATTGACATGCTTTTTACAGACTCTACAGAGGCAGAAGCTATCAAACTCTTTGCAAATACTTACTTAGCAATGCGTGTAGCCTACTTCAATGAGCTAGACTCTTATGCACAAAGCCACAACTTAGACTCAAGACAAATTATAGAGGGAATAGGGCTTGATCCGCGTATAGGCACGCACTACAACAACCCAAGCTTTGGTTATGGTGGATACTGCTTACCAAAAGATACTAAACAACTCCTAGCGAACTATGCAAACGTGCCAAGCAATATGATAGAAGCCATAGTGAAGTCTAATTCTACAAGAAAAGATTTCATAGCAGACTCAATACTCAAACGTAACCCAAAAGTTGTAGGCATATATAGACTCGTGATGAAATCAGGAAGTGACAACTTTAGAAGCTCAGCCATCCAAGGCATTATGAAACGCATCAAAGCAAAAGGTATAGAAGTAGTCATTTACGAACCAGTGCTAGAAGATACAGAGTTTTTCCACTCAAAAGTCATAAAAGATTTAGCTGAGTTTAAAAAGATGAGTGATGTCATAGTAGCAAATAGAATGGAAACATTGCTTGATGATGTAAAAGACAAAATATACACTCGTGATATTTTTAATAGTGATAGTTAAATAACTAAAAATCCCTTGGTATAGGAATTTATAAAGTCTATTCAAAGTTTGAATAAGCTAAAATTTTGAATAAATTTTTATGAATATTAGGAAGTAGAATTGAGTAAGGAAGAGTTAGAATTACTTATGCTTAAACATGCTGGCAACATCTCCTCTCAAAAATCTTTAGCAGATGAGATAGGCTTTAGCGTAGGAAAAATAAATTATGTTCTTAAGGCTCTTATTGGTAAGGGTCTCATCAAAGCAGAAAAATTTCTTACATCTGATAATAAAATAAAGTATAAATACCTTCTTACAGAAGAGGGCATAAACGAAAAAATGCAATTGACTAAAAAATTTATTATTAGAAAAAAAGCTGAGTATGAAGAACTTCAATGTGAGCTTGAAGCAGATAAACTTAAATGGGGAGAGAATTAAGTGAGCAAGACAAAAATACTTATCACCGGTGGTGCTGGCTATATTGGTTCTCATACTCTCATTGAACTCTCACATGCAGGATATGATTTTGTGGTTTATGATAACCTCTCTAACTCTTCTTTACAGAGCATTCACAGAGTTGAAAAAATTATTGGTAAGCCTATACTTTTTGAGCAAGGGGATATTAGAGATAAAGAAGCTTTACGAAAACTTTTTCGTACATACAACATCGATTCAGTCATACATTTTGCTGGTCTCAAAGCAGTTGGCGAATCAGTAGAAAAACCATTAGAATACTATGATAACAATGTAAATGGCACACTCGCACTATTACAAGTGATGCAAGAGTTTGCGTGTAAGAAAATAGTATTTAGCTCATCTGCAACTGTCTATGGTGATCCACATACAACACCTATACGAGAAGAGTTTCCAACAGGTGCAACAACAAATCCATACGGGAGAACAAAGTACTTCATAGAAGAGATACTTAAAGACCTTTATGTAAGTGATGCAATATTTAAGATTGTTATACTCAGATATTTTAATCCAGTAGGTGCACATGAAAGTGGTACTATAGGTGAAGACCCAAATGGTATACCAAATAATCTTATGCCATTTATCTCTCAAACAGCTGTAGGAAAAAGAGAGTACCTAAGTGTATTTGGTGGAGATTATGATACACATGATGGCACGGGTGTAAGAGATTACATTCATGTTGTAGACTTAGCAGCTGGTCATGTAAAAGCTATAAACTACTTAGATACTTTCAGTAGTAACACTAAACCTCTCATTGTAAACTTAGGTACTGGAATAGGTTATAGTGTCTTGGATGTGCTAAAAGCTTATGAAAAAGCTTCAAAGCAAGATGTCCCATACAAAATAGTAGCTAGACGTGCTGGAGATATTGCTAAGTGCTATGCAGACCCCGAGTATGCTAAGGAAATTTTAGGGTGGGAAGCTACAAGAACTTTAGAAGATATGTGTGTTGATAGCTACAGATGGCAGAGTAATAATCCAGATGGATATAGTAAATAATGAGAGGATGTCAAATGAATAAACCAACAAATGCTATACGTAAGTGTCTCTTCCCCGCAGCGGGATATGGTACAAGATTTTTACCAGCTACGAAGGCTATTCCAAAAGAGATGCTTCCAATACTTACGAAACCACTTTTACAATATGGTGTAGAAGAAGCTATAGAAGCAGGAGTGCATACTATGTGTATAGTCACAGGTCGCGGTAAACGCTCTATAGAAGATCACTTTGATATATCTTATGAACTAGAACACCAAATAAAAGGCACTGCAAAAGAGCACTACCTTACAGAGATACGAAATGTGATAGATAAGTGTACTTTTTCATACACAAGACAGATAGAGATGAAAGGTTTAGGGCATGCTATCCTCACGGGGGAAACACTCATAGGAAAAGAACCATTTGCAGTAATTCTCGCGGACGATTTATGTGATAATGCTAGCAAATCAGTTCTCACTCAAATGACAGAACTCTTTGCCCAGTATCCAGAGTGTTGTATAGTTGCAGTAGAAGAAGTACCACTTGAAGAGACATACAAATATGGTGTTATAGCTGGTGAGGCACTCAGTGAGAATCTTTACCAAGTAAGAGATATGGTAGAAAAACCAGAGCCAAAAGATGCTCCATCAAACCTAGCTATCATAGGAAGATACATTCTTATACCTGAAATATTTGAAGTGCTTGAGTCTACTCAACCAGGCAAAGGTGGAGAGATTCAAATAACTGACGCACTTTTAACCTTAGCTAAACAAGGTAAAGTACTTGCATACAAGTTTGAAGGCAAACGTTTTGATTGTGGTAGTGTTGACGGATTTGTTCAAGCTACAAACTATTTTTATAATTTAGAAAAAGGAAAAATATAAATGAAAGGTATAGTTCTAGCTGGAGGAAGTGGAACAAGACTTTATCCAATCACAAAAGGTGTCTCTAAACAACTCGTTCCTATTTATGATAAACCTATGATTTACTATCCACTTTCCGTTTTAATGCTCGCTGGAATATCTGAAGTTCTTATCATCTCCACACCTCATGATTTACCACGATTTCAAGACCTTTTAGGAGATGGTAGTGACATCGGTATGAAGTTCTCCTATGTCGAGCAACCCTCTCCAGATGGTCTTGCGCAAGCTTTTATATTAGGCGAAGAGTTTATTGGAGACGATGATGTTTGTCTTGTACTAGGTGATAATATCTTCTATGGTCATGGTCTCACGCAACTTCTCTCTCAAAGTGTTAAAAATGCACAAGAAGAGAGTAAAGCTACAGTGTTTGGCTACTATGTAAGTGATCCTGAGAGATATGGTGTAGCAGAGTTTGACAAAGAGGGAAATGTAACTTCCATAGAGGAAAAACCTACAGAGCCTAAAAGCAACTACGCAGTTATAGGACTCTATTTTTACCCTAATGATGTAGTCAAAAAAGCTAAAAATGTAAAACCATCTGCTCGTGGAGAACTTGAAATTACTACACTCAATCAAGACTATTTGAACGAACAAAGACTAAAAGTTGAGCTTATGGGTCGTGGCTATGCTTGGTTAGATACAGGAACGCATGAGAGTCTACTTGAAGCAAGTATGTTCATTCAAACTATTGAAAATCGTCAATCGCTTAAAGTTGCATGTATAGAAGAGATAGCATATGAGATGGGTTACATCTCAAAAGAGAAACTTTTAGAACTTGCAGAACCTTTAAAGAAAAACCAATATGGTCAATACTTAATCAGACGTGCAAACCAACCAAGAGGTTTGAAGTAATGCAATTTACAAGAACAACTATATCGGATGTAATCATTTGTGAACCAAAAGTGCATGGCGATGAGAGAGGGTACTTTGTAGAGACTTTTCGTGCAGATAAACTTGAAGAGTTTTTAGGTTATACAATAAACTTCTGCCAAGACAATGAGTCTAAATCTTCACGAGGTGTT
>JBFHKA010000065.1:0-9038 GCA_041595535.1 Sulfurimonas sp. | reverse complement strand
GCCTTCCATTTATGAAGTACTGGATGCCATCTGCGTTTTGTAAAATAGGAAGAAACTCTAGCTCCTGTAACGGGACGAGCGAGTAAAAAACCTTCAACTTCATGCCCTTTTTCATCATAGTATCGTTCATCATCATTGAGGTAAATGTAGTGATATTTTTTTCTCATTTCAATCATTGCCACTTTAAGAACTGGCATAGAAAAAACTCTACCTAAACGGTACTTTTGGTCGTAAATCATAACAAGCTTATCACCAGCACGTATATCATTTTTAAAATTTAGAGAGTTTCTAAAGTTCGCTGTAAAAATTTGAGCGAGTTTTTTTGAACCTGTCTCTTTCATAATAGTATAGTTTGGAGAGCTTACGATTTTAGTGCTAAATGCTTCAGTTTTTGTTGTGCTAATGATTGGGATAGCTTCAAATTTGTACTGATCATTTTCTCTAGAAAGGTGGATTTGTAGTTCATCATTTAGGGGTAAAAGCACTTGTTCTATCGTACCATTTGCATCTTTTAGTATTTGATAGTTTATGCCAGCTCGCATCTCTTCTGTGAGTCTTTGCTCATCATCGTCAAGGTCATAATAAAGTTGTTTGGCAGGAAGATTGTTTTTTTCTAAAAAAACGAGATAAGTCACATCACGTTCCCAGCGAAATCTTTGGACTTCACTTGCAAATATTGTAGTGGTAAAAAAAATAAGTAAAAGTAAGAAAAATCGTATCATAAATAGTAGCCTATAATAAATAATTTTGAGAGATTATCAAATTTTGGCTTAGTATGAGGTTTATTTGCTATAATCGCACTATAAAGAAACTAAATTATAAAGAAGTTAGATGAAATATATAATATTATTCCTGTTGGTTACATTAGAATTATTTGGCGGAGTTATCAAGTCGCCAATCCTTAGTGTGAATGAAGAAAATGAGACGGCAACGATTCACGTGCAAGATAGATTAGACATCGGTGTAAGCGGATTTGCAGTACATACAATAGCACAAAATCATACGTCCATTTTAAAAAATGTTGTTGTAATAGACTTTGATGAGACAACAAATATAGCTACACTTAAAATGATGGATTTTAAAACACTTAGAAACAATGCACTCCCAGTGGGTCAATGGAAGATAGTAAAAGGCGATATGGTTGAGCTTGCTTTTGGGTATTCTCGAGCACTTTTAATAGCTCCAAGTGAAGAGATTTATCATAGGATTAGTAAAGCAGTTAACATTCAGTGGATACATCCAGATTTGTTCGCTACAGTTTTATCTTTTCGTGGACACCCAACACCTCTTAAAGAGGATTTTGAAGCAATGGGAATTTCTTCGAGTGTAGGGCTTCTTTTTATCTATTTAGATCAAAAACTTTATACGGTTGATATACAGAGTTTTAAAATACTAAAAATAAGTGATGCACCTCTTACACAAGATAGTGTAAAACTTCCTTTTTACTCACGTGTAGATGAAATTGATGCAAATTGGTTTGGTGAAGGTAGTGATGAATTAGAAGAGTATGAGCCACACTATTATGAGCTTTTAGTAGAGTCAAACAATAAAGATACAAGACTCTATGATATTATAAAAAATAATAAAAATGAGAAACTTCACCCTCTTTTAGAGAAGTTTGAGTTAGGAAAATAAGATGATAGACACAAAACATTTAGAGTACTTTGGCAGTATAGTTGGGAAGGAAAATATTTATAGTGATAAAGCACATTTAATTGCTTACTCGTATGACGCTACACGTGAGCACTTTGAGCCAGATGCTGTAATCTTTCCAAGAGATGAAGCAGATATAAGTGAGATACTCAAATATTGTAACGAGCATCGCATTATTATTGTTCCTCGTGGAGCAGGAAGCGGTTTTACAGGCGGGGCACTTCCAAGTAGTGGCGGAATAGTTCTTGCCATGGAAAAACACATGAATAAAATCTTAGAGATAGATATGAAAAACATGGTTGCAGTAGTACAACCTGGTGTCATAAATATGGACTTGCAACGCGCAGTTGAGGAAGTGGGACTTTTTTATCCGCCAGATCCAGCATCTCAAGAGTACTCTACAATTGGTGGAAATGTAAGTGAAAATGCAGGTGGGATGCGTGCTGCAAAGTATGGAATTACAAAAGACTATGTCATGGCAACACGTGCAGTACTTCCAAATGGTGATATTATTAAGGCTGGAAAGCGTACCATTAAAGATGTGGCAGGATATAACATAAGCGGTATTTTAATAGCTTCAGAGGGAACACTTGCAGTTCTTTCAGAGATAACTCTTAAACTCATCCCAAAACCTAAAATGACAAAAACTGCAATGGGAATCTTTGATAGCGTTCAAAGTGCTATGAATGCTGTTTATAAAACTATGGCTAGTGGAATCACACCTGTTGCTATGGAGTTTTTAGATAATCTCACTATTCGTGCTGTGGAGCAAACATTTCACAAAGGTCTTCCAGTAGATGCTGGAGCACTTCTTGTAACAGATGTAGATGGAAATCTTGAAGATGATTTGAACTTTCAACTAGCGCAAATTGAGAAGGTTTTTAAAGAGAATGGCTGTAGTGAGTTTAGAATTGCAAAAGATGATGCTGAAGCAAAAGATTTGTGGTTTGCACGTAGAAATGCATCTCCTTCATTGAGCGTATATGGAAGTAAAAAACTCAACGAAGATGTAACTGTGCCTCGTGCGGCTCTTCCAGAACTCTTAGAGAAATTTTATGCGATTGCGGATAAGTACAATGTGAAAATTCCATGTTTTGGTCATACAGGCGATGGAAATGTACATACAAATGTTATGGTTGATGGCAAAGACCCAGAACAAGTAAAAATTGCGTATAAAGCCATAGAAGAGGTTTTTCAAGCGACTATAGATTTGGGTGGAACACTTAGTGGTGAGCATGGCATAGGACTTGCAAAAGCGCCTTATATGAAGATGGCATTTACGAACGAAGAGATGAATCTTTTTAAATCCATTAAGATGGCGTTTGATCCAAACAACATCTTAAATCCTGCAAAGATGGGATTAAAATAAAACCATGAATAAGCAAGCTCTTATCATCTACAAACAACTTAGAGTTTTTATAGATTCGTTTGTAGATAAAGAGCTTACACTTTTTGCTGCGAGTTTGAGCTTTTATACTATTTTTACAATTATTCCACTTTTACTTATTATGCTCACTCTTGTGACTTCGCTTCCGAGTTTTGCGGAGAATTATGAGAGTATAAAAACATTTATATTTTCAAATCTTATGCCAGTAAATTCAGAAGCTATTATGGGGTACATTGATGGATTTTTAGAAAATTCTGCGAAGATGGGAGTTATAGGTTTAGCGATGATTTTAGTTGCTTCACTTCTTTTCTTTAAAAACTTTGAATATATAGCAAATAGAATTTTTCATGCAAAATCTCGTACACTTTGGGAGTCTGTAACTACCTACTGGACGATGCTTACTTTAACACCTATTGCACTTGGTGTCTCTTTTTACATCACAGGCTACATTGCAACTTTGATGGCTTCAAACTCTCTGACATCTGGTTTTAACATTTTACCTCTTGTGCCGTATCTCATAATTTGGGCGCTCTTTTTTCTTATTTTTCAAATTGGTCCAAATGCAAAAATAAATACAAAGGCTTCATTCATTAGTTCACTCATCATTTCAGTCATCTTTAGTGTGAGTAAAAATGCTTTTATCTATTATGTGTTTATGAATAAATCCTATGCAACTATGTATGGCTCTTTTGCCATTGTAATGTTCTTGTTTTTGTGGATATATGTCTCTTGGATTATTTTTATTTACGGACTTAAACTATGCTATATGATAGATAGAATATATGCAGATAGAGCAAGTAAGCAAAAGCAACAGGTAGATAAAGCGTCTGTAGTAGATAGCAGCGAGAGAGACGAAAAGCTCGATAATTAGCCACATTGGACTAAGTTGTACTACTGTTACGTGCGTATTTATATTTAAGAGCCACACAAGCATAAAATCACCCCAACTACCAACTTCTAAAAGATGTAAAAGTATACTTAGTGGGTAAAAAAGAGAAAAGAGCAGAGTCCATACAATAGAGAGTGGATGGTAGAGACTAAAGTTTGCAAATAGTGCTAGAGAAAAAGGTAACATCATCAAATAAAGCCAAAGTGGTAGAAGTAAAAATTGCCATAAGCGACTTAGATTTTTAAAGTGTATGAGAAATAAGAAAATATAAAAAACACCACTCACGCTTAGCCAAAAACCAAGACTAAAAAAGAGTCGTGGGAAAAGCGCTAGAATCAAAACAACACTTACAAGCAGTGTCTGCATAGAAATTATTTTTATGCCTCTATCGTACAAAATCACACCTACAAGTAACATAACAAAAGCACGAAGCAAGGAGGGTGGGGTGTTTAAAAAAAGCATGTACATTAAAAGTACAGAGAGTATGACAAATAAGGCATCACGTTTATGGCTTCTGTAGGGAAAATATTTTTCTTGAAAAAAGCTGTAAGGCAGTTTAAAAAGAAAAAATAAAACAGCCGAGAGTACACCTAAATGATACCCGCTAATAGCGATGAGGTGGGAAATTCCAAGGCTTGAGAAAGTGGTTTGAAGAGTGCTGTTAAGTGGTGTTGCAAGATAGAGCGCTTCATAAATAGAGGAGATATTTGCATCTTCATGTTGTGCGCGTATTTTATATGTGAGGGCTGCTTTATAAGAGGTGTCAGGAGTTATTGTAAGGATATGACTAAAACCAAAAAAAGTCCGCATATAGTCGTAAAAGCTAATATTTCCAGCCCAAATCTCTAGCTCAATGTTTTTCTCTTTTAACTCTTGCGTATCTTCTGAAGTGGTTGTGTAAAATGTAAGTCCATCGTTACTTTTGAGTTTAAGTACTTGGTAGGTTTTCGTTGTACCTTTTTTTGTGAGTTTTGTTTTTGTGTACTGTTTTAGAACTGTTACGTGCATAAGTTGTGAGTCAAATTTTGTGAACTCTTTGTAGTTATAAAACTCAAGACCCAAGGAGAAAAATAGAAGGATAAATGAAAGAAGTATAAAGAAGAGTGTCTCTTTTTTGGAACTAAAAAGCGAGACTCTCTCTATCATATCAAAGTGTTGGCATATCTATTTGTGGGACATCTATATTTGCTGATCTTGTGTCAATATTTTCATAAACAGTCTCAACTCCTGCAGCATAGCTTGGAGCATCCACAAAGCGTGTAAGTTTTTTCTGGAAGACAAGCTTCACGTGTCCAGTTGGACCATTACGCTGTTTACCGATAATGATTTCGGCATCCTCTTCCTCTTTTTCAATATACTGACTGACAAACTCCTTGCCTTCGGCTTTAGCAGCTTTTTCACGCTCTTTTTCCTCTTTGTAGAGGTAGACATCATCACGGTAGACAAAGAGAATGATGTCGGCATCTTGCTCGATTGAACCAGACTCACGAATGTCGCTTAGCATAGGACGTTTGTCGTTGCGAGACTCAAGCCCACGGTTAAGTTGTGAGAGTGCAACGACGGGCATCTCAAGTTCACGAGCAAGCATCTTAAGTCCACGAGAGATTTCAGAGACTTGCAAGTGTCTGTCTTGATTTCCAACACCTTGCATAATTTGGAGGTAATCTATGACTGCTATTTCTATCTCAGGATGTTGGTTTTTAAGTTTTCTAAGTTTAGAGCGTAATTGATTGATATTTATACTACCTTGGTCATCAACGTAAAGCTTCGCAGAGTTCATTCTATCTATTGCGCCATTTAACGAACTCCACTGATTATCGTCCATATCTCCAACACGAAGCTTTTGAAGAGGAATGGAAGTCTGTATAGAGAGCAGACGTAACATCAACTGTTCAGCAGGCATCTCTAGTGAGAAGAATGCCACACCTTTGCCCTGCACGATAAGAGAATTGACTGTGTTGAGTATAAAAGAAGTTTTTCCCATTGCAGGCCTTGCTGCAATGATGACTAAATCTCCTTTACCAAAACCTGTCGTCATCTTGTTGAGTTCATGATATCCTGTATCGACTCCGACCAAAACGCTATTGCCACGCGCCTTCATCTCTTTGATGTACTCCATCGTGTCAAAGGTCATCTTTGGAGCATCTTTGAAGTCGCTTGTTTGATTGTCTTGCGTTATTTCGTAAAGTTTTTTCTCGACTATGTCTATCACTTCAGCAGATGAAAGCTCCTCTTCTATTGTGACTCTTTTTATCTCTGTTGTGAGTGTTAAGAGGTGACGTTTGAGTGATTTGTCTTTTATTTCATCTACATAAGCTTTTGTGTTTGAAATAGGGTTTGCTGAGAGAATTTCAAGCATTACCTGTTCATCAAATTTTTTGATTTTTATAAGCTCTTTTTTTATAAACTCTTCATCTATAGGTTGATCTTTTTGTAAAAGCGTAAGCATTGTTTTGAAAATGTCTTGATGTGCTGGAAGATAAAAATCATCCATTTTAAGTTGTGAGCTAAGTTCATCAAATTGACTAGGTTCAAAAACAATGGAGCTTAAAATACTGCGTTCAAAAGCGAGGTTGTATAGATTGTCTTGCAAAAAAATCCCCTATTAATTAGTAAAACAATTTTAGCATAATTGTTTTAATCTAAGGAAAGGTTGCCAACACTCTCTATAAGATGAGAGCATTGTAAAGAACTTAATAGAGTGTTGTATACGTTAAAACATTTGATAAAGAAGAGATAGTATTTCCATCTATTGTTTTTACTGCAATATATATTTTATTATCTTTTGCTAATGTTTTTAATTCACTCCAACTTAGAGCTAAGTCGTTAGTATTATTCACTAATATAGAGACAGTATTTGTATCCATAGTTAATGTGGAAGAGACATAAATGAGCATCTGAGAAGTACTACTGTTGAGTGTGAAAGTTGGTGGTGTTTGTGCATCTAAAGGTACTTGTGTGCTACTTGAAATAACTACAGTTGGCGTTTGTGTAGTGTTTGTAGAGAGTGTAGCAATATTTTCTGTTAAATCAGCCATCATCTGTTCTGTATGAACGATTCTGTCTGCCATAACTCCAATCTTATCTGCCATAGCGTCTATATTGTCAGCCATTACCAAAATTCTATCTGCCATTGTTCCAATATCATCGGAGAGTTTACTAAAAAGAGCTAAAACTTCACTCATCGTTGTTGTAGGGCTACAAAAAAGGGAAGCCGTCGCATTATTTGCAAAAAATAGGCTTAAAATTAGTAGTGCAGAGAGTATTCTTATTTTCATGTTTATTCCTTAAGGTAAAATTCTATATAAAGAATAGCAAAGAATAAATATAAGAATACTTAATGAAGTATATAAGTTATTTGGATTTGCCAGCCATCGCTTCAATTTCACTCACAAATCTATCTACAAGTTCATTTTCATTTAGATTTGCAACGACTTCACCTTTGACCATTACTAGCCCTTTGCCTTTTCCATAAGCGATTGCAACGTCTGCATGAGCAGCTTCTCCTATGGCATTTACAACACATCCCATCACTGATACATTGAGTGGTGTTTTGATGTGTGCTGTTCGTTTTTCTATCTCTGCAACTGCTGTTACGAGGTCAGCTTCAATGCGTCCGCAAGTTGGACATGAGATGATGTTAAGTCCATCTGGCATAGCACCGCTATCTTTGAGAATTGCACGGGCTATTTTTATCTCTTCTTCTAACTCACCTGTGATGCTTACACGCATAGTATCACCAATGCCATCGAGTAAAAGAGCACCTAAACCTATAGCACTTTTTATGGTTGCATGAAAGATTGTTCCTGCCTCTGTAACACCGAGATGAAATGGGTAATTATTTTTCGCACGTAACATTCTGTAAGCATCTACAGTTCTTTGTACATCACTCGCTTTGAGAGAGATTTTGATGTCACTAAAACCTAAATCTTCTAAGTACTTGATGTTGTACTCTGCACTTGCTACCATTGCCTCAGCGGTTGGACCATACTTGTTGTCAAACTCTTTTTCTAGGCTTCCAGCATTTACACCAATTCGTATAGGTATGTTGCGCTCTTGACACGCTTTTACTACTTCAGCAACTCTCTGTTTTGAGCCAATATTTCCAGGGTTTATGCGAATACAATCCACAGACTCAGCTGCAATAAGTGCAAGTTTATAGTTGAAGTGAATATCTGCAACAAGAGGTAGGGAAACTTGCTCTTTTATGGCTTTAAGGGCAAGTGCATCTTCCATATCAGGAACAGCTACACGAACGATGTCGGCACCTGCAAAATGGAGGCGATTTATCTGCTCAACTGTTGTTGCGACATCGTGCGTGTTTGAGTAGGTCATTGACTGCGTGGAGATAGGTGCATCACCACCTACAGCTACATTTCCGACATATATTTTTTTAGTTGGGTATCTTGTTATCATAGATGGATTTTAGCTCAAAGTAGGTAAATGTGTGCTTTAGAAAAGATGACACTCCAAAGAGAGCCTTTGGAGCGCAAGAGAGGAGATTAGAATTTAAAGTCTAAGTTTGTGTAAACGTAACGACCAGGTTCGTTAAGAAGCATAATGTTGCCTGCACCTGTTGTAAGAAGTGTTAAATCTACATATGTATTACTTTGTGCATAGGTAGCATCTAAAAGATTATTGACTCCAAGAGTTAAGTCAAACTTTTTGTTGATTGCTTGTTTTACTTTCATATTTAAAATACTCCAAGCACCTATCTCTTGCTCACCATTGTCTGAGTCATATTTACTCCATTTATCACTTGCTTGTACTTCTATAGTAGCCATTGAGTTATTCATATACTCATAGTTTAGAGCAATATTTCCACGAAGTGGAGCCATGTCTGCTAAGTTTATGTTTGTTTGCCCTGGAAGTGCTTCATCTTTTTTACCACGTTTATAGGAAGCTCCTAAATCAATACTCAGTGCATCCGTAGCATACACAGATGTACTTAGTTCAGCTCCATATACTGTTGCATCAATATTTTTAAAAGCATTTGTGGCTACACCTTTTTGAATATAAATATAATCTTTAAGTATAGAGTAGAAAGCTTTGAGTTTAAACTTAACAATAGAATTCTCAATTTCATATCCTAAATCTGCCTCTTGATTT
>JBFHKA010000064.1:0-11295 GCA_041595535.1 Sulfurimonas sp. | reverse complement strand
GCAATGCCTATTCCCATCTCTTTTATCTTATTTAAGACTATGATGGAGGCTTCAGGGTCTTTCATCATTTGTCGCTCTGTAATCTCAAGTTCTAATCTTTTAGGATCAAAATGTGTCTCACTAAGAATCACTTTCAAATTATGAATAACATCTTTACTCTCAAGTTGTCTAGCAGACATGTTTACAGACAATGTCCCTATCTCTATGCCCTCTTTCTCAAACTCTATTAACTGCTTCATAGTGTGTCGCATCATCCAGGTATCTATCTCAATAATTAATTTTGTCTCTTCAGCTATAGGAATAAATTTATCTGGGAAGACCATGCCTAACTCTGGAGAGTTCCATCTTATAAGTGCTTCTGCTCCTGTGACTCTGTTTGTTTTAGAATCTATCTGTGGTTGATAAAATGCTTCAAACTGATTTTTTTCGAGTGCAATTTTTAAATTACTCTCGAGTTGTAATCGCTCAAGCATATAGTCACCCATCTTTTTATCATAGAACTCAAAAGTATTTCTTCCATGCTCTTTTGCCTTATACATAGCCATATCAGCATTACTGATTAAGACCTCAGAATCTGATCCATCTTTTGGATAACTACTAATGCCTATACTAAAAGTTATACTGAGTGTATGATTCTCAAATTCTATTGGTTGTTGCATTTCAGCGATGATTTTTTCTATAAGAGCGACAATATTATTATCTGTAATATTTTTAATCAAAATAATAAACTCATCTCCTCCAAGTCTCGATACAAAGTCTTCACTTCTAACACAAGACTCAAGCCTCCTTGCAACGTTCTTGAGTAGCTCATCACCTGCATTATGTCCGTAGGTATCGTTAATATCTTTAAACCTATCTAAATCTAAAAATAAAATACTAAAGGAGGACTTATCTCGCTTAGAACTCTCTATACAACGTTGAACAATTTCTGAAAAGAAGTGACGATTTACCAAACCAGTAAGTGCATCATAGTTGGCAAGATATGTAAGCTCTTTTGTTTTTGTTTGAACAGTATCTTCTAGTTCCTCATTTAACTCTTTTATGAGTTCTTTTTTAGATTGGAGATAAAAATATATAAAGACTGAAAGGGTGACAAAGAGTAAGCCTCCGAGGATTAAAAATAGGTTGTAGCGAATCTGATTAATATCTTTTAAATCTATATCTTCAATATTGTGCGCTATAACAAAATATGCCATAGGTTTTTGAGTTACTTCATCATTTAAGGTATAAACAGTAATGATTGAGTTAATCTCTTTACATACATGATAGTTTTGATTGTAATGAATGATATGCTCTGCAGTTTTTCTTTTTATATACTCTAAAAAGTCAGGGTTACTATTTCCACTAGCGATGAAATAATCTTCTAAAAATTTATCTTTATCTCCAAAAACCAACTGATTTTTATATGCCTTGTCTATAAAAACGATAGTCTTATAATTATGTGCATTCATCTTCAGAACAACAGAGTTAAATTGTGCAATAGTCTCAATAATACCAATAAACTTATGGTTATCATATATAGGAATCATGGCTTTTAAGGCAATAGAAAATTTACCAACACTTATAGATGTAATAATTTGTGGATTTTTAATTATCTTAGCAATGTCTACTCGAGCATTTAAAAGGTTATCATCTTTTTTCTCACTAAAGCTTCTGTAAAGACTTGATCCATCTGCCCTTACAATTTGAAACCAAATGTTTTGTAGATTAGTCTTTTCTCTTAATCTTAAAGAGAATTTATCGAGATGAATAGCTGATGCGTTATTTGTTAAAAGTGCATTCTTTACATTATCGTTTTCAGACATTGCTAAAGACAAGGTAAGAAGAGCATTTTGTTTCTCATCAATCAATGTTTGAAGTTGCCCTTTCATCTTGGTAGAGACTTGAAAATATCTATCAGCAATTAAAGCATCGGTCTTATTTGAGATATAGAGATAACCAAGATATACCATAGAAAAAAATAATAATATTTGAAAAGGTTTTTTGGTTACTATACTTGTGTTCAATTAGTTCTCATTTTTGATTTTTTTTGAGACAAGCTTCCCATCTGCGTACATTTCTTGTTTGATGATTTCGGCGGTGTCGTTGTAGGTTAAGCATTCACCATGTAACTTACCTTCACTATACGTTTTAGTGCTTTTTACACTTTTGTCAGCTTTGGAGATGAAGTACTTTGTTTCTATGCCGTGTCTCTTCTCTCCTACAAAATTTTCTATTTTTGACAAAACACCTTTTTCTGTAAAGTGCTTGATTTCTCTCACACCATTTTCCACTGTAATAAACTCCCTAACATAAGCGTCTTTAGCGTTATAAAAATGTCTCGTAATAAAAGCATCTCCCAATTTATAACTTTCAGTTTGAATGTTTTTATTTGGGTAGTAAATTATTTTTTTGTTCTCTTTCATTATAGTCCTTATAGAGCTAATTATAGCACATTAAGCGATGAGCTCATAGCCTCTTTGAGTCAGTACTAGCGTTACACCATCTTCTTGAACTTCTATAAATCCATTGTTTTTTAATTCATTCATAGCTTCTTCTAAAACACTCTCTTGTTTAGAGTCTAGTTTTTTTATGACACTTGTAACTACATCTATTTTTGTCATAATTTGACCAACTTTTTTGTGCTTTTTAAACCAGCTCAAAAACATCTCTTTGACTTCATTTTTAGGAGTTACATCTACTTTTTTATCTTTTGAAAATGATTTTTTTTTGCTACTGTTTGACTTCATACTTTGCCTTGTGGTTTGAATTGAACACTCTAAATTTTGAGCGAATTGTAGCACATTTTAAAATGCACAAAATATAAAAACTCAACCCATCTATTTCTCTACTCTCTCAATAGTACATCATAGGTGTAATACTGTAAAACTTCTTTCGTTTTGCAGAAAAATATAATACGCACGTAACACCAAAAATCTTGCATATTTTTTGTTTCTTACGCCCATGCTATGTGTGAGAGTTTATATATTATTTACATATGCATTTGAGATGATAGGAACGAGTAAAATCCTTAAACCTAAACCCTTCTATACGTCCGAATAATCAAGAAAGAGAGCATAGAAATGACGGTGACACTTAGCCCTATAGGTAAAAGAGTCCCATCGTGAAACGAGAGTGCTATGGAAGAGACTACAGCACCTAGTCCAAACTGTAAAACACCTATTACACTCGAAGCGACTCCAGCATTGTTTGAAAAATTCTCTAGTGCTAGTGCCATAGAGTTACCAAAGACAAATGCCATCATTCCCATATAACACGCTATTAAAACGACTGTTGTGAGAAGTGAAATGTTTTCATAGCTTAGAGCAAACAATCCCCCTGCGATTATCTGCACAAAGATTGCACTTTTTACAAGCTGTATGGGGTGGTACTTGTTGAGTAAGGAGATATTTACTTTCATAAGTATCATAAGCACTATAAAATTTATGCCAAAGAAAAAAGGGAAGTAATCTGTTGTAATCTTGAAGTACTCCACATAGATAAACGACGTTTTAGCGATGATGCTAAAAAACCCACCAAAAGCAAACCCAAGTGTCAACATAGCTTTGAGAGCATTTGTATCTCGCAGTACTATTTTAAAGGACTCTATAACATTTTGCTTGTTGTATGTGTAGCTCTCTTCTAAGTCTTTGTAAACAAAAAAAGTAACTATAAGCGAGTAAAGTGTTAAAAATATAAAAACAGCTTTCCAAGTAAAAAAGTGGATGATAAACGCGCCAATAGCAGGAGCCAAAAGAGGTGCTAAACTTCTTACAATTCCTATGAGTGAAAAGACTTTTGCAGCCTCTTCTCCATGAAACCTATCTCGCACGGCAGCGGCTGCATTGACAACAACAACGCCACCAAACATCGCCTCTATAAATCTATATGTCCAAAGCTCATAAATGCTTGTGCTAAATATAATGACAAAACTAAAAAAAGCAAAGCCTAAAAGTCCATAGATCGAGCTCATTTTTCTTCCGTATCTATCGGAGATGGGACCGCCAAAGATTTGACCTACAGAGAAGCCAATGAGAAAGATAGAGAGAGACAGTTCTATTTTATGGATGCTCACACCTAGTGATTGTGCGATTTCTGGCATTGAAGGCAGATACGTATCTACGCCCATAGGTGCAACAGAAGAGAGGACAGCAAGTATGACTATTAAATATATGTGATTGATTGGTTTTTTCATTTGATTTCTTATTTTACACTATTTTTCTTCGAAGCAACCAATATTATGACACTATTATAATTGGTGAAGTTTTACATAGATAGAGTAGATACTACAATATATTTCTTTGCTTGTTAAATATTAAATCTCTCTCACGTACATTTCAATTCTATTATTTTGCATTTTTCTTTTTAGCAATATTTATTAATTGCCACAACTTTTTTGGATTCTTTGCAAGTTCTTTTGCCTCTGCTAATTCTTTATTATTTAATAATTTTGCAACTCTTTTACTACCCATAACAGAGTTAGAACTTTCACTTGCAGATGCAATGGTAAAGAGTGCATACGAGATTTTTAAATTTTTATTAATGCCTGTCCCTGTTTCAAACATCATACCTAAGTCATGAGCTGACGTTAGTGCTCCCTGTTCTGCGGATTTTTGATAATAATTTATGGCTTTAGAATAGTCTTGCGTTACATCCTCTCCATCATAGTACATTGTTGCTACTATATATTGTGCGACAGGCTCACCATTATCTGCAGCTTTTTGAAACCATTCTATTCCTTTTTTCTCATCTATTGGAAAATCTTTGCCACCATCCATGTACATATATGCTATCCTAGTTTGTGCCTTTACATTTCCTTTCTTCGCTGCACTCATAAAAATTTTAAAAGCTTTAGCTGAATTCCCTGCCGCAAAAGCCTTATCAGCCTCTTCTAACTCTCCAGCAAAAACAGACAAACTAACAATTGAGATAATCCAGCCAACACGTATTAAGTTTTTATATATCATTCTTTTTCCTATTAGATTCTAATTAAACATAAGTGTAACAGAAAAAATTATTATAGTACATATAATAAATAATTTTTTTGTGATATTGCAGTTAATTGTGGGTAAAAAACACTCTCTCGCAAGAGCAAAAAATCCGATGGATTTTTTGTTGATTTAATTTATGCTCTTATCGTTGTTTTTTCTTTACTCTACACTATTTTTCTTCGAAACATCCACGAAGCAACCAAAAGAGATGAAAAACCAAGAGCGAGCATTGGAAGTATGAGTCCTAGTGCAACACTAAAAGAGATGTCTTTTAAAAACACTCCTTTTAGAAGCACTAAGAAGTATTTTAGCGATACAAAATCTGTTACAGGGATGAGCCATGATGGCATATTTTCTACTGGAGTGGCAAAACCTGACATCAAGATATAGGGCACAACTAAAACAAAAGCACCTAAAATTCCCTGCTGTTGTGTAGATGAGATGGAGGAGATAAAAAGCCCCATACCTATGATTGAAAATAAAAACGAAACTAAACCTAAGTATAAAATGAATAGAGAGCCGACAAAAGGAACTCCAAAAAAAGTAACAGCTGCAAAGAAGATAAAACTTGCTTCTACAGTACTGATAATGAGAGGAGGAATAGTTTTACCAACTATCAAAACAGTTGAAGATAAGGGTGAGACTAAGATTTGCTCAAAAGTACCAAGTTCACGCTCTCTAGCAACAGAGAGTGAAGTGAGTAAAATCGCGATGAGCATAGAGAGACTTCCCATAAGATTTGGAAGAATCCACAAGAAGTTATCTAAGTTTGGGTTGTACCAAGTTCTACTCACAAAAGGCTCATTAGTAGTGTGGGCAGAGGGCAATACTTTTAAAATTGCCATTTGCATATACGCCTCTGCGATTTGTGCCGTATTTGACTCTCTTCCATCCGAGATGATTTGAAGTGATGTTTGCTGAGCTGAGCTTATTTTTTGAGCAAAATTTTGAGGAATGTAGAGTGTAGCCAATACTTTTTGAGCATCTATGTAAGAGGTAAGCTCTGCTTCACTTTTGAGTATATAGATGTTTGTAAAAGTCTCACTCAAAGAGAGTGTGCGTATGATCTCCTGACTCTGCGGTGTATTGTCTCTATCAAGGACTCCGATGCTTACATTTTTCACCTCAAGTGTTACAGCAAATGAGAAGAGTACGAGCTGAATAAGTGGCGGAATGATGATGATAGTTCTAGACTTTTTGTCACTCCAAATAGCTAAAAACTCTTTTTTAATCAGTGCTAAAAGTTGATACATCAATCCAACCTTTTTCTTGTAATTTTTAATATCACTATAAAAAAAACAGAGCCTAGAAGAAACATACTCCCGAGATTTGGAAGAATGACTGCATAAATATCTCCGCTTAAAAAAAGCGACTTGATGATAGATACAAAATATCTCGCAGGAATAATATGCGTAAAATATTGAAGCCACTCAGGCATAGAGCTAATCTGAAAAATAAACCCAGAGAGTAAAAATGCAGGTAAAAACCCAGCAATGAGTGCCGCTTGTGCTGCGACAAATTGGTTTTTTGCAACTGTTGAGATAAGTAGTCCAAGGCTGAGTGCTGGAAAAAGGTAGACACTCGATGTCACAAACAAAAGCCAATAAGAGCCACGAAATGGAACATCAAACCAAGCGATAGTGATGCTCACACAGATAATCATGGATACTATGCCAAGAAGGAAGTAGGGAAAAAGCTTTCCTAGAAGTAACTCGACTATAGTAATGGGTGTAGACATAATGGCTTCCATCGTTCCTCTCTCCCACTCACGCGAAACTACAAGAGCCGTCAGAAGTGTGCCGATGAGAGTGAGAATAATTGCAATAGAACCTGGCAACAGGGAGTAGCGACTATAAAGCGGTGCATTAAACCAGTATCTGCTTCTAATCTCTACTGAAAAACCACTTTTATCTAATCCCTCTAGGGCAAGCCAATTTTGCCAGACATTGTTACTATATTTTTGTACATATCCTGCTATATTTGGCTCAGTGCCATCTGCTATGATTTGTATTTTTACAGAGTGGTTTATCAAATCTTTTGCAAAAGTTGAGGGTATAACGATGATGGAGCGTATCTCACTCTTTTGTATCGCCGCTTTAAACTCCTCTGTGCTTTTTCCCTCATAGACATGAAAACTTGGAGACATTTTAAAGGCATCTACCAAGCTTTGTGTATATTTGCCCGATTGCTCTACAACTATGCCTACGGGAATATTTTTAGAATCTAGTGAGATAGCATAGCCCATCATAAAAAGAAGGATTAAAGGGAGAACTACAGCGATAAGTATGGAGCTTGGATCTCTCACAATCTGCAACGTCTCTTTTAAAAAAAGTGCCCGAAATCTTCTAAGACTCTGCATTGTCACTCCTTTTAATGAGCTCTATAAAAGCATCTTCCATAGTTGCGTTTTCACAGACTTGAGATATAAGAGAATGTGGCGTTCCAAGAGCGATGGAAGCGCCTTTGTAAATCAAAGCAATTCTGTCACAATACTCAGCCTCATCCATAAAGTGGGTCGTTACCATGATAGTCATCCCTTTTTGTACCATCGCATAGATATGGTTCCAAAACTCTCTTCGTGTGATTGGGTCAACTCCAGAAGTCGGCTCATCCAAAAATAAAACTGCTGGGTCATGCATAACTGCACAGGCTAAAGAGAGTCTCTGTTTGTAGCCTAAAGAGAGATTTTTTGAAGGCATCTTTTGATACTTTTTCAAATCAAAAATATCTAACATATCTTCTACTTTTTTCTTTTTTTTCTCTCCCTTTAAACCATACACTCCTGCAAAAAATCTTAAGTTTTCAACTACAGAAATATCTCCATAAAGAGAGAACTTTTGTGACATATAGCCGATGTTTGCTCTTGCTTTGTAGGATGATTTCTCCAAACTAAGTCCTAAAACTTTTGCCTCTCCCAAAGTCGGCGTCATAAGTCCGCAGAGCATTTTAAAGGTTGTTGATTTACCAGCACCGTTTGGTCCTAAAAAACCAAATATCTCCCCTCTTTTTATCTCAAAGCTTACATTGTCCGTTGCTACAAATGAGCCAAACTTTTTAGTAAGATTTTTAGCTTCTATGACATACCCATTTGTGAGTCTTGTCTCCTGCATCTGATTTGCTAGTGTAGAAGTGCCATCAAAGTTTCCGCCCAAGATGTTTATAAAAGCATCTTCAAAATTTGGAACTTCCTCTTCATAGCTACAATCTTCTGCTTCTATAGCCTCTAAGGATGGTAAGTTCTCTTTTGCATCACAAATGAGTTTGATTTTATTTCCTAAGATAATGCCATCTCTGACTAGAGAGGAAGTGAGTGCTAGTTTGAGGGTTTTTCTTTTATCTTTTATATCTCCCACTAACTTAAAAACTTGTCCTATCATGGTATCTGTAAGCTTTTTTGGCTCGCCTTGAAAAAGAACTTTTCCATCATTGAGTAGTATCACTTCATCAAAATGCGAAGCTTCATCTAAGTAAGCGGTACTCCAAACAACACCAACATCCTCACTGATGAGCTCTTTTACCATCTCCCAAAGTTCTCGCCTTGAGATGGGGTCAACTCCAACTCCCGGCTCATCCAAGAGTAAAAGTTTTGGCTTTTTTATGAGTGCGCAGGCAAGTCCTAGTTTCTGTTTCATCCCGCCTGAGAGCTGTGCAGCTAGAAATGATTTGAAGTCGCTAAGAGAAGTAAACGCAAGCAACTCTTCCACTCTCTCTTTAAGAATTTTCTCATCTATTGATTGTAAATTTGCATAAAGGTAGAGATTTTCTTCTACAGTTAAATCTTCATACAAACCAAACTTTTGTGGCATATACCCTATAAGTGACTGCACTGCAAAAGTATCTTTTGGCATTTGTAAATCAAGAACACGTAACTCCCCCTCATCTTGAATAAGTAAGCCTGCCATAAGTCTTATAAGCGTAGTTTTCCCAGCCCCATCAGGTCCTACAAGTCCTGTGATTTTTCCACGATAAACACGTAAATCAACTTCATTGACAGCCGCAACACTCTCAAAGGATTTACTCAGGTCTCTTGCTATAACTAAAGGCATGAGAGTAGTTACTCACTCATTTTAAAATCAGGAAACTCTATGGTAACAGGCATTCCTTGTTTTATCATCTCATCATGGGAGTTTAAAACTATTCTAAATCTATAGACCAAATCTGTTCTGAGATCTTCAGTTTGTACACTCTTTGGAGTAAACTCAGCTAATGGAGAGATAAAGCTCACAACGCCCTCATACGTCTGTCCACTATCTGTATAAATCATAGCTTTCATACCGGGTTTAACGAGTCCAAGATATTTTTCAGAGATGTAACTTCGCACCCAATAATCATCCTCTTTTGCAAGCTCTACAACCACTTGTGAGGGATTGACGATGGAGCCTACTTCAGATGCACGTGTAAGGAGTGTTCCATTGGCAGGAGTATAAAGAGTTGTGTCATCTAAGTGTATTTGACTTTGATCTCTTTGCGCTATGAGAGAATCAAGTTCTGCTTTTGCTGCTAAAATGTCCTCTTTTTCATAGCCACTTTGTAGAAGTTCATAATTACTTTTAGCAAATGAGTACAAGGCTTTAGAACTCTCATACGCAGTTTTGACATTGTCAAACTCTTCTTGTGCAATGGATTTTGATTTATAAAGTTTCACATAACGTAAGTAGGTATTTTTATCGTTTTGCATCAAAGCTTCTTTTTGTTGCATCGTAGCTTTTGCTTTTTCAATCTCTTCTGCTCTGTAGCCTTTTTCTAGCTTTGCCAGCTTTGCTTTTTGAACATCTACTTGCGCATTTTTTTGGTTTAAATATTCTTGAAAAAGTGCCTTATCAAGGGTAGCAATAGCATCCCCTTTTTTTACTTTTTGTCCCTCTTCGAAGTTTATATTCTCAATCTTGCCACCCACTTCAAATGCCAAAGAGACAGTTCGTACATCAATGTTTCCATAAAATTTAACTTTATTATCATCTTTTTTAGAACAGCCATTAAACAGTATAATCATCAAAACAATTAAAATATACTTACTCATAAAAACTCCTTCTAGCAATTATAATTATGTGTTTTATAGTTTAACGTAAAAAAGATAAGTACACTTCTCTTATCTTGAAATAAAACGCAACACTTAAGCAAAAAATCATCTAAGTTCCCCTACTATTTTGCTTACGTATGAAACCAAAAAAACTCAAGAACTTATAATGAAAATCTTACTCATATCAGATACTGTTTTTGACCAAAATGGTGTTTCTCGTTTTATTCAAGACATGGCAACAGAAGCCCAAGAGACAGCGCATGAGTTTTATGTACTAACCTCTTCTCCATTAACTTCTAAGACGCATTTAGATAACATCATTAATCTTACACCCTACTACTCAAGAAAGATGCCATTTTACCAAGAGCTTTTTCTCTCTTTTGCTTCTATCAAATCCTTTATGGCAAAGATTCAAGAACTCAAACCAGATATTTTACATATATCGACACCTGGACCTATTGGTCTTTTAGGTCTTTACGCATCTCGTAAGTTAAAAATACCTTTTGCAAGTACCTATCATACGGATTTTCCAAGTTATATTGAAAAAAATATGAATAGTAAATTTTTAGGGAAAATAGCAACACACTATATGCGTTTTTTTTATCAAAAAGCAGTGTTTGTAGTAACCCGTTCAAGTGCATCTCAAAAAGTTCTTGAGCAAAACATTAAGATAGATAAAGAGAAAATTTATGCGTTACGTGCGGGTACAGATACCCAAAAATTTCATCCGAGCTATAAACAAGAAGCTATATGGGATACGTTTGGAGTAGATAAAAACAGCATAAAAATGCTTTATGTTGGAAGATTAAGTGTTGAGAAAAACTTTCACTGGCTCCTAGATTTTTTCAAAAAGCATCAAGAGTATTTTAGAGAAAAAAATGTTGTCTTAGTAGTCGTTGGATATGGGAAAATTCTCAATAAAATGAGTGAGGCAGAAAAAAGCAACATTCATCTCCTAGGAATTCAACATGTTCCAAAACTCAGTGCCATTTACGCTTCAAGCGACTTTTTCATAACGCCATCTGTGACAGAGACTCTTGGGCAAGTGGTTTTAGAGGCTATGGCTTCTGGTCTGCCTTGTATTGTTACCAATGAGGGTGGACCAGCAAAATTTGTCAATTCAGTATCTGAAAATGGCTTCGTGCTAGAGGCTTTACAAGATGCTCTCTGGTTAGATGCCATTCATAAACTTGTAGAATCCAAAGAGTTAAGAAAAACGCTGGGCAATAACAGTTTTGAATATATGCAAAACTTCTCTATAAGCCATACTTTTAAATCTTTTTGGAATATACACAAAGAATTTTT
>JBFHKA010000063.1:0-11767 GCA_041595535.1 Sulfurimonas sp. | reverse complement strand
GTCATATGTTGGTTTGCTCGCATGAAAAAATGCATTATCTTTAGTTTTTGAGGAGTAACCAATGCCATCTGTGATGACTAAAACAGTTTTCTTACCCAATTTTTTCCCTCCAAAATAAGATTTTGTTTGCGGGATTATACTATAATGTCGCTTCTATTTGATAAATGACTATATTTACAGGAGTCTCCTTGCTTTATTGGTTACATGAATTACTACACATAAATATTTTAAGTTACATTACTATCAGGGCTGGTATTTCCTTTTTCTTATCACTTTTTTTTGCGCTTTACCTCTTCCCAAAATTCATTCGTTGGGCACAAAGAACATCGAGCGTTCAACCCATTAACAATTGGGCTCCAGAGAGACACCAAGGAAAAGCTTCAACACCTACTATGGGTGGTGTTATTTTTATTGGAGCAACTATAGTTGCATCTCTTCTTACTGTTAAACTTACAAATGCCTATGCAATTGGTGCTTTACTTACATTACTATTTTTCTCACTTATAGGTTTTCAAGACGATTATGCGAAAATTAAAAAAAATGAGAATCTTGCTGGATTAAAAGCAAGAACAAAACTCCTTTTGCAAATTACTTCTGCGCTCAGCATCTCTTTATATTTATGTTTCTTCGCAGGTTTCAATACTGACTTATATGTCCCTTTCGTTAAAACACCTCTTTTTGACATGGGAGCATTTTCCTTAATTTTATGGGTTCTTGTTATGATTTCAGCATCTAATGCAGTAAATCTTACAGATGGACTTGATGGACTTGCTACTGTTCCTTCTATCGTTGCTCTTGGTACTTTTGGTATTATCATATATATAACAGGACATGCAAAACTAAGTGCTTACTTGCTAATGCCTAACTTCCAAGTAGGTGAAGTGACTATTATTGCAAGTGCTCTTATTGGAGCACTTACTGCATTTTTATGGCATAACTGCCATCCAGCTGAAATATTTATGGGTGATAGTGGTTCTCTTGCTTTGGGTGCATTTTTAGGTTATCTTTCTATTATTTCCAAAAGTGAGATTTTATTGTTACTTATTGGTTCTATTTTTGTTATTGAAACACTCTCAGTAATTTTACAAGTTGGTAGTTATAAATTTAGGAAAAAAAGAGTTTTTTTAATGGCTCCTATTCATCATCATTTTGAAATGAAAAATTGGGCAGAAAATAAAATTATTGTAAGATTTTGGATCATTGCTATTCTCTCTAACATTCTTGCGCTCATCAGTCTTAAAATCAGATAATGCAATCATTAGCCATATTAGCCTCTCATAACGGCAGCGGGTTTGATGCTATATATGAGGCAATAGAGCGTTCTGAACTTTCGTTACGTGTTAAAATAATTATCTCCAATAATCCAGACGCAGTCATTTTAAAAAAGGCACAATCTCATTCTATTAATTATAGTGTCGTTAATGCTAAAACAGATGTGAATCCTGATGAAAAAATTTATGAGCTACTGAAAAATAATGAGTGTACCTATGTCTTTTTAGCTGGGTATATGAAAAAACTCTCTCCTCTTCTTACAAACAACTTTAAAATTCTTAACTCACATCCATCTCTTTTGCCAAAGTTTGGCGGAGAAGGAATGTATGGTAAATTTGTTCACAAAGCAGTCTTAGAAAATAAAGAGAGTGTGAGTGGAGTTACTATACATGAAGTTAATGAGTTCTATGATGAAGGAAAAATTTTACTCCAAAAAGAGCTAAATATAGAACAAGATGAAACTATAGAGTCTCTGGAAGAAAAGATAAAAGCACTTGAGAAAATAGCAATAGTTGAGGCTTTAAAACATGTTTGAAATAGCAGAATACATAGGCATCATTGCATTTGCAACAAGTGGTTTTTTTGTAGGTGTGAGAAACCATCTTGATCTTCTTGGTGTACTTATAGCAACTTTTCTTACAGCACTCGGAGGAGGAATACTAAGAGATATACTAGCAGACAAAGTTCCTTTTACTTTTTCACATAGCTATCCTGCTCTGATTGTTATCTCTGTTTTACTTTTGCTTATTGTTTTTAAATTTCACAGAAGAAACTCCATTGAAAATAAATCTTTTTTTATACTAAGTGATTCTATTGGACTTATCTCTTTTAGTATCTCTGGAGCTCTCATAGCACTCCAGAGCCATTTTAATCTTACTGGTGTACTTGCACTCTCTTTTTTAACTGCTGTGGGTGGTGGTATCGCTAGGGACGTCATCATCAATGAAGTTCCTTTTGTCCTAAAAACAGGTTTTTATGGCACTATTTCGCTTCTTATTGGAATTATTTTATATCTCTTAGATATGTTTCATCTTGTATCTTTTTTATCTATCACTTTACTCTTTGCTGCGACTTTAACACTGAGAATGGTTGCTGTATATAGACAATGGTCTATCCCTTTAAAATAGACACCCTTAGCATAAGCTAACTTTCAGTACCTACAGAGTATAATTTCGCTCTTTAAAAGATGGCCAATTAGCTCAGTCGGTAGAGCAAGTGACTGAAAATCACTGTGTCCTTGGTTCGATTCCGAGATTGGCCACCACCTTTTTTAAAGACTTCCAAAAATTTATAATGGCCAATTAGCTCAGTCGGTAGAGCAAGTGACTGAAAATCACTGTGTCCTTGGTTCGATTCCGAGATTGGCCACCACTTTCAATGACTCTTTTTCCTTTATACTTCGTTGTCAACTCATTCACAAACAGCAGTTTGTTTCATAAGTTTCCGCCTTGCCTAAAGAAAAAATACTTTATGAAAGAATATTTCTCAATTATTTGATATAATTCAAACTATGGGGACGACTTGGCTTCGACTGGAGCTAATAGTTTATGATCGCATGTCGGACTGAGCAACTCCGTTACACGGCTCACAATTGCTTAAATGCAAACAATACAAATTATCGCCCAGCTTTAGCAGTAGCTTAAGTTTTAACCCCCTCTTAGAGGACGGGCTGCTTCACCTATGGACTCTGGATAGATAGGATTCGAAGTATAACCCCTTATGCAGATATACCTTAAGTCTGTCTCAGCTTAAGATGAATCCCGAGGCTCGTCTTGTGTAGCTTTGCAAGTTGTGTGAAGCAAGATTAAACTTTAACGACTTTTCTAAACATGTAGACGTCATAGATAGTTAGTTTTAGGACTGCGGTTCGATCCCGCACGTCTCCACCAATCATTTCATTCAATCAACATAAAACATCTTTCAATTTTTTGTATAATACCTATCATGAAAAGTTATAAATTTATAATCAGTGGAAAAGTACAAGGTGTGTATTATAGAGTCAGTGTTCAAAAGAATGCTATTAGTTTTGGATACAGTGGCTATGTTAAAAACTTATCTGATGGTACAGTTGAAGCTTGTGTTACGTGCGAAAAAAATAAACTTGATAAATTTATTGAAATACTCAAACGAGGTTCACAAAATAGTAGGGTAGATACAATTACTCAACAAGAGTGTGATGAATGTTTTACTCATGATTTTACAGTACGATAGCAATATGAGAAATGGTGCTCAATACTGGATTTGAACCAGTGACTTCTTCCTTGTCGAGGAAGCACTCTACCACTGAGTTAATCGAGCTACCGTATAAACGAAGAGTAGAATTTTAGCAAAACTACCTTAAATTAAATTTCATTTCACCCTATTCATTATATAAAAATTTCTTTCTTTAAATATTTGAGGATTCAAACTATTTTACTTTGAATTTATGTTTAGAAATAGTATAATTTCGCTCACATAAAAATACTGGCTTTAGCTTGTATTTAATAAAATGCCCCAAGGTAAAATATGAAATTAACTGAATTAGAAGAGTTAGGACTACAAAATATTGGTACTGTTTACCATAACCTCAGCTATGAAGAATTAATAAAACATGAACTCGACAATGGTGAAGTTCAACAGACTAATAAAGGTGCTACAGCAGTTGACACTGGTATTTTTACAGGACGATCTCCAAAAGATAAATTTTTCGTAGACCGTGACCCATCAAACAAATATATAGCATGGGGAGATGTAAATAAGAAAGTTTCATCAGAAGTATTTGACGAACTTTTAATTGTTGCACAAAAACAACTTTCAAATAAAGACCTCTACATAACTGATGTGTATTGTGGTTCATCTGCTGCTTCAAAAAGATCAATTAGATTTGTATCGGAAATCGCTTGGCAATCACACTTTGTAAAAAACATGTTCATTCGCCCAACAGAATCAGAACTTGAAATTTTTAAATCAGATTTTGTTGTACTTAACGCTTGTAAAGCTGTAAATGACAAATGGAAAGAGCACGGACTTAACTCAGAAGTTTTTGTACTTTTTGATGTTGAAAGAAATATCTGTATCATTGGTGGTACATGGTACGGTGGTGAGATGAAAAAAGGTATCTTTTCAATGATGAACTACTGGTTACCACTCGAAGGTAAACTCTCTATGCACTGTTCTGCAAATGTTGGAAAACGTGGAGATACTGCTCTTTTCTTTGGACTAAGTGGAACTGGAAAAACAACACTTAGTACAGACCCACATCGTGCTTTAATCGGTGATGATGAACACGGTTGGGACAATCACGGTGTCTTCAACTTCGAAGGTGGATGCTACGCAAAAGTCATAGACCTTGATGGAAAAAGTGAACCAGAAATTTATGGTGCTATCAAGACAAATGCTCTACTTGAAAATGTTGTCATGTATGGCGAAGGCGAAGTAGATTATGAAGACCGTTCTAAAACAGAAAACACACGTGTTTCTTACCCAATTGAACATATCCTTAACCATAAACATGACCTAATGGCTGGTCACCCTGAAAACATCATCTTCTTAACAGCAGATGCTTTTGGTGTTTTGCCTCCAGTTTCAAAACTTACTAAAGAACAAGCTATGTACTACTTTTTAAGTGGTTATACTGCAAAAGTAGCTGGTACAGAACGTGGAATCACTGAACCAGTTGCAACTTTCTCAGCTTGTTTTGGTGAAGCTTTTCTACCACTACACCCAACTGTCTATGCAGATTTACTTGGTGAAAAGATTGACAAGCATGGCGTAAATGTTTTCCTTGTAAACACAGGCTGGAGCGGTGGTGCTTATGGTGTTGGTAAGCGTATGAGCATCAAAAATACTCGTGCTTGTATTAACGCCATTCTCGATGGAAGCATTAACAACTCCGAATTTGACACTACAACTACATTTAGACTTCAAGTACCAAAAACATTAGGTGAAATCAAACCAGCAATCCTTAACCCTCGTAACGCATGGGAAGATAAAGAACTCTTTGATACTACAAGAGATAAACTCGCTACTATGTTTATAAAAAACTACCAAAAGTATCAAGATGGAGAACATACAGACTACTCTGTATATGGTCCAATAGTAGGAAGTTAATTCCTACTTCTTCACTTTACGTTTTGTTGCTTGTGTTAAATAAAGCCACAAAATAGATCCGAAAACTAGCAGAATAATAGGAGCAATCCAAGGTTTTTCTGCTATATAGTTCGCCACTTTTACAAGAACTTCTCCAGAATAGTAACTTCCAAAACCGACACTTAATGCCCAGATTGCAGAACTACCAATATTTAAAATAATAAACTTTTTAAAGTCATATTTTGTAAGTCCAATAGCGATAGGAATAAGTGTTTTTATACCATAAACAAACTTTTGCACGAGAATGATCCAAGAGCCATATTTCTTCATCAATATATGTGAAAGTGCAAGTTTACGTCTATGTTTACGAATTCCCTCCATCATCATACTTTTTTGGTAACGTGCTAGATAAAAGAGCATCACATCACCAAGTGCATTTGCTATAAATGCAATCATTATGGAAAGACTCAAATCCATTTTTCCCATAAAAGAGAAAACCCCTGCCCCTATAAGTGCAACAAAACCGCCACCTAGTGAATAGAGAAAAAGTCCTATGTATCCGTATGTTGCTAAATTACTAAAAATATCTTCCAAATTATAAATCCTAAAGTTGTTTTATTTTCATTATTTCATCACGAAGTCGCGCTGCTTCTTCAAAATTTAACTCTTTTGCTGCTTGTTTCATTCTTAACATCAACTCTTTTGTTAATGCTTTGCGTTCTGATGCTGGCATTTTATCTATTTTTTTATGCTTTTGGTAAATATCTCCGTACTCTTCAAGTTTTAAATTTTCATCTAGTGTACGTTTAGTTGTTGTTGGAGTGATTCCAAACTTTTTGTTGTGTGCTTCTTGAAGTTCACGTCTTGCCGTAGTTTTATCTATAGCTCTTTGCATAGAACCAGTCACCCTGTTTGCGTATAAAATTACGCGTCCATTTTCATTACGTGCGCCACGTCCTATAGTCTGAACAAGTGCTGTCTCACTTCGTAAAAAGCCCTCTTTGTCCGCATCTAAAATTGCAACCAAACTTACCTCTGGCAAATCTAGTCCTTCACGAAGTAAATTGATTCCTATAAGCACATCAAATTGACCCACACGTAACGCTCGAATTATTTGATTTCGCTCGATGGTATCAATGTCTGAATGCATATACTGCACTTTGATTCCTAAATCTGCAAGATACTTCGTAAGTGCCTCAGCCATCTTCTTTGTCAGTACTGTAATGAGCACTCTCTCATTTTTTGCAACAATGGTTTTAATCTCATCATGAATATCTTCAACTTGATTATCAGATGGTTTTATCTCTATTATGGGGTCAAGCAGACCTGTTGGGCGAATAATCTGTGAAGCTGTAACACTTGACATCTCAAGCTCATACTCTGATGGAGTTGCTGAAACAAAGAGATAGTGTGGTGCTTTGTTGATGTACTCATCTGCTTTGAGTGGTCGGTTATCTAAAGCACTTGGAAGTCTAAAGCCATACTCTACAAGCACTTCTTTTCTCGCTCTGTCTCCCGCGTACATTCCACGATATTGTGGCAATGAAACGTGAGACTCATCCACTATTACAAGGTACTCTTTATTGTTTTGAGCGAAGTAATCTAGTAGTGTAAAAGGAGCTTCTCCGGGTTTTTTATTTGTAAGTAGGCGTGAGTAATTCTCAACCCCCTTACACATTCCCGTAGTTTGCAACATCTCTAGGTCAAACTCAACACGCTGTTTTAAACGCTGATACTCAAGAACTTTTCCCTCTTTTTCAAAGTATGCAAGTCGTTCATCAAGTTCCTCTTCAATGCGCTTAATAGCCACTGCCATCTTCTCTTGTGAAACACTAAATTGTGAGGTTGCATAGATAGTGATATTTTTATGATCTTCAAGACGTTTATTGTCAATAATGTCAAAAGTATAAATAGCCTCAATCTCATCACCAAAAAACTCTACACGAATTGCTTCTTGCTCAAAATATGGCGGATAAATATCTAGGCTTTCTCCATTGATTCTAAGATGCCCACTGTCAAAATAACTATCGTTACGTGCGTATCCCATATCGACTAAACGACGTAGTAATTTTTTCTGAGAAACCTCGTCACCAACGGCTAGAGCCTGCACCATATTTAGATACTCTTCAGGGTCACCAAGACCATAGTTCGCAGAGACAGAAGCGATGACTATAACATCATCATAGGAGAGAAGATTTGCAGTAGAGCTTAAACGCATTCGCTCTAATTCATCATTGATAGCACTATCTTTTTCTATAAACAAATCCTGACGCGGAATATAAGCCTCAGGCTGATAATAGTCATAGTATGATACAAAGTACTCAACGTGATTATTTGGAAAGAATTGACGAAACTCACTATAGAGCTGTGCTGCTAAAGTCTTATTATGCGTCATGATAATAGTAGGCATCTTCACATTTTCTATAACACGAGCCATAGTGTGGGTTTTACCACTACCTGTTACACCTTCAAGTGTTTGGTAACGATTCCCTTTTAGTATAGACTCTGAGAGTGCTTTGATAGCCGTAGGCTGATCACCCGCTGGTTCATAAGGTGATACAACTTTAAATTCTGGTTTCTTTTTCATGTTTGGAATTATAGCTAAATTGCTGTTTTACTATTGTTTTTACTACTAACAGCTATGCTTATTCTACAGAAAAGCGATAGGTTATGCCGGCACTAATATTATAAACACTAAAAGAGTGACCTGTTTTATATAACCCCATACTATTAACAGATATTGTATTTCCAAATTGCCCATAAAGTGCATAATGGTCACTTAAGCTATAGTTTGTGCCAATTGATGGTTTGAATTTGATTCCATGAATATTTGTTCCTATTAGCACTTAAAAAAAATTCTGAAAATCATCTGCTTTAGTATATTTATTTTGTATACCAATTCCAGCCAATAGTTCTCCATATCCTGGATATTCCTTAAAATCATTATATGCGATACTACCTTGTATTGGAAAATACCAATTATCACCTAAAAGATTGTCAATTTGAGTTGATATTAAATTAATATTATGGTGAGCTTGACCATCAATTTTAGCATCAAATTCAGTTTGGTTAAATAAACTAAAGCGAACTCCTTTATATTTGGAATCATCTACAATATTAAACCCATTCGTGTTCTTGTATTTCTGAGAAATATGGTAGTTTATTGCAGTACCAAAAGTATAATTTTTTGAAGTTCCTGTAGGTGCTACTAAATAACCACTTGATAGTGATACTCCAAGATCCTTGTTAAATAAATATTCTAATGAAAACTTCGGATAAATTAATAGTCCTGCACCTGTATCAATATCTTTTGGTGAATATCCTCCAGAGCCTACTCCTGCCTGAGTGTATAAGTTAACACGAGGTGAAAGTAAAAATTTATGTCCAACACCATGTATTATCTGGTTATATAATGGACGACCTTTATATCCCACTTCTACTTCAAGAAATAGGTAATTATTATCATCTAAAAAGTGAGAGAATTGTAAAGCTACTGAATTAATTGTATTCTTATTTGTCCCTATTGGATTAATTTGAAATATATTATTCATCTCTAGTGTTAATATATTTTCATCTGACTTAAAAAAATTATTTGTAGATTTTACTGTTTTACCACTATTTGCATATGGATTAGTTAAATATGATACTGGTGTTTGAATAAAAAAATTGAGTTGAGAACTATCTATTTGTGAATTTATAAATTTAAAGTAAGTGTAATTTACACCTAAAGATACGTTCTTATTAAGTTCATAACCTAGACCTATGTAACTTTTTATAAATCCCCCTGTACCGGACAATTTTTTACTTTGCTCAGTACTAGCACCTCCACCACCACCTCCGAATGATGAACCTCCATTAATAAATAGATCTCCATAGACTTTTTGTTGAGCATGCACTGTAGCATCGAAGGTCATAAAACCACCATACTTTCCTTTTACCAAAGGTGCATGTACTCCAAAACCGAAATAAAGCCAATTATTTAATTGCTGTAAATAATGTGTGCCAAATAAATCCATAGATTCATTATTTGGAAGAGAAATAACCTCATAATCAAATACTATCAATCCCTTTACTGTATTTTGTTGAGATGTTGTATTTACATCTGTTATATTAACAAGTGATTCAGAAGGTGTTTTGGGTTGTTGTGATGCAAATAAAGTTTCTGCACATATAATAAAAAATACGAATAAATAATTTTTATATCCGGTCATAAAATAAGTGCCTTTGGTCATTAATTTCCAATCTTGCAAGTGGAAAAATCATATTATGTTAAATTTTATATTCTCTTATATATCTCACGATAATGAATAAACTTTAGTATTATATTAAGTTATATTGTATATTGTCAATCAACACCTATTGTACCGAGGATTTCAATGGCAGTACTATTTATGTAATTATAATATTTAAGTTGTATTAAGCTTATTTATTTTAGAATCTTTTTACTTTAAAATTAAATGGAGAAATAGAATGAAAAAAATTATATTAGGTGTTTTCGCTATTGCATCTTTAACTGTTGTCTCTGTATCAGCTGATGAGATAGATGATATTATGCAAAGTAAGAGTTCTAATCAGAGTACTGAACAAAGTCGAGTTACAACTAGAGGTTCAGGTTCATCTAAACATAGACACGCTGAAGCGGATAAAATCAAATTAGAGCAATTCGCTTCATCAAATTCTGACCAATTAGCAAAAGATATAGCAGCAGGACATGGTGAAATGTTAGATACGTTAGCTACATTAATGAAAGTAGAAGATAAAGCTATTTTTAGCGCTAAACTGCAAGCTAACTATAGTACTATTTATACATCTAAAGATATTACATCTACAGAAGTTTTAAATAATATTTCTCAAATATAATTTCTATTACTTTTCTTCTAGCTATTGATGCTAGAAGATTTTTACTTGCTCTGAAAGGTTATCCCCATTTTTCGAATTCTTTTATTTTTACTATTTTCTTTACCTCTTTTTGCTCAAGCAGATTACTATATACAATTAGCTCAAGAAAAAGAGTTGTCAAAGTCTGCATATTGGCATGTTCTTTTACACATGCCTGATGAGGAGAGTGAAGTAAGTGATAAAAAGTTTTTCTTAGCACCAGATGGAAAAACAAATGCTTCTTTAGAATTAGAAGCTACTATATACTCTCTTTATAATGAAGTACATTTTGACAATAATTCTACTGCCTGCCTCTTTCCAGCAAGGAAGCATTGGCTAGTAGAAAAACTAGCTATGAAAGACCTTCCCAAGGTTCAATGTGATGATTTTGATTATCTTATAAAGAGAATGAATCCAAAATCAGTAAGTTTAATATTTCCATTTATGCAAGGTAGTTCTCCCTCTTCAATGTTTGGGCATACTTTTTTACGTATAGACTCACACTCAGACCCTATACTCTTGTCCTATGCATTTAATTATGCCACAGCCCTTACAGAGGAGCAAGAGAATGACAACCGTTTAAGCTATATGTATAAAGGGTTTTTTGGTGGCTATAAGGGGCATTACTCACTTGAACCATATTATCAAAAAATTAAAGAGTATAGAGACTTAGAAGAGCGAGATATATGGGAGTATGATTTAAATTTCACACAAGAAGAAACTCTTCAAATGATAAGGCATATATGGGAAATAGAACTTGTTAGTTCAAGATATTACTTTTTTTCTCAAAACTGTTCGTATAAAATGTTTTGGGTAATGGAATCAGCAAGAGAGGACTTAGACTTACATAAATATTTTAATTATCATGTTATTCCATCTGAAAGTATTAGAGCTACTATTGACGAGGGACTTGTAAATGAGCAGCATTATAGACCTGCTAGAAGTTCAAAATTAATGGCATACGAGGACAAACTGAACAAAGATGATATAGAGGATGTTTTTAAGATTAGTATACAAGAGTTATCCCCTGAAATATACTTACAAGAGAGTAATGCTACTGCACAAGCTAAGCGTCTTGTTCTTGAAGCAAGTGCAGAATTTGTAGAGTATGATTACCAAAAAGAAGATATAAACGAAAGTGTATATAAAGCTAGGTTATTTGCTATATTAAAATCACGTTCGTCTTTGGGAAAAGGTGAAGTGGTAAATATTCCTATTCCAGCTAATCCTATGCTATCGCATCGTTCCTTTAGGGTAAGTGCTGAGCTTGGAACTAGAAATTCTGAGCTTATTGGTTTTTTAGGTGTCAGACCAGCTAATCACGATATTAAAGATTTTGATATGGGGTTTTTAGATGGTACACAAATTGAGTTTATGAATTTGCTTTTTTCCTATAAAAAAGATGACCTTCAAGTGGAAAAAGCGACAATTCTCTCTGTTGCCGCGCTCACTCCAAGGAGTGATTTTTTTAAACAAGGGTCGTATCGTTTTTCCATTGGATTTGATAGAAATTTTTTGAGTGAAAATACAGACTTTAGTCTGAAGTACT
>JBFHKA010000062.1:0-11940 GCA_041595535.1 Sulfurimonas sp. | reverse complement strand
GCCTTCTCTTCATTCTTGTAGCAACTCCAAGTTAAATGTAAGGGTACATTTAATGACAAAGCAGTTTGAACTATTTGAGATTTTTTGAGATGCACAAGAGGCATTTTTATTTCTATATTTGTCTCATCCTTTGTTCCAAGATTTATAGCATTTTGCATTGCGTGTATATACCACTCTCTGCAATCGGGATACCCACTGCTATCTTCTTCAACAACGCCTATACTTATGGCACTTGCTTCCTCTTTTTCGGCAATAGCCGCTGCCATGCTTAAAAATATTCCATTTCTAAATGGAACATAAGTCACAGGAACGCCCTCTTCAACTCCAGATATTGGAACTTCAATATTTGTGTCTGTTAGTGCAGAAGCACCAAGCTGTTTAAAAAAGTCTAAATCTAGCACGTAACGATTTATTACCTCTAACGAATCACACACTTTATGAAAAGAATCAAGCTCTTTAGTCTGTGTTCTCTGGTTATAGTTAAAATGCACCGCAATTACTTCATAGCCATCTTTTTTTGCCATATAGGCACTCAATGTGGAGTCCATCCCTTCGCTCATTATGCATACTGCTTTTTTTATTCTATCTTTTTTCATAAAAGAAGTTTAACATATTATTTTAATGTTATTCGAAACAAATAAACAATATAATTTCTTATAACAAATAAAGGAGATGTCATGGACGTTTCAGCAGCAACAGGTTCTTCTACGATTCAAATAGATGCTATGAAAAAAGCACAGGATGTTCAAGCACAGCAAGTTTTAAAAGTACTTGAGAGTGCAAACGAACAATCAAAACAAGTCACTGCACAAAAAACAGGAGTTGGTAGTAATATTAATATTACTGGATAACTTTTTTTAAACAAAATGAATAGGATAGATGAAAACGAACATCTACCCTACAAATTATAAGCCGCATTAGATATAATTTCCCTCATGATTGAATTAGATAATAGAACTTCACTAGAGATAGATGAAGAATTTTTAGAAAAAATAGCAGATGTGTTCACACAAAAAGAGATTGAACTCATTATAACGTCAAATGAAGAGATGCAAGAGATAAATCTACTGCATAGAAATATAGATAAGCCTACAGATGTACTTAGCTTCCCTTATGAAGAGATGCCTATGAGTCCACTAGGAAGTATAGTTATATCACAAGAATATGTTGAAAAAAAAGCCAAAGAGCTTGGACACAAAAGCAGTGATGAACTTGCTCTACTCTTTATACATGGACTTCTTCATATACTTGGTTATAACCACGAAGTTGATAGCGGTGAGATGCGACTCAAAGAGAAAGAACTCATAGAAAAATTTAACTTACCAGATAGCTTAATTATAAGAACAGAGGGATAAAAATGGATTTTGTAATATTTGTAATTGCAATGGGAGCTCTAATCTATGGAGCAGACTTTATTATAAAAGAATCGGAGAGAATAGCACTACATTTTAATATTTCTCATTTTGTTATAGGTGCAACGCTTGTAGCATTTGGCACATCACTTCCTGAAATGGCAGCTTCTATGATGGCGTCTGCTCAAGGAAAGAGTGATATGGCAGTTGCAAATGTTATAGGAAGTGTGACTTTCAATATCACTTTAGTCCTCGGACTTGTTTTTTTTATTGCTAATAAAATGAATCCAGAGAGAAATCTCTTCTTTAAAGACAGTGCTTGGGTCATTGCACCAGTTATTATATTTTATGTAATGATTCAAGATGGTGTTATTAGTAGATTTGATGGAACCCTTTTTGTACTTATGATGGTCTCTTATCTTTTCTTTTTGTTTAATGATTCAAAAGAGGATCTTACGGGTGAACTTGATGAAGATTTGATGAAAGAAAAGTTTAATTGGACAAAAACAGTCATACTTCTTTTTGTAGGTTTCATTCTTACTCTTGGTGGAGCAAACTTTGTTATTGAGAGTGGAGCAAATATAGCAAGGGAGTTTGGCGTCAGCGAGTGGATTGTAGGACTTTTATTAATATCTCTAGGAACCTCTTTACCTGAACTTGTTGTCTCTCTTGCTGCAGTCAAGAAAGGTCATGCAGATATGAGTATAGGAAATATTATAGGTTCTAATGTTGCTAATTTTTCTATGGTTTTAGGAGGTGCTTCACTTTTAAATCCTCTTGCAATCAACTTAGAAGCTTCAAAGTTTGACATCTTAATTCTGGCAAGTGCATCTACTGTTTTACTTTTTATATTGGCAAACAAACTTTACAACAAAGCTGGGGCTATCTTTTTACTTACTATTTTGGCACTCTTTATTCAAAATGCAGTTTTTTAAGCTGCATCATAACCCACAAATATAAGTTACTTTTTAATATATTCAAGCTCTAATAGTTTGTTATATATGTCTGAGACTATTTTACCCGCGGCCTGCCCACCATGTCCACCATGTTCTACCATAGCCATGACAACATATTGCGGATTTTTATAAGGTCCATAGGCTGTAAACCAAGCATGGGAACGACTGTAGTATGACATTTCATGTTCTAGCTTTCGTTTCTTTATATCTTGTTTAATTGCAACTACTTGTGCTGTTCCTGTTTTTCCAGCTATTATAACTTTTGAACTTACATAGCCTGCAGCAGTTCCATGAGGACTATTACAAACTTGATACATCGCTCTTTGTATAATTGGTAACTTCTCTTTCTCTTTTTTACTTAAAACATCTTGAGAGGTTTCCTCATAAGGTTTTTCCCCAACAAAAGCAGCAAAATGTGGTGTCGGAAGTTTTCCTGTAGCTATTAATGCTGTCTGTTGCGCTACTTGCAGGGGAGTTACTAAGAAGTCCCCCTGCCCTATAGACATATTTACTGTCTCCCCAATATTCCACATTAAGTTGTACTTTTTTTGTTTCCATTCGCGTGATGGTACAACACCAATAAACTCATTAGGAAGATCGACATCTGTTTTCTTACCGAGCCCATATCTTTGCAAGCCATCACTTATTTTTTTATTTCCAAGGACTAAGCTGCCTTTGTAAAAATAATCATCACAACTCTCTCTAATAGCTTTTACTATAGCAGTTTTTCCATGTCCATCTTTTTTCCAACATCGAAATATACGACCCCCTAGAGGAAATGATGAGTGACAATCTACTGCCCAGTTTTCATTTAAATCTGTAGAGATATATAATAGCCCGAGCATTGGCTTTATACTAGAACCAGGTGGGTAGAGTCCGTGAACAAGCTTGTTTGTAAAGGGATGGTCTAAACTTGAAGAGAGTTCATTATACATGTTATAGGACATTCCTGAAACAAAAATATTTAAGTCATAGTTTGGAAAGCTTCCTGCTGCGAGAATCGAACCATTAACATCCATTACAATGATTGCACCAACCTTGTCTCCAAAAAGAGTAGAAACGTATTTTTGCAATTCTATATCTATAGTAAGTGTCAACTTTCTATTTTCATCAGCAGGTTCATACATCAACTCTTCTATTTCGAGATTGTTTGCATTGACTTGTATTTCTCTTTTTCCAGGAGTACCTTGTAGGTAACTATTATAATATTTTTCTAGCCCTGTTTTACCTGTATAACCTATGAGATCAAGAAGAGGATCTGCATCTATATCTTTTTGATTTGCACGTGAGACATAACCCAACATATGTGCTGCTATGTTATTGTATGGATAAAATCTTTTTGGTGCAGGAGAAATAACAATGTTGTCTCGCAAATTCAACTTAGAATAGACAGGCAAAATCTTTTCATAAGGAATAAAATCAACAATTTCTATGAAGTTGTGATTATAGTAAGAGTCTTTTTTTTCATAAGCTTCGAGCATTTTTTCTCTATCTAAAAATGGTAAAGACCTTACCAATGTATCTATTTCTTCATTAAATATATGGAGATTTTTTTTACTTCTTAGGTGTGGTGCAAGCTCAATTTTAAAACCAAGTTTATTTATAGCAAGAGGCTTGTTGTTTCTATCTACAATGGTCCCTCTTACAGGTGCTATTTGCTCTTGTTTAATAGTATTTTGATGAGAAAGCTTTGTGTAGTAACTATTTGATTCAACTGCTAAAAAATAAACCCTCACAACAAGAGCTAACCAAATCGAAGTAAATATAAAAATAATAAATTTAATTTTCATAAAATACTCACTAGGAAAAACTCAATTACTATATAGTAAATTATATAGTAATTTATCTCTGGAGGCGTAAACATAAATATATTTGCTATGAGAAGCAAGAAGAGATAGTACCCAATATACGCCAAAAGAACATACGATATATTGACACAAGATTTACAAGAAAAGTTTTGTATAATTTTTGGCATAACAAATTTATGTATAAGATAAAAGTAAACAATAGAACTTAAAAACATATATTCATAGTTTACTTCAAAAATGATAAGACATACTGCAATTAAAAAAGTAAAAACAATATCTTCTCGCTCCAAAGACTTTGAAAATCTTGCAAAAAGTACTGCAAAAAGAGGAGGTAGGAGAGGATATATTGTTGTCGCACTACTATAGAGTACAAAAAGTACTATATAGATGAGTGGTGTTAAAGGTCTATAATGAGAGATACTTCGTTGCATACTGGAAAATGTTTACATTTTATACAGTCAGCCCAGATTTTATGCTCTGGAAGTGACTCTTTTGGAATTTCTATAAACCCTAAGCGTTCAAAAAATGACTGTTTGTAGGTTAAACTAAGAACTCTTGGAACATCTAGGCTTTTTGCCTCTTGAAGTATTTTAAGAATTAGATTTTCTCCTATCTTCTTCCCTCTATGTTCCTCTTTTATTATCAACGAACGTATCTCTGCCAAACCAACTGTATGTATATGTAAAGCTGCGAAACCTACAAGTTCATCATCAAGATATGCTAATGTGTACGAACGTATATTTGTAGCGACTTCGTCATTGGATCTCTCTAAGATAATTCCATTTACTATTTCTGGTAAAACAAGCTCTTGCATTTTTTTGACATCAAGAAGGGTTGCCTTTTTATATTCAATTTTCATCTGTCTTCTCTTGTAATATTTCATATATTACTTCTATAATTTTTTTTATTCCACGTTTTTTTGAGCTTGATACCATCAAAGCATCAGGAAAATCGCGTCTTAATGCATTTTGCTCTTTTTGATTTAGTTTGTCAACTTTTGTAAAGATTTGAAGTATAAATTGGTTTTCTCTTGCGTTTTCAAATAAAAATTCACTTACAGAAGTATCTATCTCTAAATGAGGATGTCTGCAATCTATAAGATGTATAAAAATCTTAATCTGTTCTCTCTGTGCAATATAATCTGTGAGATTCTTTTCCCAATCATACTTAATAGATTTTGCGACTTTTGCATACCCAAAGCCTGGTAAGTCCACAAACTTTGCATCAACTTTTTGCATTGTGTCTCTATCTAAAAAAGTTACATCAAAGTAATTTATTAGTCTTGTTTTACCCGGTGTTGAGGAGACTTTCGCAAGACCTTTATGATCTGTTAAAGCATTGAGTAGTGAACTTTTTCCTACGTTTGAGCGAGCCATGAAGACTACTTCATTTTGAGACTCTGATTCTGGTGCGCCAAGAACATGTGGTGCAGATGTTATAAATTTAGCTTCTACTATATCTATCATACCTACTCCTTCTCATCCGCTATGTTAAAAATCATAATAACAGGCTCTTTTTGCAGACCTTTTGCGTATGCTTCTCCGCTCACTGTTTTAAGTACAACTTCATCACCAAGTATCTCTTTTTTATCATCTATCTGCTTAAGATGCACATTCTCAAAGAAATAATACTCTTTTGTCAGAGGAACATAAATAACCTTGTTTGCAGAACCAGAGTACTGTGCTCCTTTTTTTGTTGCAATGAAAAAAGAGACTTTGCCAAATGCAACAAATTTTGTAGGCTGATTTTTTTTATCTGTATATATTGTGACCTCTGAGGCATTTAGCTCATCAAGGTTTCTAATGATATTAACATTTCCAGAAAAAACCGAGATGCCTTTGTTCTCATCTGCTTTAAAAGAGTTTGATGTAATTTTAAGCTCTTGCGCATACACGAATGCATTGAGCAGCAAAGTAAATAGTAATAATTGTTTCATTTTTCACTCTCTTGTAATTGATATATTGCTTCTATATTTTTAGATTCTATTTTATTTTTTTTGCTATTGTATTGTAAAGAAGAGCCTTTAACAACATTGTCCCCTAAGTACGCTATAAAAGGGGTTGCTGTAGAGACTACTGAACTTTTTTTATCATAGTTTGCTTCTTGACATTTAAATGTTAAACCATCTTCCCTTGCATAACGTATATTACCAGAAAGTTGTACACTCTCTTCTGTATATACTCCATTATCTGCTTGCATATTTGCAATAAATTTTTTAGAGTTATCTGTATAGTCAATTCCTTCAACTGTATATCTGTCAGAGTATCTTTTAGAGCTATTTCCCAAGAGGATTGTTTTTAATCCTTTTGTATCCACTTCATATATATTAAAGTTTTTAACTTCAAAGAGTGGTACATCTATAAACTCTTTTTTTTCAAGTGTCAATGGTTTAAAAAAAAGATATATCATCATAAGTGCACTGAAGATAAATCCAAAAAAAATAGTAATATTTATGACCTACTCCTTACATCCAAATAGATAAAAACTGCTCTCTTTGATTATTTTCATCTACCAATATATCAATCATCTCACGAACTGCTCCATCCCCGCCATTGTGCGATAAAATGTTTTTTACTAAGCTCTTTATCTCTTGTACACCATCGTTTGGAGTAAAACTGCGACCTACTTTTGCAAGCATCTTATAGTCATTTAAGTCATCGCCTATAGCAGCAACTTCGTACGACTTTAACCCTAAAGTACTCATCAACTCTTCAAGCACTTTTTCTTTATCATTCACACCTTGAAAATAGTGTGTAATACCAAGCTCTTTGGCTCTTTTTTGAACTATAGTAGAGCTTCTTCCTGTAATGATTGCAGCTTGATTTCCCATCTTTATCCAAGTAGTAATCCCTAGACCATCTTTGACATTAAAATTTTTGCTCTCTATTTCATCCGCAGAGTAGACAATTTTTCCATCACTCAGGCAACCATCTACATCAAGAACTATTAGCTTAATCATAAAACATCTTTTGTACTAGGAATGCCTACTCGTGCGTTGTGCGCTGTGGCTCTACGTATTGCAACACCAACAGACTTGAATGCTGCTTCAATGATATGATGCTTATTTTTCCCACGAAGTTTGATTACGTGCATACTGATTTTTGCATTGAGGGCAAAGGCTCTAAAGAACTCCTCTACAAGTTCCGCATCAAACTCTCCTACTTTTCCAAAAACATCAAGCTCGAAAACTAAGAAAGGACGATTGCTCAAGTCTAAGTCACAAGATACACACGCTTCATCCATGACAATATTTGCACTTCCAAAGCGTTCCATATCTTTTACAGGGTAGATAGCTTCTGCCAAAAGAGAACCGAGAACTATTCCAACATCTTCCACACTATGGTGGTCATCAATGTGTGTATCGCCTTTACATGAAATATCTAAATCTATAAGTGAATGTTTTGAAAAACTCTCAAGCATATGGTCTAAAAACCCAACACCTGTGTTAATGTTGCTTTTACCTGTTCCATTTAACTCTAGTGAAATTGTTATATCTGTCTCTTTTGTTATTCTTGTTTTTGTTATCATGCTTTACTCCTCTTGTACTATAAATGCATCTTTAAATATTCCGCTAGCTTTGTAGTCTCTAGCTTCCTGCTCACTTTTGAAACCTCGTAACCAAACCTTGAATAATCTTCCATTTGCCGTTTCAATATCTTTAATGATTGTTTTATATCCATCGGTATTATCATACTTCTCTTGCGTTGCAAGCGCACCTTCGATTTTTGAAAAAGAAGCTATCTGTAGAGCAAAATCGCTCAAAGATTGCGTTTGTGGTGATTTTTTAAGTTGTGCTTGAGATGGTATTGTTTTTTTACCTTTTGTCTCAAAACCTAAAATCTCAAGTGTTACAGGTGCTGTACCAGCTCCAACCATATCTATCTCTTTTGCAGCTTTGTTAGAAAGGTCAATAATCCTTGTAGCAACAAAAGGTCCTCTATCGTTAATTCTTACTGTTGTACTACGTCCATTTCTTCTGTTTGTTACTTTTACAATTGTATTCATTGGCAGTGTTTTATGGGCTGCTGTCATATCGTACATATTGTATGTTTCGCCATTAGATGTGAGTTTTCCATGAAAATCTGGACCATACCAGCTTGCATTACCCCTAAAAGTATCTCCCACACTTACGACCGTTGGGTAATACTTTATACCCCTCACAACATAAGGTCGCATAGTTGGATGAGAGTATTTTTTATTGTCAACACTAGAGCTATAGCTCGTTTGATTGTTAGAGTAATTTTTATAGACCCTCTTTCCTCGCGTACTACACGCACTCAAAAAAAGAAGAGCAACAATTAAAAATGCAGAGAAGATTTTACTCATAGAGCTTTAACCTTTCTCCGACTCTAATGAGAGAGCCTTGAAGATTATTTTGCATCTTAATGTTTTGTACACTTACTTTGAATGCTTTTGCAATGGACTCAAGAGAATCCCCTCTTTTAACCATGTAGTAATGTTTTGTATTGAGTGTAGTCTCTTTGCTCTTTTTTGCTATTGGTATGATGAGCTTTTGTTTGAGACTTAAATTGTTGTTTCTTAGTTTGTTAAAGTCCTTGATGACTTTATATGAGACACCGTACTTTTTGCCAATAAGGGAAAGGTTCTCCCCACCAGTCACGGTATGAATTTTATAGATATTTTTCATTGGTGACTCATAGTATTTTTGTTTAAAATCTGAGAGTTTTATGTAGGGTATGTAAACATCGTACTCTTTTTCATAAGGCGGTACAAAGTCGTACTTAAGATGTCTATTTAACTTTTGTAATTCTTTTAAGGGAATGTCTATAAGCTTGGCAACCCTGCTTAAAGACTCTCCACTAGGTAGTTTTACAGTCGAAATGGAGTAAGCATTTGCACGATTTAAAAGATACTCATACTCGCTCGATAAAAGATATTGCTCGTCATTTCCAAGAAGTGCCAATGCAACAATTTTTCTAATATAGTATCTGCTCTCTTTTGGAATATACTTTTTACGCTCATCTAGTAAAACCGATAAATCATCTGTACCTGCTTTTTTTATGGCACTATTGAGACGACCACCACCACAATTGTAAGCTATAGCAGCAAGATACCACTTTCCAAATCTTCTATGTAACGAGGCTAAATGCTTCGCCGCAGCATTTGTAGACTTTACTAAGTTACGTCTTTCATCCACATATTCATCAATTTTTAACTTGTAGACTTTAGCTGTCTCTGGCATAAATTGCCAAAGTCCAGCAGCTCTTCTGTTTGAGTACGCTTTATTGCTAAAGTTTGATTCTGCCATTGCGAGATAGAGAAACTCTTGAGGAATGTCATATTTTGCTAACGCACTTTTAATCGTTGGAATAAATATATACGCATCATTCATCGCTCTAAAGAAGTGTTTACTTTTACTTAAAGAGGCATTTTGTACTCTCATATCGTTCATAATTGGATCGTAGAGAAATGAGGGTTCTATATCGAAGGAGTCTAAAACTACAAGCTCTTTTTTGTAGTTAGGTTCATACGTGAAATTTGCGAAGAGTGCAATTTGTAATAGGGAAAAAAGTAAAATTTTAAACATCTGCAACTTTTATTTTGAATTTATAAGGTTAGATTTTATCCAAAAAGAGCTAAAAAAAAGATGTAAGTGCTTAAAAACTCTTTAATACTAAAAAATATTAAAGAGTTTTAGGGCATTTGCGGAGGTGTCTTTTTGTATGTCTTCTACGTTCATATCTAAAAGTTCAGACATTTTTTGAGCCACATATGTTGTATAAAGCGGTTCATTTCTCTCACCTCGGTGTGGCATTGGGGTAAGGTATGGACCATCTGTTTCAATAAGTAATTTTTCATAAGGAATTTTAGGAAGAACATTTACAAGTTTTTTGGCATTTTTAAATGTAAGTACGCCACCTATACCAAAGTAAAAACCTTCGTTAGCAAGGGAGAGAAGCTCCTCATCTGCGTTGTAACAATGGAGCACTCCACCAACCTCTTTTGCATTACACGTAACGAGTAAAGCTTTAGAATCACGTGAGGCATCTCGTATGTGAACTATAAGCGGTTTTTTGTACTTTTTAGCCAACTCTATCTGCGCTACAAAAACTCTTTTTTGTTCAACTTTTTCAGCCTCTTTTTCTTCATCGCTACCTTCGAGTCTGTAGTAGTCAAGTCCACACTCACCGATGGCTACGCATTTTTCATGATGTATGTATTTCTCAAAGTCTAGCGTATCAAACGCTTCCATATCGTAAGGATGCACACCAACAGCGAAGTATACGTCCTCATACATCTCAGAAATCTCTATAGCACGACCAAGAGTTTTTGGGTCAGCCCCAGGAATAATAAAACGCGTAACCCCACCCTTACGTGCGTTATTTAAAACTTCGTCTAAATCCCCATCATAGCGTGTGTCATCAAGGTGAATGTGTGTATCAATTATCATCTATTTGCCTCTAGTAATTCACGAGCAAACCGTTTCGCTTCATCTGAAATATTTTCACCGCTAATAATCCTAGCTATTTCATCCACTTTTTCATCAAAGTTTAGCTCTTTTGTTTTTGAAATAGTACCATCTTTATAAACCAAAAAGTGCTGATCTCCCATAGATGTGAGCTGTGGCTGATGTGAAATTACAAATATTTGAAAATGCTTAGAGAGCTGACGAAGTACTTTTGCAACACTCATAGACTCTTCTCCGCTCAGGTTTGCATCTATCTCATCAAGCATCAAAACGCCACCATTTTTACTCATAAACTCAGACTTTAGAGCCAAGATAGCTAAACGTAAACGATTGAACTCACCTGTACTTATCTTAGACAAATCGGTATCGTTAAGTTTTATGCGCATCATGTCACGACCATAAAGTGTGTACTCATCTAGTGGCTCTAACTCCACCGTAGAATTGTGCAAATAAAGGTTCTTTAAGTACCCATCTAAGGCAGTTTGAAAGCCACTCAATGTATTCGCACGTAACACACTTATTTCATCTGCTAGTGATGCTATTTTTTTAGAAAGCTTCTTGTAGTTTTCTTCTAAGGCGCTCTTTTCAATTTCTATGTTTTCATACTTTTCAAGTTCAATCTTTTTCTGCTCTTTATACGCCAAGGCATCTTCTATGCTTCCGTATCTACGTTTGATGCCGCTTATCTCTTCTATGCGGTTTAAAACCTCTTCTACGTTCACATCTTCTAAGGCAGAAAATCTCTCTTGCGCGGTGTCAAATACTGCACGTAACTCATTCATGCTGTCATCAAAAAAAGAGCTGTCAACATCGAGAATCTCCAAAGCAGAGGAAACTAAATGCTCAGAGTTGAAAATCTCCATAGCAGACTCTAAACTCTCCAAAACTTTTTCTTTGCGAGAAAGCTCTTTTTTTATAACTGAGAGTTCTTCATCTTCTCCTGCGGTTGGATTTATGTCCTGTATTTTTTTTATTTCAAATGCTGCAAACTCTTTTAACTCGACTATTTTTCTCTCTTCTTCTTCTATTACGTGCAACTTTTTCTTAACGTCTAAATACTCTAAAAAACTTGCTTTGTAGTCGCTTTTGAGGGTATGTATGGTTTTAGACTTTTGCCCTACTCTCTCATCTAAAATAGCAAGCAAGTTCTCATTTTCAAAATCACTAAAATCTTTTAAACTTAAATGTCTTAAATACGAAGAAGAGATAGAAGCAATCGCCTTTTTAGAGACACTTTGGTTGTTTACAAAGTAGCGAGACTTATCTTTTTTGATGTGTTTGAAGACGTTAATCTCATCATTTTCTATGCCAATTTCTTGTGCATTTATGTCCCATGTAACACTCGACTCACAAAGTGTAGCCTCGCATGAAGTACCACCCAAAGAAGCGAGAAT
>JBFHKA010000061.1:0-11959 GCA_041595535.1 Sulfurimonas sp. | reverse complement strand
TGAACCTCCGTTGTACAAATCAACTATTAAATCCATTCTTGTTTTTCTAACTTTTGCGATAGTGACAAACTTATTTACATAGTACGCGAGTCTATCTTTTTTGCTTCTATTGACAACAATAATAGCATCACAATAGGGACTGTTTTGCACTATTTGTTTTCCTATAGCATCGACTGCTACAGTTATTTTTGCATGAGGGTAGAGTTCTTTGAGTGCTTTTAATATTGGGGTTCTAATAAGGACATCCCCTAAAAGACCAAACATTAAAACGGTGATAGATTGAATGTTTTGCAACTCTTTAATTTTTCTCAATTCCATCACTACACCTATACAATTTTTTCTCTTCATTGGCTACCATTTTTAAGTCTAAATCACGATCATACTCATTTGGACTACGCTTGTGAAAAAGATGAAACTCATTGCAGATAAATCTTGCGGAGATTATCTTGCACCCTATTCCCTTAAATCTCCATGTCAAGTCCGTATCGCTCGCCATTGCAGAGTTTCCAAGTCCTTCATCAAAACCATTAATCTCTAGCATTGTTTTTTTATAAAAGGACATATTGCACCCAAGAAGAGGAAACTCTTTTTTTCTATACTTTCGCATCATTTTAGCGATGAAGCCATGAGGCTTTATAGCAAATCCTTCCTCGCTATGTCGCTCCATTTTAGCATCTTCTTTGATGTCAAAATATTTACGCACAAAGTTTTTCTCTAGCCATGCAGATGTGATAGTTCCCGCTCTAAGCTGTGCAGAGTAGCGCGGTCCAAGATTTACACGTCTTCCTGTGATGATGTTTTTCTCGCCAGAGAGTGCAAGATGATTCTCTATAAAAGTGCTATATAAAAGACAATCGCCATCTATAAAAATCAAGTACTCTCCAGTAGCTGCTTTTATGCCATTGTTTTGGCTTCGAGACTTTCTCACACCGATGTCTTCTTGTGTTGTATGAAGTATGTCAAAACTGTGTACTTCTCTTGCAGTTGCTATAGCAGTTGCCATTACCTCAGAGTCTCCATCTTCAGCCACAACCACCTCAAAGTTTTTATAGGTTTGCATCTCTAAAGATTCAAAAATTAAACGCAGTGCTTCTATGTCTTTATAGACTGCTACAATGAGACTAACTTTCACAAATCACCTCGTACATTTTTTTCATTTGCGTCTCTTTATCAAACTTCTCTTTTATCTTTTTATACCCGTTACGTGCTAAAGTATCTCTGAGTGTAGAATTCGCAAAAAGCAGTTCTATTTTTTCTACTAAATCCTCAGTCGTTCTATCAAACAACAAGCCATCTACGCCATCATCTATTATTTCCAAAGGTCCACCATTTGCAGTTGCAATGACTGGAACACCATTTACCATAGACTCAATAACCACAAGCCCAAAGGTCTCTTTTGGCGTTGCAAGAACTGTTACGTGCGATAATTGGATATGTGCATTTACCTCTTTTGTAAAACCTGTAAAGATGACTTGTTCACCTAGTCCTAATTGTGCAACACGACTCTTTAACTCTGAGAGATAAACCTCATCCATACTATGTCCGACTATAAGTGCTTTTATATTGAAAGCTTTGAGTTTCTCCATCGCTTCTATGAGCAGGTATTGTCCTTTGCCCTCTTCTATGCGTCCTATGATTGTTACAACAAAGGAATCTTGGAGATTATATTTCGCACGTAACGAAGTAATTGCACTCTCATCTACCACAGGTTCACTCACACCTAAGTAGAGCATCTCAAGTTTTGGACGTATCTCTTTTGGTATAAACTTCTCTAACTGCTCTTGTACCTGATAAGTCACAGCGTGAATGATGTCTATGTTTTTATAGAGCCACTTATGATAAAAGTCACTCTTAAAGCGCGTCATAGTCATGTGACGTGATTGCATAAGTTTTGGTTTTCGCTTGCTAAGAAGCTTTGCTAAAACTGCTGTAGTGATGTCTCTCGTCCAGTGAAAATGAATAAAGTCAATCTCTTTTTCATCTATAAATCTCGCTAGTTTTAGGGCTGGAATGATTGGAAAAAGTTTGTTACGTGCGAGTTTAAATTTGTGTGTATCTTCAATAAAATTGTCTAACTTTTTTTGTGGTGCTACACAAACATAGGCTTGTGTCTGTTGTTTAAAATAACCAAAATAATCTGCGACACATAACTCAAGTCCACCTAAATCTGGAGAGAGACAAAGTTCTAAAATATTTTTACTCAACTTCTACTCTCTTTTTTGTGGTTTCTTTCATAAGTTATCTTACGATATAATCACAAATATTTTATCTAAAAACTTATAAATAACTATTTAACCTAGGCAGGCTTAATGAACTACAAATATCAGATAAATAGCACACATGTAGCTTTTAAAGATTACTTGCGAGCGATTAAGTCCTATTTTTCTGCAAATACTCAAACAATTCATAAAGCACGTAACGAGTTAAAAGTCATACTCTACAACAACACAAGCACCGTAGTCAAATCTTTTAAAACACCCCATCTTTTAAATAGATTTATCTACACTTTTTTTCGTGATTCTAAGGCAAAAAAATCTTATGAGTACTCACTTAAAATTGGTGCATTTACTCCAACTCCCATAGGTTACATAGAGTTTTATGAGTCATCTTTACTCAAAGAGAGCTACTTTGTAAGTGAAGAGTTCAAGTACGATTTTACAATTAGAGAGCCTCTTTTAGATGTTACGTGCGAAAATCGTGAGGCAATATTTCAAGCCTTTGGAAGGTTTACTTATGAGCTTCACAAAGCGGGAATTTTACATCAAGACTACTCACCAGGAAACATCCTCATAAAAAAAGAGAATGACACCTTTGTGTTTAAAATAGTCGACATCAATAGAATGGAGTTTAGAGAACTCACGCTCGATGAAAGACTCAAAAATTTCTCTAAACTTTGGGCGAGTGATGAAGCACTCACGACCATACTCAAAGAGTATGCAAAAGTTGCAAATGAAGATGAGGCATTATGTTTGCAAACTGGTTTAGAGTACAACACAAAACATAAAAATAGAATCAACATGAAAAAAAGACTCAAAGGAATAAAAGTTGTTGATTAGTACAATGTACCATCACGTAAACAGCGATAGATGTTCCAATGAGTATGCGATTTTTGAGTCGCATCTCGCTTATATAAGTGAGCATTTCACCTCTGTTTTTCCTACAAATGAGGCTTTGCCAAAAAATCCCATCTGCTTGGTTTTTGACGATGGTTACTATGACTTTTACACGCTCATTTTTCCTCTTTTAAAAAAGTATAATGTTAGAGCAATTTTGGGTGTTGTCCCTAGTGTTGTGCTTGAGAGTTGCGACAAAGAAGAGGCAGTGCGTTTAGCACCAGAACACAACCACCTCTTTAGAGAGTATGAAAATGGAACTTTTTGCACCTATGAAGAGCTTAGAGAGATGCAAGAGAGCGGACTTGTTCAAATCGCTTCACACTCACTTTCTCATCTGAATCTCTTAGAAGAAGGTGTTGATGTCACACAAGAGCTTGCGCTGTCTCAAAAAATACTAGAAGAGAAACTCCATACAAAAGTAGAGAGCTTTATTTTTCCATTTGGAAAATATAATCAAGCCATACTTGAAGAGACGCAAAAGTATTACAAGTACGCTTTTCGCATAGGCAACGGACTCAATAAAGATTTTTCAGGTGTTCGTGGTGTCATTTACAGAATAGATGCCGATAATCTCACAGATGCTTCCTCTCTTTTTAGTTTTAAAAATATGCTCAAATTCAAAATAAAAACTCTTACAAAAAAATTGGTAGGCAACAGATGAAAATCAGTGCAGTAGTTTTAGCAAAAAACAATGAAGCAACCATAGAAAAAACGCTTCTCTCACTCCAAGCCTTTGATGATGTCGTAGTCTATGACAATGGCTCAACAGACACAACACTAGAGATTGTAAAAAAGTTTTCAAATGTCAATCTCATTCAAGGTGAGTTTAGAGGTTTTGGTTGGACAAAAAATGAGGCTGTAGGGTATGCAAAACATGATTGGATCATCATTGTAGATAGTGATGAAGTTGTCGATGCAGAACTCTTAGAGATTCTCAAAACAAAACAACTCGACATGAACACAGTTTATCTCCTAAACTTTAAAGCCTTTTATAAAAACATACAGATAAAACATTGTGGCTGGAACAACCAAAAAATCAAAAGAGTCTTCAACAAAACACGCACCAAATACAACGACAATGATGTGCATGAAGACATTATAACGGATGGTTTAAAAGTAGAACAACTAGACGGAAACATAGAGCACTACAGCTACCAAAGCATCGAGCAGTTTGTAAACAAAGCCAACACATATTCCACACTTTTTGCAAAAAACAATGTCGGCAAGAAAAGCTCTTCTCCGTGCAAAGCCTTTTTCAATGGACTCTACTCGTTCTTTAGAACTTACATACTCAAACGTGGATTTTTAGATGGTTACGTGGGACTTATCATTGCATTTTCTCATATGGTGACAAACTTTTACAAGTACATCAAACTCTACGAGATGAACAAAGAGCTTAAAAAATAGCGCGATAGAGCAGATATTTTTTTGGCTCTTTTGCTCCGATATACTCATACTTTGTCGCATCAACACTACACCCATTTTGCGAAGCTACAGTCGTTAAAAAGTATGTTACGTGCGTAGAAGTATTGTCGTATATTTTTACCTGATAGTAGCGTTGTAAATTCCCTAAAATCTCTGTGTTGTTAAAAAATTCTTGATGCTCTTGCGCGTTGTTTGTGCAGACATTTACAGCGCTTCCTTTTTCAAGCGCGACCTTTGGCTCTACAAAATCATGATAGAAGTTTTCATAGCGTTTATATGTGCCAAACTTTTGTGTAAACACCACGCCCAAAGCAAGGATTCCAACAAGATTTAAAACCATAAAAAGTTTTCTGCCTCCCGCTTTTTTTAAAAGTGCCGTAATGGAGTTTGAGAACACAAGACCCAAGGCAAGCCCAAAATAGGCAAGTGCTGGAAAGATGTAGTAATCATGCTGTTTAGGACTTATCTCCAAAGGTAAGCTTGCACTTAATCCTATAAAAATAAAGAGCAAAAAGAACTTAGAAAAATCAAGTCCAAGTGGTTTATTTCTTCCAACAACTACAGCAATCAAAGAAATAAAAAAGAGCGAGCTTACATCAACAAGGAGTTGCGAGAGTAGTTTGAAGTGTTCTCCCTCTCCACGCGAACCATTTATAGAAGCGAGAATCTGTTTGTCCATATACATAGCAAAGTAGTGATTCGATGGAGGGTACAGATACAAGGCTAGAGAAAACAAAACAGTAAAAAAGAGTATAAGAGCGTACCACTGGAGCATTTTAGAAAAAGTATACTCTCTATAAAATAGAACAAAATAAAAAAATGGAAGTGCTAAAGGAAAGAGTGCTACTGGACCCTTAGATAAAAAGGCAGCCAAGAGTGCAAGAGAAAACAAAAAGGAGTATATAAAAATATTTCTCTTTTGAAGCACTGCTTTTAAAAAGATATACACACTCCCTAAAGCAAAGAGTGCAGCTGGTACTTCTAGGAGATTGTTTTCTAAGGTGTTTGAGACTATAGGAAACATGAGAAAATAAAAAGCACTAAGGAGCATGCCATTTTTGTAATTTTTTGGAGCGACTAAACGGTATAGAAGCATCATCTCAAGCATAATCAAAAGACCAAGAAAAGGACCATAAAGTTTATCTATAAGAGTTGTGTCTCCAAAAATAGAGAAAAATAAAGAGATAAGATAGATGCCCAGTGGCGGATGCTCATAAAATTCATTAAACATAGTATCTGTAAAATGGAGATGCCACAAACTGTAGTGACCCTCAGCAAGGTTACGTGCCATACTCATATAAACAAGGCTATCTGGGTGAAAGCCATCTGGAATGACACGAGTCAGTGTAACTAAAGCATAGAGTAAACCTAAAAATATAGAGGGACTATACTTCTGCATCTATTATATTCCAGAAGTTGCTTTGTATATGTTCTAGTAATTTCTCTCTTTGTGCTGGCTCTTTTGGTATCATAAAGTTGTGTTGTAAACGCTCTTCTCCCACACCCTTCCATCTTGCAGAACTAGCAAAAAGAGAGTCCCCAAAAAAGGTCATTGTTGGCGTACCAACTAAAGATGCTAAATGAAAAGTTCCTGTAGAAGTACTCACAAAAAGTTTAAAATGTGAGAGGAGATTTGCAAAAGAGATGACACCATCTTGCGAGTGATAAAAACGAACATCTTCAACTTGAAGTCGCACTCGCATCTCTTCATAAAGAGACTTCTCATCGGGACCAAAAGTAAGAAGAACTTGATACTTCTGCTCTTTTACGATAGTTTTGATGAGTTCGGTATACTCTTGTGTATTCCAGTTGGCATCTGAAGAGCCACCAAAGCCTATATGAAAGGCTATGACCTCTTTTGTAATCTCATACTTTTTACAAAATTCCTCATAGATTTTCTTGCTCTCATTTAAAACTAAGAGAGGTTTTTTATATGTTACGTGCAACTCTGGAAATACTGTTTTTGCAAGGGCTATGTTGTACTCAAACTCAGCCATTTTCACTTCGGAGCGTTTTTGTTTGACTCTATGTGTGTAGAAGATTTGTGCAAGTTTTGTGGCGGGGGCGACTCTTTTTGGGATTCCTGCTAAAAATTGCGCAAAGGCAACGCGTGTATTTGAAAAAAGCGTTATTGAAATATCTATATTTACTTTTCGTAGTTGGCTTGCAAAAGTGAAGATGGAATTTTTCTCATCATCCACAATGACCTCATCAATAAAATCACAACTCTTTGCAAGTGCCTCATTTAAAGGTGCTACGCAGGCAATGATTCTATTACGTGCGTCATGATGCTTTAAAATGTACATCGTAGGGAGTGCTGTTATAAAATCACCGAGTTTATCTGTGCGAACTACTAATATATTCATAGAAGGATTTTATCTTAAAAAGGATATAATTCGCCTTATGAAAGCACCTTTTAGATGGGATGAGTATTCCGACCAGCCAGCATTGCTCCAAGACAAGGAATATAAAAAAAAGATGCGAAAGCAAGAGACTCTTTCTCTTATAAAAACGCTCCTCACTGCACTTATAGTCTTACCTCTCTCCATCATTATGATGCCCTTTGTAAAACGTCGTGAAATTAGCTCAAATGAGTTTTTTTCTCTCGGGGTTGATTTTCAAAGAGAGCCAGAAATAACACAAGAACTTTTAGAAGAACTTCAAGTAAAAAATATTCTCTTACGTGCAAAACTTTGGGAGCTTGACAAACTGCCTCTACTAAAGGGTTTCCTCCAAAAAAACCAAGACAAAAAAATCATTTTAAAAATCATGCAAGATAGAGAAAACATTGAAGATGCAACACTTCTTAAAAACAATCTAAGAACAATTTTTACAGAGTTATCTGGACTTGTAAATATCTATGAAATTGGTAGTAGTATCAACCGTACGAAGTGGGGCTTTTTCTCTGTAGATGAGTACAACCGTTTTTATCAGGTTGCTTATGAGTTAAAAACTTCAGAGTTTCCTCAAATACAACTCATTGGAAGTAGTGTAATAGATTTTGAATACCATTTTACTGCACATACACTCTTTAACTTTTTTGCCTATAAATACGATGGAATCTCCTCTTTGCTTTATGTAGATAGACGTGGAGCACCTGAAAATGTGCAAATAGGATTTGCTCTCTCAGATAAAATAGCACTCCTAAGTACAATGGTTTGGCTCAGTCCAAAAACAGAGTCTAAACTCTACATTACTGAAACTAACTGGCCTATTAGTAAAACCGCACCCTATGCACCTACAAGTGAGAATGAGTGTGTAAGTGAAGCGTTCTATGCAGATTATATGTTGCGTTATTACCTTTTAGCCTTTGCCTCTCAACAAGTTCAGAGTGTCTCATGGCACCAACTCATTGCACCAGGATATGGACTTGTCGATAACCGAGATGGCATTAGAAAAAGAGCTGCTTTTAAGAGCTTTAAGTTCATGCTAGAAAATCTGAGTCATGCACAATTTTTGCGCTTAGATATCAAGCGTAATTATTATATACTTCAATGTTTAGTAGATGATAAACTATTACAAATTCATTGGTCACTCAAAGAGACGACACTCAAAAATGAAACCTATTTTGAAGTCTACTCAAGAGATGGAGATAAGATAGAAGACGAAAGTTTAGCTATTGGCTCTTCTCCTGTTTATATATTTATCACACAAGATGTACCACAAAAAGTCAACTGTTTATAAGAGGAAAGATGGCAACTATTATGAATAAAAAAATTTTAAATGTAAACCTTTTTATCTGGTTTGCTTTTATTGTAAGTTCTCTGCTCTTTGTTCTTTTTCCAGAGATTGACCTCTATGTGTCTTCTCTTTTTTATGACAATGGTTTTTATCTCAAAGGCTCTATGTATGAAGTCTTTTTTTACAAATCGGTGCCTATAGTTGTCTCTACACTTGGAATTGGAAGCGTATCGCTCTTTTTATACAATACTATTGCGCGTAAAAATATTTTGTCACTCAACAAAAGAGTGATTATTTATATTATCCTTGTTCTAGCACTTGCACCGGGACTTATTGTAAATACTACACTCAAAGAAAATTGGGGAAGAGCAAGACCAGCAGAAATAAAAGAGTTTGGAGGAGATAAGACCTTTACTCCCGTATTTATTCTCTCAGATCAAAAAGGAAATTCCTTTAGCAGTGGGCATGGAGCAGCAGCTTTTAGTGTACTAGGATTTGCCTTACTCGCTCGTAAACGAAGAAAATTATGGATTACACTTGCTCTAACATACGGAGTCGCTGTAAGTTTTGCAAGAATCATAGGTGGAGGTCACTTTTTGAGTGACAATGTAGCCTCATTTTTTATTGTCTACATTACGACCTATGCTTTATATTATTATATTATTGAGAAAAATAGATGAAAATTTTAGTTGTTTTACCAAACTGGCTAGGCGATGCAATTATGGCAACTCCAGCGATCGAACTTCTTGCACACTATTATCCAAACGTTCAATTTACTTTTGTTGGAAGCTATGTGAGTATTGAAGTGCTCAAGCATCATCCTCTATGTCAAAGAGCTATTGTAGATAAGACAAAAAAAAGCTCTTCACGTTTATACGCAACCTACAAATTAGCAAAAGAGTTAGGAAGTTTTGATTTAGCTATCACTTTTAGAAATCAACTGCACTCCTCTTTGTTATTACGTTTTACAGATACAGTTTTATGTTTGGCAAAAAGTTCATGGCACTCACAATTACTTCTCTCTCATACTCCAAAAATAAGTTCTCAGCAACACCTAGTAGAGCAGTATGCAAAACTCGCTATGATAAATAGTGATGCTTTTAATGGCGTAATACCAAATCTCAAACTCTATATAGAACCAAAAAAATTTGAGAGACCAACTTTAGGTATCAATGCAGGTGCTACGTATGGAAGCGCTAAACGCTGGTATCCTGATAAGTTTGCAGAAGTTGGAGCTGCTTTGAGTCAGAGATATGACATCATCATTTTTGGTGGACCAAATGAGGTGGAAATTTCACAAGAGATTGAGATGAATCTTTTAGCTCTTGGCATAGAAAACTTTCAAAATCTAGCAGGACAAACATCTCTTCATGAACTCTGTTCTACCATTGGAGGCTGTTCGCTTTTTATAACAAATGATAGTGGTCCTATGCATATTGCAGCTGCATATCAAGTGCCTACTGTAGCTATATTTGGACCGACAAAATATAAAGAAACATCACAGTGGAAAAATGAGAAAAGTATAATTGTAAGACATGAACTAGAGTGTAGTCCATGTATGAAACGTGAGTGTCCGCTCAAACATCATGACTGTATGAAAGGTATCACAACGCTTGAGGTCATACAAGCTGTAGAAGATTTAAAACTCTAAAAAGAGAATTTAAATCCTGCAAACCAACTTTTGTTGTAAGTAAAATCACCACCTGCAGCCGAATCATAATTTGTTTCCAAATCTCTAAAACCAACTGTTACTGCACCATTGTTGATTATCTCAACATCATAACTTATACGGTACTCTAGAAAATTATCTGCATCACTAAATGCAAGAGCGCTTGGTGCATAATAGACTTCTCCACTCACGTGCATAGGTATCAATTTTGGTGCTGGAATTGTATATCTAAACTCAAGACCTAAAGGCGCTGTAGAATAATTTTTTGTATAGTTTAGTTTTACACCTAATCCAAAACGCATACCAGAGTTGCCTATCTCTTTTTGCATTAAAAAGTTTACTTCAGCATAGGGATCTATTTTAGCATTTCTGTCTGAACTATGTTTTGCGTCTGCATTAAAAAATTTTCCACCTAGAAAAACTGTATCAGGTTCGACATTTTGATTAAACTGACCCATGTCTAATTTTGCTGCTATCTCTAAATCTGCATCATTGATATTTATTTCCGCACTGTGCATTGCAAATGCAGAAACAGCACATAGTGCCATCATAGTTATTTTTTTTAACATGAATTTCCTTGAATTTTTTCTATTGTTCTTGTAGTACTCTTGCCATCAACAAAATCTACTAGCTTCAATTCACCAGCAAATTCTGTTCCGATGACCTCTTTACCTTCATAATCTCCGCCTTTAACTAAAATATCTGGTTGTATCATCTTGATAAGTTCATACGGGGTGTCTTCACCAAAAGGGACAACAAAGTCAACAGCTTCAAGTGCAGCCAGCAAATAGGCTCTATCTTCAGCAATATTTACAGGTCTAGTTGGACCTTTTAGGCGCGTTACTGATGCGTCAGAGTTGAGTCCAACGATGAGTATATCTCCAAAACTTTTTGCGACTTGTAGGTACTTTACATGCCCTACATGAAGGATATCAAAACAGCCATTTGTAAAAACAACTTTTTTTCCTATTGCACGGTATCTACTAACAATGGCATCTATATCTTCAAAAGATTTAATGTGTGCATCCGAAGTACTTTTATGCAAGCTTGCCTCATACTCTTCTATTTCATCAATACTCACTGTTGCCGAACCAATTTTTCCAACAACCACACCTGCGGCAAGATTAGCAAACTTCGCTGTCTCTTCTATGTTTTTTCCAGCACTCAGAGCAAAAGCAATAGAAGCTATAACAGTATCACCTGCTCCTGTTACATCAAAAACCTCTTTTGCAACGGTCGGAAATATCTTCACTCTATCATCATAGGTTGCAATTCCATCCTCTGAGAGAGTAATAAGAGAGACTTTTAAATCACACTGCTCTTTGAGTTTTAAAAGCGCAAGTTTTAAACTCTCTTTATCGTTTATCTCTATGCCAGTTGCTAGAACTGCTTCTTTTTTGTTTGGTGTTAAAAGATACGCACCTTTATACTTTGAAAAATCAGTGCCTTTAGGATCGACTAAAACTCGTACTCCAGCTTTATTGCACTCTTCTATAAGACCTTTACAAAGAGCATCACTCAAGACACCTTTGCCATAATCTGACAAAATAACTATGTCAAATGCAGAAAGTTCATCTTCTAAGGCAAACAAGATATCATCTACAGACTCTTCTGAGATGTCATCCTTACTCTCTTTGTCATAACGAAGTACTTGTTGACTTACGGCGATGACTCTACTTTTTTTAGATGTTTTTCTATCATTTTGAATAATTATATTTGTACTATCAACACCTATGTCATTGAGCATTGCAACAAGTTCAGCACCGTTGGCATCATCACCAATAACACTACTTACACTTACACTCGCACCCAAAGCTACAAGATTATTAATGACATTTCCTGCCCCGCCTAAAACCGTTGTTTCACGAGCAATATCTACTACCTGAACAGGTGCCTCAGGAGAAATTCTCTCACAACTTCCCCAAAGATAGTGATCTATCATTAAATCGCCAACAACTAAGATGTTTGGCTTAGACTTTTTTAAACTGTTCATCTATTTTACTTCCGTCTCATAGATACGCTTAATCTCACTCACATACGCTTTAATGCCATCTTCCATCTCATACGC
>JBFHKA010000060.1:0-12371 GCA_041595535.1 Sulfurimonas sp. | reverse complement strand
ATAATCAAAAGAGCCAAAAGTGCAAAAGATGGAAGCGTGTAGTATTTTGAGATTTTGATAGGCTCTTTTTTCAGATCCATATCTTTAGCAAAAAGTTTTGTAAGCACTTTAAAATAGAGCAGTGTTAAAAAGACACTTCCAAGCGCTAGGAAAACAAGCACAAAAGCGTAAAGTGGATTTTTCATAATCTCGGTTGCTATGGACTCTATAGCCATAAACTTTGCCACAAAAGCCCCAAAAGGAGGAAGTGTTAAAGAGGCAAAACCAATGAGTATAAAAAATGTCACAAGGGGCGAGCGATTTATAAGTCCATCTATATCACTCACATATTTCAGATGAAAGCTTTTTTCTAGTATGCCCGCTTGTAAAAAGAGCAAGGCTTTTGAGATAGCATGAAACGCCATTAAAATCAGAGCTGCATGCATTGCCTGCTCACTTCCAATTGCGGCTAATGCCATCATAAGTGCTAAGAGCGCGACGGTTGAGAGTCCAAGTATCTCTTTGAAGTTGTCTTTACTTAGTGCCAAAAGAGATGCACTCAAAAAGACAAAAGTGCCTATGAGAGTGATGGTTATGGAGACAAATCCATCCATTACGTGCGAAAGTTTTAAGAGCAAATATGGAGCAATTTTTACCATCGTAGCACTATGTAAAATTGCGCTCACTGGAGTTGGTGCTACCATCGCACCAAGAAGCCATTTCTCAAAAGGAACAGTAGCGCCTTTTACAAATGCCGCAAGTACTAACAAAACAATAGGGAGTAAAAATGCAGGGTCAATATTTACCATAAGCACGTCAAAATAAGTGGTGTTGTAGGTCACTATAGAGAAAAACAGAGCAAACAAAATAGCTACGCCTCCTAACTGATTCATCCAGAGAGCTTGAAGTGCATTTTGTATGGAGAGTGCATCTTTTCTATACCCTATGAGAAGATAAGAGAAGAGTGTAGTAAGTTCAAAAAGTAGGAAAAAAACTTCAATGTCATTCGTCGAGACAATAAAGTTCATCACACCAAGAAAGAGAAATAGCAAAGAGATAAAAGCATTTTTTTTGATGCGACTAAAGTTCTCGCTCTCTATGTACTCTAAGGCATAAATGATGATGATTCCACCCACTATGTTTATAATGAGGTACATCATACAAGAGAGATTTTCCACTAAAATATCACTTGAACTAAGCGTAGGTTCTAAAAATAAAATACCCCCATAAAGAGCAATTTGAACAAGAGCTAAAAGCGTAACAAAAAGATGTTTTTTTACAATTCCGCTCCAAAGAAAAAAGAGAAGAACCAAGCAGTCTAGTACAATAAATATACTATGCACGTAACGAGGAAAAATAATGGAAATAGGTGCATTAAAAGAGAAGTAATTAAGAAGGCTCAAGACACTCAAGAAAACAACAAAAGTAATGCTAAATATGTTTCTTATACGAACGCTCACACGTAATAAAAGCAGGAATGAGAAAAGTATAGGAGATAGAATCAACAAACCTTGCGTCATTATTATATTCCTTCACTTGAGATAGAAAAGCTTCTACAATGATACCTAAGTTTTGTCGGTATTAGATTTCAGTGCAGAGATTAAGCCTCATAGTATGATATATGCATTTTGATAAATAAAATGGGGAAATGATGCACTTAGAGAGACCAAAACTTATCTATGGAACAGCTTGGAAAAAAGATGCGACTACTATGCTCGTTGTTCAAGCTATAGAAGCTGGTTTTCGTGCCATTGATACAGCGTGCCAACCTAAACACTATAGAGAAGAAAAAGTTGGTGAAGCACTTCAAATACTTAGTGCCAAAGGTATTGGACGTGAAGATATTTTTCTACAGACAAAATTTACTCCACTTGCAGGTCAAGATATACATAGCATTCCCTACGATCAAAACGCCTCCTTAGAAGAGCAAGTCTTGCGCTCTTTTGAAGTTTCAAAACACAACCTGCAAACTTCTTATGTGGATGCACTTGTTTTGCACTCGCCTCTTTTTCCATTTGCAAATCTCTTAAAAGTCTGGAGAACAATGGAAAAAATCTATAACACAAAAGAGGCTTTGGCACTCGGTATAAGTAACTGTTACGATTTGCAAGTTCTTCAAAAACTCTATGAAAATGCAACTGTGAAGCCCTCCATAGTTCAAAACAGATTTTACGCAGAGAGTGATTATGACAAAGAGATACGAATCTGGTGTAAGCACCATAATATTCTCTATGAAAGTTTTTGGTCGCTTACTGCAAACCCTCATCTTTTAGGAAGCAAAACAGTTATAAAACTAGCTCAAAAGTACAAAAAAAGTGAAGCACAAATTCTCTTTAATTTTCTCTCTTATGAGGGCATAACACCACTGAGTGGTACAACGTCTCAACTCCACATGCTAGAGGATTTGTCTGCATTTGATTTTGAACTATCAGACGATGAATATAGCTCAATAAAGGAACTACTCTAAATGCCAATAGCTAAAGAATTAAAACTCAACATAGAGTTTATGGACACACTTCACAACGAATTTGAGGAGCTTTTAGAAACTATGAAAAAAACATCAGACAATGTAGAGTTTATGAAACTCTTTGCGGTGATGATTGAACATACAAAAAAGCACTTCAAAGCCGAAGAAGATAGCATGAATGCACACAATTTTTACGATAAACGTGAACATTTTGATGAACATGCAAACTTACTAGGAGAGATGCAGTACTTTTATGAGAAAGCTCAAAAGATGCCTATGTTTGGTAAATCCTACATAAACGAATATGCGTACGATAAATTTAAACGTCATATTATAAACATTGACTCTCAATTAGCAATGTTTTTAAAAGAACGCACGTAATGCCTCAATACAATCTAAAACATTTAAACCGTAAGGAGTATGTAGACTCTATTGAGGGCATTCCAAAGGAGACTTCTACTAGCTTTGCAAACATGGCACTGAAGTGGTGGGATGAGCAGTTTGGTTGGTACATAAAGGGGTGTGTTGTTTTACGAAATGAAGAAGATGAGCATCTCTGTTATATCTTTTTCAAAACAGATAAGAGTAATGAGTACATCACCATTCACAACATCTTTACTCCCCAGAAAATGCGAAGAAATGGCTACGGGGCTATTCTTATGAGTATGATATTTACTTTAGCACTCACCCAAAAAATATCGCGTTTTAGACTTACATGCGTCTCAACATCTCTGGATTTTTACCTCTCACTTGGTTTTGTTTACTGGGGTGTAAATAGTGTTGGAGATTACTACTGTGATTTGCCAATGCCACTTGATGGACTTGAAGGAGTAAGGCTTATGACTGAGACCTTTACGAGCAGTGAACTTATGGGGAAAAAGATGGCGACTATCTACAAAAAGACCCAACACCATAGCGAGCACCTCTCAAAAAAACAGCAACGTATCTATGACCTTGACATACTCAAACTCGATAAGAGCTACTTACTTGCTAGTTTTATGCAGAGCATGATTGACAAGGAGATTTGATATTTCTGAACTTACATCTATAAAAGCTACAGTGGAGAGATCTTTCATACTTTTTCTCTCATGAATACTCTCAATTTTTATGATGATATTTGCCTCTGGATAAAAGTTTAGAACTGCTTCACTAATGAGACGTATATTATGCTCGTTGGTTGTTGTAATGATGATTGCTTTTGAGTCTTCTACTGCGAGGGACTCTAAAACTGGAAGCTTATTTAAGTGTCCAAAATATGCCATATACCCAAGTTTTCTCGCTGAAAGTACATGTTTGAGGTTGTCTGAGATGATGATAAACTCAGCATTTCTACTTTGTAACTCTTGGGCTACTCTCTTTCCAAGTATAGAAAATCCAACAACAATAATGTGGTTTTTGCGTCCAATAGGTGTAATAACATCTGCTTCATAAAACTCTTTTTCAAAATAAGATGAAATTTTATAGATTTTACTTAAAATAAAAGGAGTCAAAATCATCGAAATTACACTCACTAAAATGAGAAAACTGCTCACCTCAGAAGAGATGAGTTTTTGCGAGCCTGCAAGGGCAAAGAGTGCAAAAGAAAACTCTCCGACTTGAGCTAAAGATAGGGCAGTTTTTACTGCTGTGTTTGTATCTGAGTTGCGTCTGATGATTACATATATCACTAAACCTTTAAAGAGCATTGCTACTACAAAAACAAAAAGCACAAGATGTATGTTTTGTAGAAAGTAAACTACATCTATCTTCGTACCTACACCAAAAAAGAAGACACTCAGAAGCAAATCTTTATAGCTGAGGATGTCTGATTCAACTTTTACATTATACTTTGTATCGGCAATAATCATACCTGCTATAAAAGCACCAAGTGAGTATGAAAATCCACTTACGTGCGCAAGAAGTGCTGAACCCATAACAATAGCAAAAAGAGAGGCTAAAAAGAGCTCTTCAAGTTCTGTTTTAGCAGAAAATTTCAGCAGTTTCTCTACAATTTTTTCTCCTATTGTAAACATAAAAGCAAGAACTAAAATTGCCGAGATTACAGTTTGTACAAGAATTTGAGGCAGAGATAAATCATTGTTTGACAAAAAAGATATAAGCAATAAAATAGGAATAACGGCTAAATCTTGAAAAATGAGTATACCCATAGACTTCTGCCCATAAGGAGTTAAAACATCTTTGGAATCTTTTAAGTAACTCAGCACTATAGCTGTAGATGAGAGAGAAAAAGCTAAAGCTGTAATAAGCGAAGTGTTAAAATCAAGAGCAAAAAGATAGTAAGAGAGTGAAAAAATTACACTCACACTAAAGAGCACTTGTAAAAGACCATTTGTGAGTAAAATGTCCTTCATCTTTTTGATTTTACTTAGACTGAGCTCAAGCCCTATCGTAAACATCAAAAAGACTATACCAAACTCTCCTATGAGTTCAAGTGATTGTATATTGAGGTTATTAAACCCAAAGAGATAGCTAATGAGTGTCCCCGTAAAAATATAGCCTATGATATGTGAGATACCAAATTTTTTGAGTGCTATATTTATGAGTGTTGCTATAGTGAGTGTTAAAAAAATTGCTAGTAGTATATTATCCATACGGTATTATAAACAAACTTACTCAAAACTCTTCTCAAGAGAGATAGAGCTTGGAGTTTAGTCTGTTAATTTCTGCAATGTTTTTATAATTTCATCCATTTTATTACTCATATCATTCACTGCGTCTGAGATGTCATTTACCTCTTTTGCATTTCTGTTGAGTGCATCTGAAGTTTCTGAAATAGACTGAATAAGTACATTTGTTGTTGCGCTCGTTTCAGAGAGACTTTTTTGTGTTCGCTCTGCTAGCTTTCTTACCTCATCAGCTACAACTGCAAATCCACGACCATGTTCTCCCGCACGTGCAGCTTCAATAGCAGCATTAAGAGCTAAAAGATTTGTCTGTTCTGCAATATCCCCAATAGTAGATAAAATACTCTTCGTCTCATTTGCGTGTTGCACAAGAGATTGGAGATTATCAACCATATCATTCTCTTTTTGAGAGACACTATGAATTCTATCTACGATGTGATTTATCATATCTTTAAAATCAACGATAGTTGTATCTGTGATATTTTCTATTGTATTATTAAGCGATTGTGACGATTCTAAAATAGTTTGCTTGGAAGCCTCATTTGTTTTTTGCATATCCTCAAGAGATTGTCCGAGTGAGTTAATATTATTTAATAAATCTGCCATTTTTGCTTCAACATTTACAACACTTCTTGTTTGAAAAGAACCATTTGTAAAACTTTGTAGTGTTGCAATAGCATTATCTATATTTTTCTCTGAAGAGTCTAACATGTTGTTCATGCTGTTTTTTAGCACATGCACGTAAGGGGTTTTAGAATCTGAATTTACTCTGCAAGAGTAGTGTCCTTTAGAGACTTTATCTGCAACTAAAACCATCTCTCCTGCGACTCTTGTGTCTTCTAAAACACTCTCTTCATATTTGACTATAAGCTTATTTAACATCTGTTCTACATCGCTATTTGAGTCTTTGTTTATAGCAATTTTATTTCTTTGAAAGTCAAGCAACTCGTAAATTGCTTCTCCAAGTCTTAGGGTGTTCTCTTTATCGTTTGAAGAGAAGAATGCCGAAAAAATGTTTTTTTGTGATGTACTCATAAGATTGTCCTAGTTAAGCGTTTTATATAATTTTTGTGCATCTGCAATCTCTTGCTTAGATGGTTTTCTTCTGCATGACATATATGTATTTGCTTTTTTAACCTTGTCATACATAGGATAGACTGTAGCATATACCCAGTAGTAACCCCCAGATTTTGTGCTATTTTTTACATAGCCATTCCAGACTTTACCTTTTTTTACAGTATCCCATAAATCTTTAAAAGCAGCGCGAGGCATATCTTTGTGTCGTACGACGTTATGAGGCTTTCCAACTAATTCATCTATAGTGTATCCTGCAATTTTGCAAAAATCATCATTAGCAAAAAGGATGATTCCCTTCTCGTCCGTTTGTGACACCAAAAAATCATCATTTTTTAATACATACTCTTCCATTACTTATCCTCAACACAATTATTTATCAAAATTTGGAGATGCTGTCGGTTCACTAAAGTAATACCCCTGTGAATAATCAACACCCATCTCTTTTAGAATTTCATACACTTCTTTGTTTTGTACATACTCTGCAATTGTCAAAATATTAAGCTCCTTCGCAAAATTTACAATCGTTTTTACTAGAACCTTTGCATTTTGGTCTGTCTCTAAATCTTTTATGAGAGACCCATCTATTTTGATGTAATCAGCACGTAGTTTGAGTAGATAATTAAAGTTTGCATAACCTGTTCCAAAATCATCTATTGCTATCTTACATCCATGTTGTTTAACTTTATCAATAAACATAATCACTTCATCAAAATTCTCAATACTCTCAGACTCAACTATTTCAAAAACCACTCTGTGCTGTATGTCATAACTCTCCAATAAATTACAAATGTACTGCTGTATATTTACATTCATAATGTCTTTTACAGTTAAATTAATTGAAAATTCTTTATCAGAATAATGAAAGGTATCAAAAGATTTTTGGATGACTATTTTTGTAAGTGTTTCATAGTACTTTGTAAGTTTTGCGATGCTAAGAAAATAAAATGGAGATATTACATTTTTATTTTCATCTACTATACGTACAAGACTTTCATACTTTTCCCATTTGCCAGTTTTGTTATTTACAATTGCTTGATAGTAAGGAACGAGATTATCACTCTCTATGGCATTGCGGATTATATTTGTGTACTTAATATTGTTTTCATACTGTGAGTCAAGATTATATTCCTCATTATAAACAAGAAGGTTAGCTCTATTTTTCTTTGCATTATTTAATGCCATATCAGCAGTTATAAAAAGATTGTCCTCTTCAAAAGAGACACCTGCACTCAGCTGAAGCATTATCTCTTTATCATCAACTTTGTAGGTGATTTTTTCTATCTCTTCTATTAACTTTTGAATACAGCTCGTAAACTCATCTTTTTGTAATGATAGATTTACAATGGCAAAAACATCCGCTTGAAGATGATAGAGTCGATTTTTAGATTTATACTCTACAATATTGGTCATGCTTTTTGCAAGTTCTTGTAAAATTTTATCGCCAAAGGCTTCTCCGTAGAGATCATTTACCTCACGAAACCTCTCAACATCTAAAATAGCGATGGAGGGATTAGCCATAGATTCTATATCGTGCATTAACTTATATCTATTGTAAAGATCTGTTAAAGAGTCTGTAATAGCTATTTTCTCAAGAGTTTCTCGTTGTGCTATGAGTTCTGTTATTTCATGGCGAATAGCTATATATTCAGATATATCGCCATTTTCATCGAGTATAGGCATAATGCTTATATCTACCCAGTAATATCCCCCATCTTTTTTTCTATTTTTTAAAACCCCTTTCCAAATTCCTTTTGCTCGTATAACGCTCCATAACTCTTTAAAGATACTAGAATCCGTATCTGGATGTCTGACAAGACTATGAGGTCGTCCAATAACTTCTTCTTTACTATAGCCTGTCACCTCACAAAATTTTTCATTTACATAAGTGATAAAACCATTTAAATCACTCTTAGAGACAATGCTTGATTCATCCATAGCGCGTTTATAGGACTTAAAAAAAGCAAGATTGTGTTGTAACTCTTCTGTTTTTTTCACAACTAGAAGCTCAAGGTTTTTGTTTAAATCTTCAATTTTTTTTTCGTTTTCTACTCTTTGAGTAATGTTACGTGCGATAGCTATATTGTAATCAATTCCATCTTTTTGAAGATGCTTTGCACTTACTTCTATAGGGAACTCTGTGCCATCTTTGGTGATAATATACGCATAATCTGTAAGATGCTCTTTTGCTAGTAAATTTTGAAGATGCTGTGAAAATGTTTCGTTTTTATCGAATGCTCTTCTAAAGGCCTCAATTCCTATTGTATTCATTTCGTTATGTGTGTATCCGCATTCATCTATTGCAGTCTGATTTACATACTCTATGTAAGAGTCACTCAGTCGTATAATAAAAATCATATCGTGTGAATAATCTAGCATATGATTGAGAAAATATTTGTTATCTGTTTTGCCCATTATTAATCACCTCTTTTACTTTAAAAATATTATACAACAATCACCTCTTTATTCTATATAACTATTAGAATAATAGATGCATATGTTATTCTACTGAGCGAAGGAAGATAGATGCTAGCGAGACTTTTTTGTACACATTGTGAGAAATATTATAAAGTTGATGTGGAAAATATTAAACTGCTTCAACAACATAAAAATGAAAGCTTCCTACATAAAAACAACACCTACTACTACAGCGACTCATGCTTTTTTAAAGAGCTAAACAAAATCAAAAATCAAACTATAAGGAAGTAAAAACAGTGCAAAAATCGACATTAGAGTGGTTAGAAAAAAATGAATATAAGAGTGATAATTTAAACTTTCAAGGAAATTATGGAAATAGTGCTCTTATGAAAGCTGCACGTGAGGGAAATTTGGAACTTGTAAAAGAATTGATGCAAGAGGGAGTAGATATACACTTAAAAAATGTAGATGGAAACACTGCACTATGGCTTTCATGTTTTGGTGAAAATCCTGAAATAGTAAAACTGCTTATAAACGCTGGCATTGAAATAGATACACGTAACGTTAATGGAGTTACACCTTTGATGTATGTTGCTTCGAGTGGTAAAGAGCTAATGGTTGCGATGCTTCTTGAGGCTGGGGCAGATGTAAATATACAAAATCCAGATGATTTTACCGCGCTCGATTTAGCGAGCACTCCTAAAATATACAAAATGTTAAAACACAAGAGATAATCAATCCCAGATTATCTCTTCCATACACTCTGCTACAACTTCTATACAGTTATACTCTTCGTTAAAATTTAGATGTTCAACATCACACTCATCAAAGTGATGAATGTAGTGATTAAAACTAAAATCTTCTATTTCTATGATGTCATTTCCATACATTGTAAATCCTTTATTTAGGCGTTTGCCTTGAGTTACTAATGCTATTACATATACTATTCTCAAAGAAAATGGCTGCGCATTGCAATTTTCATACTATATATACAAAAATACGACAAAATTGTCGTATTTTCACTTTTTAGCTCTTTTCTTGTCCCTGTCGAACCATAATTGCACTTATTAAAAAAAACTATACAAGGTTATATTAATGAATCCTCAAAGCGCTAAACGCTCGCTCGCTCACCTATGTGAAAAAAAAGTTCCTATCTTTCTTTGGGGACCTCCAGGAATTGGCAAATCCTCTATCGTTGCTCAAATAGCAAAAGAGCAAAATATGGAATTTATAGATTTACGTTTGTCGCTTCTTGACCCTACGGATTTACGAGGTATACCTTTTTTTAATCCCAAAGAAAATACTGCACTCTGGGCACCTGCATCGTTTTTACCTACTAACACGCAACAAAAAGGAATTCTCTTTTTAGATGAGCTCAATACTGCTGCACCAATGGTACAAGCCTCTGCATATCAACTTATATTAGACAGAAAAATCGGTGAGTATTCACTCCCTGATGGCTGGGCAATAGTTGCTGCTGGAAATAGAGAAAGCGACAGAGGTGTTGTCTTTCGTATGGCTGCTCCACTTGCAAATCGTTTTGTGCATCTTGAGATGGAAGCGAGTGTTGAAGATTGGAGAAATTGGGCTTTAAAATCTGAAATAGACCCTTCTATCATTGCCTTTATTTCACACCGCCCAGATGCTCTTTTTACTTTCAATACAAAAGATGACAGTCGCTCTTTTGCAACACCTCGTACTTGGGAATATGTCCATCAAATACTCTCTTCTTCTCCTGAAGAGGATTTGATTATGCCTATGGTAAGTGGTGCTATTGGCGAGGAACTTGCCGCTTCATTTTTAGGATTTCGTTCTGTTGCGTCTGAACTACCAGAGCTTGATAGCATCCTTGATGGAACCTGCAGCGATGTGCCTCAAAGCCCATCTGCTCTACACATCTTATGCACAACACTCTCAATGCGAATCAATGACAATACCTCAAGCAAAAAACTCAACAATCTTGTAAAATACTCACTCGAACTTCCAGGAGAGTTTGCTGTGATGATTATTCAAGACTTACGTGAGCGTCACATTGAGCTTGACCATCTTGAGAGTTGGACTCTTTGGATGCGAAAATTTAACAATTTGTTACATTAATGTCTACAGAAAAGTTACTGCTCAAAGCAAAAAGTCAGCTTACAGTAAAGCATCCTTATTTTGGGATGCTCGCTTCACGACTCAAACATGAAAGTAGCGAGAGTGTTCGCTCTTATGCAAGCAACGGTGTAAAATTTCTCTATAACCCAGAGTTTATAAGCAGATGCAATATAGATGAAGTGATGTTTATTTTGACAAACTGTGTTATGCACCACATTCTCTCGCACCAACAACGCAAACTAAATCGTAAAGGTTCTCTCTGGCAACTTGCAACTGACTATGCTATAAACAACCTACTCCATCAAAACGGTTTGCATGTTCCACTCGGTGCAAACTACAATGAAGAGTACAAAGATATGTTTGCCGAAGAGATTTATGAACTCTTAAAAACAGACTATTTTGGCAATGTGGATGAAGCTTATGAAGAAGAAAAAGAGAGCAACACGCAACAAAGAGAAACGAAGCCATTTGCAAACACAGACGAAATAGAAGACGAGCTTGATCCAACAACAGAATCGGAGTGGGATTATGCGGCTTCCATCTCTAAAGATTTGGCTCTTAGAAAAAGTGTTATGCCCTCTGGATTTGATAGACTAGCAAAAAAAGTAAAAGCAAATGACATTGACTGGCGTTTTGAACTCTACAATGCAATCAACCGTCACATGAGAAATAACTACGCATTTATGCCACCAAACAAAAAACATCTTTATCGTGGTTTTTGTTTGCCCTCACTTACAAGCGATACACTGAGTTTGACAGTTGCCGTAGATACTTCTGGCTCTATCAACGATGAACTTTTAGGTGCTTTTATGGAAGAGTTTAAAAATATAATGCAAAACTTTCCAGCAGTGAAAATAGAACTCATCATTGCCGATGCAAAAGTACATGCACATTACACATTTGCTGGTGGAGAGAAGATGGATTTTGCTCTAAAAGGTGGAGGTGGGACAGATTACAGACCTGTTTTTGATTACATTGAAGCAAATTTACCTATGAATACAATGCTCTTATATTTTACAGATGGGGATGGTTGGTTTCCAAAGTATCCACCAAACTATGAAGTGCTTTGGGCACTTTCACGCAAGGCTAAAGTACCTTTTGGTAGACCTTTGGTTATTTTTTCTTAAAACACTTTTTATGGTGTTTAGATAGCTTCGTTATCTTCTTCGCCTGTTCTTATACGAATAACTTTACTAATCGGTGTTACAAAAATTTTGCCATCACCAATTTTACCAGTTTTTGCTGCTTCAGCTACAGTAGTTTTTACTTGTTCTGCACTTGCATCATCTACAACTATTTCTACTCTAATCTTTGGGCTAAAGTCCACATTGTACTCTGAACCACGATAGAGCTCAGTGTGCTCTTTTTGACGACCGTAACCACTTACTTCTGTAATTGTTATACCCTCTATACCAATCTCTCTGAGCGCTTCTTTTACATCCTCTAGTTTAAAAGGATTCATAATTGCTTCTATTTTTTTCATTGTTATACTCCAATTTAAATATATAAATGCCTATTAAGCATTCATATATTTTTCCCCGTGAACAGATTCATCAAGACCAAGTGCTTCGCTCTCTTCACTTACACGTGAACCACCTGTAATAGCAGTAGCGATGTAGTAAACGATAACAGTACCGATGAGAGTATAAAGACCAACAACAACTACTGATTCAACTTGAACCATGAATTGTCCCATTCTATCTCCTGACTCT
>JBFHKA010000059.1:0-12668 GCA_041595535.1 Sulfurimonas sp. | reverse complement strand
GAATAGGCATTGCAGTAGATGATTTTGGGACAGGACACTCCTCTTTGGCGTACATAAAACGCTTACCAATAGATAAACTAAAAATTGATAAAAGTTTCGTAGATGAACTTCCAGATGATAAAGAAGATGTAGCGATTGTCCGTTCTATAATTTCCATCGCTCAAAATTTACAGATAGACCTTATTGCAGAAGGCGTAGAAAATGCTACACAAAGAGATTTCTTAGTAGAAGAAGGTTGTACGATGATTCAAGGATACTTCTACTCTAAACCACTGAGTGCAGCTGATTATAAGCAGTTTTTGTTGAAATACAATTCATAATGAAGATAATCAAAAAAACATTACTACTAAGTTTAGTAGTTTCAACCTCTCTCTTTGCAACAGAAGTCCAAAAAATAGAAGATACAAGTGCTTTGGCAACTGCTATAAAAGACGTTAAAACATCTGGTCAAATCAGATACTACTATATGGGTGAAGACAACAAAGAGGGACTTCGGGACTATTTTGGTTCGACAATTGGTGGAAAGTTAAAACTTGAAACTGCTCCAATAGCTGGCATTAACGTAGGAGTTGCATTTTACACTTCACAATTTTTAAGTACAAATTATAATACTACAAGCACTGAACCCGCAGCGAGTAATAGAAACTCAAGATATGTAGCAGGATTAGTGGACGTGACAGACCCATCTGTAACGAATGTTATCGGAATTGGAGAGCTCTATTTAAACTATAAACTCTCAAAAACCACTGCAACTGCTGGGCGTATGAAACTTAACACTCCGTTTATTAATCCTCAAGATGGAAGAATGATTCCTACACTTGAGCAGGGTGTGTGGATAAAAAGTAAAGATGTGGCAGATGTGATACTCGAGGGTGGTTTTATAAACTCATTTTGGGTTAGAAGTACCTCTGAGTGGAAAAGTGTTGCAAACTCTTTAGGTGAGTATCCGCAAGGGAATGCTCCGCTTAATGCAGGAGCAGCGCCAGTTCCTAGTGCTTACAAAGGTCATACAACTTCTGATGGCATCTATGTAGCATCCTTGGCTTATAGTGGCATCAAAGGAGTTACTCTTCAAGTTTGGGATTATTACATCGACAACATTATGAATGTTGCGTATGTTCAAGCCGACTACAGAGATAAATTTGGTGCTATTGATTTTGTTATAGCTGGGCAGTATATACACGAGATGGAAGTTGGTAATGGTGGCAATTCTGATGACACACATCCTGAGTATTCTTACATTGCAAAAGATGAAAAAAGTCAAACTTTTGGTGGAAAAATCGGAGTTGGTTATGCAGACACAACGCTTACTTTAGCAGCAACAAAAGTAACAGATGAGGGGAGATTCCTTTTTCCAAGAGAGTGGGGTAAAGAGCCACTTTTTACTTTTCAAAAGAGAGAGCGAACAGATGGAAGTGGAGATGCAACTTCGACTTTGATTACCTTAGGACAAGATTTTAAAATCATTGGACTCAAGGGACTAACAATGCTCGCTGGTATTGGGAGATATGATAGAGTGGATGCTAAAAATTGGGTTTTAAATAAGTATGCAACACCTAGTTACGTGCAAGGTAATCTTGACTTTAATTATACATTTGTCGGAGCACTCAAAGGACTTCAGATTGAGTACCTGTTTGTTAGAAAATATGCAACGGGAAATACCTACAACAATGCCAACTTCATTTTTAGAAAAAATGATATGAACCTCCATAACTTTGTAGCGAACTATAATTTTTAAGAGAGAAAGTTAATAATTTTTGGTGTTACGTGCGATATATTTTATACTAACGTAAGTCCCATTATTTCGAGTAAAAAGAGTGCTTCGTATCGACTGAAGATAGCACCTTTTAAATGGTTTTTGCGTATGTCTATGTAGGTGTTTTGCGCATCGGTAAAATTCGCTTGCTCTAAGTGAGTATTATCAAAGAGTGCTCCTTTAAAATCCGTAGCTGTGAAATCTGCTCTTGGTAGAGATGCTTCTCTAAAATCGACTTCTTTTGCACGGCAATCTTTCATGACTAAACCCTCTAGCTTCAAGCCTAAAAAGTTACTATCGTTTAGAATGCACTCTTTAAATCGTAGTGGGTCGGCGTTGAGTAAGCTTTTCCAGTCTGCCATTGTCCAGTCAATACCAATCATTTTGCACGAGACAAAAGAGACATCACTCATTTTAGAGTTGGTGAGTTTTATGAGACTTAGATTGCAGTTTTCAAAATGGCATTCGATAAATCTGCATGAGGAAAAGAAAGTTTCGCTAAAGTCGCAAGATATAAATGTACAGGCTTCAAACTCTGCTTTTTCAACTTTTGATCTTTGAAGAGTAAGACCTCTAAACTCCTCTGCAAAACAATCCATTCCATCAACAATGTTTATTATCGCCATTTCTATTCCTCTTAGATATTGATTATAGGATTATAACTTATTTGCAATTACAAAACAGTGTGATGAAATATATGAAATTGTAAAGAAATTGTCAACATAGAGTCAAAGTAATCTTGACACTCTTGTCTTATACTTTTCATATCTAAAAAGTTTAAGGAGTTTACGATGATGAAATTACTACTCGCTTCGTTAGTCGGAGTTTCACTTATACAAGCACAAGGTTTAAACCCTCAGATGCAAGAGTATATGAAGAGCCTCAACACACAAGCAAAACAAGACAATCCAAGTTTCACAGAGTTTGATTATGCAAGAGGTGAGAAGATTTTCACATCAGAGCATATTGGCAAAAAAGGCAAGGCTATATCTTGCGTTACGTGTCACACTACAAACTTAGCAAACAACGGTAGAAATGAGTCTACAAACAAGGTTATTGAGCCACTCTCTCCAGCTGCAAATCCGCAAAGGTTTACAGACGTTAAAGAGGTAAAAAAATGGTTGAGAAGAAACTTCAACGACGTTTATGTAAGAGAAGGAACAGCGCAAGAAAAAGGTGATGTTATCACTTATATAATCAACAAAAAGTAAAGGATTTATGATGAAAAAATTACTTATAGTATCACTCCTGATGGCAGGAAGTTTGATGGCAGATATATCGTTTTTTGGTACAAAAAGAGGTGTTGCTCCCGTGAGTGACGCATTTTACATAAAAGAGTGTGCGAGCTGTCACTTTGCTTATCAGCCTGGATTACTTCCAGCTAGATCATGGGAAAAAGTGATGAAAAACCTTGACAATCACTTTAAGACAGATGCCTCTTTAGAGCCTGAGGACAACAAAAGAATTTTGGACTATTTAGTGGCAAATTCTGCTGAGAAATTTACACAGTACAAAAGAAGTAAAAAGATAAACGCTAGCATACCTAGCACAGAGACTCCGATTGCTGTTACAGAGACAAGGTACTTTATTAAAAAACATAAGAGAATAAGAAAAAGTCTCATAGAACAACCAGAGGTGAAATCTTTAGCAAACTGCATGGCATGTCATACAACGGCTGACAAAGGTTCATACAGTGAGCGATACATAAAAATTCCAAACTATGGAAGATGGGAAGATGACTAAAATATATGTATGGAGTCTATTTACTAGGCTCTCTCATATTTTACTTGTAGTTGCCGTTGGAGCTACATTTTTATTTTCAGACTCTGATAATTTGCTCACGTATCACGTGGTGGCAGGTTTTATGGTCGGGTTGCTTTTTTTATATAGAATCCTTTGGGGTTTTATGGATGTGCAGTACTCTAAGTTTAAAGACTTTAACTTTAATCTTGTAGATTTAAAAGATTATATGTTTAGTATATTTGGAAATAAGAAAGAGTACATAGGGCACAATCCCGCTTCGAGTTGGGCGATTGTTGCTATGATAGTTTTAGCTCTTCTCTCTGTCTTTACGGGAATGATTGCTTATGGTACACAAGAGGGAATGGGACTCTTCTCATTTTTAAATGTTTCTATATTTAAAAAGATGCACTTTTTTAAAGAGTTGCATGAGTTCTTTGCAAATAGTTTTATGTTCGTAATTTTTGCACACATTGCAGGTGTCTTAATCGATAAGTTTTTACACAGAACAACTACTCTGAACTCTATGCTAAATGGCTATAAAGATGGTGTTGCAAAGAGTCTTAAACTCACATTTGCGCAAACACTCTTTGGAATTGTATGGATAGTCTCTTCTGTTGTTTTAGTTATTTATCTTTTGATGACTCCATCAAATGTTTTGATTGCAGACGCTAATGTTGCAGTCGATTATAAAAAGGAGCATCCCCGCTTCTACAATGAGTGTATAAGCTGTCATACGCTTTACCCTCCCTATTTGCTTCCAAAAGCCTCTTGGGAGAAGATGATGGGAAACCTTGAAGAACACTTCGGAGAAGATGCTTCTTTAGATGAGCAAGATACAAGCTCCATACGGGAGTATTTAGCCAAAAACAGTGCAGAGAGCTCAACAAAAGAGTCGGCGTTTTATATCTTAAAGAGTATGGACTCTAATGAAACAATAGCAATTACAAAAACACCGTATTGGAAAAGAAGACACAGTGAAATAGACAAAAGTGTTTTTGAGAGTAAAGAGGTTGTAGCGGCATCAAATTGTAAGGCGTGTCATGGAAACATTGAACAAGGTTTATTAAATGATAAAGATATTAAAATACCTTCAAGAGGATAGAAACTATGAAATATATCTTAATACTACTAATAACAATGAGCACGCTCTTTGCAAAAGATTTTGAGCATCATAGTGAAAAACATATGCACAAAGAGCTCTCACATATTAACTTTTCTAAACCACAAAAAAAAGAGCTCAAAGAGATTTTGAAAAACTTTAGATTTGATTTACATGAGTTTCGAGAGTACAAAGAAGAGATAGAAGAGAAAAGAAAAACTCTCTTTACAAAAGATGAGCTAGATTTACAAGAGCTAGGAAAATTAAACAACCAGCTTGACTTAAAAGCACGTACTATAGAAAACAACTTTTTAACAAAAGTACATGCCATCTTAACTCCAAAACAGCGAGAAGAGTTCATCCATTACTTTGATGATTGGGAAGTCAAATAATGCAGAAAATTCTACTCATTGAAGATGATTTAGATATGCAAACGCTCATTTGCGACTATCTTATAAATTATGATTTTGAAGTAGTCGCTTTTGAGAAACCAAAAGAGGCGTTAGAGCATCTTGAAAAAGAGAGCAATGAGTATGCTCTCATAATTCTTGACTTGATGTTACCGCAGATGGATGGTTTTGATGTCTGTAAAAGGATTAGAAAAATCTCCTCTATTCCTATTATAATCTCTTCTGCAAGAGGTGAGCTAAGTGACAAAATACTAGGCTTTGACTTAGGCGCTGATGACTACTTGGCAAAGCCTTATGAGCCTAGAGAGTTAGTGTTACGTGTGAACTCCATTTTGAGAAGAACAGCCTCAAGTGTCAAGCATATCGGTGACTTTGAAGTAGACGAAGATAAGCGCGAAATAAAAGTAGAAGGGCTCTTTGTAGAGCTTACCAAAATAGAGTATGAGATTTTATACTTTCTTATACAAAATCCAAACAAAGTAGTATCTAGAGAGTCCATAGCCAACAGCGTAGTCGGCATAGAGTACAACTCCAAAGATAGAACTATAGATATGCACATAAGCAACATTAGACAGAAGATAGGCGATGACTCAAAAGACCCAAAATACATAAAGTCTGTTTGGGGAATAGGGTATAAGTTTATAGGATGATATATGTCAATTTTCAATAAGGTTCTCATACTTTTTTTAATCAGCTTCTCTCTTATGATTTTTGTATCAAACGAGACAAATAAGTTGACAAATGAGACGATAGAACTCTTTTTAAAAGAGCGATACATTCAAGTATCAGACGAGCTTTTTACCTACCTCTCAAACAATGACAAAACTGCCCTAGCTAAGAAACTCAAAGAGCTTAATTTTCAAACACTTACAGATGTAGAGCATCACTTACAAACCTCCGTAGAGATATACAAATACGAAACCTCTCTCTCTACAATAAAAATACTCAAAAATGAGGAAAATAGGTACTTGCTCTATATGAAGTATCTTGATGATGAGGTCTTGGTTGTAGATATGTCACAAGATGAGAATTTTGCAAGAAAAGAGTTTTTAAACTCTATGATTTTGGCTGATATAGCCATCTTAATAATTCTGTTTTTAATCATTCTCAAAATGATATACCCACTCAAAGGTATCTCTAAAAGCATAAAACGTTTTGGAGAGGGAGACTATAGCCTCAGAATAGAAAATAGCTCCAAAGATGAGATAGGCGAAGTCTCAAACACTTTTAACTCTATGGCTACAAATATAGAGGAGCTCATAACTGCGAGAGAGAGACTCTTGCGAGATATAGGACATGAGCTTAAAACGCCTATATCTAAGTCGAAACTAGCTGTAGAGATGATAGAAGAGTCGAAGTACAAAAGCATACTCAAAAGAGCCTTGAGCCAGATAGACGAGATGACAAGCGAACTGCTTCATCTTGAAAAACTCAACTCAAACCAGTACCAACTAGAGAGAGAAAAATTTAGCTGCGAGACTCTCATAGCGGAGTCGCTCTCAAAACTTTTCATAGAAGATGAGACGCTTGTAGATGTAAAAATAGAGACACCTTTGGAGATAGATGCAGACCTAAACTACCTCTCAATCGCACTCAAAAATCTCATAGACAATGCACTCAAATACAGCACGCAAAAGCCCATCTATATAGTTGTAAAAGATAGCTCGATTTTTGTAAAAAGCAAAGGTGAGAAACTAGACAAACCCTTAGCCTTTTACTGCGAAGCCTTCACGCAAGGAGACAACTCAAGAAATCAAACAGGCTACGGACTTGGACTGAGTTTTGTGAAGAGAATCTTAGACAAACACGGCTTTGAACTCTCATACGTTTATGAGCAAGGTTTGAATGTTTTTATTGTGCGGATTTGATGGTGAATGATTGTAACGTTTGACTTCACCGACAGGTTTACCTGTTCGGTGCTAGGTTTTGTTGTATGTTTTTATTTAGTTTCTTTTTTCTCTTCAACATTGACATTTATTTTGTTGGCAAATGTTTTTAATTTTGTATTCCCATTATCTTCTTTGAATTTATCTAAGATTATATCTTTTAAATTTTCAGCGTCATCACCAGCATTATTGATGATTTTAGAATAAAAACTTTCATTTTCTAATAGTATATTTAAACAATTATCATCAGAAATGACTCTAGTAAAAATAGTTCTTGTAACATCTCCTGATTTATCATTTAAATCGCCAATTTCTCTAAATAGTTTTTCAAAAAATTGAAACTTGCCACAATCAATATTATTCTCTCTAATAAAATAGTCTCTTATATCTTTGGTAGTCGGAGTGAGTTTTTTCCTATCTGCCTTATCCATAAAAAAGCTCCATATAGACTCATCTTCTGGTAAAACTATTTCAGATTTTGATATTTGAAGCAATATTTCTTTAAGTGCATTAAATACATTATCTGGAAGCTCCTTGATTTTATTATGCTCCATAAAGATGTGAAGTGTATTGTATGTATAAGAGCTATCATCATTCCATTCTTTTATCAAAGATTCTTGTTCTTTTGAGTTAATAAATTCTTTTACAGCTTTATTGATATGTTCTGTTAAATCTAAAGATACAGAGACAGAATAGTTATAAAATTTATAATCTGTTATTACTTCTTGTATATTTTCTTGTGTTATATCCTTTGTTACATCCCATCCATCTAAAGATTTTAATAGATTTTCTTCACTAATATCTAATACAGTTTTAATGTTTTCGAAGTTCTTTAAAGGTTCCTGTATGTTCATTCTTCTTGTACCATAACTATTAAAAACCAAATCTTTACAAATTTCTTTTAATAAGGGTTTCTGCCATGTTGTAACAAGAAGTAGTAAATCATCATAGTCTATATAATATTCAATTTGTTTTGCAATTTCTGCAGCTACTTTTGAATCATCTGATGATAGTATAGTTGATAATTTATCTTGCCATACTTGATGCTGTATTCCACAAGTGTTGTATGCATATTGATTTGAATATAGAATTCTTAAAGCAACTAAAGCATAAAAACCTAAATCTTCTTCTGTAACATTTTCAATCAGTTGGTATAAATTAGGCATTGTTACAATTTTCTCTAACGGTTTATCTTTTGAAATTGATTTGTAAATAGTTAATAATTGATAAAAATTATCTTTGGTTAATTGATGTGATGTAATTATTGTTTCAATTTTTTCCTTAGTATTTTGGAAATCACATTCAGATAAGATATTAGATAAATTAATTAAATGTAAATTTTCTATTTTACTAGGTATTTTATCTGCTACAAATGTATCTAGCTCTTCAAAATTTGTAGTAAGTTTATATGCTTTATAGTCTTTATCAGCAATTTTTAAATAATCTAAAAACACATCATTTTCTACTTTTTTTACTTTAATCTTATCTTGTAAATTAAACTCTATATTTTCTTCTTTAATAAAGCTGTCTAAATTTTTAAAGCTCTCATAGTAGTCTTTTCCATTGATTTCATTAAAACTATTAAATTGTTCTGTTAAAAAGTTAAGTAGTTTTATTTTGCTATCATTTGATGAATTTAGTAATAAGTTTTTATAATTTTCATCAAAAAATAATCTTTCTATATCATGATTTAACTGTTTAGTAACTAATATATTCCATATATCTTCAAGTTTATTTTCTGCGTTATCACCTTGTAATTTTTCTTTATCAAGGTTAGCTAATGCTTTAATAGCTTTATCCAATACTATGTTATTTGATTTGATAACTTCTTCTAATACTTCAATAAAATGTATATTTTTCGCTAACTCATTAATCTCTAATGCATCATCTTCATCTCTTAAAGTTAATTCTATATCTCTAATCAATAATACTTGATACGCTTGAGCAACAGGTACATTAAATGCTAAAGCTGAAATATAATTTTGTAATTCATTATCTTTAAAAAATAGTTCATCCGTAGTTTTTAAATAATTATTCTCTAGTATCTTTTTATGTGTATCTTGTAAAATATCTTCTTTTTGTAATACAAAAAGAGCAATATACCTTAAAGGTATTTCATTCTTCCATATTTTTTTATAACTAATTACTTCATTTAGAAACACAATAATATCTCTTGGTGTAAACCTTTCTTTGAGTCTATCAAATATTGATACTACTAATGGTAATTCGTCATTCTCACTATCTTTAAAAGCTTCATAAAATTTTATTTGAAAAAACTTTTTCCAATCGGTTAAGATAGGCGGTGTAACTCTATATATTAATGAAAATGTTTTGTTTATAAATTCGTTAATTTGGCTTGTACTATCTTCGTATTCAAATGCTTTTTGAAGATGTTTTCTATCAAATGGAATAATTATATGTATTTTGTCATATTGCTCTTCAGCAAAAAAAGTATGGATAGATGACCAGATTTCTTCAACTTTTTTAGGAGGAAGTCTATCCATATTATCATAGACTATTAAAAGTTTTTTATCTTTTAGTCCACTAGATATAGATTGAATCCAATTTTTAAATTCTTTTACCGATGGCTCTAAGTCTGACAATACTTCAAAAGTTGTATTTTCTAATTCCTTTCCTTTATATAGATAGAAAAGTGATGATAAGTTTGCCCACTCCTTATGTACTATTCTTTTATAAAAAGTATAAATAATAAAACTAACCATTGCTAAAATCAATATAGATGAAGAAAACAATATTTTTACTAATATATTTTCTTGTGGATTATTTCCAATTAAACTAGAAATCAATGCTAATAGTGGAGTTAAAACGACAATTAATCCAATCGTAAATAAACCCATGCTTAATTTAGGTATTGTTTTTTTACTTGTTTCTTTTTTTCTAGCAAGAAGAAATTTAATTTTTTCTTGCCATGATATATTTAGTATTTTTCCATTAATATTTTTATAGTTTGTTTTTTTTTCTAATAAATTGTTTTCTTCTAACTCTTCAGTCATTTCTTCTAAAAATGCTCTTCTTTGAGAATCTTCTTGATGTCCCCAAGAATCATAAATATAAATATAATGAGTAGTATCAAGTTTACTTTTTATTATTTCAATAATATTAGATTTACCAGAACCCCATTCACCTTCAAGTCCTATCACTTTCATAGAATTAGATTCATCTATTACATGTTCTGCGATACTACTAGCTATTTTTTCATGAGATTTACCAGCGAAAAAATCTTTTCCTATTGGTTTATTACTTATATATTGAATTTTATTTTCCATTTTTTCTCTTTAGTGTTATTTAGCATACAACTATTTATTCAAATACATTTTATATAAAAGAACCTTAAATCACATGATTAACTCACACTTTATTTGTGTGTTAATTAACTAAAACATGTCAAGTTGACATATTTTTAATGAAAAAGGAAGAAATTACATTGTGTGAGTTAATTAGCAAATATCTTACATAACTTGTAAAATGTTGTTTAAGTGAAAAGTGTTACATGTGGATGAATTTTTTTTCTGTAAAACTTGAGAAGCTTTACAGTATTACATTTGCGATGTAATATAAGAGAGACGAGTGAAACATTTAATTTATTGGCTCTTCTGATTTGTTGTATCTTTTTTGATTTTTCTATTGGCTAAGAGATTACCTAAATAATATGCATATATCATTATTAAAAACGATATTGTAATTTTTAATGGAATTTGATGTTGCTTTTTGAGTAGTAAATCTTGATATTCTTTTAGTTCTATGTTTGTTGATGTAGGCTTATATAGTTGTTTGGTTTTATTAAAATCATAATATTCAATAGAAATTCCATGTAACATATACATCTCAGAAGCATTTATAATATTATTTTCTGCTTTGATTTCATATGATGGTTTATTGAAAATATTTTCCATTTCTATCATAAATTTATATGAAATAAGCAAGTTTCCAATTATGCCTATTCCCACAATTAATCCAAAATACAATTGAAATGTTTTTCTTCTATTCTCTCCATGAGTCTTGATATAATAAACTGCTTGTGACATTAAAAATGAGCCTAAAATTAATGTCGTTACAAATTGACTATCATGGAGATAAGTATAAATTTCTAGTTCATTTTCATATGTTTTTAAATAATCACTAAACCATGGTGTATCCAATACAATTGAACTAGAAAAAAATACTATGAATGTTATGCTAATAAATATGACTAGTAAATATTTCAGTTATGAACCTTTTGATTTTTCATGATATAACTATTTATTAAGTCCTATTATAGTGAACAAAAACTTAATATTATAATTATAAGAACACTATTAATGTTCCATTAAAATAAGTATTTTTGGTGTTACATGCGATATATCTATTTGTAAAATCGGGAACACGTTACTTAATTGTAATTATATACCCTGTCCCCAGAATTTTGGTAATTATATACCCTGTCCCCAGAATTTTGATTGGTCTCCTTTGAGTTGTTAGCACTATTACTCACGTGTTTCCAATATCTGAGGAAAACTAAAGCGTGAAAATTTCTTTGTATGCAAATATGCGTTGTTGAGACTTATTGCCAAATTGGGGATAAAATTAGAAAAATCAAAATACGCTTGCTCTTTGCCAGTTTCATCATGCCAATAACGAATTTCAGTAAAAGACCTGCTCCAACGTTTTAGCTCGCTTTCAAATTTTTCTGTTTCTGTGTTACCGACTAAATCTATATACATCCGCCGAATCCACTCTTTTTTATCATTAGGCAGTAACTGGAATAAACTCCATAGATCATGTTTCTTTCCAGGGTCAATCTGTTCGTCTACAAGTATCCCTTTAATAAACAATTCTATTGCAAATGAAAAACAGACCATTGTAGGTGCAATCAAGCGGTTATTTTCAATATCCTTAGAAGTTGCTATACCTGCAAGAACAAATTCTTCGGCTGTGTGTGTAGCTCCCCCATGCATTTTACGAAATGACATGATGAATCCTTATTGTCTTCAACTCTGGCTCTATTTTACGCGTGCTTTTAAAAGGTCGGAATAAGGGATTAGTTCTGCACCATGCACCCAACCCTCATGTAAATAATCTACATCATACTGGCTATGATACAAAATTTCTACAATAGGGCTTGATGGATCTTTTTGTGTCCGAACTGCTGTCAATGTTGGAGTTTTAATAACGCGGCATGATTTGAATTTATCCATTTGAGCTGGATTATATCTTCCACCTCTCTCAAGCACCCGATTATAGGCTTCTACATAATCTTCCCGCTTTCTGCATGTAAATGTACCCGGATTTAAAATATATGCTCCTTTTGGGTTCTCTCGGACATGAAGCCTGTAATCTTGAAACTTTTTGCAGTCATCCATCAGTCTGCTTCTATCAGATTCATTCAAGTCTCCACTACGTTCAATTTTTTTGGATACAGCAGACGAGCAGTCTGCATGAACAAGATTTGAGACCAATACCAAACCGATCAGTGTAACGAATATATTTCTCATAACAATTCCTTGATGCTGTGTGCTAACTATTTATTCAAATACATTTTATATAAAAGAACCTTAAATCACATGATTAACTCAGACTTTATTTGTGTGTTAATTAACTAACACATGTCAAGTTGACATATTTTTAATGAAAAAGGAAGAAATTCCATAGAATTCTTAAAATTTGAGTGTTCGTTTAATATTGTATATTCAAATTAAATTACATTGTGTGAGTTAATTAGCAAATATCTTACATAACTTGTAAAATGTTGTTTAAGTGAAAAGTGTTACGTGTGG
>JBFHKA010000058.1:0-12773 GCA_041595535.1 Sulfurimonas sp. | reverse complement strand
TGAAAAAACAATAATAGATGCAGATAAAGAACTAACAGTAGCAAATGACTATACCCAAACAGTAGGGAATGACTCAAGAGTAAACATAACAGGTAATCAAATAACTACTGTTGAGAAAGAACTTATTACTACTGTTAAAGAGAGTGCAGATACAAACCTCCTAAAAGACATCATCACCATAGTAAACAATAACGAAACAACAATTGTACAAAAAGACCTTATAGAACGCATAAAAGCTCAAGTAGTGAAATATGTAGAGAAAGACCAACAAGAGAAATACTTAACAAACCTCTTCATCCAAGTAGGAGTAAACCTAGGTATAGAAGTAGGAGCATCTTACTCCCTAAAAGCAAATACCATAAAACAAACAAGCTCCCTCAATGAACTACTCTCAACCAACGGAATAAGCCTCAAATGTGGAGGAAATACCCTTACAGTAGATAGCTCAGGAATACATTTCAATACACCAAACTATGATGCTAACTCAGGTAATAGTGGAGTTACCTCAAAAGCTATCTCCATACAAGACCTAGTAAAACCTCTCTATGAAAAAATACGAGTCATAAATGTAGAAACAAACCTAGTAAAACAAGATAAGATAACACAAGAACTCGTATATACAGCAAAAGTAGAGAAATACACTAACGGAGAGTGGAGCCAGACAACAGACCTACAAGAGTCGCAACTGCTGCAATTAAACTGGCACTTCATAAAAAACAATGATGAAGCAGATACAGAGCTACTCCAAGATAACCCAACAGATGATGATATAGAGATAAATGGTCTAACTATGAAAGTAACACTTCAAGATGATAATACCCAAAAGTACGGACACGCCCACTGCTTCGTAGTAGAACCAGATGAAGAGAACTGCCACAGCTTAAGTGAACTCAAACGCCAATTAGACGTAAAAGAGGTTCTAGGCAAGGGAGTTTTAAATACGCACGTAACACAAATAAAATATAGAATAGAACTCAATATTGATAACCCAACACAAGAATATATAAAAGAGCTAAAAGTAGAAATATATGAAAAAGATGCAACAGGAAAAATAGAAATAAAAGAGAGTAAAGTACAAGAAGACCTCACAATAGAACATGAACTCAAAGAGAAAAAAGATAAAGAAGCAGCTCTAGTAGAAATAAGAGTAAAAGTCTACCCACAACACTACCCAGAGAATAGCGCAGAGATGCTCTCTTACTTCAGACCTATAACAGAAGATGAAAAAGTGGTAAACGCAAGACCTGATAATCAAAGTAATGAGTATATAAAATCTATATCTGATGAGATGTATACCATCCGTGCAGATACAAGTTTAGAAGAAGGAACAGCAGTAACAACCATCTTAAATATAATAGGAAAAGATGGTTCACTCCTAGCTACACAAGAAGAAGTGACTTATGTTGAAAAGCAACAAATAGAACAAGAATTTGATATTAAACAGATTATTGAAGATAATAAACTTGTTAAAGAAGATATTAAAAAGTTTAAAGGAGAAATTCAATGTCAACCGTAGAAGCGACTGATGAGAACCTTTTCAGATTTTACCTAAATGACGTATATTATATACCTTCTTATGATGCGATAGATGCTTATTTCGCTGAAAAAAAGTTTATTAAAACTGAAACACTTTCAGATAAAACACATTTATATGAGATGGGTAGCAGCTACAACACAAAGATTATAAAAAAAGATGAAATAATAAAAGTTATTGCAAATAAAATCAATAAAGACCTTTCATGCAAAGAGGAAGAAATTCTCCAAGCTATTGGAAATGCTAATTTTCCGAATGCTCATACAGCTGTAGGCTCCCTACTAGAACCAATAAATGTATATGACTCAAAAAGTAATACAATTGGTACAGTAGTTTATTCTTTTACAGGTGTTAATGATGTCTCAACACCCCCAAAACAACAACATATTGCAGGGGTGATAAAAGACAATATCCAAAAGGCTATTACAGCTACATCAGCTGATGTAGAAAAAGCCTTAGATGCAACAAAAGATAAAAAATTTAAAGCAGGAAGCCCTTTAAAAAACATACCTATTTCATACAATGGACAACCATTAGGGACAACAGAATATCTATTTAACAGTGACACTGACTTGACGTATAAAGCATCAAAAACACGAAAAGATGTAATTGATACTGTTGTTGAAAAAGTCAATACAAAACATCAAAACACTTTCTATACTACATATGAAAAAGTTGATGAAATACTTCCTGAAAAAGTCGAAGGTAAAAGCAAAGGCGACAAACAAACTAAATTAGATGTTCCTTTATACGCTATAGAAGAAAAGTATGAAAAATTAAATGCTGCAGGAATGGGCGACACAGTGTATATCGTCGTCAAGACTATTGCACCTAGAGGTGTTCGTTTAAAAGTTAGTATATATGAAAAAGAGTCTTTACTTGAAGTAGCAAATGCTCCGCTTTCTATCATCTCTAAAGCAAATGAGGATACAATCACCACTTGTGAACTAGAAAGCAGTGTATTCAATGTAGTTTCAGATGGAGAAGGAACGGCACTATTAAAAGTGACACTCAGACCATCTGAAACAAAAATGGATACATGGAGAGAAAAGTTTAAACCTGTAGAAGCAAGAAAAGAAATTATTGATAAGCTTTGGTTAAATGTTGAAGGCAAGCAAGAATTTTTAAAGGGTGATGAGTTTGAGTTAAATAGCAATACTTGTTTTTGTAATAGAGACTTTACTATTGATGAATTAAAAGTAATTGTAGAGAAATTGAGAAAAAGTGAATCAATTAACTCAACAGACTTATTTTCAAGTAGCAAGTCACCTTTACAAGTATCAGATAGAACATACGAAAGGTTTACAGAAGAGTTAAACAAAGCTATGAAAAAATATAGTATTAATACATGTCTTAGAAAATCCCATTTTATTGCTCAAACATATCATGAAACTGATAGATTTCGCACAACCAAAGAGTATAATAGTGGCAATACAGGTAGTTATGATCCATATAGAGGTCGTGGATTAATGCAATTGACATGGGAAAACAACTATAAAATTTATAAAGCATACAGCGGAACGGAATGTTTAACAAATTATGAAACAATTGCAGAAAATTTATTTAATTCAATTGATTCTGCATGTTGGTTTTGGAAACAAGGAAAACAATTAAGTCAGACAGCTGTATGGAGTGCACCATCAAGTGCACCTACGTATGTAAAAAGCAAAAATCCAAGTTACAAAAAAGATATTATTTCATACAAAGACGGAGCAGTTACAAAAAAATATGGAACTATTAATATGAACTTAATTGCAGATGATGATTATGTTGATGTTATCAGTTGGCTAGTTAATGGTGGTTCAAATGGATTAACAGAAAGAAGAAACTATTTAAAAAGATTAAAGGAAATATTTAAATATGAATCAATTTGTAAAAATAAAAAGTAATTTTCTATTATTAATTTTATCGTGTATTTCAGTATATGCAACAGAAAATATTAAATTATCTCAATTCGAAAATAATTCAAATTATTTTATACGAGACATTGATATAAATAGAGATGGAATGCTTGATAAAGTGATTAGTAGTGAAAAATATACTGGAACAGAGCTTTACTTCTTTTTACAAGAAAGCAAACGATATAAACTTGTTTTAAAAAGTACAAATTTTACAGAAGATGGTGGTAATATTATTGATGATATCACAGCACAAAACAAAGGAAATATCGTCCTTTCTTTACGTACGTTTTTTCCTGATCGCGGAAATTATGGAATAGTATATTTTGTTTCATTTAAAAATAATAGTTGGTTTTTAACAGATACAAGGTATACAACAAGTTCCTGGCAAAATGATTATACTAAAACTTACAATTGTAATGTGACTCAAAATATTAATCTTGAAAATATTAATAATGAAAATTGGTTTGAAGAAATAAAACCAATTCCTTCAGAAAAAGAACGAGATAATCTTTGTGAAATAAATTTTTACATGGAAGACACACTAAAAGATTTTACAGAAAGATTTAAAGATGATAATAATCTAATTGTAAAGGGGATAAGTCGATATGATGCTTTATTAACCAAATTTCCTTTAACTAAGAAAGAAGTAGTTGAATATAATAATATTGCCTATTATTTAGAAAAAGCTAAAGCCTATAAAGAATCAGCCTATCTTCTAGAAAAAATCCTAGAAAAGTTTCCAAATAGAACAGTAGCTTATCTCAATCTCGGTGATGCATATTGGGGTATGAATAATAAAGGAAAAGCTAAAAAAGCTTATACAACTTACATTAAACAAATGAAAGAGTTAGGTAAAGAGAAGAAAATACCTCAAGTAGTTTTACAAAGAGTAAAATAGTTTTACTACAGTAAAAGTAAGAATCTTTTAGTTATGCACGTAACAAACAAAAATAAGGAAATTCTTCGTGAGCTATATACCGAAAAATAGGCACTGTAGATATAGCTCAGGTATACATTTTGATACAGAATGTAATTTAAATTGGGAGTTACAAGAAAATCCTGATGGTGAGTTTTATGTTCCAACAAAGGCATTGTTGTTATTAAAAACAAAAATAAATAATTGTAAAGATTTAGTAAGTATGCAAAACAAATAAGCTAAGAATAGATGGTCTAACTATGAAAGTAACACTTCAAAATGATGGTACCCAAAAGTACGGACACGCCCACTGCTTTGTAGTAGAACCTGGTGAAGATTAGAGAACAAAAATAGAACGCACGTAACACCAAAAAGAATGAGAATTTTCTTCTAAAGTATTCGTTACGTGCGAAAAATAAATCAACGTAAAAACTAGATTAACTACCCTTAGTTATGGCACTTTCATTTGTGAAGAGTGTACCTAATTTATGCTCACCATAGATTAAAAATGATTTTGCTGATGAGAGATCAAAACCATTACATAAAAACATTTTTTTGTTACGCTTTAGTAAAAAGTCTGCTGCTTTTAACTTGGTAACAATGCCACCAGTTGCAAAAGGGTTGCTTGGATTATGCTCATCTTTGAGTGCCCCTTCAGGAATATGATCAAGAACTTTAAAAAGCTTAGCATCTTTATGTTCTCTAGGATTTTTGTCGTAGTAACCATCAATATCACTTAAAATGACTAGTAACTCTGCATTTGTTGCATAGGCTACATTAGATGAGAGTTGGTCATTGTCTCCAAAAAGTTGTTCTGGAGTAGAGGTAATGTCATTTTCATTTATAATAGGAACAATGTCATTATCTAAGTGGGCAGTAATGATTTCTTGAAACATGGCAGTTCGTCTTCTTGAATCAAAATCATCTTCAGTAAGGAGAATCTGAGCTGTGTCGATGTTGAATATATCAAACTTTTTTTTGTAACTTGTCATTAAAATCGGCTGACCCGCTGCAGCTAACGCTTTTTTGCCAATCTGCTTTCTTTTATCTAACTTCAGTGCAGAGTATCCAGCTGCAACTGCGCCAGAAGTCACTAAGATGACATCATATTCTTTTTTTACTTCAGCAATTAGTGAAACAAGATTAAGCATTCTCTCTCTAGCTATATTATTATTCTCTGTTAAAACAGCACTTCCAACTTTGATCACGATACGTGTCATATTTTTCCTTTGTATTAATTTTCTAATTTATCTTGTACTTGTGCAAAAATCTTTTTGGATTTTTGAGATGCTCCATTACCAATTTTACTCACAAGAATAATTGCTATCCAAGCGAAGATGAAACCTGGAAGAAGTTCATATAGATCAAATATGCCTCCTTCAAGCTCTTTGTATATAATAACAGTGATAGAACCAACCAACATTCCAGCGATAGCTCCCTCTTTTGTTATGTTTTTGTTATATAAAGACAAAATAATGAGTGGTCCAAATGCAGCTCCAAAACCTGCCCAAGCATACGAAACAAGTTTAAGAACACTAGAGTTACTGTCTGTTGAGATGTACCAAGCAATAACTGCAATGATGATGACGGTAGAGCGACCAGCCCATACGAGTTCACGATCTGTCGCATTTTTATGTAAAATTGCGTGGTATATATCTTGAGTGAGTACTGAGGAAGATACAAGGAGCTGAGAGTCAATTGTACTCATAATGGCAGCTAATATGGCTGCAAGTAAAAAACCTGCAATCCATGGATTGAAAAGAAGCTGAGAGAGCGTTATAAATATTTTTTCACTATCATGCAAATCAATACCATGGGAAATGACATATATATATCCAAAAAATCCAACAGCGAGTGATCCTACTATGGAAAGTCCCATCCAAGTCATACCAATAGCTTTTGCTCTACCCATCTCATCTTCATCTCGAATAGACATAAAACGCACAAGTATATGAGGCTGTCCAAAATATCCAAGCCCCCACGCCAACAAAGAGACAATACCAATGATGGAACTTCCACTGAAAAAGTCGAGTTTACTTACATCATTTTGTTCTATAATTCGCATCGCCTCACTCACTCCACCAATATCGTAAATAACCACGATAGGTGTTACAACAAGGGCTAACATCATAAGTATACCTTGAATGAAATCTGTCCAACTTACTGCATTATAACCGCCTAAAAACGTGTAAGAAACAATGACAAAACTACCAATCAGTAATGCAGTAGAATAGTCTAAATTAAATGTAGCCTCAAAGAGCTTTGCACCTCCAACAAGACCTGAAGATGTGTAAAGGGTGTAAAACACAAGTATAACTACTGCAGTAATTACACGTAACACATTTTTATTGTCTTCAAATCTATTGGAAAAATAATCTGGTATGGTAATGGAATCATTAAGATAGTGCGTATATACACGAAGAGGTTTCGCAATATAATGCCAGTTTATATATGCTCCAATAAAAAGCCCAATTGCAATCCAACTACCGACCAATCCATCACTGTACATCATTCCAGGCAGACCAAGCAGAAGCCAGCCACTCATATCTGAAGCTCCTGCACTAAGGGCTGTCACTCCAGGTCCAAGTCCTCGTCCTCCTAGTACATAATCACTAAGATTATCTGTTTTGAAGTAGAAGTACAATCCTATCGCTATCATGACTAGCATATAAAGCGTGAATGATATTATGACGGGTGTTTGCATTTATGACTCCTTTGATTCAAGGCCTTTTAGCCCCAAATTACCGTATCTGTGATAATTGTCAGATATACTCTGTTCTATAAAATAGTGCATAAGCTCGACTCTTCCATGCGCAACAAAAGGCTCACTCGCTATATGAATGGCATCTTTAGAAATAGTGCTGTAGACACTCTGCTTTATACTTTGAGCATGTAAACACCGTGTACGATTGGATGTTTGTATTGAGTAAATCAGTTCATCTTGATCCTCATTTATCATTTTATCTCCTACATTAAGTAGTAGAGGACCTTTACCTAGTAACCATAAGAGTTCAAGTGAATAAAATTTTTTTGGTATTGAAATATGCAATTTACAACCTGACATTTTAGCCGCACCGATAGAGCATAAAATCTCATACATAGAATCATTTTCATCTATGACTAGAGTGATATTTTGCAAATTGATATACCGAATGATGTTGCTCTCTCCTCTAACATGCGTATATTCATGTTCTTGCAAAAACTCTTTATCTAACCAATATGCAAAGTTTTTAAGTGTTTTAATACTCTCTTTTAGTACATCTTTATACTGTAATTCATTTTTTAGTATCTCTTTTAATCTCTTTATATATGGATGATTAGCACTCTCATACGATGTGTTTTTATCAAAGCTAATATCTAAAAACTGCGTCACATAGTTAAATCCACCTGCTTTTTTCCCACTGCCGATGGCAGATTTTCCCATGCCACCAAAGGGTTGTCTTGTTACTATTGCCCCTGTTGTTACACGGTTAATGTAAAGGTTTCCAGCTTTTAGTTTCTCAATAAATCTTTTCTTTTCTCTTTCATCTAAGCTCTCTAGTCCCGAGGTCAATCCATAACCAGTTGCATTTACTATATCTATTGCATCATCAAGATTCTCTGCACACATAACACTTAGAACGGGACCAAAAAGTTCATTAAGGTGACAAAAATCACCTTTTTTAGTTCCCCATCTGATAGATGGCTTTAACATATACGGATTTTCGTTATCTGTCAACGAAGGTTTAATGAGCCACTCTTCCCCCTTGTCTAAATACGCTAAAGATTTTTTTAGATTTCCCGAAGGCACATTGACAAGAGCACCAATTCTATTTTCAAAATCCCATACAGAACCCACATGTAACGAGAGTGTTGCATCTATTAACATCTGTTTAAAGTTTTCATCTTCATAGAGCTCTTTTTCAAGCACAAGAAGAGAAGTCGCAGAACATTTTTGTCCTGAGTTGTTAAAAGCAGATGCTACAACATTCTTAACAGCTTGATCACGATCACACAGAGATGTCGCTATTGTCGCATCTTTACCACCAGTTTCAGCACTCAGATGTATACTTGGACGACTCTTTAGCATGCTATAAGCAGTTTTTTCACTACCAGTAAAAATGACAAAATTCACATCGCTATTTTTTACAAGATACTCTCCAGCAAGTTCAGCCGATGTTGGTGCAAACTGCAAAGTATTCTTACTAACTCCACCATCCCAAAAACATTTACATAGCAAATAAGCAGACAAAACTGCATCGGATGATGGTTTTAAAATGACTCTATTTCCAGTTGAGAGAGCTGCTGCAATTCCTCCTGTAGCTATGGCTATAGGAAAATTCCATGGGCTGATGACAACTCCAACTCCTTTTTCTTTTAGTTCTATACCTTCTAACAAAGAGAGTTTTTTTACACTGTATGGGTAAAAGTTTAAAAAATCTATAGCCTCTGAGACTTCAACATCTGTTTCACTAAATACTTTTCCAACTTCAGCAGCTGCCACACCGATAAGGTCAGCTCTATTTTTTCTAAATTCATTTGCCACATTCATCAATATTTTTGTTCTAGCAATAAGGTCAAGTTTACTCCAGTTATCTGGATCTATCTTCGCAGTCTCTACAGAAGTTTGAAGGTCTTTTCTTGTTGCCATTATGCAATGACCTACAATAACATTATCATGATATTGGGACTTATCTATGATTTCTAAAACTACATCACTTTGAACTTCCTTAGATGCGATAATAGCCGATACTTTTATCGGTGCATCTTTTGATATATTTTTCCATTTCTCTCTTATCTTTTCTGCCCATTTTTTGTTTTGTGGAAGTATAAAATCCGTGTCACTCTCATTTTCAAAAATATAATTTTGAGGGTCCATAGCTAAGTTTTCTATGGTTAAGTTTCTATCTTGTTTTCTATTAGGTTCAAGTTGAAGTGTATCCATCGCCTTTATTGAATCATCATAACTCTTGAGTAAAATCTTCCAAGCCTTACTATTTACTTGAAGTCCAAAACTGTGTCTTAAAAAATTCTGTTCAGCTGTATTTTCATCAAATCTACGTACTAAGTAGGCTATGGCATTGGTAAATGTCTTTTGTGTGGCTGTAGGAGCATAGAGTATGACATTTATATTTTTATCTTTGAGTATATAGTAGGCTGTATCACTCATACCTTCGAGCATCTCGGCGCTGTAGTACTGTTTTACACCTCTTGTGTTTGCAAGCAAAAATGCTAAAGCCTGATCGAAAAGATTGTGTGAAGCAATACCAATATTGATATAAGGTGCTACATTCTCATCTATTAAAAAGTTCATCAGTAATTTATAATTGGCATCACTTTGCGCTTTGTTTAGATATGTCACACATGGCCATCCACGAAGGGATGCTTCTGTGAGCTCCATCTCTTGGTTTGCACCTTTAACAAGTCGAACTTTGATTGGTGCACCACCATTGTCTACTCTCTCTTTTGCCCAAACATATAACTTCTGCAAGTGAGTCATCGCCTCAGGTATATATGCTTGAAGCACTATTCCTGCTGATAAGTTTTTGAACTCACTCATTGAGAGTGTTTTCATAAATACATCAATAGTCAGGTTAATATCTCTATACTCTTCCATATCAAGATTAATAAACTTGAAGTTATTCTTCATTGCAGCAGTATATATTCTTTTGAGTTTTAAAGATATTTGCTCAAGGCTCCAATCATAAGCAAGCGGATTAATTTGTGAAAAAATGGTTGATATTTTGACAGACACATAGTCTATGTTAGGGTTATGTAATGCTTGTATATATTTTTCTACGCGTTCTTCAGCCTCTCGTTCACCTAAGACAGCTTCACCAATAATATTTATATTGACACGGGTGTGCTCATTTATACGCTTTTGAAGATGTGCATCGAGTGATTCATCTTCGCCTTTAATGACGATGTTTTTAATGTCATTTCTAAGATACTGTATAAAAAGTGGTACAGAGATAGAGGGTATATATACCCCTACATTGCGAAAAGCCCATACAAGTAATTGCTCAAACTGTGTAAAAAAGGAGGTGTTTTCATATTTGTTAAATATATATTCTAGCTGATTAGCTATACGTGCATGATTATGTGATCTAAAGCTTTGATCTAATAACTCAATAAGAAATATTTTGCTTTTTGGATCTTTGAGCATGCGTTTCATAATCGCATGAAATTTTTTTTCTGAGGCATCTCTATTTTTTTCTATACTTTCTTGCCATGCAGTAGCCAGAACTTTTGCATTATTTAATATTGCTTCATCTATTTTATACATCTACACCTCCTTTTGCTTTAGTTAAAAAAATTTAAATTGTGCCATATATAGTGTACAGTTATACATCTTAGTAAACAATAATATTACTAATATTGTGTAATAAAAGTACATATATAGTGTCATATTATGTCGTAAAAAATACAATGTTTTATTAATATGCTATAATTTAAATCAAAATATACTTTAGGATAAGATGTGTCTTTAATAGATAATGATAAAGCAGTTATACCATTAAGTGGTGTAGCAGATATGATTGAGGCAAAAAGTAGAACACTTAGGATGTACGAAGACAAAGGCTTGTTACCAAAGCATGAGGGAGTAGAAAAAAAGCTCTATTCGATTAATGATATTCAAAAAATTGCTTTTATACATTATATAGCTAGTGTAAGGAAAGTGAATGCAAATGGTATAAAGTATATACTTGAACTTTTAGATAATCACATGAGCATAGATGAAAAAAATAACATTATGAAAAGTGCAGAGAAAAAGTTAGATGCTATACCGGCTAAAGAGATAGAGGATATTGAAATTTTTTAATCTTTTGAATGGTTGTAAGTATGTTTCACTTGAGACGAGGAGTGAAGATGGAAAATTATTTTGATAAAGAGTTTGAGTTACGATATTTTGAAATGAATAAATTGGGTGAATCTTCACCTATAACCATGCTGACACTACTTCAAGAGACAGCTGCAGAACATTGTTACTTTGCGGGACATAGTCTGCTCTCTTTGATGTCTGAAAATCTTGGTTGGGTATTGTTATCTGGGACAATGCAGATGAATCGTTATCCCAAGTATAAAGAGAAAATTATAATCCGAACATGGATATCGAAGTATTATACTATTAGGGGATTTAGAGAAAATATTATTTATGATGAAAACTACAACATCATAGGAAGAGCCAGAGGTTTATGGGTCTTTTATGATATAGAGAAGCGAAGACCTACTAAAATACATAAAGATTTTAAAGAGAAATGGTTATCTTCTGAGGAACTATGTATAGATCATGATATTACAAAGACAATAGAAGCTATCGACTTTGCGGAATCCACGAAAGAGTTTAAGGTAAATATGTATGATACAGATACCAATAAACATGTCAACAATATTAGATATTTACAATGGCTTATGGAGTCCATTCCTGAAGATGTTTTAGATAATTATTATCTCTATTCTATTGACGGACGTTTTATCTCTGAAGCTCAATATGGTGATGTAATCGTATCTTTAACCAAGAAAGGTAGTGAAGAAAACTCTTTTGTACATACGATACTTGTCAAAGACGACAATAAAGTGTGTGCAACAGGTAAAACAGTATGGAAAAAAATTGTTTAAAATAATTTTGAAACTCTCTTTTACACAACTATGGTTTCCATCTTTTTTAAGTAAGTAACCATATCGCCAAAGTCATCACCTAGTTCAACACAGAGAGCATCTACTTGCGCATCGATAAAGTTAGATGAGAATTCAACTTGAGATAGAGGTACACGTGTACTAAATGCTATTCCCAATTGATTAAAAGAATAATCAAAATCTGTTACCTCTTCTTCTTGCGATATATCAATAGCATGTGTAATAGCTTGTATATTGATTCTCATCACAAGAACTTGCATCTCCTCTTCTGAGAGAGTACTCAGAGAGTCACTTAGTCCATTCACAATGTAATCATAAATTATTCGAGAGAGTACAATTTGCTTTTTCGTTTTTAAAGATAGTGTTTCCATGGTGTCACTTTATAGTTTTTTTGATTATAGCATAGAGGTTAAAATACTTGAATACCTCAATTCATTCACAAGGGAGTGATTATAGAGATAATGATTACGAAAATCTGGTAAAGTAAACTGGCGAGCAATAAAAAATATTGAGTAAATTGAAATAAGAAGTAGTTTTAAAAAAATTCTGTAAGTACCGTAAATAAAGGGATTGTGTAAAATAGGTGGTGGACCCTCAGAGATTCGAACTCTGGGAGGTATAACCCTCGCCGGTTTTCAAGACCGGTGCAATCGACCAACTCTGCCAAAGATCCACGTGTTGTATTAATAAGAAAACTATAAAATTGGAGGTGCCACCCAGATTTGAACTGGGGATAGCAGCTTTGCAGGCTGCGGCCTTACCACTTGGCGATGGCACCAGTCAATTAGTTTCCATGGTGCCCGGG
>JBFHKA010000057.1:0-13396 GCA_041595535.1 Sulfurimonas sp. | reverse complement strand
TGGACTTGGTGCAGAGTTTGCTCGCCAGTATGCCACGCAAGAGAATGAACTCATTCTCTTAGCACGACGAGCAGATAAACTTTATTCGCTTAGACATGAGCTTTTTGAAAAAGTTAAAAATATAGATATTGTTGTCGCAGATGTAACCGCATTTGAAGAACTTCAAGAAAAAGTGAGAGCCATAGGTGCTGTAGATATGGTGATTCTTAATGCTGGAATTTCTATAGGACATACAGGAAACATAACGCCAATAGCAGATTTTAAAAGACTCTATGATGTAAATGTACTTGCAAATCATGCAATTTTAGAAGTTCTTTTACCACATTTTAAAAAGCAAAAAAGTGGAAAGATTGTTTTCATGTCATCTTTAGCGTCTCTTTTTTCTATGCCAAGTGCGAAGGTGTATTCTTCTTCTAAACGAGCCTTAAACGCTTACGCAGAAGGTATTCGTTATAAGTACAAAAAGCATAATATTAAAGTAATTACCATACTTCCTGGTTTTATACAGAGTGAACTTACTGATAAAAATAACTTCAAGATGCCATTCTTACTCAGCACACAAGAAGGTGTTTTTAAAATCATACATGCGATAGAAAAAAATAAAAGGTTTTATGCTTTTCCGCTTAGATTTTATTTAATCATTTTAGCCCTCAACTTGCTTCCACACTTTTTAAGAGAGAAAATTGTAAACTCCATTAACTAAAAAATTAAATTTTGGAAGCTATGAATGGAAAATATAGAGACTATCGACAGTGTGTGTACATACTGTGGTGTTGGGTGTGATATTGCAGCACATGTAGATGTAAAAGAGAATAAAATTAAAAAAATCTTTGCACACACAGATGGAGTGGTCTCTCAAGGTAAACTTTGTATTAAAGGCAAATATGGATATGACTTTGTTGATGCTGAGGATAGACTTCGAATTCCACGTATTCGTAAAAGCTTTTTAGAAAAAAACCCTAAAATAAAAGAGGCGGTTGCTTCATCATTAGTCTCCTTAGATGAGACTTGGTATGAAACAGATTTAGAAAATGCTACAACTGCCTGTGCCATGAAATTAAAAGAGACACAAGCCAAATATGGTCGTAAATCTGTCTGCTCCATCGGTGGAGCGAGAACCTCCTGTGAGTCCTCATACCTCTTTCAGAAATTTACACGTCACACACTCAACTCTCCGCATGTAGACAACTGTGCTCGTGTTTGTCACTCTCCCTCTCTCAAGGGAATGCGTGCGACTATAGGAGAAGGTGCTGCGACAAATCCTTACAATGACATCTATAACACAGAGTTTATGATTGTCATAGGTTCAAACACAACAGAAGCACACCCAATCATCGCAAATAGAATTTTAGATGTAGCACGAGAACATGATAATCTTGCTGTCTTTGATGTGCGAGATATAAAGCTTCACAGATTTGCAAAATATAAAGCAATCATACCGCATGAAGCAAATCTCCTTGTTTTAAATATGCTAGCTTTCGTCATCATAGATGAAGAGTTGTACGATGAGAAGTTTATAGCTGATAGAACAAAAGGATTCTTAGAATTTAAAGAGAAAATTTTAAGTGATTCCTTCGCAAATCCTGAGTATTTTAATGAGATAGAGGGGTATGAGTACCTCTCTAAAATGATACGAAAAGTGGCACGTGAGTATGCTTTGAAAAAGTCTATGATATTTTGGGGACTTGGAATTACAGAACATCTTGATGGCTCGTATGCAGTAATGGCGATTACGCACTTAGCACTTATGACAGGAAATATTGGAGGAAGTGGAGTTGGACTTATGCCTCTTCGTGGTCAAAACAATGTTCAAGGGACTTGTGATATGGGGATGCTTCCATACTACGACCCTGATTATCAGACGCCAAAAGAGATAGGGCTAATGACGCCACAGCTTGTAGATGCAATGCTCAAAGATGAGGTTAAAGCTGTTTTGAATATTGGCGAGGATTTAACACATATTCATCCAAATCTTAACAAAGTGCATAAAGCATTTGAGCATTTAGAGATGATTTTTGTTCAGGAGCTTTTTATGACAGATATTGCACAAAAAGCAGACATCGTTGTAGGTGTAAAATCAGCGTATGAGAAGACAGGTGTTTATGTAAATGCTATGAGACGTCTACATCTCTCACAACCTCTTCTAAAATCAGACTTACCAGATGATTGGGAAGTTCTGCAGATGCTTGATAATAAAATGGGTGGAGATTATAACTATGCTTCTTCAAAAGAGGTTTGGGAAGAGGTACAAAAAGTAGCCTATAGACGCTTCTCTGGAGCTGATTATCATAGACTTGAAAAGCATCGTAAACGTGGACTTCAGTGGCCGGTGCATACGGAAGACACCCCAATTTTGCATCAGTTAGATTTCCGCACAGAAGATGGACTAGGAAACTTTGTGTATCATCAGTATGAGCTCCGTGGTATGGTGGAAGAGATTTCAAAGAAAACTTTAACGGGCTATCACCTTACAACTGGTAGAACTTTGGCACACTATAACAATGCCGCACAAACAAAACGTAGTGATAAGTTAAATGATAGATATGATGAAGATATTTTACTTGTGTATGAGGGGGATAGGGCTGATTTTACAAGTGAGAGAGTCATACTCAAAACAGAGAATGGGCAGACAAACCCACTCACTGTAAAACTTACAGACAAAGTACAACCAAAAACTCTTTTTGCTACGTTTCATCATGCAGATTCAAAGATAAACAATCTCTTTGGAGATAAGTGCGATGAGTTAATCCTCACCGCTGCTTTTAAATCTATAAAAGTTGAAATTGTAAATTGTTAAAAGACAGGTATTATTATCTTATAACACCTGTTAAGTGATTGTCGAAACGATTGCGTGTTTTTTGTACACTATTGTTTGGAGTATCTAGTTTAATTATCATATTGTGTATAGCAGTTTTTGTTTGTCGCAGTCCAAAAAAATAAACTGCATTTGCGTCACAAAGGGAAGCTCTTACTCTCACGTCATCATCACTATAGCGAAGTCCATCCAAGTCTTTATGATGGAGTGTTTTTAGAACTGTACCAGTATTGATATCTATAACTTGAAAAACTAAGTCATAAAAGAAAGTACTCTCTGTATTATTTTGAGCATCATAATCTGCTCTTTTGATGTTTTCAGGCATTATTATGGTGTCTCCTGTAATAACATAACTCGTAGCTTGGATGTCTTCTACACGTGGATGATTTCCTATCTCATGTCTAAAAGTAAAGCTTTTGTTTGTTAGATTGTATGAACATAGCTCTATCTTTTGATCATGTCTAAATTTAAAATAGAGTGAATCTTTATATTTATAAGTTTCAAAAACATCAAACCAACTTCCTATTGTGCTACTTCCATCTAAATAAGTGGCACTTTTTAGTGTCGAATCCGTACCATAAGTTAAAAGATAGAGATCATAATATGAAAATCCATCATTATCATCATACTCAATACTACACAGAGCATAAATATTCTCTCCATCTAGTACTAGAGTGGCTATCTGACTAACTCTACGATAAGGTTTTGATCCACTATAGGTAGCATTAAAATCAGAAAAAACATCATTTACTATATACTCAGAATCAGTAGCCGTATTTCTATCTCCATAACTAGTGTCATTACTTATAAAACTAACATTATATAAAGAACCACTGAGTGCTGAGAAGAATCCACTATCAGTTGCAACAGGTGGAATCCCATCTGTATAAGCTCCACTTGTAGCACCTCGTCCATAGTAATCATACAAGTTAGAGTATTTATAAGATGCGCCACTTGTAGCATCTATAACTTTCACAACGGCATCTTCAACTATTCCCATATAATTATTTGAGCTAAATGGAATAAACCAACCACGAGCTAAATCAAAAGTTATATTTAGATTTTCTCCTTTTATCGGGTCACTTTTAACGTGAAAGACTTCTGTTTGAGTGCTTAAATCATGCTTGATTAATGAACTTTGACTGAGTGTATCAATACTTTCTGGCATAGTTGAAAAATATAGTTGATTATTTACCTCTGCAATATCATAGTAACGTTGATTAAAATTTGCAGTAGTATAGTTAGGTCCTACTTGATTATACAAAATATTTGTCGACAAATCACTTATGTTTATATCTGAGTTAAATTGACTTAAGTCATAGGAAAGAACCTTCATTCCAACATCTAAACCATCCATATTTACTGCTCTATATAAACGCATGTAAGCTTTTGAGCCATGTAATAATGGCGAACCAATGAGTTTATATATACTTTTAACTGTTTCATTCGACTCGGCTACATAAATTCCTTGTGAGCTTGTAGTGTTTGTATCATTCGGGTTAGTAGTATTGTTGTCGGGATTTGTAGTGTTTTCATCATCAATTTCAGATGTAGAAATGTAACCTGCAAATCCACTATTATTTAAGTCGGCTAAAACAGCTGCTTCAATCTCCTCAGGTGTGGTACCATATCCTTCAATAGAACCAAATTGTGAAAGAATGCTATTATCATCAGAATTGTTTAAATTACCTCCATGCTCTTTCATATCTTTATAAATAGCATTTGTAAGAAGAACAAAGTCTAAATTACTAGATTCTGATGGAACGCCTAAGAGGTCTTCATCGCTAAGATTTGCATCTGAACCAACTCCACCAGCATTAAGGCTCTCTCTTAGGGCTGTAAGCTTAGCTTCTCTTATTGTTTTGTTCTCATCGTCTATGTATGTAGTAACAGGAGTTATAATATTTGAGTGTGACTTAAGAATAATGTCTAAATGTGTATCATTGCTATCTTTAATGCCGTTTCCATTTACATCTATCCAACCACCAGTTGCAAAAATTGGATACTTTGGTGCTGAGGTAAATCTATAGATGTTTAAACCTGCTCTTTGTATAGCAGTTTGTACTGGAGTAGAAGAGTCTGTCACAGTCGCATCATAGACTTTACCTCTTTCAACTGTTATATCTGTAGCAGTACTTGTAGCAGGAGTAGTTCCAGCGTCTGAGCCTCCACCGCCGCAGCCAGTGAAACTTAAAGTAGCTATGAGTGCTAAACTAAGATTGAATTGTATTAGCTTTTTCATGTTTGTCCTTTTATTTAAATCGTGACTAGCATGGTAACGATGAAGCATTGCCTTTTCATTGCAATTTAGAATGTTTTGTGAAATTTGATGTAGAAAAGAAGAAAAAAAGAGCTTATTGCTCTTTTTTTGTAGCTGGTTGCTTGAAGTGGTAGAATTTATGATTTAAAAAAGATGCTACATCTTCATTCTCCTCTTCAAACCAGCCTGTATCTGTATTAGAAGAGCAGGCATTAACACTTTTAGAGAGTTTTTTATAGCTATCTACCTTGTCTTTTTTCTTTTTAAAATCGCTATTATTATGACACTCCATGCATTTTGCTTCATCAAAAAGAGCCTCAGCTTCTTTCATATCAGCTTGCAATAAACTCGATACTATAACCGCACTCAATAGTAGTGCCCGGTTGAGTTTTAACATAGTTATCTCCATATATGGTATTGAATGAAGTATATCAATTACTTATAAAACCTCTCTTAACTTTTTTTCTTAAAATATGAAGCTATCTATCATATAAATATTGCTAAAATGCATTTAAGGATGCTAAATATGAGTAGAGCAAAAGGAAATATTGCAGAAGATAAAGCTTCTTCTTTTTTGATGGAGAATGGATTTTCAATAGTTGAGAGGAATTTTTACTCTCGTTTTGGTGAGATTGATATTGTAGCATTTAAAGAAGATGTTGTGCATTTTGTTGAAGTAAAAAGTGCAGAAGAATATGAAAAAGCAATTCAAAACATTACACCAAGAAAACTCTCGCGTTTAATTAAAACAGTAGATGTATATAGAAAAAGAAACTCGCTTGAAGTTGATTTTATGCTTGATGCACTCATCGTTACTCCAGAAGATATTGTCCTAGTTGAGAATATAACTCTTTAACCATATTATTTCTTCTTCTATGTTACTATAAGCCCGAAATTATACTATCTGAATTTATGGCTTTTAATGAAAACAATCTTTTTACTACTTATTTTTCTTTTTGCAAATGTATACGCTTCTCCTATAGATTTTACTAAAGATAGCGAAACTATACTTCCAAAGAGTGAACTTTATATAGATAAAAAAGGTCTTGATTTTGAGCAAATAAGGGACTCGAAACTCTTTCATAAAAATGACACGCAACATATAAATTTAGGGTTTGTAAAAGATACAACACTTTGGATAAAGTTGACATTTTATAATGACCGTAATAGTTCACTTGAGAAGATGCTAGTCATACGAAATCCACTTCTGGAGAGTGTCATACTTTATGATGGAGATAGCATAATTAAAAAAGGGATGTTGCATATTGATAGTTCGCATAAACATATTTACGATGCTTTTAAACTTACTCTTAATGCGAATGAGACAAAAACGTACTACTTAAAAGTTCAAAATTCTACCACCGCCCTACGTCTTGGAATTTACCTTGAAGACCAAATGATATATGTTCACGAAGATCACAATCAACAACTTATAATTTTTATCTTTTTTACTATAGTAATTGTGCTATTTATTTATAACTTTTTACTCTTTATATATTCTGGGGAAAAATCTTATTTATATTATTGTATCTATCTTTTAACACTTATTTATCAACAAGCGACGTATCTAGGAGTTACTCAAATATTTATGCCACAATGGTTTCTTTACTATGACAATATTGGCGTCGTTTTTAAAGTCAATATTATTTATGTTGCAGCATCCTTTTTTGCACAGAGCTTTTTAGTAAGTAAAAAATATCCACTTATTCATAAAATATATAATATTTTTATTGTTGTAGCTATTGTTGAAATGCCACTTCTTGGAACACCATGGTTTTATTACCCTGAAATTGCAGTGTTGACAGCTTTTAGTTTTGTTATATTTAATATGATTGCCGGAACATACATTTATATGCAAGGATGCAAACAAGCTCGTTTTTTTGTTATTGGTTGGATGTTCTTAGCTATAGGATATACACTCATGATATTGGATGCGCTTGGTATCATCACTGTTATGCAAAATCTCTCAAATTTGATTTTGTTTGTTACAGCGATTGAAGCTTTTTCACTCTCTTTAGCTTTTACAGATAGATATATGATTCTAAAAAAAGCAAAAGAGACGAGTGATGCAATTCTTGTAAAAACTCTACAGGAGAGACAAAAAGTTATTGAAAATGAGATACAAAAGCATACAAAAGATTTAAATGCAGCACTTGACAATCAAAAAGTCCTTTTAAAAGAGTTACACCATAGAACTAAAAATAATCTTCAACTTATTCTCTCTCTAGTGAGAATGCAGTCTGACCATGCAACAAAAGATGTCAAAGAGTACTCTGAAAATCTGGAAAATCGTATTAATGCTATTGCAAGAATGCATCAAATGCTTTATCTAAAAGATAATCTACAGCAGATAAATATGGATGAGTACATCAATGAACTCAGCAATGATTTAGAAAGCCTATCTAAAAAAGATGTACTTATTAACATAGAAGCAAGACAGATATATTTGCCCTTTAGAGAGGCTAGTTATATTGGGCTCATCTTGAATGAGCTTATTACAAACTCCATTAAATATGTTGCTTTGTCAAACATAGTTATTACAATAGAGATGCATAGAGAAGGTGCACAATGCTCATTAATGTATAAAGACAATGGAAAATGCTATGATTTTTCAAATCAAAATAGAATCAGTATTGGGTTGAAGCTTGTAAAAACTTTAGTTGAAGATCAATTAGAAGGTACAATAAGTGTTAAAATGAAGAATGGATGTGGACACATGATAGAGTTTAGATTATGATAAATGTATTAATAGTAGAAGATGAAAGTATCGTTGCATTAGAGATTGCTGGTTATGTGAAAGAGTTGGGGTATGGAGTAACTGCTATTGTTTCTTCTGCTAACAAGGCATTTGATGTCGTTGAGACAAAACCAATTGATTTAATACTCATGGATGTGAATATTAAAGGAGATATAGATGGTGTTACGTGCGCTAAGGAAATTAAGAGTAATCAAGACATACCAATAATCTATATAACAGCCTTTAGTGATGATGATACCTTAAGTCGTGCAATAGAGACAGAGCCTAGCTCCTACCTTATTAAACCTTTTAATAGAAAAGAACTTCAAGTTGCCATGCGCATAGCTACAAAAAAACCATCTTCTTCTTTGAGAATAGGAGATGTTGTTTTTGACAATGAATTTTCTTTTGATAGTCGAGATCAAGAGCTTATTATGTGCGGAGAAATTGTACATTTAACTAAAAAAGAGAAACTTTTACTTGATTTATTAATACGCAACAAAAACAATGTAGTAGATTTTTATGACATGGAAAATTATCTTTGGGAAGATAAAGAATGTAATGAAAATACACGTAGGGCACTTGTATCAAGACTACGTTCCAAGCTCAAATATAAATTTTTAGAGACAATTCACTCCATCGGCTATCGCATAAGTTTTTAAATTGCAATGAAATTGCAATGCTTCTTCCTTACAATTGATTCAGAAAAATTATTCTGGAGGAGTATATCATGTTAAAGCGAAAAAATGTATTTGTCATACTTGTTATGATTGGAGTGTTATTACTAAGTGGGTGTAGTGGTGGTGGAGACTCTTCTGATACAACAACTGCTACATCATCTTCATTAAGTGGAGTCGCGCAAAAAGGACCTTTTGTTCAAGGTGCGAAAGTGACTGTTTATAAGCTTTCACAAGATTACAATCTTACAGAGACCAAAGTGGTTTCTACGATTTTAGATGCACAAGGACACTATGAAGTGAGTGTTCCTTGGAGTGGACCTAGTAAAATTGTTGTTGAGGGAAAATATCTTGATGAGATAACTGCTCAAGAGAGTAATGATTCAATGACCTTGAGTTCTTACTTTGAAGCAATAAGTGGTGTACCTGTAGTTGCAAATATAAATATTTTAACAGACCTTGCTTCTACAAAAATTTTCAAACTGCTTCAAGAGAGTAACACAACAATTGAAGATGCAAAAAAAGTAGCAAATCAAGATTTGGATGAAATGTTTGGGCTTGCAGCTGCAAATGGGTTAGATGTTGATGTATTAAACATTACAGAGCTTCAAGGTGCTACAGCAAATGTAAATGCAGAACTACTTCGTTTGTCAGCTGGGTTACTAAAAGCGGATGACCCAAAAGATAGTTTGGAAAAGCTTAAAGTAGTATATCGTGACAATAATGTGAGTGAAGTCAAAAAATCGTTGTTATTTCAAGAGTTACAAGTCCATAGAGAAGATGTTAATCTCACTCAAATTGCACAAAATCTTGAAATTAACACAAGCAATATAGCAAATATACACTTGGTAGAAGTGCAAACTGGAACTGTATATGATGATATTAACACAAGTGTAAATTTTAAAAGTAACCAAACCATAGGGACCAATTTTACTCAGGATAAAAATATCTCTGTTATAAACAATCCCGCTTTTGGGAGTGCTAGTAGTATATTAGTTGGAAATGAGATATGGAATTTAACCTATGTGCATAGTAGTTGCTCCCTTGCAACTGATAGTTTTTTATACTCAACAGGCTCTGGTGTAGGTCGTGTGAATGTAAGTATAAATGAACCAACACCGATGCAAGCGGTTGACTTGAACCTCTCTGTGATTAATCAAAATAGTATTGCTAATTACACTATTATGAGCAGTACAACAGATATAAATCTCAGTATCAGTCAGGTAGCTTCACATGGAAGTGCAACTATAGAGCTTAAAAATGGAAATTATGTTTTAAACTATACACCAGAAGCTAGTTATGTTGGAAGTGATGCCGTTGTGTATACTTTGACTCAGACGATTTCTGGATGTCCTTTTACTACAACTGGAAATATAAATATCTCGGTGAACGACAAAACATTTACATACGATGATATTAATATTTCAGTGCCCATCAAAGGAACTTATAGCTTTGGAATTAATGCTACTCAGGCACAAACTATAAGTTTTACTACTTTACCAACTAATGGGACAGCGAGGAGTTATCTTGTTGGAAATGAATTGTGGTATATAGAGTATAGTGAAACGAGTTGTGGAGCAAGTACGGACTCTTTTGTTTATGAAACAGAAAATGGTTATGGTCGCGTTAATGTCACGATTGTAGCTCCAACTACCGTGAGTGGAGTTAATCAGTCTAATACCCTCTTTAATACAGAAGTTATCACTGCTAAATATTTGATGCCAAAAAGTTCAAATGTGGATATAAATATCACTTCCTCAACTTCAGGTGGTGCTTTTTCTTTTACAATTATTGGAAATGAAGATATAACATATAATTACGATCCAGATGATAGTTTTGTTGGGAACGATTTCTTAGAATATACTCTAAGTCAAACTATTAATGAGTGTCCATACTTTGATACAGGTCGCATAGATTTTACAGTTAATGAGTATGTTGCGCAAACTAAAGTTATTAGTACATGTCGAGATCCTTACACTATTGGAACAGAACCTTATATTACTGAAGGTACACTAGAGAGTACAGTGCTATTAAAAGATTTAAGACCAGGTACATCTTCTGGTAAAGCCGTGAGTACAGGTTTCACTCTATTTGATGAATACAAAAAAATTGGAGATATTCAATACTTTGTTGCTTATCATTCAGCTGGGGGTGTTTTAGCTTACGAGCTCTATGAAACGAATGGAACTGCAGATGGAACATTTGTTCATGATATCAACACTCATAATGAGTTATCGGGTACCTATCTTAATGGCTCATCTCACCCAGGTAGTTTTTCAAGAATTGATGATAATCTTTTTTTTATAGCTTCTGATTCAACATTTGATAGATATGGTATGTATAAAGCTAATGGAACTACTGTAGAGAGAATAGTTGATAATGTAACAAAATCACCAATCAAACTAAATGGTGAATATTACTACTTTGCATCGGTTGATGATAATAATGTAACTCTTAATAAATTCAGCACGGACTTTAGTAGTTCTACGGTTATGAGTTCATTTCTAAAAGAGGTGAGTGGAAGAGATACAAAAATCTTAACTACAATAAATGACAAAATCTTATACACAGAGTACATTGACAGTAGTTTATCTTATGCATTATATGCAAAAACTGTAACGGGAGAGAGTGTTAAATTAACTGAGTATGAATTAACTCATTTTGATTATGAGAGTGTTAATGGGAAAATGTATATGTTAGCTCGTCTGCATGGTGACAATGCTACTGCAAGTATTTTAGAAACTGATGGCACTCCTCAAGGGACTAGCGTTATATATACATTTGATGGCAGGATAAATGTGATGGCTGCATTAAATGGCAAACTCTATTTTCAAGGTGGAAAATCGGTTAACAATAATAATGTATATGAACTTGACGTAAATCTATATGAATTAGATTTATCAAGTGGCAATGTTAGTTTTATAGCAGATATAGCTTATGGTAATTCTGATGCTATAGCTCTTCATTCAGGTATGGATGGCATGAGTGTTGTTAATGGTAAATTAATTTATGAATCAGTGAATTTAGAAACAATAAATGCAGAGACTATTGCTTATGAGCTTCTTTGGGCGAGTGATGGAACTGCCCAAGGTACAATTGCAATTTTAAGAAGAGATCGAACTGGAAGTTACAATCAAGCTGCTGATTTACAAGATATGTTTCTTCTTAATGGAGAGTACTATTTCCAAGATAATCTTGGAAGTCTTTATAAAACAGATTTTACTCAAAGTGGTACAAGACTTGTGCTCGATTATATTTGTGACATAATTCCAGATGCTATAAGTTTTGTGGATGTAGTTGATGTTGAACCTAGTACTTACCAAGAAGCAAATATTACAGTAGAAGGAATTACTTATCCTGAAACTAAATTATCTATAGAAGGCGGTGAATACTCTTTAGATAATGGCGTATCTTGGCATACAGAAGCAACAACTATAGCAAATGGGCAGCTAGTAAAAGTAAGACATATGAGTGCTGCTACACCTGGTACATCAGTTGATACAACTCTTTATGTTGGTGGAAGAGACGATACTTTTACTTCAACAACTTTAGTACCATAGAGTGTAATGTAATAGAACAAATGTTATAATCTCTCTAATAATTTAGGGAGATTTTCATGCAAGCAAAAATATTTTTCGGCTCAAGCGAAGCAACGAAAGAAAATAATAGCGAGAGAATCAGTCCATATAGTGGCGAAGTAGTCTCAACCGCTCCAATTTGTGATGCCAAAGATGCTTTAGAAGCTCTAAAAATCGCACAAAGAGCAACTTTCGCAGCTAAGGCTTCAACACTTTCTCAAAGGTGTAACTGGCTTTTAGATGTTGCTTCAAAACTTCGTGAGAATAAAGAGGATATGGCAAAAACTTTGACAGATGAAGTTGGTAAGCCTATTACTTTTTCTCGCATAGAAGTGGAACGTTGTATAGAAACTATAACTGTTACGTGCGAAACGATGCGAACCATGCATGGCGAGACAATTAACACAGATGCAATGCCTAGCGGGAAAAAAACGACCGCCTTTTTCACCCGTGAGCCTGCTGGTGTTGTTGTAGCTATTACTCCTTTTAATTTCCCTCTAAATCTTGTAGCACATAAACTTGCTCCTGCACTTGTTGCAGGAAATGCAGTAGTGCTCAAACCTACTCCAGAAGCTCCACTTACAGCTTATAAATTTGCAAAACTTTTTGTTGAGAGTGAGTATGCTATCAAAGATGCACTCAGTGTCGTTTATGGTGATGCTGAGGTTGGCTCTGCGCTCATCACTTCAGATATTCCTCGTGTTGTTAGCTTTACAGGAAGCGTTCCAGTAGGTAATATCATCACAAAATCTGCGGGCATTAAAAAAGTAAGTCTTGAGCTTGGCGGTAATGCAGCGACATACATCTCTGAGAGTGCGGATTTAGATTTAGCAGCTTCTCGTTGTGCTCTTGGTGCTTTTGTAAACTCTGGTCAAGTTTGTATCTCGCTTCAACGTATGTATGTTCATTCAGATATTTATGAAGAGTTTGCTCAAAAGATGGCAGAAGAGACTAAAAAACTTGTAGTTGGTTCTCCGTATGAAGATGATACTTTTATGGGACCTCTCATTGATGATGCTTCAGCAGAACGTGCTATGGGTTGGATAGAGTCTGCTATAGAAGAGGGTGCAATTCCACTTCTTCCACCTCATCGTGAAGGCAGAATGTTTCATCCTTGTGTGATGGCAAATGTGACGGACAATATGGCAATAGTGTGTGAAGAAGTTTTTGCTCCAATAGTTTCACTTGTAAAAGTAGATTCATTTGATGATGCCTTGCCTCGTATGAATAACTCACCGTATGGGCTGCAGTTTTCAGTATTTACAAATGATTTGAAGCTTATGCAACGTGCAATAAGTGAGTTAGAAGCGGGCGGAATTGTTATAAACG
>JBFHKA010000056.1:0-13943 GCA_041595535.1 Sulfurimonas sp. | reverse complement strand
TTAAATTTGAGTGGCGAGTGGATCAGTTTTTGTAATCTTTTTTTTGCAAAGAAAAGTTAAAGCTAGATCGGATTGAATCACGAGGCGAAGTTATGTGTAGTATTATTGCTTAAAAGTCACATAGGAGTTAACTCCTATGCTAACGAACTCTCTTAAATAAATAGGAGGTTCACAGTGTTGAATTGTATCGGAATTGATGTATCAAAAGCAACTATAAATATTCATATAGCTAAAAATAATCAAGATTTGATGATGGACAATAATCAAGAAAGCTTCAAGTCTTTATATTCTAAATTGAAAAAACTCTATAAAAAAGAGATAGCTGATATTGTATTTATATTTGAACCAACAGGGAGTTATTCAGAAGCACTTAGAAAATATTGTTCAGAACAACAAATCAAATGTTTTATCATAAACCCTAAACAGTTTAGCAATTATGCTAAAGCATTAGGAGTAGAAGTAAAGAGTGATATTGAAGATGCTAGAGTCCTCTCAAAAGCACTTCATTTAGCAAAATATGAACAAGTTAAGGTTCCCGTGTTTAACGAAGATGTAGAACATATTAAAGAGCTAATGAGCTATTATAAGTTCACTAAGAAGCAAACTATTCAACAGAAAAATCATTTGGAATCACTAACAAGTAAAGATGGGGATAAATTTTCTATCAGAGAGCTTAAAAAGTCTATTAAAGAATCACAAGAAAAAGAGCTTAGAATCATTGAACAAGTACAAACTTTAATTGATTCTACTGATGAATATAAAGTGGCATATGATAATATAAAATCAATAAAAGGTGTTGGTCAAATTGGTGCTATTGTACTTCTGCATCTCTTTTTAAAATATCCAGAAGCTAATCAAAGACAAATTACTTCATTGACAGGTCTGAATCCAATTTATAGACAATCTGGCACTTCAATTCAATCAGGCTATAAAATTGCAAAGAGTGGTTCAAGTCTTTATAGAGGAGTACTATTTATGGCAGCAATAAGTGCTATTGAATATGATAAAAACTTTAAAGCTTTATATGAGAGACTAAAAATAAAAGGGAAACACTCCACCTCTGCTCAAATAGCTGTGATGCGAAAAATAATATTAACCGCTCATTCTCTTTATAAAAATAACAAAAAATATGATGAAAATTTTAACTCTTAAGAAGCTTCTTAAATGTAATAAAAATTAGAATTATTGTTACTATCGGTATCATTGCTAAGTAGATTATAACGTGGCGACTCCTGAGGTGGAATGCATACGTCAACACAAACAATCCACATATAATGTTCCACCTCAGGAGAAGTGGAACAAGGGTGAGTTGATGGAGAGGTAGAACGAGAGTAAAAAGCTTGAACAAGAGTATTATATAAAATTAAAAAAGAATTAATTACTATATATATGTCACTAGTTGTCATAAGTTGCAAAAATTGCTATAATATTAAAAAATAATTAAATATTGTAAATATGTCACTAGTTGTCACAAGAGAGGAAAGCATGAAAAAATTAAATAAAAACGAACAAGTCATCCTTGAATATATATCTAAAAACCTCAAAGCAAGCCTTAGTGATGTAGTGCAAAAAACCGCTATACAAAAAAGGACAGCACAAAGAGCACTCACAAGTCTCATAGAAAAAAAGCTAATAGACACAAGCGGAAGCACAAACAATAGAGAATATTTAAGAGTATTTGACTCTCAAGACTCTATTATAAAACTTGTAGTTTTTATGAGCGGTGAGGCAGTAGGTTCTCTTCACTACGGAGGTGGAGAGTATACATTTGAATATGATGCTAAATATAAAGGAGAAGAGTTTGAGGGTCTTGCTAAAGGAAGAGTAAGTAAATCAATCGAGCTCTTTACATATTTTGAGAACTTGATTCCTGAGTATGACAGAAGAGATAGGCTTCTTGATGGCAAAGATGATATAGCTGATATACTAGATGGGTTAAACAATTCTCATGGAGCTTTGGATTTTGTACGTCTTGAAGAGTTAAATAAATATAAGCCAAACTATGGAAAAAGAGAGAATTGGATAAGCGTAAAAAGAGAGATACTTTCTCAAAATTCATTCCCAAATCTAATTACCGCTGAGCTCATGATAGCCGATGAGATATTGGATGCAACTGCCAATACAGAACATTCCGATTTAAGCGGATACCAAACAAAAGTGGACATAAACATTGTCGATAATCAGATAGTAGAATCAAATAGTGCTGAGTATCTTTTAAAGCCTAGAAATAAAAATAAGAGTAATTATTTCAACGCTGATGAAGATGCTAAGAAAAGGTATTATCCATACATAGCAATCAATGAGCACTTATTTATGACATTTGCCAAAAATGAACTAGGATTTGATGTGCCATATACAGGAATAGTAAAAGCAAAAGATGTGGATTATCACTATGTAAGCAAGAGATATGACAGGATTAATGGCCTTAAGTACAATCAGGTGGACTTCGCACAAGTGCTAGGTGTTAAAAGTGTTGATAAATACAAGAGCAGTAACGAAGAGCTATTTAGAGCAATAGACAAAAAACTATCATCTAAAGATGCAAAATTAAAAGCACTTATGTTTTATTATTACAGTTATCTCATAAGACATGCTGATTTGCATTTAAAAAATATAGGTGCATTGGAAATTGGGAATAAAAAATATGTGTTAGCTCCCTTATATGATCTGATATCAGTAGGTGTATACAATGGTGAGGGGTTGGACTTAGGTTTGCCTTTTAAAGAGCCGTATAAGAAACCAAAGAATTGGAAGCTAAATGATTTTTACAAATTGGCCAAGTTAGTGGGCATTAGTGAAATTGCATTTAAAAAAGAGGCTAGAGATATTACTGAGAAATTCATCATCAAAATGCCTGAGTACATAAAAAAGCTAGAGGAGTTTGAACAAGAGAATCCTCTGCCAGTACAAAAAACAAGACTCGCAAGATATAAGGGATTTGCTTCTAAAGTAAATAATATGTTTAAAAAGAGAATTATAACACTCAAAAAACTTGGAATCATAGAAGAACTAAACTTAGTTGAAGTAGCAGGTGGATTGTTGTCTGCTCAAATAAAGAGTCTCCATTGCACCTCTGATGTAAGGCTGTAAAACTGTTAAGTTTTACAGTAAAATACAACACACGCAACGCCAAATATTCTTAACAAATAAATATTTTGCTACAATGGTAAAATGACAATTTATATATAGATTTAGGTGCAGTAAATGAATATAGATATAAGAAGTAAATATTGAATATAGTTATAGCTGGTGCTGGTAAAGTTGGTTTCTTTCTTGCAAAAGAGTTGATGGGTGACAATGAAGTCACGTTAATAGACAGCAACCTCGAAACCATAAAAAATCTCGAAGAGAGTCTGGATGTTTTAACAATCTACGGAGATGTGGAAGACCCTGACCTTTATAAAAATATACAAAAGGATGTAGACCTTTTTGTAGCAGTAACAAACTCCGATGAAGTAAATCTTCTCTCCTCACTCATTATTGACAACATTTGTAACATAAAAGAAAAAATCATACGCTTGAGAAATAATTTTTTCATCAACGATAATATAAAGAGAAAACTAGGTATCTCAACGATGGTTACTCCTGCTATTGGGGTGGCTAGAAATTTTGACTATATTGTTGATTTTCCTCACATAAACAATATTAAAGATTTTGAGCAAACAAAAGCACTTCTTCTTTCTATAAAAGCACATGAAGGTTTTGTAGATACTTCCGTTTATAATTTTATTCGTAAATACGAGCATAAAATAGTTGTCGCTGGAATTGAAAGAGAGGGAGAGTTTTTTGTTCCAAAAGAAGCAGAAATGCTTCAATCTAAAGATCTTATATATTTCTTTGTTTTTCCAGAAGTTGTTAATGCCATACGAGAAAAAGTTTGTAACAAAATTGAGAAAGAAGAGATGAAGAACTGTGTTGTGTATGGAGCAAATCAGCTTGGAATTGAGATTGCAAAGGTTTTAACAAATAAAAATCTTAATGTGAAATTAATAGATAAAAATTTAAAAGAGTGTCAAAACGCAAATAGAATTTTAAAAAATAGCATAGAAGTTATAAAGAGCAATTACAATAATTTAGATGCAGTTTTAGATAACTTTTCAGGTGAGGTAGATGTCTTTATTGCAGCTACAACAGATGATGAATTTAACATCATTAAGTGTATTGAAGCCAAGCAAAAAGGTATAGAAAAAGTTATAGGGATTTATAACAACAATCAGTATGCAACTTTGATGAGAAAGCTTGGTATTGAAGTGATTCGAGGAGAGAAGATGAATGCATACTTCTCTATTTTAGAACACATTAACTCAACAAAACTTATCTCACAAAAAGTATACTGTAATGGAGCAGGGAGTGTTTGTATAAGAGAGATTCCCGCGAACTCCAAACTTATTGGTCAAAAGCCTCTATTAAGTGAGAAATTAGACAAAAAAGGGAGTTTTTATATCTTAAGAGACGAGCAGTTTATTTTGTATCAAAATATAGTTAAACTCTACGAGAATGATATTTTTGTAGTGTTTATGCAAAAAAATGAGTCAAAACTTATAACAACTTGGTTAGAACAAAAAGACAGTGAATAAAAAAAACATATTTAAATTTGTCTCCATCGTAGGGAGTGTTGTTTTTATGACACAGCTCATTCCTCCTATTGTTGGATATTTTTACGGTGAAGACGTTACAAGTTATTTTCTCGTGATTCTTGCATTTTTAATGGTAAATCTTGGAATATTTGCCTATTTAAAAGATCATGACATAAAACTTAGTATTAAAGAGAGCATTATCTCTGTAAATATTGTCTGGCTCCTTCTTGGTGTTGCTGGTGCTTTGCCTTATCTTATACTTACAGATGTAGGGTTTGCAGATGCTTTTTTTGAGTCCATTAGCGGCTTTACAACTACTGGGGCAACTATATTTCAAGACATCGAAGCGCTTCCACACAGTATACTTTTTCATAGAAGTTTGACGCATTGGATAGGTGGTATGGGAATTATTGTTTTAGGAATAGGTCTTTTACCACTTCTTAATCCAAATGGCTCACTAACTCTTTTTAAAGCCGAATCAACGGGAATATCATTAGATAAAGTATCTCCAAAAATTAAAGATACAGCAATGAAGTTGTGGGGAGTGTATTTTCTCTTAACATTCGCAGATTTTTTGCTTTTAATGCTTTTTGGAATGGATTGGTTTGATGCGATGAACCATGCCTTTTCTACAATATCAACTGGTGGTTTTTCAACAAAAAATGCTTCTATAGGCTACTTTAATAATGACTATATTATTTGGGTAACAACCTTTTTTATGTTTATCTCAAGCATAAACTTCTTAGCACATATTAGATTTTTACAAGGTGATAGACTCGCGTATTCTCATGAAGAGGTGAAGTGGTTTGGGTCTGTTATCATTGTTTTATCACTGCTTTTGAGTGTTGAGCACTATTTTAACAGTCATGGTAGTTTGTATACTTCTTTGTTGCACTCTTTTTTCTCTACGGTCTCAATAGCCACTTCTACAGGGTTTGCGACAATTGATTATGAACAGTGGGGGAACGTTTCTATTATGCTTCTCTTTTTTGCGATGCTGTTAGGTGGAAACACAGGTTCTACAGCAGGTGGAATAAAAACAATTAGGCATATTGTATTTTTGAAAAACGTTGTTTTTGAAATACGAAAAACACTCAATCCAAATACAATATCGTCTATCTTTATAGATGATAAAGAGATTAAGAGTTCTACCATACGTTCCATATTCGGATTTTTATCTCTCTTTTTTATGACTATTTTTGTGACGATGATTTATCTTTATGCGAGAGGTTATGATGAGATGACTTCTCTCTCTACTGCAATCGCTATGGTTGGAAATATAGGACCTGGTTTTAGTCTTACAGGACCAAGCCATAATTATGCCTTTTTTACCTGGTATGATAAAATAATTCTCTCTTTTTCAATGATTATAGGGAGATTAGAGTGCTATACAGTTTTTATTGTCTTTAGTAGTTTTTTCTGGAAAAAGTTCTAATCTAACACACCTTGTGAAAAGTTAAGCACACCAAATATATAAATCATTCAAGAAATATGCTAAAATCACCTAAACAGGAGATTGTTATGCAAAAAGTGTTTGATGAAGTTCGTTCACTCGATAGAAGATGTTTTGAAGAACTTGAACTTAGTGAAGCTATCTTAATGGAACATGCAGCACAAGGTATGGCTGCATTTATAAAAGCGAAGTTTCCAAAAAAATCTAAAATATTAGTAGTTTGTGGAAGTGGAAATAATGGTGCAGATGGTATAGCACTTGCAAGATTACTCTATAAAGACTATGATGTTCATTGGTTCATGCTCAATGCTCCAAAATCCCCCATGGCAATTCTACAACATAAAATAGCACACAATATTGGTATGCGAATTACTCTGGATTTAAACGAGGCAGATGTTTTAGTCGATGCACTCTTTGGGACAGGTTTTAACGGAGCACTAGATTATGAAGCTAAAGCCGTTATGCAAACCATAAACAAACGTAACGCATATAAAATATCATGTGACATACCATCAGGACTTAAACAGAGTGGAGAGTGTGATAAGTACATCTTCAAAGCAGATACAACACTGACAATGGGTGCACTTAAAAAAGCTATGTTTAGTGATGAAGCTAAAGAGTATGTAGGCGATATTAAAGTTCTAGATTTGGGAATAACACGAAGTGTATATGAAACCTCGTCTAGTTGGAATTTACTCGATTTGGATGATATAGAGCTTCCAAATAGAGATAAAAGAAATACACATAAAGGCACATATGGGCATTTAGCTATTTCCTGTGGTGAAAAAATTGGTGCGAGTGTCATAAGTGGATTAGCAGCGCTAAATTTTGGAAGCGGACTTGTTACTCTTGTCTCAAAAAATGAAAAATCTTATGCCCTTCCTTATGCTCTAATGTGTTCACAAAGTCTACCTGCCTCTACAACTGCATTAGCTTGTGGTATGGGTATTGGCAGTGAGTTTTCAGAACAAGAATTAGGAACCTTTTTAGACAATGAACTTCCTCTTCTAGTAGATGCTGACCTTTGTCATATGCCAATCATTACAGAAATTTTAAAGAGGAAAGATGTTGTTGTAACACCACATCCAAGAGAGTTTGTCTCTATTTTAAAGCTTACCGCAATAGCCGATATCACTGTTGAAGAGCTACAAAAAAATCGTTTTAAGTATAGTGAGGAGTTTTGTAGTGCATATCCTGAAGTGACGCTTGTCTTAAAAGGAGCAAATGTTATTATTGGCAAAGGGGATACTTTCTTTATTAATCCTCATGGGACAGCAGTTCTCTCAAAAGCTGGCAGTGGTGATGTCCTTAGTGGGCTCATTGGTGCTCTGTTAGCACAAGGAAGTAAAGCACTTGATGCAGCGATAAATGGCTCTTTAGCACATACACTTTCAGCTAAAAACTATAGAGGTGCTGATTTTTCTCTTACTCCAGATGATTTGATAAAAGGTATAAGTAAGTTGTAATATTTTTTTAGGATAAAAAATGAAAAGAGCATATGCAAAGGTGATGCAACGAAGGTTTATATATACTTACCTAGTTACTGTTATCACAATATTGACACTTGCAAATTATAACTATGCTATCGTTGTTGAAAATGAGATTCAGGAATATGTATCAGACTCTTACAAACAAAAATCTCATTTAGATATACAAAAGTATAAAGAAATTAGCTCTATGCAGACATTAACAATGTTTACAATTATAGAAAAGTCAATAGTAAATAAGGCTATACCTGTTTCTATAAAAGTGAATGATAAATTTTATTTATCAAATTACAAACCCTATAATAACTATTATATATTTCTATTTAAACCATTCATAGTACTCTCAGTCATTCTTTTATTTTTTTATTTTAGTATAAATAAACTTATTTCACTTGGATTAAAGCGATTAAAGTTTCTTGAAGTTTTTTTAGAAACATATGTTTTAGAAGATGTTATTGACGAGTCACTTCATACAAAATTAAATATGTATGATGATGAGATATGTGAGATGGGTAATAAATTATATGCTTTGTTGGCACATGATAAACAGCTAGCAAATAAGCAAAAAAGATTTTTGCAAAAGTTAGAAGAACTGCATGAAATTATACTCTCTTTTGATCAAGAGTATAAAATTATAGAGTTTAATAAGCCTTGGAATGAGATTAAAAATGAGAGCATACTTTTTTTAGATTATATTGAACAAAAAAATATTGAAGCGCTAGAGAGAAATATGTTTAGTTTGAAACATGGTTTATTAGAGACTTTGATTCTTACAGACTCTCTACTCTCTTTAGCAAATGTGTATGAGTTGAAAATAATTTATGCTGATGGAGTTTTTAGTGTTATTATTAGAGATATAACAGAGATGTATTCAATGCATGAAAAGTTGAAATATATGTCTCTACATGATAGTTTGACTGGCTTGGCAAATCGTGAACTTTTTGTAGATAGGTTGAGACTCCTTATTCAAAAAGCTAAACGCAACAAGGATACTATCGCCATACTATTTTTTGATTTAGATGATTTTAAAGTAGTTAATGATAAATATGGGCATCATATAGGAGATCAGGTTTTAAAAGAGTTTGTCTTACGAGTTTCCACTGCTCTAAGAGAGTCCGATACTTTAGCAAGGTTTGGTGGAGATGAGTTTTTGGCAATTTTACCAAATATGAAAGATGAGAACATTGAGCCTATTATAGATAAAATTTTACTCTCTTTACAAGATCCATTAGAGATAGATGAAATAACTATAGAGCTTTCATCTTCAATAGGAGTCTCTTTTTGTCCGAGTGATAGTACAGATGTGGATGAGTTACTATTACAAGCAGATAAAGCAATGTATGCTTGTAAAAAGAGTAAAAAGTCTTTTTGTATATATAAAGAGATTGCACACACTTAGGTAAATAATTTTATTAATACTATTTTTTAAGTAAGTTTATAAGATTGCTTATGTTATAAACTCTCCACAATATATGCGTAATTGACATAAGGTAGAAAAGTATGGATAACATTTTAAAAATTGGAAAATATGAATTAGGCTCACGTTTAATTGTTGGAAGTGGGAAGTATGACTCTTTTGAGATGACAAGAGAGGCGACTCTCGCCTCAGGAAGTGAACTTATTACCGTTGCTGTGCGTCGTTTAAATATAACTGATCCAGATAAAGAGAACTTACGTGACACTTTTGCGGGAACTAATGTAAAGTTTTTACCAAACTCTGCTGGCTGTGTTACAGCGGAAGAGGCTATAACAACTTTTAGACTTACTCGTGAAGCAACAGGTATTGATTTAATCAAGCTTGAAGTGATTGGTGATACTACAAAAACACTTTATCCTGATGTCTTAGAAACTATAAAAGCGTGTGAAGTTTTATCTAAAGAGGGTTTTACTATTATGGCATATACTTCAGATGACCCAATTATGGCAAAGAGATTAGAGGATGCAGGTGCGCATGCCATTATGCCTTTAGCTGCTCCTATTGGTTCTGGTCTTGGTATTCAAAACCCTTACAACATAGTCTTTGTTCGCGAAGCTGTAAATCTTCCTATTATAGTGGATGCAGGAATAGGGTGTGCGAGTGATGCCGCTTATGCAATGGAGTTAGGTGCAGATGGTGTTTTAACGAACACAGCAATCGCTCAGGCGCAGAACCCAATGGTTATGGCTCAGGCTATGAAACATGCGGTTATAGCAGGGCGTATGTCCTATTTAGCAGGTAGAATACCTAAGAAACCTTATGCAACTGCATCTTCTCCAATAAATGGGATGATTCAGTTTTAATTACTTTTTGCGAGGGCTGAAAAGTCTATATTTTGTGACTTTTCTTCCTCGCGTTTTTTGTCCTCTTCATAACTCCCAGTAGTAAAAATATAATCATTTTTACCTTTGTTGAGAGTACACCCCTTTATTCCTGGAAGGCAAGGCACATTCAAAAGCTTGCAGTGACCTTTGAAGTCATGTTGGCACGTCCATCCCATATTTAAAGCTCTATTTTATCTGAGAGATGTGTCATAAGTAAGAGTTGCCCCATCCCTTCAAAAAATTTATTTACACCTATGTTATCAACCTGAACCGCTTTTTTAAGTGCTGAGAGAAAAACGAGTTGTGACTCTTCTGATGCTTGCATGTATGTATCTATTATATACTCAAAAGTCATTGTATAAGGTTTCGTGTTGACATCAAAATCTATACAAGAGAGCGTATCAATATTGTTTTTTAAAAGAATTGTCTTACATTCATTAGCGATAGCATTCATTATAATATTCCAATTAAAGAGAGAGTAACTAAAAACATGGCAAGAGGTATTATATAACGTAATGAGAAATACCAAGGTTCAAATGCCCATTTTAGTTGAGGTTTCATAATAGATTCGACTTTTGATTTTGGCACTATATAACCTACAAACACTGACATTATAAGACCTCCTAGTGGAAGCATGATGGCTGCCGTGACATAATCGACCCAATCAAAAAAGCTTTTTTCTCCCCAAGTTAAGTACTCTTTTACTCCATCTATATTTGAAAGAATTGCAAAAATTCCAAAAAACCAAAAGAAGAGACTTAGCAATAATGAAGCCTTGAGTCTGCTCCAAGAGAATCTACTTATAAAGTACTGAGTCATTGGTTCAACCAAAGAGACAGAAGAAGTAAGCCCTGCAAATGCCAATGAAACAAAGAAAAGAACGGCAAAGATATTTCCTAGAATTCCCATTTCATAAAATACCGCAGGCAGAGAGATAAAAACAAGTCCTGGTCCTTTTGCTGGACCTGAACCGTATTGATACAAAAAAGTAAAAAGTGTTAGACCAGCAACTATAGCAATAACTGTATCTAAAAAAACCACCCAAAAAGCATCGTGTACAAGGTTAGCGCCTTTTTTCATGGAAGCGGCATAAGTTAAAATAGCCCCCATCCCAAGACTCAGAGTAAAAAAGGCGTGCCCAACGGCAATGACAAAAGCCTCTGCATTTATTTTAGAGAAGTCTGGTTGGAACATAAATGCAACTGATTGATGAAAAGAATCAAGAGTAAGGGCATAGATAAACATGCCAAGGAGTATTATCATTAAAGCAGGCATAAAAAGCATATTCATTTTTTCAATACCACCTTTTATGCCTTTGTTGATTACATAAGCAATCCATAAAAACGCAAGCGTGTGATATAAAAATTGTGTTGAAAAATCGGTATGAAGCATAGTAGAAAAAACTATTTCTGCCTCTTTGACGCTAGCAGGCAATGAAGTTAAAGATGTCACAATATAGTTAAATATCCAACCAATGACTACAGAGTAAAAAATCATAATAAAAAGACCAGTTAGAGCTTGAAATCCAGCAAATTTCCAGAGGTGCTTGTTTGAGCTAGCAAGATTTTCAAAAGAACTTACACTATCTTGTCTTCCTGCATAGCCAATGAACATTTCTGCCATCATTATAGAGAAGCCTATAAATACAACTGTGGCTAGGTAGATAAGAACAAAAGCTCCACCACCATAAACTCCAGAAATATAAGGAAATTTCCAGATATTACCAAGTCCCACGGCACTTCCCGCAGCCGCAAATATAAATCCTATACGTGTAAATCTTGCTATTTTCATAAGTGTATGTCCCTTTAGTGAAATTATTATACTAAAAAAGCTAAAGATATAAAAGATTTACTAGAAATACTATTGACATTTTAGTAATTATAAACTATAATTCCGCCTCATTAGTCAAACTTGTGTTTGATTATTGTGTAGGTCGGGGTGTAGCTCAGTATGGTTAGAGTACCTGGTTTGGGACCAGGGGGCCGAAGGTTCGAGTCCTTTCACCCCGACCATTTTAAACTTCAAAAATTATATTTATACATGGTGGGATTAGCTCAGTTGGTTAGAGCACTGGTTTGTGGTGCCGGGGGTCACGGGTTCGAGCCCCGCATCCCACCCCATAGAAAACAAAAAATTAAAACTTGATAACAATAAATTATAAATACAGTAGCGTTCGTGGCTCAACTGGATAGAGTTTCGGATTTCGGCTCCGAGGGTTATAGGTTCGAATCCTATCGGGCGTACCATACTTAGACTTGCGTCCATAGCTCAGCTGGATAGAGCAATGCCCTTCTAAGGCATAGGCCAAAGGTTCGAATCCTTTTGGGCGTACCACTATTAATGTTATTATCTACAACGTGCGCGGATGTGGTGAAATTGGTATACACGCCAGACTTAGGATCTGGTGCCGCAAGGTGTGGAGGTTCAAGTCCTCTCATCCGCACCACCCTTAATATAGGGCTTCATAAGACTTTCCTCAGTAAAAAATCAAACTTTATAAACTCTAATATCGTCAATTCATGCCAATTCAAATAAATTCTCTACACATTCATCAATCATAGTAAAAACTTTTTAAAACCTAATAATAATAATTTTAAATATACTTCATTAATGTTACAAAATAATAGCAATAAACATAAATAGTATTCATTTTATATAAATTCCAAGAAAATTTAGATACTATAAAAAAACCTTTTTACACATTAAGATAATATATATGTATGCATCTAATAAAAAAGAGCATGGTGTTGAGTCTTATCAATGGCCACAAAAGTTTAATCTTGAACCTACATGAATGAAACGCTATTTTCCAAACTTAGATGAAAGATTTGATGAACATGTAGAAGTGACTGACCTTGAATCTGCAAGACAATTTATGGTCACTTTTATATATCTTAACGATAAATATAGTAGATTTTAAAGAGAGCTGATTTGATGAGAAGAATTAAAAAACTGTTTATAGTTTCAGGATTATTATTTGGTGTACTTTTTGCCCAAGAGCCAGTAACCTACACCATCGAAGGGAAAAAAGACCCTAGACTAGAAGCTAGATTCAGAGTCCTCTATGTCAGTACAGGAACTTCCAAAGAATGCACCAGTACAAAACTCTCCACCGGTACTAGAAAACCTATGATAGGAGCTAGAGTCTTTGAAGTAAAAGATGAAAACTACAGTATACAAATCCCCATCGCTCTCGAAGAGGACGAAAACAATTGCGGTTACAGTTTTAGACGTATTGAGTTGGTGATGAACAGACTCTATGATGATGATTTGTATTCACTTCATATACTTTTAGATAGTTATCCTGAAGCTCGGGCAATTTATTACGGACGTAGAGGAGGAATGGGAAGTAACCCATCACCAGATATGCCCGCAAAACTCTTAACCGATAAAACCTATTATCGTATCGCTGAGGATACGAGGTTTTTTTGTCGGACGGATTGGACCCCAAAAATACGTCTTCCAATCTTGGGAGCGAACGGAAAAGTAGAATGGAAAGATTCGGAGCATACTAATTTTCATTGCATCATGCAGATAGAAGATGGCAAGGGAGAAAATACGTTTATCTATCCTGATCCACAACTGAGATATGCGACAAATCCAGCATTGGGGATAGATACCCTTAAAAGTGAAACTCTGCATGTGGACATCATTGCTGATGATGAGGGGAGTATGGCTATTGAAAAAGGGATAATTAAGGACTATTTTAGAACCCTCCCCAAACCCGAACCAATAGCATGGGAAAAAGTAAAATCACTATTTTAAAAACAACAATAAATAAAAAGGAAATAACATGGCAGATGTAAGTCTCAGAGATATAAAAACTCCCAAAAAGAGGATGAAAGCGAGCATAAATAACAGCAATTTATTATACGCACGTAACAATAAAAAAGAGGTAGCATGACTCCATTGAATTTAAAAAAAATCATTCCCGTGCTATTGGTACTATTTGCCCAACTCTGGGCGACAGAACAAGCTGTCTATACTCTAACAGGAGAAAAAGACCCTCGTTTGGATGCACGCTACTCTATTACTTATGTCGCTACCAATCTAAAAGAGGGATGTGGTTCTCGTGGCTACACGACAGGAACAATGAAACCCTTTTTTGTTCAACGCAGTATGAGT
>JBFHKA010000055.1:0-14335 GCA_041595535.1 Sulfurimonas sp. | reverse complement strand
AGTCCCTATTGTGATGCTATTATTGTTGTCAATAGAAGCAAAAAAGATAGACTCGCGTACTATGTAAATAAGTTTGTCACTATCGCAAAAGTTAGAAAAACAAGAATGGATTTAATAGTTGATTTGTACAACGGAGGTTCAAGTCCTTTTATAGTTTTTAGCTCTTTTGCAAAGTATCGTTTAGGCTACAATCATCAAAAAAACAACTTTGTATACAACATAAAAAGTTCTTATGTTCCCTATGAAAATGGGCTTATAGACTCTTTTAACCTGCAAGTGATGTCCATACTCCAACCCCTTACAAATAAAACTTTTCCTCTAAAACCACTCTTTAGTATTTTAGATACAACAGAACAAAGTGTGAAGAGCTACATAGATACACTTGATGTAGATATGCAGAGTGTATATGTAATCAATTTAGGCTCAGGAGGCGAGGAGAAATTGCTTGAAAATGCACTCTATTTTCAAACTATAGAGTACATCTATGAGAAGTATAATTTCATTCCAGCGATTGTGCGAAATCCTTCACAAGAGTATTTGCAAGAGAGTCTTATAAATGCGTACTTAAAAGATTCAAAAGTACCTTATATAGCCTTAAAAGCACTCTCTTTAGAAGAGGTGGGTGCTTTTATAAAACAGAGTAGATTTATTCTCACACCAGATACGGGTTTGATGCACTTGGCATTTGCCCTAGAGAGTTATGTTCTTGCTATTTTTACCTATACAAATCCAAAGCTCGTAGATTTTGGTAATGAGAAATTTATTTCTATATTTGAAAAATTTGAAGAGGGTGTTCTTCATGCAAAACAGACTATTTCGTTTGAACTCATACGAGACAAAGTAGATGCTTTAGTGAGAAAAATGCAGAGTTAAACTTGTAGAGACTCTTTTTTCTCTAGGTAGGAGATAGCATTAAAGAGTGCTCCAAAAGTACATAAAAAGACTAAAGAGTCGAGTATATGAAATGAAAATCCACCCATTGCGTGCATGAGGTAAATAGTGGAGAATGCTATGGTTAAACCTTTGTAGAGTTGTGTCTTAAACTTGAGTGTAAAGAGAGTATAAAAAACAAATATAGGAATGAGAAAGCCTATAATTCCAAGCTGAACACCATACTGAATAAAGGTGTTATGGTAGTCCGTAAATGTATTTAAATTCTCAAACCCATGTTTTTGTGCATACGCATCTATCTCTTTAGTCTCGCCGCCAATTCCAGTTCCAAGAGGAAGATTATCTAAAAATGTTTCACTGCCAATAGTCCAAAGAGCCATTCTGATCGAGAGTGAGCCTTCAAATTGATTTTTTTCATAGACGTTTGTTAAATCAGTCTGTACTAGATTGACTCTTCCTTGAAAGTTTGGACTTATATTGTACGCTAGAACCAAAAGTGTAATGAGTGCGAGAAACACTCCAAGTATCTGTTTAAGTGAGAGTTTAAAATAAAAAATCGCCATTACTAAAATCGCAACAATAAAAGTAACCTGTCCTGTTCTACCACCATTTATGAAGAGGTTTGAAAGTCCTGTAACAAAATAGAGTGTGTAAAAAACTCTCCAACCAAACTCCTTCACTGTTGTGAACTTTGTTAAAATAATGATGAGAGCAAAACTCAAAAATGTACTATAGTCGGTATGGTTCATAAAAGGAGAAGGATCCCATGAAGGTACATTGTTGTACGTCCAGATTTCAAAAAAGATACCATACGAAACTATCTCACTTATGAGCATACTAAGTAAAAAAGCGTTGAGAACATACCTGATGTACTTCGTTTTAAAAGAGGTCAGCATAATTGGAATGGCGAGAAAGTGCCAATATTTTATTGTTATAAATTTGATGGCGTATGTAAGGTCAGGAGACCAAAGCAGGGAGACGAGACTAAAAAAAATCAAAAACAAAAAGATAAGACTGAGTCTATCTGTTTTAATGATTTTAAACTTGTTATAGAGATTCCCCTCAAGAAGCCAAGAGATGATGATAAGGGCAGTAAAAAGGCTGTCTAAAGCTTTAGATATTGGTATTGCAAACGCAAAGGCAATAAAAAAATAGTTCGTCCATTTATTGAAGTCAATATTTTTTATTTTACTCGCTATTGCAGTTGTCATTTGTGTCCTTGTTTGTAATTCTATACTATATTTGCTGCTATTAAATTATCATAAACCTGTTGCGGTTTGATTTCTTGCATACAAAGGTTCTCTTTGCAATTTCGCATAACCTCTGTTTTATAACATGGTGCGCACTCTTTGTTTGCACTTATGATGTGTACTTTGTTGTATGGACTTTGATAGGGTCCTGTTACATTTGCTGGTGTTGGACCAATGAGTGCAAATACTTCAGTGTTCACAGCAGAGGCTAAGTGTGCGGTTCCCGTGTCTGTAGCAATTAAGGCTGATGCTCCCTCGATGACACCTATAAGATCACTTAGTGGCGTTTTTGCTACTAAATCTATGACATTATCTGGATAAGGCTTGAGCTTATTAAAAAATTCATCTTCATTTTTATTTCCAACGATGACAACGGGAATCTCTCTGCTGAGTTTTGCAATAAGTTCTACCCAGTTTTCATTGACCCATGCACGGTAGTTGATTCTATGACTTTTTTGATGTGAATTACTCGGACTAATGATGATGTATTTTTTGGGAAGTTTATACTTTTGTAGCACTGCCTCAACGTCTGAACCAACAACATGAGGGAAGCTTTTTGCATAGATTTCTGGACTTACAAGGGGTTTGAAAAAGTACTTTGTAATCTCTACCATGTGAACTACATCAGTAGGAAACTCTACATGTTCAACCAAAGCGCCTACTTTTTGAGTTGCTTCTACTTTCTCAACTAGACTTTTAAACTGTTTTCCAAATTCAAAATTGATGAAAATGTCGTAAGGCTCACTCTTTGAGGCTTTTACAATTGCTTTTTTTTGAGAGCTAAAGAGTAGAGGAATTTTTTTGTGTTTGAGAGGAAAAACATAGTTGACTCTTGGGTCATTTTTAAAAAGGGTTCCGCTCCCTGGAGTGCATACGAAATCTATGAGAGTATCGTCTCCAAATTGCATCTTAAGAGCATCTATGACACTTGTTGCGTAGACTAAGTCACCTAATGCTCCACAACGAATTACTAAGACTCTTTTCAATATGATTCCTAACTATTTTAGAATTATTGGTATTATATCAGTTTAATTATTATAGAATCTTTTTCACACTTGACTGGAGAAAACTTGAAAAACACTTTTAAACGCTACATTCCTTATATCAAAGAGTATACGCTTGAGTATTTTTTTGTTTTTATTGGTATATTGTTCACTGTGGGCGCGACTATAGCCACCGCAGATATTATGAAGTATGTGATGGATGATATGCTTATAGAAAAAAATGAGAGTATGCTTACTATCATTCCCCTAGCGATTATATTTATCTACTTTTTAAAAGGTATTGGGCGTTATATCCAGTCTGTTTATATGAACTATATTGGGCTTCATATTATAACGCGATTTCGTGAGTTACTCCTTGCAAAAATTGTAAGTCTTGATATGACTTTTCTCTATCTCAATCGTAGCGGAGAGCTTATTTCTCGCGTGACAAATGACATCAATCGTATTCAGTACTTTGTCTCAAACATGTTGCCTGAACTCTTTCGTGAATCGCTCACAGTTATAGGCTTAATTGCTTATGTAATCTATCTCAATCCAAACTTAGCTTTTTTCTCTCTAGTTGGTATTCCTGTTGTTATCTATCCGCTTATGCTCATTGCAAAAAAACTAAAAAAATACTCTCACCGTTCTCAGTCAAAAAATGCGGATGTTGTAACGAGACTCACAGAAGTTTTCAACAATAGCGAAGTCATAAAAGCAAACGCAACTGAGAAGTTTGAGATGGATAGATTTGCCAAAGAAAACTGGCAATTTTTTAAGATAAATATGAAGTCAACGTATGTGGGGGAAATAGTATCGCCACTTCTTGAAATTATAGGTGCGACAGGACTTGCAGCAGTGATTTATCTTGGTGGACGTGAAGCGTATAATGGCAATATGACACCGGGTGATTTCATCGCATTTTTAACAGCGGTTGGGCAAGTATTTCAGCCGATTCGCCGCATTGGTTCTATTTATTCTAAGATTCAAGATGCAGTTGCTGCGAGTGAGAGAGTGTTTGAGATTTTAGACACACGTAACAAAATAATAGACGGAAAAAAAGCCCTAAACAACGACATTACAGAGATTGAGTATAAAGATGTAGTGCTTAGGTACAATGGCTACAATCTCTTAGATAAAATCAACTTAACCATTCAAAGTGGAGAAAATATTGCACTTGTAGGTGATAGTGGTGGCGGAAAGTCTACTTTTATAAATATGCTTCTTCGTTTTTACGATCCAGATGAGGGACAAGTGCTTGTCAATGGAGTAGATATAAGAGAGTTTGAAAATGATTCATATAAACATCACATCTCTTTAGTCTCACAAAGAATTTACATCTTTCAAGATACACTTGCTGCCAATGTTGCGTATGGGCAAGAGATAGATGAAGCAAAAGTCCATGAAGCCCTAGAACTTGCGGATGCAACAGCCTTTGTCTCTTCTCTTGATGATGGCATTTATACCTATATGGAAGAGTTTGGAGCAAATCTCTCAGGAGGACAGAGACAGCGTATAGCTATTGCTAGGGCTATCTATAAACACTCGTCTCTTTTACTTTTTGATGAAGCAACTTCTGCGCTTGATAATGAGAGTGAAAAACGCATTCAAGCTGCACTCGATAGATTTACAAAAGAGAAAATCACCATCACCATCGCGCATAGATTAAGCACCATAGAAAACGCAGATAAAATACTTGTGCTACAAAAAGGCAAGATTGTAGCAACGGGTACACATAAAGAACTCCTTGCGAGTTCTGAGATTTACCAGAGATTAGCTGGAACGTTTGAGAAGTAGGTTTAGTTCTTTTTAATTACCTAACTCTTTATCAAGTTTATCTACTATTTCATGTCTCAAGTCTGTAGCTGTATGCCCAGTTTCATGTGAATAAACTATATATATACCAACTACCAAAGCGATAAGCGCTAAAAGATTGTTATGTGTTCTAAACATTGATAATATAAACATTGCAATTAAAAGCAAAGAACCGTAATACATCCATCCACTCATATTTCATCCTTAAAAAAAAGTTGTTAAGTATATCATGTTTTTATCGCTTCTACGTGGAGTAAATGAGAGGATGGGCATGAAGATTATGTAAAACAAGAATTTAATTAGCTAAGAATTTTATTCGTTTGTTAGTAAAGTTTAGAGATAATCGCGGATAATTATTGTTGCCAACTTTTATAGGCATATAAATTTTAGGACAAATCCTCCCTGCGGTCTGAGCCTAAAATTTACATCCCTACAAAAGTTTAACTGCAAACCAAAACAAGGGAAGATGACATGGAATTAGATTTCGCAAAATTTACAAAGTACTCAAAACCGGGACCGCGTTATACTTCCTACCCTACGGCCTTAGAATTTAGTGATGCGTATGCGTATGATGAGTACATAGCTAAACTAGAGTCACAAGATAGCACACGTCCTTTGAGTCTTTACTTCCACCTTCCTTTTTGTAAAAATGCTTGTTACTTCTGTGGCTGTAATGTCGTCTTTACTTCTAAAGAAGACAAGATGCTTCGTTACGTGGAGTATCTTAAACGTGAACTTGAGATACTTTCAAAACATTTAGATTGTAAACGTGAAGTTATTCAGATGCACTTTGGTGGTGGAACGCCTACTTTTTTTAGTGCAGAGCAACTTAAAATAATCATTGACGAGATAAAGTCATACTTTCCAAACTTTGTGAGTGGTGCTGAAATTTCATGTGAAATTGATCCTCGTCACATTAATGAAGAGCAGATGAAAGTAATGAGTGAAGCTGGATTTAATCGTGTGAGTTTTGGTATTCAAGATTTTAACGAAAAAGTACAAGTTGCAGTGCACCGTGTACAGCCTTATGGTCTTACAAAAAATGCAATGGATTTAGCACGTAAGTACAATATGGTTTCAGTGAATGTTGACCTTATTTATGGACTTCCTTTTCAAACACTAGAGACTTTTAAAGAGACACTTGCTCTTGCAATTACGCTCGATCCAGATAGATTTGCAGTATTTAACTACGCGCATGTTCCTTGGCTTAAAAAGACTATGAGAAAAATAGATGAGACGACTCTGCCACTACCAGATGAAAAGCTTCACATTATGCAGTATACGATTGACTTTTTAACTTCTAATGGTTACAAGATGATAGGTATGGATCACTTCGCAAAACCAGAGGATGAACTCTTTAAGGCTATAGAAAAAGGGGAACTTCATAGAAATTTCCAAGGTTACACAACAAAAGGTGGAGCGGACTTAATCGGAGTAGGGCTTACTTCAATAGGTGAGGGCGTAGATAGTTACAACCAGAACTTTAAAGAGATGTCACTCTATGAAGAGGCAATTGATGCTGGCAAACTCCCATTTGAGCGTGGAGTTGTTCTCAATGAAGATGACCAAATTCGTCAATATGTGATTATGGAATTGATGAGTAATTTCAAACTTGACATTAAAAGATTTGAATCACTTTTTAACATAGAGTTCAAATCTTATTTTGCAGATGCTATAGTTGCATTGCAACCTTTTGCAGAAGAAAATCTCTTAACAATGGACGAAGAACATATCAAATGTAGTGAGACGGGAACACTTCTTATTCGCAATATTGCTATGGCATTTGATGCATATATGCATCAGCACGTAACAAGTAAAAAAACATTTTCAAAAACGGTATAAAGATGGATAAAAAACTAGAAGATATATTTAGCTTTGATGCAATAGCTGATGATTGTGTGAAGTGTGGAAAGTGTATTCCTGTATGTACTATTCACAATGTAAATGCCGATGAGGTAACCTCTCCTCGTGGATTTATAGATCTCTTAGGCGCATATAAGCGTGGTAACTTAGAGCTTGACAAAACCGCAAAAGATATTTTTGAGTCCTGCTTTTTATGTACAAACTGTGTAGATGTTTGTCCAAAAGCACTTCCAACAGATATGATAATAGAACAAGCTCGCGCAGATATAGCCAAAAAGTTTGGTATAGCGTGGTATAAAAGAGCTTTCTTTTTACTTTTACGTTATCGCTGGTTAAATGATTTAGCGTTTAAACTTGGCTGGGTATTTCAGACTTGCGGATTTAAGATACGAGCAGATATTGACTCTATGAACGCACGCTTTTCTATCCCAATGCTCAAAGCAGATAGACTACTTCCAAGTCTTAGAAAAACATCGTTCTTAAATTCTCATCCTGAAAATATTGACAATGGCGGTAAACGCAAAGTTGCTATATTTATAGGATGTTTAGGAAACTATAACTATGTAGATATTGGAAACTCGCTTTTAGAGATACTCAAAGCTTTGGAGATAGACGCATTCTTAGCAAAAGACCAAAAGTGCTGTTCTGCTCCTGCATACTTCACGGGTGATTTCGATACGGTTGATAATAATGCAAAGTTTAACATCGAGTACTTTGAGAAGTTTGGCGATGACATTGAAGCGATTATAGTCCCAGAAGCTACGTGTTCTGCAATGCTAAAAATTGACTATGAACACTTTTTCCATGATCAGCCAGAGTGGAAGGCACGTGCAAAAGCAGTGATGAGCAAAGTCTATATGGCAACTGAGTGGTTGCAACACCATACAGAGCTTGAAGCACTTCTAAGAACGAAGAAGAAAAATACAAAAATCGTAACGTATCACGACCCTTGTCATGCGAGAAAAATGCAAGGAGTTCATCAAGAACCACGTAATTTAGTGCGTCAAAACTATAAAATAGTTGAGATGAGTGATCCAAATGTATGCTGTGGTTTTGGTGGTATAACGATGCAGAGTGAAAAGTACCATTTTGCAAAAGCAGCAGGCGCTCCAAAAGCAGCAATGATAGAAAAAACTGGCGCAGATATAGTCAGTGCAGAGTGTTCAGCATGTCGTATGCAGATAAACGCTTCTATGGGCTATGCAGGCGTTGAGACAGTCTTTAAAAACCCAATAGAACTTATAGCCCAAGCACTAAGAAATTAGTATGGAACATATTGTTTGGAGTCTTGATCCAGTTGCTTTGTCTTTTGGAAGTGTAAGAATTTTCTGGTACGGCATCTTTTTTGCCGCTGCCATTCTCTCTGGACTTGAGTATATGAAATGGGTCTATAAAGTAGAGAACAAAAATCAAGCTGAGTTAGACTCTATGCTTATTTATATTGTAGTAGGAATTGTTGTCGGGGCGAGATTAGGACACTGCTTTTTTTATGATCCTGCGTTTTATTTAGCACATCCAATGAAGATATTTGCAGTCTGGGAAGGTGGACTCGCTTCGCACGGTGGAGGGCTTGGAGTCATCATAGCACTCGCTTTGTATGTGAGAAAATACAACTTGAACTATCTTTGGCTTATAGACAGAATTGCTATACCAACAGCACTATTTGGTTTTTTTGTACGTATGGGTAATTTTATGAACTCAGAAATAGTTGGACACGTAAGCGATGTTCCTTGGGCTATTGTTTTTACGAAAATAGATGCACTTCCTCGCCATCCAACACAGCTTTATGAGGCATTTTCGTATCTTATAATATTTTTTATTTTAACGTATATATATAAGAAAAAAAGAGACGTTTTTCACAACGGCTTCTTGTTTGGAACTTTTTTAGTTTTACTCTTTAGTGCACGCTTTATGATTGAATTTGTAAAAGAGAAACAAGCCTCTTATACGACAGATTTAGTTCTCTCAACAGGGCAAATGCTTAGTATTCCATTTTTAATCATCGGCTTTGTACTTATAGCATTGAGTTTGAGAAAAAAAGCATAGATGCAAAAAGTTATACTCTTCTATTTTCTGTTTATCAATCTTATTGCATTTGTAGTGTATAGCTTTGACAAGTTTCGCTCTACAAAAAACGCTTCAAGAATCTCGGAGCGAGAGCTTCATACTTTTTCAATGATTGGTGGTTTTTTAGGAGCGACTTTGAGTATGGTGCTTTTTCGTCATAAAGTCTCTAAAAGCTCTTTTTTGATTAAACATATACTTATAATGCTTGTATGGATAGTTGGAATTGTCTACTATTTTTTTGTACTAAATGAGTTGAATTTTATTCGTTGATTATCTATCTCGGTAATGTTTTTCTTTCTCTTTATGCACAGAAGATTTCCAAAAGTAATTGACCGCCCAGTAGGCTAAGAGTGAGCCAACAACAGAGTAAAAAAGTGTTCCTGTATACAAAGGAATAAAAATATTATTGAAATTATCAGAAAACCAAGAGAGTGACATCTCTACGTTTTCTATTTTAGTTCCAAGAAAAAAAGAACCTGTGAGATACTCTATATAGTACATTGGGGGCATGGTAAAAGGGTTGCTAAGCCAACACATTGCTATTGCTATAGGAACATTAAATCTGAAAAATGGCATAAATAATAAAACAGCAGCCATCTGCATAGGCATAGGGATAAAGGCAATAAATATGCCTAGTAAAACACCACGAGAGACCATTCTTCTATTTGTCGATAGAAATTCAGGAGGAACTTTTGACTTTTTAATAAAGGCTTTTAGCTTTTCACTTTTAGAAGTTTTTTTAAGAGTTTTTCTTATCATTTTAATACTTATTAGTTAAAGGTTAGGGGATTATAGCGACTCATTTATTAAAGATTGTTGTAATGTAGTTATGATAGAATTTATTTAAATTAGATTGGAGTTTTTTATGAAGTATTTAGCGTGGTTTATGGGTTTTATAGTAGCTTTTGTTGCTGTTATATATGTAGTTGTATTTACAAGTTTAGGAAATGGATTAGTTCAGCCAATACTTCAAGAACAAATTAGAGAACAGACAAAATTACAAAGCAATTTAAAAGTGTTTTCTTTGCGTATGAGTGAGTTTGAGATACTTTTAGAACTCAATGCAAACAATACTGTTCATGTAAAAGGAAACTACTCGCTTTTTTCTCAATCTTTTAATGTCGCATATCGTGTTGCTTTAGAGGAGTTAAAAACACTTCAGCCTTTAACACAAACACAACTCCAAAGTTCTTTACATACCGAAGGAACAGTGATTGGCAATCTGGCATTTGCAACTGTTGAGGGAAAAAGTGATGTAGCAAAGAGTGCAACTTCGTACCATGTAGAACTCACAGAGTTTAATCCAACTTCCATAATAGCAAAAATCCAAAATGCTGATTTGGCGTCACTTCTTTATATGCTCAATCAAAAAACATACGCTGCTGCAAAAATAAATTTGGATGTAAATTTTAAAAATATTAAACCACATCAACTTGATGGAAACATACTTCTTGTGACACGTAACGGAAAACTCAACTCCGATGTAATGAAAAAAGATTTTAACATCACAATTCCACAAACTGCATTTGATATGAACCTAAATGCAACACTCAAAGGCGATGATGTTGTCTATAACTATCTTCTCAACTCGAATCTTGCAAAGATAACATCCGCTGGAGAAGTGACTCCAGAACCTTTAAATGTGGCTATAAAGTATGGTGTGAATATTGCAGAATTAGCAGTTTTAAAACCTATAACAGGTGCAGATGTACGAGGTTCTTTTCGTATAAATGGAGATGTTAAAGGTACAAAAGAAAAAATGCTTGTGAATGGAAAAAGTGACTTTGCAGAGTCCGATACAAGCTTTGTAGCAACGCTTCAAGATTTTCAACCAGCAAGTGTCAAAGCTAATATTAAAAACATGAAACTCCAAAATGTACTCTATACTTTAAAACAGCCTCATTATGCGGATGCGCTCTTTTCTCTTAATGCAGACATACCTGATGCGAGAAGCTCAAAACTTAAAGGAGTCGTTACAACAAGCATCACAAACGGTTTAGTAGACTCAACTTATATGACAAAAGCGTATGAGTTCAAGTCTATGATGCCTCGTACAACTTTTAGTGCGAAAACGCGAACAGATCTCAATGCAAATCTTGTAGATACAAAACTAAATGTTGTCTCAAACCTTGCTAATTTAGATGTAAATAAGGCTAGATTTGACATAAAAGATGGTTCTCTTAAAAGCGACTATTCAGCAACAGTTCACAAACTTGAAAAACTTTTCTTTGTGACAGATAGGAACTTAAAAGGCTCTATAAGCGCAAATGGAGAGCTTAAAAAAGCAAAAGATTTAGACTTTACTATGTTCTCAAATGTTGCAGGTGGTACGCTTAATGCGAAACTACATAATGATGACTTTGTGGCAAATATCAAGGCAATGCAGACTCTTGATGTACTCGATATGCTCGTTTATCCTAAAATATTTCAATCCTCTGTAAATGGTGTTGTAAATTACAATTTAGCACAGCAAAAAGGTACTTTCAAAGGAAATCTTGAAGATGGGAAATTTACAAAAAATCAAGTTTTAGATTTGGCAAAACAGTATGCACATACAGATATGTATCAAGAGAAGTTTATAGGTGATGTGAGTGCAAATATAAACAAAGAAAATATCCTTGCATCTTTAGATTTAAAATCAAATCGTTCCGCTATACAGACACAAAACACGAAACTTAATTCTGAGACTAAAGAGATAAATTCTAAGTTGAACATCAATGCAAATGGTAACCCTCTTGTAATCATTCTCACAGGAAATGCAAACTCTCCTAAAGTGGAAATAGATGCAACCAAACTGATACAAAGAGAAGCAGAAAAAGCAATAACAAATGAAGCGAAGAAGTTGTTAAAAGGCTTGTTTTAATCCAGACTTACATCTACAAGAGTAAGACAAAGAAGCACTTCTTTGTTCTCTTTTTGCATAAGCGCAATAGCTTGTGTGAGTGTTGTTCCAGTTGTAATAATATCATCCACTAAAATCACATTTTTTTCTTTAAATTTTTTAAGCACGAACTCTCTGGAGTGAAGCAATCTGTACGCTCTAGTTTTACCAGAATAGGTGATATTATTTGTCGCACGTAACGTATTGTAAAGAGGCTTTATAGTGTGTGTTTGAAGGGCTTTGCTTAGTATGGCTGTATGCGAGTAGCCATTTTTTACATTGTCATCTATTGGTACAGATACAAGCTTTTCATCAAAGCGAAATTCTTCTGCAAATTTTGTAAAACTGAGTTTTGCCAAAAGGGTGTAAATGTAAAATCCTAAATCTGTATGCTTTGTAAAGAGTAGTTCTTTAATCTCGGAGTATTTGTAAAAAGAGATGACTTCTATGCCATTTGCAAGTTTGCGTTTGTAAAGAGATGGAGTGAGAAAAGTCTCTTGACAGGAGGAACAGATATGTGTGAGAGAAAGGTTCTCACACATTAAGCATTTCATTGTGCTAACTTAGTCCATTTTCAAAACTGACATAAACGCCTCTTGAGGAAGTTGTACTCTTCCTATAGACTTCATACGTTTCTTACCAGCTTTTTGTTTCTCTAGGAGTTTACGCTTACGTGTGATGTCTCCACCGTAACATTTAGCAGTAACATTTTTCCCCATAGATTTTACAGTCTCACGAGCGATTACTTGATTGCCAAGTGATGCTTGAACTGCAACCTCAAAGAGTTGTCTTGGTATAAGCTCTTTCATGTTTTTAACAAGAACACGACCACGTGGAAGTGCTTGGTTACGTGGAACGATAATACTAAGTGCATCCACTGCCTCACCAGCAACTTTAATGTCGAGTTTTACAAGGTCACCCACTTTAAAATCAATCGGCTCATAATCAAATGAAGCGTAACCTTTTGAGATAGATTTAAGAGTGTCGTAAAAGTCCATAACGATTTCATTCATTGGGAGTTCATACTCAAGTAAAACTCTATCTTCATTGAGATAGCTCATTTTTGTCTGCATACCACGTTTGTTAATAAGGAGTGTAATGATGTTTCCAAGGTAGTCACTCGGTGTAATAACTGTAGCTCGCACGTAAGGCTCTTCAATTCTCTCAATCTTCTGAATAGGAGGGAGTTCTGAAGGGTTTTGTACAGAAACTTCAGTGCCATCTGTAAGAAAGACATGGTACACAACAGAAGGTGCAGAAGCGATGAGGTCAAGGTCAAACTCTCTTTCTAAACGCTCTTTGATAACTTCCATGTGAAGCATACCAAGAAAACCAACACGAAAACCAAAACCAAGTGCCACAGAAGTCTCTGGCTCATACGAGAGAGAAGAGTCATTGAGTCTAAGTTTATCTAATGCGTCACGTAGGTCTTCAAACTTGTCTGTATCTATTGGGTAGATTCCTGCAAACACAAATGGTTTTGCAGGCTCGTAATCTGCTACAGGCTCTAAAGCTGGATTTTTCGCATCTGTAATAGTATCACCAACATTGATAACGCTGACTTCTTTAAGACCAAGCACAACTATACCGATTTCTCCTGTTTTAATAGCAGGAGTCTTAATCTTTTTCATAGGGTGTGGATACATCAAATCTAGAACATGGTGCTCTTCACCATTACTCATAAGTTTGATGTTTTGACCTTTTTTAATCTCACCATCAAATACACGAACAAGTGCAAGTGCTCCAAGATACGAGTCAAACCAAGAGTCATAAATAATTGCTTTTGTTGTAGCATCTGGGTCTCCAACAGGAGCAGGAATACGGTCAACAATAGCGTCAATGAGTTCACGAATACCGATACCGCTTTTTGCAGATACAAGACAAGCATCTGTAGCGTCAATACCAATAGAAGTCTCTATCTCTTCAGCTACTTTTATTGGGTCGGCTGCTGGTAAATCTATTTTGTTGATTACAGGGATGAGTTCAAGGTTGTTCTCCATCGCTAAGTAAACATTTGCAATAGTTTGTGCCTCAACGCCTTGTGCAGCGTCTACAATGAGAAGCGCACCATCAGAAGAAGCGAGAGATTTACTCACTTCATAAGAGAAGTCAACGTGACCCGGAGTGTCGATGAGGTTTAAGATGTAGTGTTGTCCATCTTTTACATAGTCAAGTCTTACTGATTGTGCTTTGATGGTGATACCGCGTTCTTGTTCGATGTCCATAGTGTCCATCATCTGTTTCTTTAGCTCTCTGTCTGAAACAGAGCCACACTCTTGGATGATTCTATCGGCTAGAGTACTCTTACCATGGTCAATATGCGCGATGATAGAGAAGTTTCTAATGTTTTTCAAATACGTTTCCTATATAGAAATAATTACGCGATTATACTCAAAAAGTGCTGATAAAGTTGTTAAGCGGGGGTTGGATGTTTTTGCGTTTGAATTTGGTGTTACGTGCGTATTATATTTTTCTGTAAAACTTAAGAAGTTTTACAGTATTGCATCAGAGATGCAATATTTTTTTCTTTTATAAATCTCTAGCGAGATTTACAATCTATAAGAAGAGGGAGTTAACGCTCTCGT
>JBFHKA010000054.1:0-15182 GCA_041595535.1 Sulfurimonas sp. | reverse complement strand
CACGTAACAGCAAATCAAACAGCAACAAATATAAGAAATTCAGAAGATAATAATGTTACAAATATCTTTAATGAAGGTATCAAAAAAGCTAACAGTGAGCTTGAAGATAGCTTAGAAGAAACTGCTCAAGATGCTAAGGTTGAGGAAAAGGCTAAAGTTTCTGCACTCTCAAATGTTTCAACTACAGGTTCAAGACTCCCATATACAGTTTTAGATAATACAATAGACGATGGTTTAAAACCTGGTCAAAAAATGGAGATTCGTAACGGTGGATATGGTTCAGCAGCAGCTGCAGACCCAAAAAGTACAAATAGATTCTACGCTCTAACAGATAGAGGACCAAACGCTACTTACACAGGAGCTGCAGGTAAAGGAAAAATGTTCCCTACACCTGATTATACACCTCGTATAGGACACTTTGAGATTGGGGCAGATGGTAGTGTTACAAAAGTTGCAGAGATTTTACTTAAAGATAGAGATGGAAATAACATCACAGGTCTTCCAAATCCTCTAGCACTTGGTGGAACAGGTGAAATACCATACGATAAAGATGGTAATAGACTTACAAACGATGACAATACATCTAAAACAGACATTTATGGACTCGATAGTGAAGGTTTAGCTGTTTTAAATGATGGTACATTCTGGGTAAGTGATGAGTATGGACCACATATGGTTCACTTCGATGCAACAGGTAAAGAGATAGGACGTATTAACGCATTTGCAGATGATGCACGTAACGTATATACTCTTCCAGCAGAATTTAAAAATAGACGTGCAAATCGTGGTATGGAAGGTTTAACAATAACACCAGACCAAAAGACACTTGTTGGGATTATGCAGTCTACTATTAGTAACCCAAGTAAGTCTGTAAATAAACTCAATATTACACGTATAGTTACAGTAAATTTAGAAACAGGTGCAGTAGAACAATATCTTTATAAACAAGAAAAAGCAGAGAATTCAAACTCTGAAATTGTTGCACTTAGTAACGATAGCTTTTTAGTAATAGAGAGAGATGGTTCATTCTATAAAGATACAACAACTGGACAAAAACATGTGTATAAAATCACTTTAAGTAGTGGTACAAATTTAGAAAGCGTAGAGACAAATGCAACGTTAGTTCAAGATGAGGCTTTAGGTTTAACTATAGATGGTAAAACTTTAGAAGAAGCAGTACTTGATGCAAACAAAACATGGGATGTCCTTTCTGTAAATAACATACATCCAGTATCAAAAACACTTGTAGCAGATATGGTACAAGAGAATCAATATGCACATGACAAGATGGAAGGTCTTATAGTATTTAATGAGAACAAACTTGGAGTACTTAATGATGATGATTTTGCAACATGGGCAACAGGAAATGTCTTAGAACAAAAGTATCTTGATGCAGGTAAAACAGTAATTGATGGTAATACTCTTTACGTTGTTCAAGACATAAACTTAAGTACATCACAAGCACAAGAAGAAGCTACTAAACAAGAAGCTGAAGCTGCTGCTATTATTGAAGCTACAGCTGCAAAAGCTAGACTTGATGCCATCGCTCAAGCAGAAGAAGAAGCAAGATTGGCTGAAGAAGCGAGAATCTTAGCACTTCAAAGTGAGCCTTTAGATATTTCAATCATTCACGTGAATGATACACACTCACACTTAGCTAGTGAAACATTCTCTTTAAATATTAATGGGGTAACTACATATACTGAAATAGGTGGATATCCAAGAGTTGTAAATAAAATAAAAGAGCTTCAAGCTACAAAAACAAATCCATTAACACTCAATGCAGGAGATACTTTCCAAGGTACACTTTACTACTCTCTTTTTAAAGGTCAAGCTGATAGCGCAATGTTAAACCTTATAAACTGGGATGCTTTTGAACTTGGAAACCATGAGTTTGATGATGGAGATGCAGCACTCGCATCTTTCTTAGGAGACTTCAATACTTCAGCTATTGTTGCTGCTAACGTAGTTCCTGATGGAGGAAATGTTCTTGATGGTATGTGGAGTCCATATATCATAAAAGAGTATGGAGAGAAAAAAGTTGCTGTAATTGGTATTGATATAAAACAAAAAACTGAAGTTTCTTCAAATCCAAGTGATGAGATTACTTTCTTAGATGAATTAGAGACTGCACAGAACTATATTAATGCATTAACAGCAGCAGGTGTAAATAAAATAGTACTTCTTACGCACCAAGGATATACAAAAGATTTGGCTATGGCACAACTCTTACATGGTGTAGACGTTATTATTGGTGGAGATTCACACTCACTCTTAGGTGATTTTTCTGCTGTTGGTTTAGATTCTGTCGGAGCATATCCAACTGAGACTACAGATGCAGATGGCAATATAGTATGTATTGGTCAAGCTTGGCAATATGCGTATGTTGTAGGTGATATGGATGTCTCTTTTGGTACAAATGGTGTTGTATCATCTTGTAGTGGAGATGCAACACTTTTAATTGGAGATAGCTTCAAACAAAAAGATGTAAATGGAACAAAAGTTGAAGTAGATTCTGGTATTAAAGCAGCAATTGTATCTGTAATAGATTCAAACTCAAATTTAGAACAAGTAACTCCAGATGCTGTTGCTTCTGCAGTACTTCAAGCATATAGTGACCAAGTGGATGCACAAAAAAATGTAGTTATTGGTTTGGCAGGAGAGTTTTTAGGACACAACAGAATCCCAGGGGATAAAGTAGACGGTATAAGTGATCTTTCTCTAGGTTCAGACATTGCTCCAATAGTTGCGAAGTCTTTTTATGATTTAAGTAACCGTGCAGATGCTTGTATTCAAAATGCAGGTGGAGTAAGAATAGCAGTTCAAGATGGAAACATTACTATGGGTACTGCATATGCGTTGCTACCTTTTGCAAATACTCTTTTTGAAATTGATATGTATGGGAATGAAATCAAGCAAGTACTTGAAGATGCACTTACAAACTACCTCGATAATGGTGGTTCAACAGGTTCATTCCCTTATGCATATGGTTTAAGATACGATGTAAATACAAATGCTGCTGCAAATAGCAGAATATCTAATCTTGAAATCAAAAACAGAGCAACTGGTGAGTGGTCAATAATAGAGCCAAATACCATGTATGTAATTGTTACTAATAACTATACTGGTGGTGGTAAAGATGGGTATGTAACTTTTAAAACTGTTCAAGATGAGAGAGGAGTGGGTGTTGATACGTACTTAGATTATGCGATGAGTTTTGTGAAATATGTTGAAGCAAAATCTGAGAATAATGAGAGTGTGACAAAACTTCCTTCAGAAGATCACTGTATAAAAAGCTACAATAAAGAGACACATGTACTTACAAAGCTAGGTGCTTATAACACATCATTAGCAACAGCGAGTGAAATAGTTGCTTATGACAAAGACACACATAGAATGTATAGTACAAATGGTGCAGAAAATAAAATAGACATTATAAACATTACAGATGCAACAAACCCTACACTTGTGGGACAAATTGATTTATCTCCTTATGGTACGGGAGTCAATTCTGTAACAGCTAAAAATGGAAAAATTGCGGTTGCTGTAGAAGTAAAAACAGATGACTTTTTAGAAAATTTTGTTACTTTTAACAACTGGAATGCTGTGAGCCTTGCGAGTACTAAAGATTGGACGCCAGCTTTTTTCCCTAATTCAAATCTAGGAAAACCATATGCATACATAAATGGTTATGGTGGTGATGTGGCGTCAGATGACTGGTTAATCTCTAGTCCAATAGATTTTAATGGTTCACAAGTACTCTCTTTTGATACAGCTACAAAATTCTCTGGTTCAGTATTAGAGATTAAAATTTCGACAGATTATGATGGTACAAATTTAGATACAGCTACTTGGACAAACTTAAGTGCTAACCTCTCTACAGGGAATTTTACATTTGTAAATTCAGGAGATATTGATTTAAGTGCATATACAACAACAGGTTATATAGCATTTCATTACACTTCAGCAGGTGTACTCTCAGGTGAAGCTTCAGCTTGGGAAGTAGCTAACCTTAGAATGACGAATGTAGGTGCAAATACGCACGATAGAGGTAAAGTAGTTATTTTTGATGCAAATGGAAATTATGAGCAAAATGTAACTGTAGGGTATTTACCTGATATGGTGACTTTTAACGAAGATGGCACAAAAGTAATTGTTGCAAATGAGGGTGAACCAAATGGCAGATATGACATAGATCCTATAGGGTCTATAGGGATAGTAACATTAGCAGATGGCTCGTATGTAGATATAAACTTCTTAAAAGCTACATTAACAGATGCTACAGATGGAACTCCTGTCAGATTAGGTGGGACTCCAAGCAATAACAAAGCTGAAGATATAGAGCCTGAGTACATTACAGTTCATGGTGATTATGCATATGTAACGCTTCAAGAGAACAATGCTATGGCAAAAGTGAATCTTACAAACAATACTTTAGAGTATGTAAAATCATATGGTGCAAAAAGTTGGGAAGCGGATTCAAATAATACTATTGACATCGAAGAAGATGGAATAATCAACATGAAGTCTTATCTAGGTTTATTCGGTCTTTATATGCCAGACTCTATTGCTTCGTACGATGTCAATGGTACAACTTTCCTTGTAACAGCAAATGAAGGTGATGGTAGAGAGTATCCTGTAGAAGATATTGATGGTCTCAAAACTGGTAAAGCTTTAACAGATGAGAAAAAAATATCTAAACTTGCTTTGGATTCTACTATTGCAGATGCGTATGCAGATGAAAATGACTTAAAAGTTGTTATAGATATGGGTGATATTGATGATGACGGCGATTATGACAAACTCTACTCTTATGGTGCAAGAAGCTTCTCTATTTGGGATGACAATGGAAACATAGTATTTGACAGTGGCGATGAGATAAGCAAAAAAGTTGCACTTTATCAACCAGAATTATTTAACCAAGACGCTGGTGTTATGGATGGTAGAAGTGGAAATAAAGGTGCTGAACCTGAGGCTTTATGTGTTGGAACTATTGGAGATAAAACATACGCATTTGTAGGACTTGAACGTCAAAATGCAATTATGGTTTATGATATTACAGTACCAAGTCAAGCGAAGTTTGTTGATTACTATGTAACAGAAACTGAAGGTGACATCTCTGCTGAGGGTATGAAGTTTATACCAGCTTCAGAATCACCAAATGGTAAAAACTTACTTCTTATAGCTTTTGAAGGAAGTGGCTCAACAGTCGTTTATGAGATAAGCGGTTTACAATAAGGTTATAAAGTGAAAATAATAGGGTTGCTTACATTATTAATTGCTAGCATACTTTTTAGTGGATGTGGTGGTGGGAGCTCAGACTCCTCAACTACATCTGTACACATGAAAAGTGCAAGTTCTTTAACTACTCAAGATTTCAGTGATACATCAACAGAGTTGAATAAAACTGAATTTGAAGATAGACTCAACAGAGTAGGTTCGTTCTTTAATTATAGTCTAGCTAGTGATAGTGCAGAGAGTAGATGTGTTAATGAGATTCTTGAACCACTGATGAAAGTCGAAGATGCTGAAGATGGTAGTTATTATGTTGATATAAAAGAAGCTGATGTGAGCAGATGTTACAGTGATTATAAAACTTCATATATAAGTTATTACATTACTAATATAGATAAAAAATATCCTGCAAACGAACTTTTAAGTAGAAATAAACTTACGACAATGAGGATATATATTCGTATGGAAGGTCAACTCAATACTTCTGATTATACTGTTGTAATGAATTCTGCTTTAACAGATGCTAATGACTATGATTTGCCATGTCAATCTACTAATCCTATAGAGTGTAAAATAATGACAGTTAGTGTAATAGATTCAGTCCAAAACAACTTTCATTATGTTATGACTACGAATTTAGTAACAAATGCCTCTTATGTTGATGTCAATGATACTTACTTTAGTTCTGGTCACATAGATTTTGAAATTAATAATTGGAATGGTACGATGACATATACAGATAAAAATACTGCTCCAACATATAATGCATCAAGTTTGATGGAAACATCAAATGGAAGTTTTTCTTATATTGAGTAGGTCACTTATCGCATAAATGCGATAAGTGAAGCTGTTACTGCTACATTTAAAGACTCTACTCCACGTTGCATAGGAATGCTTAGTGAGTCGTTACAAATTTTTTCTACTTCAGGTGAAATACCTTCACTCTCATTTCCTAAAATAAACACAGATTTTTTTGTTACGTGCAAATCGTATATGCTTTTTGTTGCATGTGAAGAGAGTGCGTATATCTTTGTATCTTCAAGTTCTTGGAGTATATCTTCTAAAGAGTTACAGAAGTATATAGGGAGTTTAAAAAGTGTTCCCGCACTTGCTTTGATGACAAGAGGAGAAATTTTCGCACTATTTTTTTTCGGTAAGATGATGCCATCTACATTTCCAGCTGCACAAGAACGAATAATCATTCCAAGATTCTGAGGATTTTGAATGCCATCGAGTGCAATGATTTTAAACGCAGACATATTTTTGAGTTCATTTGCATTTTGGTAGGATTTGGCAATGATGTCAACCGCTACACCTTGGTCTTGCTGTGCATTTTTACTGATGCGTGAAAGTGCGACTTTGCTATGGTAGTGAATCTCTAAGCCACGTTTTTTAGCAAGAGCTAAAATATCTTTTATCGCACCATCCGTTTTATTTGAGTCTGCCATGTGGATTTTGTGAATTTCTATAGTCTCATCTTGTAAGACTTCTACAACAACATTTCTTCCATAAAGTGTGATGATTTTCTCAAAAAATGCTTTTTTATCTTTGTACTCTTGTGAATCGTTCAATGCTTCTCTCTTGTATTAATTTACAATATTATAGATGATTTCTGTTTTGTTTTTGATTACTTGTATCTCTTTTGCACGTAACGTCTCTATTTCGAGTGACATAAACTCTTGTATGGAGCTTATATTATGTTTTGCAAGCTCTCTTAAAACTATGCCTCTATAGGCTTTTGCCCAGTGACTTACTGTTTTTCCATCTTTTAAAAACTTGAGCGTTATATAGGGTTTTGTGACCTTATAAAATTTATCATAATAACCCGCACGTAAGTCTAAAATTTCATCATCTTTGAGGTAGAGATCGAGCTGATAAGTAAACCTCTCTCTATAGAATTTATCTGGAACGATTACACCTATATCGTTTCCTTGTTTGACTTTATAATTAGCTATCGCATCACCACCAAGTAGAGGTCCATAAAGATTTGAAAAAATGAGAGTGTTTTTTTTGAGATACGCTTGCGCCTCTGGAGTTAAAGATGTATATTCTAAGTAATCATACGCCACACCTTGATAGCGTTCAATTGCACACATAAGTTGTGCATTATGTAGGTCATTTATATAGGGTTCACACTCACTAAATTTTTTAAATCCAAAAAGATTTTTGATTTTTTCTTCATCATGACTTAGAATGATTTTGTTATATTCGTTTAAAATTTCATCTCTTGCATGAGGCGCACCAAGTAGCTCTTTTGGGCTCTCTTCACCTCCACTGTTTTTACCCTCAGAAGGAGAAAAAAGTATTTTTAACATCATTGAACCTTTATTATTTTTATAGTATTATATTTGTTCACGCAATTGTAGCAACAAAATGCAATGGTTTTGTAATGTTATTATAATAAACTAATATGATGAAGAAACTGTAAAGGGGAAGAACATGAAAAGATGTCTGATGGTTTTAAGTTTACTCATTATCTCTACAGGAATATATGCAAATGTAGACATAAACAAAGAGTATGAACTGGCACTTAAAGAGTATAAAAGTAAAAATTTTTCATCCAGTTATGAGAGGTTGTCAAAACTTTATTTGACAAATCTTTCAGATGCAAAGTTAAACTTTTATTTAGGGCGTAGTGCGTATGAAATAGGACACTATGAAGTAGCACTGGCTGCGTTTGAGAGAGTAGAGATGTTAAACCCTACAAATCTTCGTAACAGATTAGAGATGGCTAGAACTTACTATATGCTCAAAATGTACGAAGACTCTGAGAATGCTTTTAAAGAGGTTTTAGAAAATCCAAATATTCCTAAAAATGTAAGAACTAACATTGAATTGTATCTCTCAAAAGTTACAAAAGTCCAAGAGAAATCATTTACCTATGCGACTGTAAACGTTGATTGGATATTTGATTCAAATGTAAATTATGGTTCTTTAGAGAATGATTATAATATCAATGTAGGAGGGCTTCTCCGTGTTCATTCAGAAACAATTTCTGACAGAGCGTTGCAGGTTTATGGAGATATTACTAATGTTTATGATATTGGTGATAAAAATGGTTTTGCAATCAAAAATAGATTTTCAGGTTTAATTAAACGCTATTTTAATGAGCATGATTATGATATAAAATACATTTCATATACTCCAAGTCTTCTTTATAGTCAAACACACTATTTGATAGAGTTAGCCTTAGTGCTTGATGACCTTTATATAGCAAATGAAAATTATCTTCAATCTTACTCTATTATGCCTCGTTTAGAGTATGCACATACAACAACACTTAGAAGTATTGGTTATGTGAAGTATCAGAGCAAAGATTATCAAAGAGAGAGTGAACAAGATTTAGACTCAAATCACTATGAACTCGCTTATGGGCTTCAAAAGATACTCTCTCCTCACTCTTACGTGCAAGGAAGTTTAACGGGTATAAATGAAGCGAAACTTCATGGAAATAGAATTGATGTTGATTATAATGAGTACAGAGCAAGCCTAGCATACGCTACGCAGTTTACGGCTATCTATGGTACTGATGTTTTTGCGGAGTATAGAAGACGTGACTATAGTGATTATAATCCACTTTTTGATTCAACAAGAGCAGATAATGCTGGTACTTTAGCAGCAAGCATTAATGCAAGAATCTTAGACACATTACGCTTACACCTCAAGGGAATGTATTCAAGAGTAGAGTCAAATCAAGAGAGATATGCGTATGAAAAGTATACAGTCACTTTTGGCTTAAATAAAACATTTTAGGAGATGGATTATGAAATTTTTAATTAAACTTGTAGCAATTAGCCTTCTTTTAAGTCTACCACTCATTGCAAAGAGTGTAGCAACACTCACGGCACTTAAAGGGAATGTAAGTATTGAAAATAGTTCTGGAAATGTCAATGCAGTCTTAGGTGCTCAGTTAGAAGTCAAAGATAGCGTTATAACAGCCGATAGAAGTAAAGCTCAGCTGATATTTAAAGATGAAACTATTGTAACTATAGGAAAAAACTCAAACTTTTCAATACAAGAGTATTTATATGAGCAAGGCAAAGAGCCTAAGGTCTCATTTGGACTCTTAAAGGGTGCGATGAGTACAATCACTGGTAAAATTGGTAAAATAGCTCCAGAAAAATTTGTGGTAAAAACAAAAACTGCAACTATTGGGATTCGTGGAACAAACTTCACTGTGCTTGCTCTTGAAGATGGAAGTCAAAGAGCATACTGTACATATGGTGCAATCAGTGTCGAGATAGGTGGGAAAACTTACATAGTTGAGCAAGGGTATTACTTGAGTGTGTCTCCAGATGGAGAAGTAAAGGTTCAAGCTTTTTCTCCAGATGAACTTGCAAATATGAAAAATGATAATTTTGGAGAACGTGAATCACTTAAAGGTCAAGTCTCTAAAGATGGTATAGAAATTCAAAGTAGTGTGCTCTTAGATAATACACGTGATGCCATAGACTCTTTAGTGATAAAAGATATTACAGAAGAGATGCAAGATGCTGTTCAAACACTAGCACAAACAGAGCCAGAAAATGGTGGCGTCATAGGAACAGCTATACTAACAGGATATATAGCAAACAATAATCCTAATGAGGAACTATCAACGATGAACTCCTCTTCAGTTATTGAGACAGAAGCTTATGATAATACAATATGGACGTACACTCTTGGTACTACAGATGGAATTTTATCTGCTAATTTTACTACAACATTTTTAGGTACTACTTCTGATAGTATGTATAATAGTAATTATTTTCCGAATCCACAAAATAACATTTTTACTAGTGAAGCTGATTTAGATCCTAATGATGAAATGTCTTGGGGTACTTGGGGTCTTCTAACTAATTATGATAGTTATGGATATCCAACTAGCAGAGATGTTTCTGGGTACTGGATAACAGGAGAGTTGACAGATACTTCTGTTATAGTGGATTATAGAAATGCAGGGCAGGTGTCAATATATAGTGGGAACTATAAAGCATATGATTTGACAGCAACACCAATGCAAATAACAGGAAATGCTAGTATGAATGTGGATTTTGGTGCAGGAACTGCAGTTTTAGAGATAATGAACCCTGGCGCGAGTCCAACGGGAGGAGTATGGGAGTCATATAATATGATAGGTTTAACAGACAATAGTAATCAATTGAATGGAGCATCTAGTATAGTGTCAAGTAATGGAGGTGCTAGTGGAAGTTTTTATGGTCCACAGGGGAACTCTTTTGGTGGTAATTTTAGTATTTCAGATCAACAACTTGGTACAATTGCAAAAGGTGTTTACGAACTCAAAGCTCAATAATTCGCAAGGACACAATATATGAAAGATAAGCTCAAAGTTTTACTCTTACTCTTTTTGCTTATCTCCTCGTTACTCTCAAGTGCATACCTTTTTCTTCCTGAACACTTTCAATCACTTGATTCGCGTATCCGAGATTTTTACTTTAAATTTCGTGGCCCTCAAGCTCCAAGTGATGAGATTTTAATTGTTGATATTGATGAAAAAAGTATTAAAGAACTCGGACAATGGCCTTGGGAACGGGACAAAGTTGCTACTATCTTACAAAACCTTACTGATGCAGAAGCTGGAATTATTGGGCTTGACATCATCTTTAGCGAAGCAGATAAAACTTCTCCTAGAGAAATAGCAAAAAAGTGGAGTTTAAATGCAAACTCACTTCCTGACTATGATGAGGTTTTAGCAAAAACAGTTTCAAAAACACCAACGATTCTAGGTTATATTTTTGATTTTAATGGAGAAAACGATAATGAAGCTCCCCAAATACCTGCAATTTTTGTAGAAAAATCAAAACCAAATAGAGAGTACTTGCCAGTGGCAAAAGGAGTCCTAACTAATCTAGAACAACTGCAAAATGCAGCATACACAAGTGGTTATATAAATAATCTTCCAGATGACAGTGGTGTTATAAGAAGTGTTCCCCTACTTGTAAAATATGATATGGAAGTTTACCCGTCACTTGCCTTTGAGATGTATCGTCTCTCTCAAGGTGCTAAAGAAGTCATTACAACTTATAACAGTGAAGCAGGGGTGAGTGATATTTTAGTTGCTCACGAACATATCAAATCTGATAGATTCGCAAAATTGTACCTGAATTTTAGAGGTGCATCGAAAACCTATAAATATATCTCAGCAGTAGATGTTTACAATGGTAAAATAGAAAAATCTATTACAAAAGGAAAGTTTGTTCTCGTAGGCACATCAGCTTATGGGCTTATGGATTTACGTTCAACACCAATGGATAGTGTTATAGCAGGAGTGGAGATACACGCAAATGCACTAGATAATCTCCTCAATAAAGATATGCTCTATAAGCCTAACTGGGTGGAGCTAATAGATTTGTTTTTAATTAATTTTATTGCATTGATAGTCTTGTTTGTTTTTTCAAGATTTTCTTTACCGATTTTATTATTTAGTTATGTCATAACTTTTGCAGGCTTGCTTTTTTTAAATTATTATGTACTTTTTCATGAGTATATTATTTTAAATTCACTTTTTCCTATTGCTTCTATGATTTTTTCTTTGATTGGTGTTTTAGGTGTCAACTATATGTTTGAAACACGTCAAAAAGAGCTTATAAAAGGAAGTTTTTCTAAAAAAGTCTCCAAACAAGTTATGGAAGATTTACTCTCACACCCTGACAATACAGATTTGAGCTCAAGAGAAGTGAATACTACTATATACTTTTCAGATATACGTTCATTTACAACTATCTCGGAGACTCTAGGTTCTCCAAAACGCATTACAGATTTTTTAAATTTTTACATGAATGCGATGGTAGAGTCTGTTGAAAAGAACAGAGGAACTATAGATAAATTTATTGGGGATGCTGTAATGGCATATTGGAACGCTCCCCTTCCTGTTGAAAACCATGCAGATAAAGCTGTCCTTACAGCACTTGAACAGATTGGCAAACGAGATGAACTCAACAAGACAATACATACAGAGTTTGGGTTTGATGTTGATTATGGGATTGGCATAAATACAGGAGATGTAGTTGTTGGAGAAATAGGCTCGCAAGGACGTTCTGATTATACAATTATTGGGGATGCTGTAAATCTTGCTTCACGCTTAGAAGGATTGTGTAAATCTTATAAAGTAAGATTGATAATATCTGAGTTCACAAAAGAGATGCTTACTCTAGAATATACCATTCAGCTCTTAGATAGAGTAAAAGTTAAAGGGAAAAGTGAACCAGTAAAAATCTATGAAGTGCAAAGTTTTTCTTCTATGAGTTTAGAAAAAGAAGAAGAGTTAAAAATATATGAAGAAGCACATGAACTCTATTTAATGGCAGAATTTCAAGAAGCAAAAAATATTTTTGATGTATTATATGAAAAGTATGAAAAATATCTTTATCTTCTTTACTCCAAAAGATGTGAAGAACTTATGCATAAAGATATTGAGAAATTTGACGGTGTTTTTGAATTTACAACGAAGTGATGCTATAATCAAAACAATACTGATTACGGAGTGAGTATGAAGAAAAATATAGGTAGCTTGGGTGCAAACGAAATCTTAGAATTAATTTTTGTATACCTTGCAGAGGTCTCTTCTCTTCGCGAGTATGATGAAATTATAGATGTTTTAGCAAGGATGGGTAGAGCTTTAACAAGTGCTGATAGATGTAGTATTTGGGTTGTCAGTGATAATAAAAAAACAATTTGGACGAAAGTCGCACAAGGTATGGACGCGATTACTTTGCCTATGAATTCAGGGATTGTAGGAAACACTATAGTAACAGGTGAAAGAGTAATTATAGATGACGTTTACAGTGATGAGAGGTTTAATCAAGAGGTAGACAAACAGACTGGGTATAAAACAAAGTCTATGATGGTTATACCTATGTATGATTATAATGACAATATAATTGGTGCATTTCAAGTTATTAATCATCAAGGCGAGAGAGACATTTTTGATAGCCGTGATATGGAACGACTTACCCTAGCAAGTACCTATGCTGCTGAGACTTTAATATCTGCAAAATTATCACAAGAGATAGATGAAACACAACAAGAAGTAGTTTTTACGATGGGTTCTATAGGAGAGAGTAGAAGTAAAGAGACAGGAAATCATGTTATTCGTGTTGCTGAGTACTCGAAACTATTGGCATTGGCATATGGAATATCTTTGGAAGATGCTGAACTTTTAAAACAAGCAAGTCCTATGCATGATATAGGAAAAATTGCTATTCCTGATAATATACTAAAAAAACCTGGTAGATTTGATGAGAATGAAAGATACATCATGAATACACATGCTGAACTTGGTTATCATATGATTAAGAACTCTCAAAGACCACTTCTTCAAGCTGCAGCGATTGTAGCATATCAGCACCATGAGAAATGGGATGGTAGTGGATACCCAAATGGCTTAAGTGCAGAGGATATACATATATATGCGAGAATTACAGCATTAGCAGATGTGTTTGATGCTTTAGGCTCTGATAGAGTTTATAAAAAAGCTTGGAGTGATGAAAAAATATTTACACTCTTAAAAGAAGAGAGAGGAAAACATTTTGAACCTAAATTGGTAGATTTATTTTTTGAAAATCTTGGGGAGCTTTTGAAAATTAGAGAGACTTTTCAAGATGTGTATTCTGCTGATAGCGCATTAGAACAAACCTTACAAACTATAACTATTTTAGGAGCATATGGAACAAGGGCAAAAGGATATGGCACAAGCTCCTTTTTACTCAATAAAAGTAATGTGCTTGATGCTGGAAATATATTAGATCCTTTAGACGTTGCATCCATAGATGTTGAAAATATTTGGCTTACACATTCTCATCTTGATCATATAGCAGATATAGCATATATATTAGACAATTACTTTAATTTACGACATAAACCACTCAACATTATTGGATTGCCCCAAACAATACAAGCGATACAAAATGACTTTTTAAATAATATAGTTTGGCCAGATTTTTCTAAAATTAAATTATCTCACTCAGATAAAATGGCGGTAACATACAGAGAAATAGATTTTAATACACAATATGAGATAGGTAAAAATGAGTATATAGAAGCTTTTCAAACAGATCATACTGTGGCAAGCTGTGGTTATATTTATACAAGAGATGGAAGTTCTGTTATGATCACAGCAGATACATATTCTTTAGATAATGTTATTAAAATACTTAATAACAACAAGAAGATAACTACATTAGTAGTAGAATGCTCTTTTCCAAATAGTATGGTGAATATTGCAAAAGAGAGTAAACATTTAACACCTCATATACTTTTTGAGCAATTAGAAATGCTTCAAAGAGACGATATTAATCTCTATATCAATCATATAAAACCATCATTTTTGCAAAAAATAACGAATGAAATAGATGAAAGTAGAGGGCGATGGAAGCCGAAAATACTGGGTGATGGTGATTTTATAAAATTTTAGTAAAAAACTCTTGACATTGAAAATGTTTTGCACTATAATTCTGGCTCAATTTCGATGCCGACATAGCTCAGTTGGCTAGAGCAGCTGATTTGTAATCAGCAGGCCCGGGGTTCAAATCCTCGTGTCGGCACCATTGAAATTTGAATATTAGAAACAGTGTTAGACCAGAAAAGATATAATAATTTATATATATTGTGGTGAGATAGTCAAGTGGCCAACGACGGCGGACTGTAAATCCGCTCCCTACGGGTTCAGAGGTTCGACTCCTCTTCTCACCACCACCAATGACATGCGGGTGTAACTCAGTGGCTAGAGTTCCTGCCTTCCAAGCAGGCTGTCGAGGGTTCGAATCCCTTCACCCGCTCCATTTAAGTTATAGAAGTTCTGGAAGCTGAAGTACAATTTTCATTAATTAACTTCACATATAATTTTATATACCATTGTATATAAACATCTATATAGCTTTTATCTAATCAAACTTTAATATTTCAAATTATGTTATAAAATAAAAATTATGCAATTATTGCTTTCAGCT
>JBFHKA010000053.1:0-15254 GCA_041595535.1 Sulfurimonas sp. | reverse complement strand
GGAAGTAGTAGAAGACAGTTCAGAACTTGAGGATGAACTCAATGTTGATGAAGAGATACTTGCACAAGATGATACACTTGATGAATTAGATGATATGTTGGATACAGAAGAAGAGTTAAGTGATAAACTTGATGAAGAGTTAGATGAAGAATTAAGTTTAGAAGATGATGAAGACACACAAACTCAAGAAGAAGTACAAGAAAATACTTCAGAACTTGATGATGAATTAGAAGCAGAAGATACACTTAGTGATGAGCTAGATGTAGAGGATGAATTGGAATTACCTGATGATTTAGATTTAGAAGAGGATTTAGAGTCTCAGATTCAAAATGCGGTTGGAGAGTTAAGTGAAGAAGATTTAGAGAGTGAAGTGGATGAAGAGACACTCTTAGATATTGCAACAAGTGAGATAGACTCGTTAGATACATTAACAAGTAGAGATTTAAAACTTGCTATTGGAGAAGAGGTCGAAGAAATAGTTGCTGAAGATTTGCCTAAGATGCAAGAAGAGATGGATGAATCTATAGAAGATGTTAAAGCAGTGTTTGAAGAAGATATAGCAGAAGACGATGATTCTAATAAAGTTGTAGAGAACAGTGGTGTAGAGTCTTTGAAAAAACTTTTAGCAGCGCTGAGTGATAAAGATGTAGCCGCTTCTATGAAGGGTATGAAAATAAGCATAAATATTACCCTAGGAGATAATTAGTGGTTGAACATAATGGTGTTGTTTTAGTTCTCTCAGGTCCAAGTGGAGCTGGAAAAAGTTCTTTGATACAAAAAATATCTGGAGAGATAGGGGATTATTACTTTTCTGTTTCCACCACTACACGTCCTAAGAGAGAAGGTGAGATTGAAGGTATTGACTATCACTTTGTAACAGAGGAAGAGTTTAAAAAAGACATTCAAGAGGATCACTTTTTAGAGTATGCAGTTGTTCATGGAAATTATTATGGAACATCTTTAAAACCTGTAAGAGAAGCACTTCATGATGGAAAATTAGTAATCTTTGATATTGATGTGCAAGGTAATACAGCAGTAAACAATAGAATGGGAGATATTACAACTTCTGTTTTTATAACACCACCTACACTCTCTGAACTTGAAAGACGTTTACATAAACGCTCGACGGATTCTCAAGAGGTTATTAATGGTCGCATTAAAATGGCTAAAAGGGAGATACAGAGGGTTTCAGAGTATGATTATCTTGTAGTTAATGATAACTTAGATGTAGCTGCAGAAGTGCTTAGAAAGATTGCTATTACTGCGAGATTAAAAATCCCAAATGATAGGATTAATGCATTTGTACAAAAATGGGAAGATTTATAAATTACATAAACTTGATAAGAGAATTTACAGTAAATAGTAGATATAATCTGCGCAATTAATTTAATAGAAGGAAGAGACTATGGGAATGCCTAGTGGAACAGAATTATTAGTAATTTTTGGAATAATAGTTTTATTATTTGGAGCGAAAAAGATACCTGATTTAGCAAAAGGTATAGGTAAAGGAATTAAAAACTTTAAATCAGAGATGAAAGAAGTAGATGAAGAGATAGCACAAGAAACTCCTAAAAAAGTTGAAAAGAGCGAAGAAGAAGTAGCATCAACAGAAGCTCCAAAAACTACAACGCAAGCATAGACTTTGAAACAACGAGTATCGGCGCTATTGCGCGAAAAACTAGGTCGAGAAGTTGTTCTTGAAAAACCTCGTGACCGCTCTTTTGGTCACTTTGCTACTCCAATAGCTTTTTCACTAGCAAAAGAGTTAAAAAAATCGCCTATGGTTATTGCTGAAGATATTGCATCATCTTTTGGTGAGGCAGAAGAGTTTTCGAGTGTAGAATCTGTAAAAGGGTATCTCAACTTTCGTTTAAGTGAGAATTTCTTGGCAGAGTATGCATCTTGGGCACTTGAAAATAGTGAGAACTTTGCAAAACAAGAAAAAAATCAAAAAATCCTTTTAGAATTTGTAAGTGCAAATCCGACAGGTCCTCTTCACATTGGTCATGCACGTGGTGCAGTGTATGGAGACACCCTTTATCGTTTAGCAAAACATTTAGGTTATGACATTACAGCAGAGTATTATGTAAATGATGCCGGAAATCAGATAGATTTACTGGGTCTTTCAATTCAACTCTATGCTAGAGAGAACCTACTCAAAGAAGCTGTTGAGTACCCTGAGTCATACTATCGTGGTGAGTATTTAGAAGCACTTTCTCAAGGCGCTATGGAGCATTTTGGTAAAGAAATACTCTTAGATGAATCTCGTCAAAAAGAACTTGCTATGTGGGCAAAAGATAAAGTGATGGAGATAGTTGTAGAGACTTTAGCCAATACTAATATTCACTTTGATACTTTTGTTAACGAGTCTGCACTCTATGCCGATTGGGATAGAGTTATGAAAAAAATGGGTGAAGGCGTGTATGAGAGTGAAGGTAAGATGTGGATAGCATCTGAGTCCAAAGGCGATGACCATGATAGAGTTGTTGTTCGTGAAGATGGTCGTCCTACTTACCTTGCTGGGGATATTGTTTACCATAACCAAAAATTTGAACGTGGATATGAACACTATATCAATATCTGGGGAGCTGACCATCATGGTTATATTCCTCGTGTAAAAGCCGCTATAGAATTTCTAGGTTACGATTCAAGTAAATTAGAAGTACTACTTTCTCAAATGGTTTCTCTACTAAAAGATGGTGAGCCATACAAAATGAGTAAACGTGCTGGTAACGTTATACTTATGAGTGATATAGTAGATGAAATAGGTAGCGATGCTTTGCGTTTTATTTTTGCGAGTAAAAAGAGTGATACTGCTTTAGAGTTTGACCTTGCAGAGTTTAAAAAGCAAGATAGCTCTAACCCAATTTTCTACATACAGTATGCACACGCAAGAATTCAAACACTTCTTTCAAAAGCAACAGTTACCAGAGATGAGATTCATGCAGCAAGTCTGAAAAATCTTGGAGAGAATGCAGATATTCTGCTTTTTGATGCACTTTTACTTCCTGAAGTAATAGAAGATGCTTTTAACTCTCGTCAAGTACAAAAATTGCCAGAGTATTTAAAATCTTTAGCTGCCTCACTTCATAAGTTCTATTATGATGTACGAATGATAGGTACACCTGAGGAAGCAAAACTTTTAAAACTTCTTTTAGTGGTTGCTTTGAGTATTAAAACTGGTCTTTCTTTGATGGGTATAGAAGCAAAAGATAAGATGCTAAAAGAGGACTAGATATTAAAGAATCTTCTCTTTAGTGTAAAAGAGTTGAGTTATGTAATTGAGGATACTTTTTTAACACTTCAGAAGAGAGACTTTTTGGTATTTGGATTAAGAGAGGGTTTTTCTCTCTATCTAACCAGTTAACAATCTTTTTCAAATCTTTTAACTCCATAGATGTACAGCCAGCAGTTGATGCATTTGTATCTTTTTGTACATGTAAAAATATGCAAGACCCGCGACTTTTAATTCCTTCTTTATTGTGAGCTACAACAATTCCTAATTCATATTGCCCATCTTGACGTTTCATAAATTCAAAGCTTTTTTCATTTCCATGTGCCTGAATAATCTGATTATAGAAATCTGAGCCTGAATCATCAACACATATAAGATCTTCTGATGTGTAAAGATAAGGAAGTTTAAAGCTTGAATTTTTAGAATATCCAAAGATATGAGTGAGTTGAAAAACACCAATTGGTGCTCTTCTGTCACCTTCTATTTTAAGGGGATAGTAGTCATTTCTTAGCAGTTGAATATTCCCTAATCCCCAGCCTAAGCCCTTAGTACCTAGGTTTACATGTATAGCAGGAAATACAAGTTTACTATCATCATAGCATTCAAGTTTTGCTTGAGAACTATTTATATTATCAGCAACAACTAAAACTACTTGTTGTGACGAATGTAACAATATTGAAAAACTTAGAATAATTAAGAAACTTTTTATCATAAAGTATGGTACTATTACTAATATATGAATTAAATTAATGTTTGGATGAAATATGAGTATAACTATAAGCCAGGCATCTCTTGAAGATGTTCCATTTTTAGCACAGATGATGCTGCAAAATTCTCGTGCAGGTAAAAAGGTTGGTTTATTTGACTTGTTGTTTGCTTCGAGTGATAATGCGACCGTTTTATCTATGCTTGAGAAATTGACACAGACAGAATCAAAAAGTCGATGTCATTATAAAAATTTTTTAGTCGCCAAAGTCAATGGACAAGCAGTGGGAACACTTTGTAGTTATGAACCTCGTATAGCAACGCAAGAGAGTTTTATAAAAGCACTTGAAGAGATTGGTTGTGAAAATTCAGAAGAGCTTTTAGAAATTCTTTACTTGTGTGACTTTAAACTCAACAATCGTACACTTATGTTCGACTTCATGGAAGAGCTTGCAGGTTTTATAGATGTAGGTGTTTTAAAAGAGCTTATGAAAAAAAGTCTTTTAACTGCGAGACTCAAAGGCTATACAATTGCACAAACTATCATAGAGATAGGCTCATTAGAGTCAGAGCTTTTTTATAAAAAACTTGGGTTTAAAGAGATTGCACAAAAAGAGTGTGAACTCTACAGAGAAAAATTTGGTCGCACTGGTTTGATGCTTTTATCAATAGAGTTCTAGGAGATTTCAGATAGAACTCTCTGCTCTTTCTATTCTTCCCTCTCTCCTCGCTATCGGACTTGCACTCTATTTTAAAAATGTTTTACTCTCGTTATTTGGTGGCATTGTTCTTGGAATATTTATTTTAAGTAACTTCTCTATTGTTGCTACATTTGAAGATACGTTAGCGCTCTTTATTTCACTCTTAAGTGAGATGTGGATAGTGAAAACTTTGAGTTTTGCCATACTTGTCGGAAGTGTGATGGCACTTCTACAAGAGAGTGGAGGCATAGGTGGTTTTGTTCACTCTATGCAATACAAAAATGCTCTTGTAAACTCTGGACGCGCGTCACTTTTACTTTCTTACTTTATTGGTGTTGTTATCTTTATAGAATCTTCTATAACCTCTTTAATTGCTGGAGCTGTGGGTTTGCCTCTTTGTGATAAGTATAAAGTTTCTCATGCGAAGCTTGCTTTTGTATGTGATTCAACTTCTGCACCCATTAGTTCTCTTATAGTATTAAATGGCTGGGGTGCACTTCTTTTAGGTCTTATCACTACACAAATTGAGACAGGCATGATAGATGGGAATAGTGTAGATATACTTATAGATGCAGTGCTCTATAACTTTTATGCAATGAGTGCTTTGCTTGTTACATTTTTAGTTGTTTGGTTTAGTCTTGATATTGGACCAATGAAACATGCAAAGATACATAATGCACGCTCTATAAAAAAGCAAAAACAAGCAAGTATGTATTATATGTTGCTTCCTATTGGAGTGATGATTCTCTTTGTTTTTGTTTTTTTATACATAACAGGAAATGGAAATATAACAAAAGGGAGTGGCTCTAGTTCTATTTTCTACACTATGGTAGTGACACTGCTTAGTATGTTTTTACTCTATATACCTACAAAAAATATGACACCAAAAAGATATATAAAAGTTGCACTTCAAGGTGCAAAAAAACTTTTTCCAATTGCTATGATTCTTCTCTTTGCTTTTGGAATTGGTAAAGTAACAAGTGACTTACATACAGGACTTTATCTTGCATCTTTTGTAAATGAGACTTTGAGTATATACCTTTTAGCTGGAGTCATTTTTTTACTGAGTTCTCTTATTGCATTTGCTACAGGGACATCTTGGGGAACTTTTAGCATCATGATACCAATAGCAGTGCCTATGGCAGTAGCAATGGACGCAAATGTTGCCTTAGCTATAGGTGCAGTTATTAGTGGTGGAGTTTTTGGAGATCACTGCTCTCCTATCTCTGATACAACTATTATATCTTCTATGGCAGCAGATTGTGAGGTTATAGAACATGTTAAAACACAGCTTCCTTATGCTCTTATAAGTGGTTTTTTTGCATTTATCATGTTTATTGTTTGGAGTTTTGTCTTATAATTATCGCTAGTTGATGAATTATTATTCAGTTTTATATTTTATTTTTATTTTATTCTTATATAATTAGGGTGCGAAAATGATAGGAAGTCACTCTGGCTTTTTCATTGTTTTCATGAAACACAAATTTCCCCTTGCCATTTTTTATGGCAAGGCGTCTTTTTTAATTTCCTAAATAGTAATTGATAGAGTAACGCATATCATCATCTAAATTTTCCATAGAACTTAACATCCATCTCAGATAACCTGCATCTTCACGTGCGACCTCTTGAAGTGCTTTTCCTTTATGTTTTCCAAATCTAAATGTCTGCACAAGAATAGGCGTATTCGTTAAATCTACCATTTTTTCAACAGGATTTTCTCTAGGAAAAGCAGCTTGAACAGCTTCTTTTAATTTACTCAAAAAAAGTTTTAAAACTAAAACATCTCCAATAGCATCATGTGCTTTTACAACTATACCAAGTGCTTCCGCCTCTCTTTGTTCTTGCTTATAGAGTTCCATCTTATAACGAAAGTACTGAAGTCTATGCGCCTCTTCTTCTGGCATGATGTGCTTTGCAACTCGTAGTGTGTCAATTACTTTCATTTGTGTTGTAAAACCCTCTTTTTCAAGCATTTTCAAATCAAACGGAGCGTTATGAATAATTACGTAATTATCTGGTGTGTTAAGCTCTCTAAGTCTTTTATATGCAGAAGTCTCTGTGCAAAGAGGTTTCCCCGCTATAGCTTCTTGCGTGATGCCATGGACTTCCATAGCTTCGTAGCTGATGGGAATGTCAGAGGTGTTAAATTCATTATGTACCTCTATAGGGTTAGAGCCAAGAACGAGATAGCCGAGTTGAATCACTCTATCACTCTCTCCTGTTCCTGTTGTTTCTGTATCTAGTATTATATATTTTGCCATTATCTTTTACTCTCATATTTTACTTTAAAGCTCTTGTCTGTCTGGGCAGGAACTTCAATGCTAAATGTAACAAAATTTCCCTTAGTAAAGCGATAAGGAAGTTTAGAATCTATGTCAGAATCTCTTTGTTGATTAAAAGGAATAAGAAGTTCAATTTTTTTTGTAGTCTCTGAGTTGTTGGAAATACTATAGTGAATCTCTGCTTTATATCTATTTTTTGTATCGTTACGTGCGAGTAAGGTTTGCACTACTTTTACATCAAAGTTTTTTCCTATATTGAGCTTGATAGGTGTGTTTTTAGGAGTGTGCTCAATTCTGTTTTCTCCAAGAAGTATGCTCTGTGCATTGAGTTTTGAGTAGGTTCTTATAACACCTTTTGGGAGTGGACTATCAAAACCAGATAACTCAATAAATTGATCAACATCACTCTTTATCTCTCCAGCAAAATACAGAGGATTATTGAGCGTTACTGAGTACTCTCGTTGGATTTTAAAGTTCTCTTTTTGCATAAATTTCAGCTGTGTTTTTTCATTGTTAGCAAGAGTGACTTTAAAAGGTATAGTGTAAAAATGGTATCCTTCATAGGCTCTATGTGCTACATCAGGAGCAGATTCCATAACTGCCATTGTTTTTGTATAGAGAACTGCAGCATTTTGTTCTCTATGAATATCTCCTGCAAGAAGAGAGAGTTTTGTGTTTTCAAACTTTTTTCCAGAGCGATTATTTATAGTTATCCAACCACTTAAACTACCGCTATCTTTGTTAATATTTAAAATATAGTCACTCTCAAAACTGATGTTGTTAATAAGATAGTCAAGTTTTAACTCTGCATCCATACTCTTTTTTGCTTGAATGTTCCAGACAAGCGAAGGTTTTGTTATAAGCTCTGTAGGAATAGTTTGAAATAGTATGTCTGAACTTGCAACAGTGAGGATTTCTTTTGCTTTTGTTTGTACTATAGCAGTTGCACCTTCACTTGCTAAAAGAGTTGCTGGAATTATCTCATATGTGTTCTTTTTAGAAGTCGCACGTAACGATATATTTTTACCTATATGGGCATCTAAAAGTTTCTCTTTTGTAAGTTTATCAAAGCGGTACTGTTGAGAGTATAGCGTGATGCCTTTTGGAAGCTCTATATTTACCGAGTCTGTATTAATAGAGCTTGCAACGCCTTCGTAGGTGATAAATGTATCGTCTTTTGATACCTTTACATTTCTCTCTTCGTGAACAAGACCTATGTTGGAGTTATAAACGACTAGAGAGTTGTTTTTTACTTTTGAGGAGAGTGTAGAGCTTAGGAGCAGGCTTGAACACAAGAGGCTTAGAGATAAAACTAGCTTTTTCATAGGTATTCCTTACATTGTAGTGAGGAATATTATACACTTATATAAAAAATACAGGTGCTACCTTTGTCAAGACCATCACTCAGAAGTTCTATATCTCCATCTAAAATATGTGCCATTTTTTTACTAAGAGAGAGTCCTAAACCAGTTCCTTTATGTTTTTTTTGCATAACATTTTCTACTTGTGTAAAATCATTAAAGAGTGTATATATGTCCTCTTTTTTTATACCAATGCCACTGTCTGTAACTTTTACATAGACTTTATACGCATCATTAGAAAGTTCTAGTTTTATAAAACCTTTTTGTGTAAACTTTATGGAATTCGAGAGAAGATTGAGCACTATTTGTTGAAACATTTTTGGATCTGTATAAACATTTGAAATGCTAAAGGCATCTGTCTCGATTTCAAAAAGTAAATTTTTATCTTCTGCTAGAGGTTTTAGCATGCCATAGGAACTTTGGATAATATGCAAGAGGTCCACTTTCTCTTTTTGTGCTTCCATCTTTCCAGCTTCAATTTTTGCAATGTCGAGAATTTCATTTATCATACTTAGAAGATATTGTGCAGAGGATTCAATGTTTCCAACTGTATCTTGCTGATCAAGAGTCAACTCTTCATACGTGATGAGAAACTGTGAAAAACCTATGATTGCATTGAGTGGTGTTCTAAGTTCATGCGACATATTGGATATAAAAGCAGATTTTGCCTTAGATGCTGACATTGTTCTATCTATAAGTCGTATTCTATCGAGTTGGAGTGCTATCATAGTAGCAATAGAAGTATAAAAATTTCTCTCGTTTACATCCTCTAAACTATTGAGTGCAAGAGAAATAGAGCCAAAATACTCTTTTATCTCCTCTTCAAAGTTTGTGACATAAATGTCTATAGCGTTGTGCTCTTTTTGCTTATGAAAAACCAAGTCATCCATAGAGGTAAGTTTTTTTATCTCACGTATAGAAGTTTTAATACACTCATCTTCATTTTTTGTTTGAATAATAGTATTAAAAACCTCTATCAGCTGCACAAAACGTTTGAGTCGGAGTCTGTTTTCTGTCTCCAAGTTTTGCAGTGCTGTAGAGGTAGTCTGGAGCATGTTGTTAAAAGAGTGTGTAAGTATTGCAATTTCATCTTCTGAATCTATATGTAACCTTGCCGAATAATCCTGTTCTTTAGTTATTTTATCTGTTACCTTTGTTAAGTTTTCAATAGGCTCGACAATGCCTTTCGCGTATCGTAATGAAAGGTAGATAATAATGAAAAAAACTATAACAGAAAAAGAGAGCATGAAGCGAATAAAATCAAAAAGCATCTTCAAGGCAATATCTTTATCTACAGCATATACAAGATAAAAATCTTTAAGAACAGTGTCAAACTGTTTATAAACAATTACATATTTACTAGTTATTTGGCTCTCTTCATCTTTTAAAAGTTGTAAATCAAGGTGAATATCATCACCAATTATAAAAGATGTCTTTTTATCTATGATATAGGAGTGAATTCCATTTTGAAGTGTTAAGTAGGAGTTTAGATTTTCTAAATTGTACTTTAAGAGGAGGTAACCTATCTTTTTACTTTTATCAAAAGAGGCATAAATACAAGAGTAAACAAAGAGGTGGTTTTTAAAAATATAATGTCCCTCTTTTGCTTGAACACTCCCCTTGTTCTCAAACTGTGTGTTTAAGCTTTTTATATTTGAAGAAGCAATAATCTTAGCATCATTGTTTATGACAAACATATCTATGTTTAGGTCAAAATCATTGGTTTTCTTTTCCAAGAGTATAGAGACTCGTTTGTCAATATCGTCCGCTAAAATATCATCCATAAGTTCTAGGGAACTTAAAAATACTACATCTCTTTGAATGGATTTAAGATGAGACTGTATGAGATTTATAACCACCTCAGTCCTTGTAAATTGTTCTGTTATAATTTTATTTGCAATTTTTGTTTCGCCTAAACCAAGTGTAAAAAGAAGTAAAATGATGAAGGGGAGAACACCAACGACAACAAAACTTACAAGGAGTTTTGTACGTAAGGATCTCTTAAAAAAACTACGCATTTGCTAACTTTCTTCTTATCTCTAAAATTTCATCTATGTTTTGGATAAACATACTGACTACTTTTGGATGAAAATGTGACCCAGCCTCGCTATTTAAAATTTCCAAAGTCTTCTCAAGAGAAAAAGCTTTTTTATAAGGTCTCTCACTCATGAGTGCATCAAAGACATCCACAACTGCAACAATAGAACCACTTAGAGGAATTTCATCTGCTTTAAGACCTCTTGGATATCCAAGGCCATTATGCTTTTCATGATGTGTGTAAGCAATCTCGGCAGCGAGTTTGAGAAGTTGAGTCTCTTTTTGTGAGAGTATACTGTAGCCAATAAGAGCATGTGCTTTCATTTTAGTAAATTCCTCTTCATCTAACTGTCCTGGTTTTAAAAGTATGGAGTCTTCGATGCCGACTTTGCCAACATCATGCATAGGTGCAGCAAGTCGCATAAGTTCTACATCCTCACTACTCCAGCCAAATTTCTCTGCCAAAAGAGCTGAAATCTCACCCACGCGAACAGCATGAGCGGAAGTTTCATTGTCTCTAAATTCTGCCATCTTTGCAAGAATATAGATAATCTCTTTTTCACTTTTTCTATTTTGCAAGGCTCCCATGTTGATTGCATTTCTGACACGTAACATAAATTCCGTGATGTCAAAAGGCTTTGAAATATACTCGCTTGCACCAAGTTCCAATCCCTTTGTAATCGCCTCTCTGTCGGAAAGGGCTGATATAACTATCAGCGGAATTGTTGAGGTTTTTTCATTGGCTTTTATGATTCTTGTAGCTTCATACCCATCCATAACAGGCATCATTAAGTCCATTAAAATCAAATCAATATGATTCTTTTCTAAAAGCTCTATAGCCTCTTGACCATTACACGCTTCTATGACATTAAAGCCCTCTTTGTTGAGTATTTTAGAAGCTACTTTTCTGTTCATGAGTTCATCATCACATAGTAATATAGTTGCCATTAATCGCTCCATTTATAGATAATATTGATATCTTCGTCTGCATTTTCTATGGTTACATAACCTATGGCACCATCGACCTTTGTGACAAAGGTTTTGATGGTGTTTTCTGATTTCATAGTAATGGGTGGTCGATGACCAAGATAGTGCTGTTTTGTCCAGTAAGATTTAAGTCTGGAGAGTTTCATTTTAAGTACATTGCGTTCAAAGCTTGTACGAATAGCATCACGTGAGCCGAGATTAACAGGAAGAACTTTGACATCTTGCGCATAGAGTGTTTTTTTGAGAAAGATTGCACGTATCTCTCCGAGTGAAAGTTCTTTAACATTTTTATTTGCTATGACTGCATACTCTTGTGCAAACGAGTAGCTTGTCAAAGACAACAACACAAAGATAAATTTTATAAGATTTGCTTTCATCAGAACATCATTGAAAAAGATAATTGAAAATTATCATTTTTGGATTGAGAGTGAAACTGATACTCTGTTTTTATTGATATAGGGTATATAGGTCTGTAGTCATAGCCAATTATAGCAATGTTATCGGAGGTGTCTCGTACATTCTCTTTGTAAGATTCTGTTCTAAGTATCACACTGTGTTCATTAGTAAAACTGTACTTACCTTGAATATAGCCAGCATACTCTGTGGTGAATTCAGTTTGTGAGGCCTGTGTCCCTAGTTCACTCATAAGTTGAAAGTTGTCACCATCATACCTTGCAGATACTAAAGCATAATACCTCAGGTTGTCATGTATAAGATTGAAAACACCTGCATTCACTTTTAGACTCAGATTTTCTTTAGAGTATGTTACTCCAACACCATAGTGCTCATCTATCTCATTCTTAGTGTTACTAGCATCCAAATTTGGACTTCTCTGTGCTAAGAGGTTGATTTGAAAATTAGCATCTCCATAAGAGTTGTACGTCGCACCAATACCAGTTGTGTATCGTGGAAAAATTATGGATGATGTAATTGGATTAGATGTTGTGTCTCTGAGTACGTCAATAGGGAGTAAATTCCAAAAACCTATAGGTGAATTATACTTACCAATACGAAATATATACTTTTCATCAGAGTTTTCATCGAGAGTATAATCTACATATAATCTTTCAATATTTAATTTTGTATCTTGTGTGATTGAGCTTGTATCCTGTGTGCGTGTTTGTACATAAAAATCTTCAAATTCAAACTCAGCCAAATAAGAAAATTTCTTATAACTTCCATAGCCCATCATTGATAATTCATCAATTCTATACCTATCTATTGTATCTGTATGTTTATAATCGAGTGAAAAATATCCGCCTAGATAAAAAGGTAGGGAACCAACCTGAATACCTTCTCCAAGCTTGTACTCATTTTGAATGTACTCATCTGCCCATGTATAGACAACATGAACATTCTCATCTACGTTTTGCATATTTATATAACCAATTGCACCATCTACTTTTTGCACAAAAGCTTTTATGATGTTTTCTGATTTCAAAGTCATTGGGGGTCTATGACCTAAATAGTGTTGTTGTGTCCAGTAGGATTTAAGTTTAGATAGCTTTAAGCGGAGGACATTCTCCTCAAAGCTTATTCGTATTTTATCTCTTGGACCAAGATTAATTGGGAGAACTTTAATATCATTCACATAAGAGATTTTTTTGAGAAAGATATCTCTTATTTCTGTAATAGATAACGCATCAATATTCTTATTAGATATAACAGCATACTCCTCAGCATACGAAGAATGTGCAAGCAGTGGCACTAAGAAAATAAATTTTAATCTATAGGTTTTCATCAGAACATCATTGAAAATGATAATAGAAAATTATCATTTTTGGATTGAGAGTGAAACTGATACTCTGTTTTTATGGCAATAGGGTAGAGTGGTCTATAGGTGTAGCCAACTATAGCCATATTGTCAGAGGTATTGAGGACATTCTCTTTGTAGGATTCTGCTCTGAATATGACACTGTGTTCTTCATTAAAACGATAAAGACCTTGAATATAGCCAGCATACTCTGTAGTAAATTTAGTTTTTGAGGCTTGTGTACCTAGTTCACTCATGATTTGAAAGTTATCAACATCATACTTTGCAGATACTAAGGCATAATATCTCTGTGGCTGTTCTAATTCACTTTTATCATCGTCGTCGTTGTCGCCATCACCAGTATTTTTGTTGAGGTTGTAATGCACAAGATTAAAAACTCCTGCATTCATCTTAAGACTCAAATTTTCTTTAGAGTATGTTACACCAACTCCATATTGCTCATTTATTTCATAGTTATTATAGCCAGGGTCCAAATCTGAATTTTTTTGTGCTAAGAGGTCGATTTTTAAATCATTCTCTCCATAATAATTGTATGTAACACCAATACCAGTCGTGTATTGCGGAAAAATTATGGATGATGTAATTGGATTAGAGGTTGTGTCTCTAAGTACATTAACGGGAAGTAAATTCCAAAAACCAATAGGTGAATTATACTTACCAACACGAAACATATAGTTTTCATCAAGAGTATAATCTACATAGACTCTCTCGGTATGTAGTTTTGTGTCTTGTGTGAGAGAGATACTATCTTGCGAACGCGTTTGTACATAGAACTCTTTAAATTCAAACTCAGCCATATAAGAAAATTTATCATAACTTCCATAGCCAAGTATTGCTATGTCATCTATTCTATATCTATTTGTTGTATCTGTATGTTGATAGTCAAGTGAGAAGTAGCCACCTAAATAAAAAGGCAGAGAACCAACTTGAACTCCCTCCCCAAGCTTGTACTCATTTTGACTATATTCATCTGCATGCAGAGGAAGTAAAAACAACAAGATTACTATAAAGATTTTATACAAAAGAGACCTTTGAAATAAGTTGAAATTATATTAGCATAAATATTATCATGATTTATTGAATGCTATCTAAAAATTCTTTTGGAGATTTATAGCCTATTATCTTTTTATCTTCTATAAGATTTCCATTTTCATCAAAAAATAGAATTGCTGGAGGACCAAAGATACCATACTTCTTTGCTAAAGCTTTTTCTTCTATTGTATTATCTGTAAGGTCGGCTCTTATGAGTATATAATCGTTAAGTCTACTAATAACTTCTGAGTCTTTAAAAGTGATTTCATCTAATTCTCTACAAGAAGTACACCATTTTGCGGCAAAGTCAAGCATGATTTTTTTACCTTTAGAATCTTTAACAATAGCATCCAGTTCATCTATGGATTGAACGATTTGAAAATTTAACGTATTATTTGAGAGAACACTACTCTGTTGTGTAAAATTTTTGAGTGGTTGCGTCATATCTGTACTACCACTAAGAATCCCAACAAACAAAGAGCCTCCATATACAAGAGAAATAATACCTACACCTTTTACAAGTGAGTGCCAACCTCTCTTTTGCTCAAGCGGTTCTAATGCTCCTAGATAAATAGCTGAGATAATAAATAGCATAGCCCAAAGAACCATTATGATGTTTGAAGGCAGGATTTTCTCAAGCATCCAAATAGCAATGGCTAGCATAATTACACCGAAAACTTTAGAGACACTATTCATCCAGCCACCAGGTCTTGGCATAAATTTACCAGCACCTAAGCCAATAAGAAGGAGTGGAACACCCATTCCTAAACTCATCACAAATAGAGCGACTCCACCTAGAACAGCATCACCAGTCTGACCTATATAAACAAGCGTGCCTGCTAGTGGAGGAGCAACACAAGGACCAACAATTAGCGCAGATAAGAAGCCCATAATTGCTATGCCTAAAACGCCTCCATTTGCTGATGCACTGTCTGAAACTTTTGAAAGTCTACTTTGAATGGATGATGGAAGACCTATCTCAAAAAAACCAAACATTGAAAATGCAAGTGCTACAAAAACTAAAGCAAAAGCGATAACTACGAAAGGATCTTGCATAGCAGCTTGAAGATTACTACCAAATACTCCTGCTAAAACACCCGCGATTGTATACGCAAATGCCATAGACAAAACATAAACAAG
>JBFHKA010000052.1:0-17833 GCA_041595535.1 Sulfurimonas sp. | reverse complement strand
CTTACAATGCTTAGAAAATCTCTAGGTATCAGATACTCAAGCTACAAACAAAACCAATTTGAAAAACTCTCAAAGGTAAAATATATCTTTTTAACAGTAGTACTTTTAACACCTCTGCTTATGGGAGTTGGGGCACTCGGTAGCGAGTGGTCAGCAGCGTACTGTAAAATGTGCCCTGCTCGTATTATTAGTCCAATGTTTAGCGGAGATTTTTCACAATGGGCTATAGACTTCTCAAGCAAAACTGCGATGGTACTTACCTCTCTTGGGATGATATTTGCAGGACTCTTTTTGGTAGGGAGTTTTGTAAAAAAACGCTTCTTCTGCTTCTTCTGTCCTATGAGTGCGATGCACTATATATTTTCAGGTATCTCTTTTATACAACTCAAAAAAGATGGAAGTAAATGTACGAAGTGTGGAGATTGTTACAGTGTTTGCGACATGCAGATTAAAGATATTGCAGATGATGTAAAGAGTACAAATATTTTAAGAGACGACTGTATTTTATGTCTAAAATGTGTCGCTGCATGTCCTGAAGAGGATGCCCTACATTTTGACATATTTAAAATCAGAGCTTTTAGCTCAACAAAAGAGGGATTTGAGAAAAGAATGGGAATGCAAACACACAAAGGAGCAACCGATGAGTAGAGTGCAACACCACACTATCGAGACGCCACACGAAAGACAAAACAGACACAAGGCTATGGAAGCTATAAAAGTTTTAAATAATCTTAGAGAAGATTTCAAGGCACCAATACAAGCGATGGAGTACTTTTACAAACTCTTTGAAGAGGTGCATTGTGAACACAAATCTCTGCATACTGACAAAGTCAAAGTTGGTACGATGTGTATTCAGATACCTTCTGAAATTATCTACGCTCTTGATGGTGTGCCTATTCGTCTTTGTAATGGTTTTTATACAGACGATGAGATTGGAAGCGACCTTTTACCGCAAAAAGCTTGTCCTTTGGTCAAGGCAAGTGTAGGACATCTCGCTTCAAAAAATCTCTCTGATAAGCCAGATATGATCTACTCGCCAACTACCTGTGATCAAAAGACAAAGGCTGGAACACTCATTGAGAGTTTTGGTTATGATGTAGTAGACGTTGGTTTTCCACGTACAAAAGAGAGTGAAATCAGTAGAGAGTATTTTAGAAGAAGCATCAAAGATTTTAGTGTAGATTTATCTCTAAAAATGGGCAAAAAGATAAGCCGAACAAGTCTCAAAGCAGCCATTACAAAGATAGGCTACGCACAATCGCTCTATCATAAACTCTCAGAGTTTAGAAAAAAGAGTGCTGTGCCAATTCTTGGTAACGATATGTTTTTAGTCACAAACGCTTTTTTCTTCGACAAAATAGACAACTGGATAACAGCGTGTGAGAAGCTTGTAAAAGAGCTAGAACAGAGAGTACAAGAGGAAGTTCACGTAGCGGGAAAAATCTCTCCTCGCATCGTTTATACGGGTTCTCCTCCAATCTTTCCAAATTACAAAATTCCTCTTATCATTGAGGAGTCCGATGCCATCATTGTAGCCGATGAAACCTGTAGCTCAAACAGAATGTTTAACGATAGAGTAGCAGTCGATGAGTGGTTTGTTAATGATATGATTGACTCTCTTGCAGATAAATATCTCAAAGCCTGCACCTGCCCCGTCTTTACAAAAAATGACGACCGCATAAGAAGAATTGTAGAGCTTGTAAAGTCACACAATGCAGATGGTGTTATCTACCAAGCTTTTGCAGGATGTACGGTTTATGAGCTAGAGCAGAGAAGTGTACTTGAAGCGATGGAGAGAGAAGGCATCTCTATACTCTACCTCGAGAGTGATTATAGCCCTTCGCAACATGGACAACTCAGTACGAGAGTAGAGGCGTTTATAGAGTCTCTAAAAATAAAGAACAGGAACAAATAATGAGATATTTTGTAGGCATAGACATAGGCTCAACAGCAATTAAAATCACTGTAGTAAACGAAGAAAAAGAGCTTGTCGGTTCACGCATCAGTGGAAGCGGAAGTATGTTTTATAAGTATGCACACCAAACGCTCGACGAACTTTTAAACGAATTATCTCTCACACGTAACGACATTGCCTACACTGTAGCAACGGGCTATGGAAGAAAACTTTTTAAAGAAGCGGACGAGAACATTAGTGAGATAACAGCAAATGCAATCGGTGCAGTTGCGGCTGCAAAAGAGTTTGGTGAAATTAAAACTATCATCAACATTGGCGGACAAGATTCTAAAGCAATCTCGCTCGATGATATGGGCAATGTTGTAAACTTCGCTATGAATGACAGATGTGCAGCAGGAACAGGAAAATTCTTAGATGCTTGTGCTATGAACCTTGAGATAAGTGTAGAAGAACTTGGTGAGAGACACTTCAACTCTACAGGTGTTCCACTCTCTATAAACAGTACATGTGCAGTATTTGCAGAGTCTGAGATTGTAGGACTTTTAGGAAATAGCCATAGTGTTGAAGACATTGTCTCTGGTGTTCACTACTCCATCGCAAAAAGAATCGTAAAACTTGTAAAACGTGTCGGCATCAAAGAGGGAATTTACTTTGATGGAGGTCCAGCACTCAATGGCGGACTTGTAAATGCCATAGAAAATGAACTCGGAAAAGCGATATTTATTCCAGAACATCCACAAGTAACAACTTCTTTTGGTGCTGCAATCATGGGCGTAGATTCATACAACTACGAAAATTCTCTCAAAGAAGCGTAGTGTTAATGTAAAAATTAACACTAAATTAACACTTCTTTCTTAAAATACTCTAAAAAAATAGGTCTAATATAATGAATATAGAATTACTGCAGAGTATGCTCGATTATGGTGTAATAGGCATCCTTGGTTTTATGAGCTTTATGACACTTTGGTTTTGGATAGAGCGTATCTTGTTTTATCGTGCTCTCAAGCTTGAAGAGTACAGAACTAAAGAGGCTTTAGAGATAGATTTGAGCAACAACATAAGCATCATCTCTTCATTTGGTTCAAATGCTCCTTACATAGGTCTACTAGGAACCGTCTTTGGAATTATCATCACTTTTTATGTAATGGGTCAAAATGGAAATCTTGATGCAAAGAGCATCATGATCTCGCTTTCACTCGCACTCAAAGCAACTGCAATGGGTCTGGGTGTTGCTATTCCAGCGATTTTTTTTCATACACATATTGTTCGAAAGATGGAAGTTCTTATAGCAAGATGGGATATCCTTCAAAAGGAAAAACTTGAAAATTAAAAAGTTTGAATCTATTAATGTCGTTCCTTTTATTGACATTATGCTCGTACTGCTTGTTATTGTACTCACTACAGCTACCTTTATTGCACAAGGTGTTATTCCCGTAGAGCTTCCAAACTCAAAGAGTGCAACGAAACAAGATGACAACAAAACTATCACTTTTACAATAAAACCAAATGGCGATATTTTTGCAGATGAAAAACCTATAAAACTACAAGAAATAGCAGAGTATCTCACAGCATACGACACTAAAACAGCTGTAAATATTAATTGTGACAAAGAAGCAAAATTTGACTACTTTGTAGTCATTATTGATACTCTCAAACAAAAACATTTTGAGAATGTCGGCATCATTACAAAAAAAGAGGACTAAGTACACGTGTTTGAAAGAATTTTAAAGTTCTTTATTGAAAACTATAAAATCAATTATGCTCTTTTCTTTTTACTCTTAGCGGTTGGAGCCTATACATACACGCTCATTCCAAAAGAGATTTCTCCTACTATTGAGCCAGACACACTTAGTATAAGGGGTTCTTACAGCGGTGCATCTCCAGATTTACTCAATAAGATAGCTGTACAAGAGATAGAAGAACAGTGTAACAATATTGACGGCGTCAATGGCATCTCTTCAGCCATCTCTCCTGGAAAATTTTCCATTACCTTAGAACTTGACAAGAGAGTAGACAAGAATGAGATAGCAGATAATGTAAAAGATGCTATTGCACTTGTTGTACCAAACCTTCCAAGCGATATGGATGAACCTACCATACGAGGAGTCGGGCACGCTAGAGGAATTATGCAAATCTCTATATTCTCTGATGAAATATCGCACGCAGAGCTTATACGACTCGCAAAAAAACTCAAAAGTCGCCTACTCACTATCCCAGATATATCGGATGTTACAATTTTTGGAGACTCAGAACTCTTTTATGAGATACTTATAGATGAGAAAAAGGTCAATGCCTATGGTCTCTCTATAAACGAGATTGTCTCTGTTTTTAAAGAGCTATCAAATATTTTTCCTTTAGGGAAGATAGACAATAAAAAAGAGAGCTATTACCTCTCAACCTACAACGGTAAAAAACTCTCTAGTGAACTAGAAGATACTATTTTAAATATCAACTCAAAACAGATACTCTTTAAAGATATTGCAACAGTTCAAAAGAGATACGAAGACTCATCAACTCTTGCAAGTATGAACGCTAACAATGCTATAAATATTTCAATCTCTCAAAATCCTAAAGGCAATGCTATTACTATTGCAAACGAGATTGACAAGCTTACAAAATCCCTTAGTAAGGGCACAGTAAAGTACGACATTCGTATGGATCAATCTATCATCATCAAAGATACACTCAATGTTATCATCTCAAACATTTTACTTGGAATAATTCTTATCTTTATCTTGACTACAATTCTTATAAATGCACGTATCGCATTTATTATTGCTCTAGGAATTCCTACTTCATTTGTGATGGGAACTATATACTTTTATTTTACGGGTGATAGTATTAATGTCAACTCTCTTATAGGAGTTTTACTCGCTATTGGTATCATAGTAGATGATGCGATAGTTGTGAGTGAAAATATTCAGCAATACATAGAAAAAGGGTATTCTCCAAAAGAAGCAGCACTCCTTGGCACAAAAGAGATGGCAAAACCTGTAACGATAGCCTCTATTACAACTCTATTTTCCTTCATACCTCTACTCATGATAAGTGGCACACTTGGAGAGATTATTCGCCTTATACCCATAGCTTTTAGTGCTCTCATCATTGCATCACTAGTAGAATCATTTGTCTTTTTACCTATTCATGCGGCACATACATTAAATGGCAACTCCAGAACACTCTCTTGGGAGAAGATAAATTCGCTCTACTCTTTAGTGTTACGTGCGTTAGTAAAATACCAAAAAACTTTTTTACTTTTGTTTATTATACTCGTTCCTTTTTTCATATATTCAAGTGTCAAACACTCTAAGTTTCATATGTTTGAGAGCTTTGACTCACCAAACATCAACATCACATTTAAAGCAGATCCATCCTACACTTTAGAGGAGTCCTTAAAAGTTGTACAGATGATTGAAAAAGATCTTCTAAAAAATAAAAAAGAGTTCTTCATAACAAATGTAAGCTCAACAGCTGGATACAGAAGAAGTGCTACGGGAGCACCTGAAATATACCCTTATGTAGGATACATTTCACTTGAACTTGAAAACATGCAACCTACAAATATTTTTGAAGAGTACATTACTCCTTATTTGAGTCCTTATGAAGATAAAAAACTCAAAACTCGTACTGTTTTATCTCAAGATATTTCAAAAAAAGTTCGTGAGTGGCTCAAAGCACAAGAGTACACAAAACGTCTCAATCTTTCTGAGCTTATCGTAGTTGAAAATGGTATGCAGCACTCTCCTGCTGACATTATGATTGGTGTTGTGAGTGATGATTATCAAAAAGCAATTCAAGCCTCAAGAGAGATACAAAAAGCCTTGAGACAAAAAGATAGCATCAAGTTTGCTGCTACAAATGTTAAAGTTGGTCCAAAAGAGATAAAACTCAAAGTAAATAGTTATGGAGAGTCTCTAGGTGTTACAGAAGAGCAAATTGCTTCTTATATTTCAAAACTCTACTTGAGTGCTAAAATAGGAACTATCTTTGATGATAAAGAGCTCATAGATTTAAAAATAAAATCTGTTAATAATACCGAAGACCTTAGTAGTTTTAAAAATCTGCAAATTCCTGTAGCAGATGGTTCTATGGTCACACTCAAAGAGATATGCGAATTTCAAAATATTGAATCTCTTGAGCGACTTATAAAAGATGATGGAGAGACGACTTTTTATGTATTTGCCAATATTATTCCATCCAAAACAACTTCTGCAGAAGTGCTTGCAGAGTTAGAACCTCTCTTCGAAAAAATACGTTCAGAGGGAATAAAACTAAAATTTAAAGGGGAGAGAGAACAGAAAAAGACACTTAAGACAGAGATGATTTTAGCATCGGCTCTTGCTCTGATTTTAATCTTTATGGCAATACTCTATCTCTTTAACTCCATACGAGAGACACTCATCGTAATGTCGGTGATTCCGTTTTCGATACTCGGCGTTTATATTGGGCACTCTATCATGGGACTTAACATCTCACTTCCTTCGCTCATTGGTGCCTTAGGACTCTCCGGAGTCATAGTAAATGATGGAATTTTAATGATGGCAACACTCAATAAAATGCAAGATAAAGAGGAGCTATTTGCTCTTGCTACTAAAAGATTACGCCCAATTGTTTTAACTTCTGTGACCACTATTATAGGGCTTGCTTCACTTATATTTTTTGCTACACAACAAGCAGTTATATTTCAACCTTTAGCCGTATCTATAGGGTTTGGGCTTTTTTGGGGAACACTACTTAATCTCTTTTATCTCCCAGTGCTCTTTAACTTTTTAAGAGGAAGAAAAAAATGAGTCACTATCTAAAATCTCTCTTTATCTCCACTTTCTTATATGTTTCACTTTTTGTTCTTGCTATCTACGCCCTCGAGGAAAGTGAACAGTTTAGTAAAGATAAATCTCAAACGCAAAAAAATAGCCGAGTTTGCATCGCTATGGTGGAGCAAAAAATAACTCCGCAACCAAAAAAACCACCTGAAGAGAAAAAACCTGAACCTGTTAAAAAACCAAAAAAGAAAGTGGTGAAAAAAAAGCCTATACCTAAAAAAGAGGTGCCAGTTGAAAAACCTATACCTCAAGAAGTTGTTGAAGAGGTAGTTGAAGTTGAACAAGAAGTAGTGCAAGAAGAGCAAGTTGTAAAACAAGAAGTAGCAGAACAAACACAAATGCAAAAGCAAGAAACACAAGAAGATTCACACGCAAAACAAGACGTATTTCTCGCGTATCTTACAGAGAGAATCAATGAAAATAAAACCTACCCAAATATGGCAAGAAGACGCGTCATTGAGGGAGATGTGAAAATGGTTTTTAATCTTTATGCAGATGGAAGTGTAGACAATATAAAAATGCTCTCTGGAAAAAAAATATTTAAAAAATCAGCAGTTGAGGCGATAGCAAAAAGTTTTCCTGTAGATGTTGATTCTACACTCTTTCATTTTCCAAAAGAGCTCACTATTACTATGGGTTATACGCTAAAATAATTTCGTTTTTATAGTGTTACGTGCTACTCTTCTAAAGCATAAACTTTTTCATTTTTAAGTGCAAAAAGACCTATTTTATGGTCTTCCTTGACAATATGATCTACCAATATTCGCTTTGCAATCACTCTCATTTTAGTCTTGATAATATTGAGTGATGCTGGTGTTTGAATGATACTATGCAAGCTCTCTATAATTTGCTGGTGAAGTAGCTTATGTGAATCTAATTCTGGGTAGGCTATAGACTTCATATACTCCTCTTCATCTCCAAAATGAACAATCGTATAATCACGAAAAGCATATAAAATATTGCGTATCTCTTCTTTAACATTTGGACTATCATCTAAAATAAAAAGTTTATTTACTAAATCAAAAAGTTTTTTATGCTGGTTATCAATAGACTTAATTCCAACAGTATAGCTACTCTCCCAATGGACTTTTTCGTTATCTGCCATTCTCTTTCTCCGTAATATTTAATTGTTCGTTAAAATTTATAACCCGTTACCCCACATATGCATCTTTTTTGCCATAACTAAATCATACTCAGGGAAAATATCTATGTGGTTTGGTGAGCGAAACTCATACTCCCCAAGCATATCTAACATAGCTGAAATGTCCATAACTCCCTTCTTCTCCATAATGATTATATGTGCTGTATTTGCAAGTGTTGTATATGTGGTTTTAAGAAGTTTATCTTGCGATTCGTGTTTGTAAAAAACATCTTTAAAGAGCACCATATCATTATCACGTGGAAGTGCTCGAAAAGGATTTTTGAAGTTGTTTATATACTCTACTTTAGCGCGTGGAAACTGCTCTTGTATATCTGTCGGCTCATCTGCTTGAAACATTACGAGACGAAACGCACCCTCTTTTGCATGAAGCAGTTCATAAAGAGCTGTCGTCGTCTCATCTACATTGGTAGTTACTTGCGTGTAATGATTCCCAGGAAGGGGATTAAAGAGTTCTAGGAACTGTTTAATATGGGAAGTCATGGAGCTCCCGAAAGAGGTAAGCCTCAACAATATCATCTATATCTCTTTGCATAGGTGCTATGAGTGGCATTATACTCAGTTCCATAAAAGGCATAGGATTTTCACTTGCATCTATGAGTACAACCGTTTCAGAGAAGTTGTCAAAGCCATCGTAAGTTGGAGCATGAATTACCTCAACCAACTCTCCCTCTTCTACCAAAAGTTGTGCCCAGATTGTTGCTTCTGCTACTTTTACAAGTCTAGCTTCTTCAACATCCACAGAGTCCATAGGCACTAAAATATACATCTATTCAACCTTACTCAAGTCCAATTTGAGTGCTTCGTTATCCATAATGTCAATGTCTTTTTTAAGAACTTGTGTTGCTATCTCTTTTGCTTCATCAAGTGAGTGCATTTTATAAGTACCACACTGGTAGATGTTTAGCTCTGGAATATCACTCTGCTCTTTAACATTTAAAACATCCTTCATAGATGCTTCCCAAGCTTCGACTACTCTCTCTTCTGAAGGAGTTCCTAAAAGAGACATATAAAAACCTGTTCTACAGCCCATAGGCGAGATGTCAATTATTTCTGTATCTTTTGAGTTTAAGTGGTCACGCATAAAGCCTGCGAACAAATGCTCTAAGGTATGAATACCTTTTTCTGAAAGTATCTCTTCATTTGGTCTTACAAAACGAAGATCAAAAACGGTAATGTCATCCCCGCTTGGAGTTTTCATACCTTTTGCTTTGCGAACTGCTGGAGCTGGCATGATAGTGTGGTCGACGGTAAATGAATCTAAAAGTGGCATGAGTTTTTCCTTAAGTAAGTTAGCAGAATTTTATCATTTAAACGCTAATGATAACTTAAGCAAAAAGTTCTAATTTTTGAACTTACTCTCATTTAATGCACTTACTCTTCGAATCGCTGCATCTGTAGTATTAAGTAACGCTTTTGTAACTTCTTGTAACTCAACATAATAAAGTTTTCCTTTATCAATATCTAAGCCACTTACCTTACTTGGTTTTAATAATTTAGTAAAAAGACCCTTTTTACTCTCTTTAAAAAACAAATCATGTATTCGTAAATATCCATAGTGCCACTGCTCATGGAGCACGTCAATTCTCTCATAGAGCTGTATCCCTAAAATATATACCAACTGCTCTTTATTACCATAAAACCATTTACCATATTCACATTCAGTTTTATTTACAGGAGTAGGATTTTCAACCACTTCACCCTTAAGTAAGGAGCTGATTTTTTGCATCTGATGCATATGAACTCTCTTTGCGCGTTCTAATGCTTCGGTCATCTCTTCTTTATTCATGCACCAACCTTTTTAGTGACAATATTATTACATAAAATTAATAAAAAAAACTATATAATCATAATGAAGTTTTCAAAAAAGGCGAACCACATGAAGCATCCTGAACCTATCGACAGAGAAATTAAATTAAATCCAAAAAGATACATAGTTTCTAAGACAGATCCAAAAGGTATTATTGAATATGGTAATGATTATTTTGTAGAAATCTCTGGATATAAAGAGACAGAACTTATTGGTGCACCTCACTCCATTGTACGTCATCCTGATATGCCAAAAATTGTTTTTAAAATGATGTGGGACAGAATTAATCGTACACAAAACATCATGGCAGTTGTAAAAAATATGGCAAAAGATGGAAGTTATTACTGGGTAGTTACAGAGTTTGAGCCAAAAGTTGATCCGCTTACAAATGAGATAATTTCACACACTGCATTTAGAAGAGCTGCACCGAGAAAAGCGGTAGAGACTATGGCACCTATCTATAGAAAACTTATAGAAATAGAACAAGAGGGTGGAATGGAAGCAAGCGAAAAGTACCTTCGTGGATTTTTAGAAGAGAACCGTATTACATACGATGAATTTATAGATAAGCTTGTTGGAAACACGGGACTTTTTAAAATGTTTTTTACTCTTATGAAAAAACTTTTCTCATAAAACAATGAGGAAAATATTTGAACATTAAAAAAACATTAGCAGACGATAAGATAGAACTTCCTGAGAACTTTTTTTATAATGTTCAAAAGTACAAAGAGCATCTTTTTAAATGGAACAAAATCCACAATCTCACTGGAGCAAAAGATGAAAACACACTTGATGAGTTTATTTATGATGCAGTTTTTCCTATAAGCTTCCTCCCTAAAATAAAAACTCTTATGGACATTGGTACAGGAGCAGGTTTTCCAGGGATGATTCTTGCGTTTGCTCTACCCGAGACAGAAGTGACACTTGTTGAGCCACTCGCTAAACGTGCAAGCTTCTTACAGTTTATTAAAGCTGATTTAGGGCTTGATAATGTTATAGTTGTTAAGAAAAAAGTCGAACTAATGGAACCAAAGATTTTTGACATGATAACTTCTCGTGCGGTTACAGACACAAAAATGTTGCTCCAATTAAGTAAAAACTTTCGTGATGAACACTCAAAACTCCTTTTTTACAAAGGAGAAAAAGTTTTTGATGAAATGGATGCGACTTTAGAAAATAAAAGTATGAAGTACAAAATTATAGAGACAAAAAATCGTCACTATCTGCTTCTAGGAGAAAATATATGATACTCAAAGCACTTTTAATTATTGGTGTTATTGCTGCTGTTTATTTTATGTTTTTTAAGACAAAACCACTTAAAAACTCAGAAGCAAAAAAAGATACAAATACTCCAGAAAAAGCAAATGACATGGTTGCATGTACATCGTGTGAAGTGTATGTTGAGATAAGTGAATCTATTCTAAGCAATGGAAAATACTACTGCTCTAGCGAGTGTGTTACAAAGGCAAATTAGATGTTACTCTTTGGTCATAGATTTATTAAAAGCGAAAAGTTTTACCACATTACTGATATTGAAGCGATTCTAAATACGCCACCCTCTTCTACAATTTACATTCAATTTAGCGAAGAAAACCTAGACATCATAGAGTATGCAAATGATAATGATGTCGCCTTTGCTCTGAGTGTACAAAACATAACCGAACTTATCTATGCTTCTGCACTTTATGCGAGTTATATCATTGTTACTTCTGACATGGCAAAAACAGCACAAAGTATTGCAGAAAACTATCTTTTTGATGCAAAAATTATTGTAAAAATAGAAGATGAAGATGCAATTGAAGAGATGGCAGAGTTAGGAATAGACGGAGTACTTTTTTCAAACGCAATTGTTAAAATAAACTCTTAGAGCTATGCGAGTTTTTCTCTCTCTTATACTGGGAGTTTTCCTCTTTAGCGGATGTAGCCACAACCCAACTCCAGAACATATTGTTTCTTTGCAAACATATAAAAAAATTCCCCAAGATGAAACTCCTCTGTATCAACTTAAAAGCAAAGACCCCATAGCACTTACACTTTATGATGAGTATAAAAAATGGCATGGCACACCTTATTGTTATGGCGGTGACTCAGCTAATGGCATAGATTGTTCTGCTTTAGTACAAGAGATATTTTATGATGCTTTTGGTATCAAGGTTCCAAGAACTACAAAAAAGCAAGCAAAAGTAGGATATGAAATTTCACAAAACGAGATAAAAGCAGGAGATATTGTTCTGTTTAAGACAGGATTGCGTACTCATCACTCAGGCATCTACTTAGAACGTGGAAACTTTATAAACACTTCTAGTACACACGGTGTAACCCTCTCAAACCTCAATAATCCTTACTGGAAAGAGAAGTACTGGCAAAGCAGGAGAATTCTCCCTTAAATAACGTTACGTGCGATATTAGGTTTGAGTGAAGTAAGAAGCTCATAACTTATAGTTCCTACGAGTTTTGAGAGAGTTCTTGCATCATTAAAAATTAAAAGTGTCTCTTTATCAGAGAGAAAGGAAGCATTGTCCATAGAGATTGTGCCAACAAGTTGTACCCCCTCAGGTGTGACATATTTATTGGAGCATGCACGAAAAAAACCATCTCCATAACCAAAGTCATAATTACTCACAACACTCTCTTTGTCCGTTACATATTTAGCTCCATAACCTATGTGAGAACCTTTTGGAAGTATGCGTAAAGAGTTACGATTTGCATAGAGACTTAGCACTGGTTTTAGCTCTATATTGCTTATCTCTTGTGGAAGTTCCATACATCCATACGCGGCAATACCAACACGCACCATATCTTCATTAAAATCTTTCGTTCTAAAAAGTGCAGCTGAATTACAAGAGTGAAAACGCATACCTTTTGGAGAAGCTTGTTTTACTTTTTGAAAAGTATCACATTGAAGTTCATAAAATGCATTTAACTCATCTGCACAACCATGATGTGTAAAGACTCCATCAAGTTTTAGTCCTTGTTTTTTTATCGCTTCAAAAGCAGAATCTAGTTCACTTATCTCTACACCATTTCGATTCATTCCAGTATTTACTTTGAGTTCTACGCGTGTACCTTTTGGAAATTTTTCTATTACGTGCATATCATTTATAGTGTAACAAACTTTTACATCTGGTACTTTTGGAATGTCGGCAAGCACTAAAATATACTCAAAGAGTGTATGGATTCGTTGCGCTTCTTCATCTGTTTGTACGACCGCATTTTTAATGCCGTATTCATTTGCTAGAGTTGCCATCTCCATAAGACCATGCCCATAAGCGTTATCTTTTAAAACGAGGGCAATTTTGTCTTTAGATTTTGTCTGTTTTGCAATGATGTCAAGATTATAAAAAAAGTTGTTTTTATTTAAAGTTATATAAGCCATGAACGAATTATACCAATAAATTAAGATACAAATATTTAAATTTATAGTGCTATAATCCTTTACTATGAATTTTAAGAATATTGCGCTGCTTTGCATCTATTTACTACTTACTTTCAATCTTCATGCACTTGATATAGATGAATCAACTTCTGATAAAGATATACTCTCTGCTAGTTCTATTTTTATTGACGATACAAATAGTCTCACGTTTGACACAATAAAAAAGAAGACCTTTCAAGAAAATAAAAAAGAGATAATAGCTCTTGGTTTTGCCCCTAAAAAAGCTTTATGGATTAAAATACAACTCAAAAATACTACATCCAAAACGCTCTATAAAATTTTAGAGTATGAACACCCGATCATTGAAAACATCTACTTTTATAACGACACAAATCTCTCTGTAGATGGAACTTGGCAGATGTCTCAAAAGAGAAGTTCTCTCAATCCATCCTTTGGCATTTCACTGCAACCTTATGAGAACAAAGTCGTATATCTCAAAGCATACTCTTATATATCTACACTTATAGCCAAAGTTGTGCTTTGGAATGAAAAAGATTTTTTAAAATATGACTACGTCCATAAAACATATCTTTTTGTCTTTTTTGGAGGGCTGTTTATTCTTTTTGTTTACAACTTTATGCTCTTCATTTTTACGCGTGACAGAGCCTACTTTTACTACCTACTCTATCTTGCAGGTATTCTCTTCTTTCAAGGTTTTTACTCAGGATTTTCTCAATTTTATCTCTTGTCCCACGAGCAAATAATCCTCGTATCCAAAGCATCTATGGCATATATTGGATATTTACTCTTTAGTATTGTACTCTTTACAAGAGAGTTTTTAAATACAAAACAATTTGTAAAAATAGATAGAATTTTAAAGTACTACATCGCTACAATCCCTCTCATAATTCTCTTAAATTATGATAATTTTATAGTTACACTCGACATTATAGTTATCTATATACCTTTAGCTTTTATAGTCATATTTACAGCATTTTATAGCTATTTCAAAGGTGTTGTGGAGGCGAAATTTTATATTCTAGGTTGGGTATTTGTACTTTTTGCATTAGTCTTTACAAACTTAAAAACGATAGGGCTTTTTGACATTACCCAATATTTTCCTTATATAAATGAGGCATCTTTTTTAGCAGAGGCTCTACTTTTTTCAATTGCCTTAGCACACAGAATACGAGTCATTACAAAAGAGAAAATAGATGCGAGTAACAAACTTATACAGTTTCAGCAAAATGAACAAAACAGATTAAACTCTTTAGTTGAACAAAAAACAAAAGATTTACAGCAGGCACTAGAGCATAAAGATATACTCTACAAAGAGTTAAATCATAGAGTCAAGAACAATCTTCAAATGGTTCTCTCCCTCATAAAATTACAAATAACATCTACAAATGAAGCACAGACTAAAGAGCAACTTACCATTACAAAAAATAGAATCAATTCTATTTCCAAACTCTATGAATCTTTGAACTTTAATAACTTAGAATCAGATTTTAGCACACTCTCTTACTTTAAAACTATCACAAACAATATACTCCAAGGCTTTGAGAAAAAGATACATATAGATTTTGACATACGTTATAACCTAGACTTAGATAGTCTCATCTATTGCGGACTCATTTTAAATGAATTGGTAACAAATTCGTTTAAGTATGCATTTGCACAAAAAGGCACTCTGAGTATAGAACTCTACAAGCAAAACGATACTATATATTTTAGTATTTTAGATGATGGAATAGGATTTGATGAAAATATAAAAAATAATTTGGGATTAACCATAGTAAAAACATTAGTACAAAAGCAGTTATTTGGTACAATTTCCATTGATTCAAAAAAAGGTACAAAGGTATCTATAGTATGGGATGAAAAATGAAAAGATTTATAGCGGAATTTGAAGAACAAAGTTTTACTCAGGTTATTTTTCCACATGCAAATACAGACTGGCGTTACTACCTAAAAGAAGCGCAAGAGACTTATGTCAACATTGTAAACGCTGCTAGAAAGTATCAACCTGTTTTAGTTGTTTCTTACTGCATAGAAGCAGTTAAAAAGCATTTTGATGATCATACAAACCTCTACTTTGTAGAGTATGAAAACGATGACACTTGGGCTAGAGATTGTTCTGTACTTTGTGTTGAGGATGAAAATGAAATCACACTTTTAAATTTTACTTTTACTGCTTGGGGTGGTAAATTTGAAGCAAGTAAAGATGATTTGATGAGCCAAAACCTAGCAAAACACTATTCCTGTGATGTTGTTACGTGCGACTTTATTTTAGAAGGTGGTGGCGTTGAGAGTAATGGAGAAGGTCTTATTCTTACAACTTCGCAATGTATGTTAAATGCCAATCGAAATGCCTTGCTCAATGCAGACGAAGTAGATGCAAAACTCAAAGAGTATTTTGGAGCTAAAGAGATTTTAACGCTTCATAATGGCTATCTCTCAGGCGATGATACAGACTCACATATAGATACGCTTGCACGCTTTATAAACCGCGATACTATCATGTACGTCAAATGTGAAGATGAAGAAGATGAGCATTATGAAGCATTGCACGTAATGGAACTTGAGCTTAAAGATTTCGCACAAAAATACAACTTAAAACTCATACCACTACCTATGGCAGATGCACTCTACTATGAAGATGAAAGATTACCTGCTACATACGCAAACTTCTTATTTGTTAATGGTGCAGTCTTAGTGCCAACGTATGGAAGCACTCAAGATGAAAAAGCACTTGAAATCTTTAGAACAACTTTCCCAGAGAGAGAAATTGTTGGAGTAGACTGTAGTGTATTAGTGCGCCAGCATGGTTCACTTCACTGTGTCACTATGAATTTCGCTCGTGGTGTTAGCATCATTGACTAACGCATCCTCTTTATCTAATATGGCCATGCCACTCATTATAAGATAGGTGGCAAGTCCAAAACTTAGGGCTATTAAAACAGTTCTTTTTATTTTCTCTATAGTATTCATAATGCAATTTTAGCAAATAATTAACACTTTTTTAACACTTCTTGACTATGATTTTATAACTAAATTTTAAGGTATGTTTATGAAAAAAATAATTTCTCTCTCTTTGCTTACTTTCTCTGTACTCTCTGCAGCAGATGTTGAGTTGTCTCCAATTAAAGTTGAATCTACTATCATCACCGAAGTTGCACACAAAGCACAAACTTCAGCAGATTTAGCACAAGGACTTAGCGAAGCAGTTCCAAGTATAGATATGAGTCGCCGTAGCGGTATTGCGAATGACGTTTTTATTCGCGGTCAAAAACGTGACAACATCTCTGTAGAAGTAGATGGAACAAAAGTATGTGGTGCTTGTCCAAATAGAATGGATCCACCCGTTTCTCATATATTAACACACCAAATAGATAGTGTTGAAGTGATTGAAGGTCCTTATGATGTTGAAACATTTGGAACTCTAAGTGGTGGACTAAAAATTACAACAAAGAAACCAACAACTGAAAAAGAAGGTGAACTTAACGTAGGTTTTGGTGCCTTCAACTACAAAAAATTTGGCGCAACTGCAAGTGGTGGAAATGAGATACTAAGAGTCCTCCTTACAGGTTCTATGGAGTCAAGTGATCAGTACAAAGATGGTGATGGAAATAACTTCGCAGAGCAACTTAAAAATAGTGCACCAGTTGGAAATCAACTCCAACCAAGATATGAAAATATGCAAGCGTATGATAAAAAATCTCTTATGGCTAAAGCGTATGTAACAACGGCAGAAAATCAAGAACTTCGTTTGGGATATACAGCAAACAGAAGTACAAATGTTCTCTATCCAAATACAGCAATGGATGCGATACGTGACGATTCTAATATTTACAATATTGAGTACAACATCGACGCACTTAGTGATGCTTATAAAAACCTAAATATCCAGTACTACTACTCAGATGTAGACCATCCAATGAGTACAGAGTACCGAAAAGCTGCGATTATGAACCCAATGATGAATATGACAAATCATATGTGGACGACAATGCAAGGGATCAAACTCAAAAATAGTTTTGATTTAAGCTCTTACAAGCTTTTAGTCGGTTTAGATGGAAGTCAAAGAACATGGAAAGGTGAGTACTCAAGAAATACTACAGGTATGGTTATTGGCAAAAGTATTGACAATGCACTTACTAAAAACATGGCAATCTTCTCAACACTCCAAAAAGAGTATGGTAGCTTAGATGTACAACTTGGACTTAGAGTAGACTCTACAACAGTTTCCGATGACAATGCAGCACATCAAGACAATGATTACACTGGTATAGGTGCAAACTTATTTGCAACCTATGCACTCAACAAAGAAAATAAGTTTTTCTTTGGTATTGGTCAATCAAACCGTGTTCCTGACGGAAGAGAGTTATACTTCCAAAAAAGTGGAATACTAGTAGGAACACCAAACCTCAAACAAACAACAAATCAAGAGGCAGATTTAGGATATGAAATTGAGAATTCTATTGTTAAGTTTAAACTCAAAGCTTTCTACTCTATACTTAAAGATTATATCTATATTCAAAAAGGTGTAGCTACAAATGCTTTTAAAAACATTGATGCAACAGTATATGGAGCTGAACTAAGTACATCTGTGTATGCTACGGATGCACTAAGTATTGATTTAGGAGCTTCTTATAAACGTGGTAAAAAAGATGAAGCACTTCCAGGGCAAACAAACATAAACTTAGCAGACATGGCTCCACTTCGTGGAAATATTGCTCTAAACTATGAG
>JBFHKA010000051.1:0-18124 GCA_041595535.1 Sulfurimonas sp. | reverse complement strand
ATGCGCGGTGGTAGTTCAGTTGGTTAGAATACCTGCCTGTCACGCAGGGGGTCGCGAGTTCGAGTCTCGTCCACCGCGCCACTTATACAAAACTTTTTTTCCCACGAGAATCATACATATCTTTATATCGAAATGTGATAAGATTTTGCATAATAGCAAAGAGCACCATAAAGTTTAAAAAACTACTTCCTCCATAGCTAAACATTGGTAAAGGAACTCCAACAACAGGAGCAAATCCAATGGTCATAGAGATATTAACACCCATATAAATAAAAATCATAAAAGAGATAGAAACGGTAACGACTTTAATATAATAGTCGTGATTAAAAATACTTAAACTCAAAAGATGTAAGATTAGCATCACATAAATGAGTATGAGTGTCAGAGCACCTATAAACCCTGTTCTCTCGACTACAAATGCAAAAATAAAGTCACTTGTAGCAATGGGTAAAAATCGCATTTGTGTTTGTGTCGCTTCTTCTTTATCTTTTCCTGTCCATCCACCAGAACCAATAGCAATAATAGATTGTTGTACATGATATGAAGGCTTTTCACTAAGAAAGTCAGTTATTCTTGTCTTTTGATAATCATGGAGCATAAACTTATAAGCGATAGGGGAGAGCAAAAGTATACCACCCACAATAACTGCAATAATTTTCCAATACACTCCTACAAAAAAGAGGACTCCATATCCAAGAAGTAATAAAACAAGCGCTGTTCCTAAATCTGGCTCTTTAGCAATTAACACAAAAGGTAGCAATATATAAAAACTAATGCGAAGAAAATCCTTGATTCTATAACCATGAATTGGAGGTGGCGTTTTCTGAATGAGATAAGCAAGCATGAGTATAAGAGCAGGTTTTACAAACTCAGATGGCTGAATGGTTGCATTGATAAATGGAATATCAATCCATCGTTGTGCACCCAAACGTGAGTGACCAAAAAAATCAACAGCGAGTAAAAGAAGTATATTAACCCAATAAATAAGAGGGATAAGCCAATTCATACGGCGAATAGGGAGAAAAAAGACACCTAAAAAAGTAAGAAATGCAATACCGACATAAGCTGTTTGTTTTTGAGCAAGGCTAGGGACGACTTCTCCTATGAGAAAATGAGATGCAATAACCAAAGGAATAATTAAAATGATAGAAAAGAAGTCAAATTGTGTTAAAATACCCTTATCTAATCTCCACAAGTTTATAACTCCAAAAATAAATTGCAAGATTGTATCATAAAGGCCATAAACAATGATAAAAACTCAAGAATATATATGTGAAAATCCAGAGCGTTTAGATGTTTTTTTATCTAACGAAATTGGACAAACTCGCTCACAAATTGCACATCTTATTAAACAAGATTGTGTTTTGATTGAAGGAAAAAAAGTTGCTCGCCCTGGTGTAAAACTCAAACAAGGACAAAAAATTACAGTTGAGTTCCCTGAGTTAAAAGTTGAAAAAGCTTCAAGCGGTGATTTTCTTAAAGAAGTTGCTTGGGCATCGGATGTAGAGATTCTTTATGAAGATGAGGATGTACTAGTTATAAACAAACCGAGTGGAGTAACAGTGCACCCAGCACCAAGTGTCAAAGAACCTACGCTTGTTGATTGGCTCAAGTATAAAGGCGTAAGGCTTTCAACTATAAGTGGAGAAGAACGTCATGGAATTGTACACCGTTTAGATAAGGGTACAAGTGGCGCTATGGTTATTGCAAAAAACAATGAGGCACATGAATTCTTATCACAACAACTTCAAGATAAAAGCATGGGTCGTTACTACATCGCAGTTATAACACCGCCATTAAAAGATGATATAACAGAGGTAGAATCAAATATTGGAAGAAGTTCAAGTAATCGTTTAAAGATGGCATCAGGACTTGAACATGGAAAATATGCAAAAACACAATTTAAACAACTCTCTTTAAGTTTAGATGAAAAGCATCAACTCATTACGTGTAAACTTTTTACAGGAAGAACACATCAAATTCGTGTTCATTTAGAGAGTTTAAGCCGTCATATTTTGGGTGATCATATCTATGGTTTAAGCCCAAAAGTAGAGAAGTCGGAACGAATTTTGCTGCATGCATACTTGATTTATTTCATACATCCAAAGAAAAAAGAAAAACTATTATTTAAAGCTTCTTTAGATGAAATAATGCAAGATACATTAGAAAAAAAATTTGACAAGGAGATTTTAAATGAAGTTATGGACCCTGAGTACATTATGCACAGCTTCACTGTTAATTCTTAGTGGCTGTGTTTCAAAACCAACACCAAAAGAAGAGATAAAAGTCGATGCAACACTGCCAAAAGTGGTATTAACACAGAGTGGAGTTATTGTAGATATGAAAACCGTTGCATTCGAGTGGAATAGTGTAAAAGACCCACGAGTTGAAGGAATATATATTTATAAAAAAGGTGTAGATCCAGAAGCCTTAGAAGCTCTTAGTTACTACGATACAATAACAAACAGGTTTCAAACACATTATGTAGACCGTAAAGTTACTCCAGATACTAAATATACATATTCTTTTAGAACATTTTCAAAAGATGCTCAAGGCGTAGAGAGTGAGCCTATCGCAGTAAATACCCTCCCAGTATTAGAATCAGTCTCTTGGATTCATAGTATTACAGGTATGCCAAGAAGTGCAAAAATTATTTGGAGACCTCATGTAAACAATAGAGTAAAATCATACATTATTGAGAGAAAAACATTTGAAGATGAAGATTGGAAGCCATTAAAGACTATTGATGGAAGACTAAATGCTGAATATATTGACAGTGATTTAAAAGATAATTATGTTTATATGTATAGAATTAAAGTAGTCACTTATGATGGCATCATTTCAACTCCAAGCCAATTGGTAAAAGTAGTGACAAAAGCACTTCCAAAATCTATAGAAAATATACGAACTACTAAAAATTTACCTAAGAAAATTCAAGTTGATTGGGATACGTCTACACAAAAAGACTTTGAACGTTACTATGTTTATAGATCACAAAGTATAAATGGTTCGTATGAACTTGTAGCAAAACTTTATAACAATACTTTTGTAGATACTATTGATGCAGATGGTAAAAGTTATTTTTATCGTGTAAGTGCTGTAGATAAAGATGGACTTGAGAGTGAGCATGGAAAAGCATCTATTCAAGGTATAACGCTTAGTAGACCTTCGGCTCCATCCGTGGTAGAAGCAAAGTTAATAGGCTCAACTATTGAAATACTTTGGAGTAAATCAGATCCAAGAACAAAAAGTTTTATAGTCTCTAAAAAGCAAAAAAAAGGCTGGTTTAAAGAGATTTCAGAAGATTTTACTGGTATTAAATCAGAACGTTTCATAGATAAAAATATAGAACCAAATAGCAAATATAGTTATATTATTTATGGTGTTGATAAAAATGCAATTTTATCTGATCCAAGTATAGAGGTTAAGATAGAGACTCCCGAGTCTACAGAGATAGAAAAAGCTCCTAAAAAAGAAACAGTAGAAGAAGTTCAAGTCTCTCCTACCAAAGATAACACACAAGATATTATTGCACCTGTAGATAATTTAGAATTAAACGAGATTTAATGCCACATTTACATATAGAAAAGTTTCAAGAGATCGAGTTTCCTAAGTTAGTTGATGAGGTTAGTTTTAACTTCATAGCTAGCAATATACATCATTGTGATGAAAAGCTTGTCTCAGTAACAGTAGAAGATGAGGACTTTTTTCTTTTAGTAAAAGAAGAAGAAAATAGACATCTGTTAAAAACAGATAAACTAACTCGACCTGCTTCTATATACAATGTGCATAAAGCACTTTTAGCATATGCTAAAGTGGCAGGGCTTCATGTCTTGTCTTCAAATGTTCCAGATACGCAAAAGAGTATGCATTTACAAGAAGTTACGGCACTTAAAAAGATAGAATATTTTGCAAATAATTTTCCAACAGATAGGGATGTTCGTATTGAAGTAGGTTTTGGGTCGGGAAGACATCTTCTGCATCAAGCTGCAAACAATCCGCATATTTTATTTATTGGTCTTGAAATTCATCGTCCATCGATTGAACAAGTATTAAAACAGATAACTATTCAAAATTTGGATAATCTTTTAATATTAGATTATGATGCAAGACTTTTTTTAGAATTAGTGCCATCTAATATAGTAGACAAAATATATGTTCATTTTCCAGTTCCTTGGGATAAAAAACCACATCGCCGCGTTATTTCTACCTCTTTTATAGAAGAGTCTAGACGTGTTTTAAGAGTAGATGGTAGCCTTGAACTTCGGACAGATAGTGAAAATTACTATGCTTACTCGTATGAAACTTTTATTGCTTTTAAGAAAACTATTTTACATATTAATAAAAATAGAGATATTGCTGTAAGCTCAAAGTACGAAGATAGATGGAAGAAGATGGAAAAAAACATTTATGATGTAACCATGATAAATGAAGAGGAGTCAGAAACTCTTTTTGTCGAAGGAAGTTTTAATTTTTCCAAAGAGAAGGCATCTTTTGATACAATAACGAAATTGCATAATAAGACAGAGCGATTTGAAGGTGGATTTATACACTTTGAGAGAGTTTATAAAATGGAAGATGGTATTATGATGCGTTTATCAATGGGTAGTTTTAATAGACCAGAGCATCTTTATTTACTTATCAAGAAGGATAGTACTAGATATTATCCAGAATTTCCACTAAAATCTCGTAGCAATCTTATGGCACATAAGCAATTAGATAAGGTATTAAATGGATAAGGTCATTATAGCTGAGAGTTTGTCGCTCGCATATTCTAGTGATGAAACAATTATAAATAAGGTAAGTTTTTCTGTCAACTCTGCAAGTTTTGTTTTTATAACGGGAGCGAGTGGTAGTGGCAAATCTACACTTCTAAAATCTCTTTATGGTGCATTAAAGCCAAAAGAGGGGAGTTTGGTAGTAGGTGGTGTTGAGCTCCGAGGTGTATCAACAGCTAAGCTTAACTTTTTGCGTAAACATATTGGTATTGTTTTTCAAGATTATAAGCTTGTAAAAGAGTGGACAATAGAAAAAAATATTATGCTTCCTCTGATTATTAATGGGTATGAAAAGAGTGTGACGCAAAATCAAGTTGATTCCCTTCTAAAGCATGTTCGACTTAAACATCAAGCTGGTAAATATCCTCAAGAGTTGAGTGGAGGTGAACAGCAACGTGTGGCTATGGCAAGAGCACTCTCTCATAACCCTATATTAATACTAGCTGATGAGCCTACGGGAAACCTAGATGATTACTCATCACAGCTTATTTGGAACCTCTTAGAAGGTGCAAACACACAACTTAAGACGACTGTGATTGTTGTAACGCACCATATTCCAGAGAGTATGAATGTAGACTACAAGCATTTTCACATTGAGTATGGGAGTATACATGAAGTCGTTTAAAAATCATCTCTCATTAGTTGTTGCTTTACTTAGTATACTTTTTTCTTTACAAGTTTTTATTATAGTAGACAGAAGTATATCTGCTTATAAAGAGAATCTGGCGAGTAATTATTCTCTAGTTGTTGTCAGTCAAAAACGTTTGGATAAGCAGAGTATTTTAGATGAAAATAAACTCTTGAATGATGTTAACGAGCTTGCTCCTGATAGTGTTATAAAAAAGTTAAATTCAGGTTTCAGTGAAAAAAATATTGAACTCTTAAAACTAACACTTCCAAAATTTTATAAACTAACTCTTAAAGAGTATCCAACACCTACCGAAGTTGAGACAATAACGAAAAAGTTGTTAAAAACAGACTCTATAGTAAAAGTTGAGACATTTTCTAGAACACATGATACAACCTACAAAATGTTACTACTTTTTAAAACAGTTATCTCGGTTTTTTCTTTTACTGTGATTGTTGTAACCATTTTACTTATCTTCAAAGAGTTGCGAATTTGGCAATTTAAACATAATGAAAGAATGAGTATAATGGGGCTTTTTGGTGCTCCTATTTGGTTGCGTTCAGCTGTACTTTTTAGATTGGCCATAGTAGATGCATTTGTTGCAACAACGCTTGCATTTTTGCTTTTTAGTTATATAGCTTCTTCTTCTTGGGTAGAAGAACAATTTACAAATATTGGCATAACTATTACACTTTTTGATCCATTTTTTGATTCTTTTATTATGCTTGGTGTATCTTTTGTCTTATCCACTCTTTTAGCTACATTTATTGTTTTAGGGCATAAAGAAGAAGTATGAACAAAATACTAGTTGTTTTTTTTCTTTTTAGTTCATTTTTATTTGCCGATACGTCTATAGATAAAAAGATAAGTAGCACAAGCTCAAAACTTAATACTTTTAGTGCAAACTATTCTCGCATAAATAAACAAATGGCTCAAACTGCAAAAGCAATTTTAAAACAGAAAAAAGAGCTTGAAAAACAAGATAATTATTTAAAAGAGTTACAAGCAGATTTGGCTGTTAAAGAGCTAAACTATAAAGACAATACATCCCAATTAGAGCTTCTTAAAAAGTCACAAGCAGAGTTGAAGAAAAGACAGGAAGCTATAGAAGATGAGCTAATTTTTGAGATTGCTCAAAGTGTATCTTTATCGGTTATTTTAAATGAAGATTACTCTAGCGATGAAGAATCACTTATAGAATTTGAAGTACTCAAGAGTATGTTGGAGAGTTCTAAAAATAAAGCAGATGCATTGGGTAAAAAGTTTTTTGCAAATGCGAAAGATATTGATTTTTTAAGTGAACATGCAAGTTCTTTAGAAGCGGCTATCACATCTATTGATCAAAAAAGAAAAAATATTATAAAAACACAAGAAGAAAACAAAAAGTCTTTGGCAGAATTAGAAATGGCAAAAGCCTCCTATAAAAAAGAGGTTAAAGCGATTCTCAAACAGCAAGATGCTCTGAAACAGACTTTATCACAACTTAATCTAATTAAAATTGATGCAATTAAAAAGGCAAAAGAAGAACAAGAACGTAAAGAGGCTTTTGCAAAGAAAAAAGTTGTTTTAGATGAAAAATTACCAAGTGTAAAAAAGAAAGGAAGTAGTTACCAAGCTGTAAAGACACTCAAATATAGAGGTTCAAAAACTATTGCCCCTCTTGATGAATACACTATAACAAAAGAATATGGTACCTATACAGACCCAATTTATGGAATTAAAATCTTTAACGAATCTATCTCTTTGAAGCCAAAAGAGAAAGATGCCAAGGTCAAGACAGTGTTTAATGGAAAAGTTATCTATGCAGATAAAACAGCTGTGTTAAACAATATAGTTATCGTAGAACACGATAACGGTTTACATACAATTTATGCAAATTTATCGCAAATAGTACCAAATATTAAAAAAGGTAAAAAAATTAAAAAAGGTTTCACAATTGGAAGAGTTGAAGATGAGTTGATTTTTGAAGTAACTCAAAAGTCTTATCATATTAATCCAATTAGACTTTTTAAATAATTTTTTCTTATTTATCTAACTCTGATTATTCAACTATTATTTATTTAACAAGGATTATAATATGTCCATGTCTATTTAGGTATAACAGGATTTACTGTGAAAGATAGTAAAGAGATAAACGAAGAGCGTAGAAATATTTTTTATTATAATCAAATAATAAATGCAGAACGCAATAAAAAGAAATTAGATAAAAAAAAGCCAAAAGCTGCAAGCTTTGGCTCTCAAAAAATTGATTTTAAAGATTATATTTATGTACCTGAAAATTGGGAATCAATAGCATATATGCTCTATTTTGTTTGTGTTCCTTATATTACAGGTGCTTTATTTTTATTTTTCTTTATTGCTAAAGTGAGTTTTGCAAATTTTAAACTCTTAGACATGTCCGCATTTTTTATTGTTTGGCTTATAGGATATGAAATAGTTGCGGCTATTTTACTTATATGGATTTTAAGTTTATACTTGCGTTATGAAGAAAATTAGTTTTTAGATATAATTTCAAAAAAACTAAAGTAGAGAAAAATATGAACTTCATTCAGACTCGTGGAATTGACGAAACTAAGCCTAAAAGTGTTACATTCTCACAAGCTATTTTAAGCCCAATTGCATCTTTTGGCGGACTTTATGTACCAGAAAAACTCCCAGAACTAGGTCAAGAATTTTTAACAAAACATTTACACTCTTCATATAAAGAGCTAGCGATAGATATGTTGTCACGTTTTGAAATTGATATAGAAAAAGAAGTAATTGCTCAAGCCGTTGCTCTCTACGATAAATTTGATACTCCATCAAACCCAGTTCCAGTAGTAAAAGTGAAAGAAAATCTTTATATTAGTGAACTTTATCATGGACCTACACGTGCATTTAAAGATATGGCTTTACAACCTTTTGGTGTTGTCCTTTCTTCAATTGCTCAAAGACTCAATCACAACTATTTAATTCTAGCTGCAACAAGTGGCGATACTGGTCCAGCTGCATTAGAGACTTTTAAAAATCGTGCAAATGTACAAGTTGCTTGTCTTTATCCTGATGGTGGAACAAGTGATGTACAACGTCTTCAGATGGTAACAGAAGATGCAGAGAACTTAAAAGTTATAGGAATTAATGGTGTTTTTGATGATGCACAAAATGCACTCAAACGCCTCCTCGCTTCAGAAGATTTTAAAGCCGCTTTAAAAGAGAAGAATGTGTCTCTTTCAGCTGCAAACTCTGTAAACTTTGGTCGTATTATATTTCAGATTATTTACCATCTTCATAGTTATTTAGAACTAGTTCGCCAAGAGGGAATTCGTATGGGTGAAAAAGTTTACCTGAATGTTCCAAGTGGAAACTTTGGTAATGCTCTAGGTGGTTACTATGCATGGAAAATGGGTTTACCGGTTGAGAAAATTATTATTTCTTCAAATGAAAACAATGTTTTAACACGTCTCATAAAAGATGGTAAGTATGATTTGCGTGATAGCAAAGTTGTAAGTACCACATCTCCAGCAATGGACATTTTAAAGTCATCTAATGTTGAGAGAGTTCTTTTTGATCTTTTTGGAGAAGTACGAACGAAAGAACTTATGAATGATTTAGAAGAAAAAAATGTGTATGAGCTAAGAGCAGATGAACTCTTAGTACTCCGTGAGTGTTTTGATGCAGATTTTTGTAATGGTGAAGAGGGGAAAAAGTATATTAAAGACACCTTTGTACATGATGGTTATTTAATGGATCCACACACTGCTACATGTATGAAGTCGTATGAGACCTGTTCAAACCCTGCTATAAAAACTATTGCTTACTCAACTGCTGAGTGGACAAAATTTTCTCCAGTCATTGCGAATGCGTTAACGGGTGAAGTAGATGCTGAAGATATAGTAGCCTTAGAGTCTATCTCCAAAGAGGCAAACCTAGAGATACCTGCAATGGTACGAGGGTTGTTTGCTAAACCTATAGTACAAAGTACTATTATTGATAAAGAAGAGATCGAGAAAGAGATTTTAAAATTTTTATAGGACTCTCTTTGATTTAATTTTCATTTGTAAAATGCTTTTATAATTTTTTTGTACTAAAATATATAGGAGTAACAAATGAAAAAACTTATTTTAATTTCAACACTTTCGTCTCTCATTTTAGGCGGGAGTCTTTATGCTTATGGTCTCTTTGATGTTGATTTACATCAGAAGATTCAATACAATAAAAAACTTATATCTCAATATGAAGAAGCAATCAAAGAGCTTAAGTCTGAGAATAAACAACTTGCAGATGAAGTAAAGAAACATCCAGAACTTTATGTAAAAAAACCTCTTTATGAAGATTTAAAAGATAAATATATTTATCGTGTTAAGTTAAATGGTGCAAAAGCAGATAAACTTAATCTTACAATTAAAGACAATATGCTATCTATTGTAATGGATATGAAAAGTGAGACAAAAAGCGATAAAGGTTACTATTTTAACTCACAACATTTCTCAACTGCCTATAATATTCCGCAAGATGTAATTCAAGATAAAATATCACATCATATAGATGGTGATTACTTTGTGGTGGAGATGCCAAAAAAGGCGAAATGATTTTTTGGAGTGATTGCTTTAACGCAATCTCTCTTCATCCGGAGCATCTTTAGGCATAAGCCCATATTTTGAGAGGTCAATAAGTACTTCTTTTCTTTTATCTTTTAACATCTGAACAACAACAGGGTTTCTGTCCATTTTATAATTTTCCGTTTTTACTACATTTCCGGCATGATCATAATACTTTTTTAAACCAACTTTATAATTGTGTTTATAAAAAACTTCAGATTCTTTGTACCCTTCTTCATCCCATTCAGTTTCAACACCCTCTTTTCGTCCCATATTATAATTGACGCTTGTACCTAGTACACCATTATCATAGTATGTTTTTTGGATATTGTTTTTTTGTCCATTGACATATTCAACGACAATTTTTTTTGCTCCATTATCATAAAACGATATGTAAAGACCATTCTCTTGCCCATCTTTAAAATTGACTTGAGATTTAATTTTGCCTTTATCTGTAAACCACCAAGTCATACCGTTACGTGTACAATTTCTATAGGTAGATTTTTGTGCTTGATCTTCCACAATATATTCACTAGGGTTAGAGCAAAAAAGCTTTGTATCGTTTGCAAGAAGTAAGTTTGAAACCAGCAAAGAGAGGAAGAAAATCTTTCTCATAATTATAACTCTTGTGCTCTTTTGTAAGCTTTTTCTACAGCATTCATACAAGCACTTCTTACATTCCCATCTTCAAGAGCACCATAGCCAGCAGCTGTTGTTCCTCCAGGACTCATCACACCATCTTTGAGGAGTGCAGGGTGGATTTCTTGAATAAGTGAACCAAACCCATAAAAAAGACCACGCATAATAGCCATAGCATCCTCACGTTTAAGTCCTTGCTTCACTGCTCCATCTGCGAGTGCTTCAGCAATCAGTGCAAGATAGGCAGGACCACTACCAGCGAGTGCTGTTGCAATGTCTATCTCTTTTTCAGAGTTTAGCCATCTTGTTGCACCAATAGCGCCTAAAAGTTCTTCCGCTTCTTCTTTAAAGGCAATATCTCCAGTAAGTGTTGTCATAGATTTTTGAACACTTGCAGCCAAGTTAGGCATACTTCTAACTACGGCATTTGTATTGAGGTTTGTTTTTAACTTTAGAAGTGATGTTCCCGCTAAAACTGAGTAAATAACTCTTGCTTTTCCTTTAAGCTTGACAGAGACTTCTTCAACATTTGCAGGTTTTATACATAGAATTACTGTTTTGTCTTGCATATCAAACTCGTCAAGTAAAAACTTATCTACACTTACTCCTAAGTCATTTTCAAATTTTACGAGCTTATCTTGGTTTCTTCCAACTACCTCTATTGTATAGTTTTCTTTTAAACCCTTAGCTATACTAAGAGCCATATTACCATTTCCAATAAATGTTATCGTCTTCATTTGAATACCTTAATTTTTTGTGCTATTATAGCATCATTATATAAAGGTGTAAAATATGGAACAATTTTTAAAAGAAGCAAAAGATGGAAGTAGAGTACTAGCAAACTTAAGTGGAGCAGAGAAAAATAGAGTACTCAAAGAGATGGCTAAAGCGTTACATGCGAATATGCAAATACTACTTCAAGCAAATGCTTTAGATATGGCAGATGGTAAAAAAAATGCCCTTACATCAGCATTAATGGATAGACTCTTTTTAGATGAGGGACGCGTTGAAGGTATGGCAAAAGCTGTCGAAGAGATATCTGCACTCAAAGAGCCTGTCGGACGCATTCTTGACGGCTGGGTTACAGAGACAAATTTAAGAATTGAAAAGGTAAGTATTCCTATTGGTGTCATAGGAATTATTTATGAATCACGTCCTAATGTTACAAGTGATACAGCCGCCTTATGTTTTAAAAGTGCAAATGTTTGTATATTAAAAGGTGGAAAAGAGGCAGAAAATTCAAATAAGGCAATCGCTAAAGTTTTACAAGATGTACTCATTCAAAATGATTTACCAGCTTCTCTGATCTCTCTTATTCCTGACTCGTCACGTGAGGGTGTGGCAAAACTCATTAAAATGGATAAGTATGTAGATTTAATTATACCTCGTGGTGGAGCGGGTCTTATTAAATATGTGAGTGAAAACGCAACTGTAAGTGTCGTTAAACATGATAAAGGTTTATGTCACACATATATAGATTCATACGCTGATATAGAAAAAGCTTTAGCAATTTGTATAAATGCAAAATGTCGTAGAGTTGGCATATGTGGTGCAATGGAAACTTTGCTAGTACATGAAGATATAGCACCAACAATTTTACCATTACTAAAAGAGCAATATGATGCACTTCATACTCTTTTAAAAGGGTGTGAAAAGACTCAAAAGATTATTAAAGTGCCTTTGGCAACAGAGGAAGACTTTGATACAGAGTACCTAGATAATATCTTATCTATAAAAATCGTATCATGTGTTGAGGATGCTTTAGAACATATTCAAAAATATGGTTCTGCGCATTCAGATGCAATTATCACTGAAAACTATACAAATGCAGAGCAATTTTTAAATAGTGTTGATTCAGCTTGTGTTTATTTAAATACTTCGACTCAGTTTACTGATGGTGGTGAGTTTGGATTTGGTGCAGAAGTTGGGATTAGTACAAATAAACTTCATGCGCGCGGACCGATGGGAATCGAAGGGTTGACTACTTATAAATATAAAATTTATGGAAATGGACAAACGAGATATTAAAGAAATTTATACTCTTTAATGTCTTCTAAAAGTGCTTCTAGATGTGTCTGGTATTGCTCTACAAGAGTGAGGTAACTTTTCTCTTGTGTGTCATTTAAGGCATCTTTTAAACTATATGCTGTCTCATGAAGGAGTTCAGCTCCAATATTTGCAGATATGCCAAGAATGTCTAAAAGTAACTTGTCTGCTTCTTTAAAGTTCTCATTTTGAAGTAAATCATTAAGTTGATTTGCAGAGTGCGAATAAGTGAGAACAAATTCATTTAGTATTTCTAAATAGAAGTGTTCATCTCCTCCACATATTGCTAAGCCTTTATCCCCATTAAGTTCTGGTGTTATAATGACATTTACATACTCATTGTCATTAGGTGTAAGTGCTCCAGTATATGCATAAATAATGTCATAAAGAGCATCCATACGTAGTGGTTTTTCAAGGTGTTCACTCATTCCTGCTTCTTGCATTTTTCTAACATCGTCAGCTGCTGTATCACCACTGAGTGCAACAATAACTATATTGTCATAGTCTGGGTTTGTTCTTATTTGACGCGTAGCTGCAAACCCATCTACCCTTGGCATATGTGCATCCATGAGAATCATTAAGAAATCACGGTCTTTTTCAAGAATATCAAGTGCCTCTTTGCCATCATTTGCTATAACTAATTCTATTCCACTATCTGCTAACAAACCTGTTAAAACTTTTTGATTAATTAGGTTATCTTCAGCTACTAAAATTCTAATGCCTGCAAACTCTTTAAAGTTTTGTTTTGTAATTTTTCCATGTTGCACAACATTACGTTTATGAATTACTTTTTTACTTTTTCTTTTAGCAATATGCTCTTCTGTGATTTCAACTTCACCAAAGTCTCCCTCTTCAGTACCAAGTAATTCTTCAAGTAGTTCTATTTCTACCTTTGGTTTTTCATCTGGCATGTCAAAAGCATCATCAACAATTGCTGGCGTCAAGTCGTTATCTTGGTTCAATTTTAATTCATCAAATGTAGTTAAATTCTTTTTTTCTTTATTTAAAGAGGCTTTATCTGTTCTTAAGTACAGATAAATAATTACAACAGCGAGAATGGCAATGGCCGCTATAATCACATCAAAATATTCTGTCAACATACAAAATCCTATTTTTTTATTTATGATACACTATAAAGATTTAAATTTTACAAAAGTTTTGTATAATTTGCCAAAATATTCAATAAAGGTACAAAGTGCAAGAGATTCCACATGTTCCAGTCTTGTATCGTGAAGTGATAGAGACTTTCAAGTCTATTCCTAGTGGAATCATTATAGATTGTACAATGGGATATGGTGGACACTCTTCTATGCTACTTGAGTCAAATCCACATATAAAACTTATTGCAATAGATCAAGACCAAACGGCTATTGATTTCTCTTCTAACAGGTTAGCAAAGTTTGGTGATCGTGTAGAGATACAAAAAGGGCGATTTTCAGTTGTTATCAAAGATATTTTAAAAAATGTTAATCCAACAGACATAAAGGGTGTTTTAGCTGATATTGGTGTTTCATCGCTTCAACTAGACCAAAAAGAGCGAGGTTTCTCTTTTGAAAGTGAGACACTCGATATGCGAATGGATAAAAGTGCATCGCTGAGTGCTATGAATGTAGTCAATGAGTACACGCAAAAAGAGTTAGAACATATTTTACTTGAGTATGGTGAGCTTAGAAATGCTAAGAAAATAGCAAGTGAGATTGTAAAAAATCGCCCGTTTAATTCAGCAAAAGAGCTAAGCGAAAAACTTAAAAATGAGATGCCAAGAGGGAAAAAAATACATCCCGCTACACTTCTAATGCAAGCTATACGTATAGAGGTCAATGATGAATTGGGTGAACTCAACTCGCTTTTAGAGAGCATAGAAAATGCTAAACTTCCAGAAGCAAAAGTTGCTATAATATCTTTTCATTCTCTTGAAGACCGTATTGTAAAACAGGCTTTTAGTAAATTTTCTAAAGCTTGTATTTGCCCACCTGAAGCGTTTCGATGTATGTGTGGAAATAACCATGCTTTAGGAAAAATAGTGACTAAAAAACCTATAATGGCTCAAGATGACGAGCTGAGAGAAAATGTACGAAGCAGAAGTGCAAAATTGAGAATATTTCAAATGGATATAGAATGAGTGAAAAAAACGAGCTTTTAGAGGAGATAGATACTCTTATAACACCTAAGCGTAAATTAGATTTTAATTACTATCTTTATATCATGCTTACACTCGTATTTATAGCACTTTTTACATTCCCTAAAATTTATATTACACAACAGATTTATTTTAAAAGTAGAGACATTGCTAAATTGCAAATAGAGTATGATACTTTAAGAGAAGAAAATAAAATTATTAGTGCATCTGTTGAAGAAATAAAATTTAAAAATCAAATACTAGACACACTTTTTTAGGAAATAAAATTGATACGACAATTTATAACTTTTGCTATAGAAAAACCACTCCTTAATCATATATTGCTTATTTTCATATTTATGCTCTCTATTTTTGCATATATAAATATTCCAAAAGAGATCTTTCCTCCATCACAAATGGATAAAGTTTCCATCTCTGGTGGCTACGTCGGAACATCGGCAGATGTCCTTGATAAAATGGTTGTACAGACAATAGAAGAAGATTTACAAAATATAGATGAACTCGATGAGATTACAACAAGCATTAAAAATGGCTCATTTAGTATTCAAGCAGACATAAAACCTGGTTCGGACAATATTAGTGTTTTAAATGATGTTAAAGATGTTGTGAGTGGTGTCAAAAAAGATTTACCAGCAGACATGAATGAGCCTATAGCTAAGATACAGACACACACTTTTCCTTTAGTCCTTATTGCTCTTTCTGCAGATGTACCAAAAGAGACACTTTTACAATATGCCGAAGAGCTTAAGAGTGATTTGAGTAAGTTTAAAGAGTTAAGTGATTTGACTATTCGTGGGGATGCGGATGAAGAGTTAGATATTAAGCTCAATAATGAAAAAATAAAAGCGTATGGATTAGAGCCAGCTCTAGTCATTAGTGCCATCAAAAATATAAGTTCCATTTTCCCTGTTGGAACTATAAAAGAAAAAGCCCACCATCTTTACATTTCAACATACAATGGAGAAAAAACACAAGAGGATGTTGAAAATACAATTATTAGTGTTGGTGAGTCCAAACTACGAATTGGTGATATTGCAGATGTCTCTTTTAAGCTAAGTGATGAGGCTGAACTCTCACACTATAACGGTGTTAGAAATATATCTTTAAACGTTACAAAAAGTAAAGATGGAAATGCTATTGCTCTAGTAAGAAGTATACGTGAAGCGCTTAAAGAACATGAACTCAAGCATCCTGGTATAACCTATAGCATTTACACAGATACTTCTGTTTGGATTAAAAATCGTCTTAATACTGTTGTTTCAAACATTATTTTTGGACTCATCCTTGTTTTTTTAGCAATGCTTATATTTATAAATAGAGGGATTGCTGTAGTTGTCGCGTTTGGTATTCCTGTTAGTTTTATGATTGGGCTTATCGCAACCGAGATTTTAGGAGAGAGTATTAATATGCTTTCTTTGCTTGGTGCGCTCATTGCTCTAGGTATGCTTGTAGATGAAGCTATAGTTGTTGCTGAAAATATCTATAGACACTTAGAAGAAGGAATGGATAGAAAAGAGGCTGTAATAAATGGATCTCTTGAGATGTTTCCTGCAGTTTTAACTGCAACACTTACAACAGTGTTTGCATTTTTACCAATGCTACTCATGAGTGGTGAGATGGGAACATTTATAAAAATCATTCCTATTATGATTACTGTTTTACTACTTTCTTCTCTTTTTGAAGCCTTTTTCTTCCTTCCTCTTCATGCACATGACTTTTTAAAAGTTTCTAAATCTGGGAGTTTTACAAAACGATTTTGGGAGAGAATGTATAAATTTTATAGCAGAATATTACATTTTTTATTTAGAACAAAAGGTATCTCTTTAATTGTTATTGTTGTGAGTATACTCTCATTAACGTATGTGATGATAGAAAAATCGAAGTTTCAACTCTTTCCAGACTTTGATACAACGCAAGTCTACGTTTATGGAAAGGTAAATATAAACAATGAACTTGCAGATACTGAGAAAATTGTAACTAAGGTTGAAAATATTCTTCTTAAAACCATAAAAAAAGAGGACGTCTCTTCTATTACTTCTGTTATTGGTTTTAAGATGGATGCAAAAAATCGTCCAGAGATTGGCGAGAATATGTTTCATATATTTATTGACTTGCATGATAGAGCGCCAGAGAACTTTTTTGATAAATATATAAGTCCATATCTCTCTATAGAACGTGATGAAAAAGTACAAACCAGAACAGATAGTGCACGAGGTTTAGCAAAAAAATTTGAAATTGCTTTAGCAGATGTTCAAAAGATTAAAGAAAAAGGTGCAGATGTTTTTGAAGAGTTTGTTGTAAAGGTTCCTGGTGCTGGTGTTGTTGCAAATGACATAGAGATAGGTGTACGTTCTCAAGATGGCAAAGATGTTGTTGACTCTTTACAATATCTAGAAGGAGAACTTGCTAAAATTGAAGGTGTTTATAATATTTCAGATGATGCTGAATTAGGAGAGAAAGAACTTAAACTAAGAGTGAACCAATATGGACAAGAGTTAGGCTTTAATGAAGAGATAGTATCTCAAGCGTTACGTGCGTATTATTTAAAGGGTGAATATGGAAAACTTTTTAATAAAAATGGGCTTATTCGTATACGTTTAGAGAGTGATGTAAACAAAAATATAGATTCAATTAATCACATAGAACTTCATGTTCCATCCACACAGCAGTATGTGAGACTTAAAGATGTGTGTGATTTTGTTTATATACAGAGTTACGTGACACTTAAAAAAGAAAATGCAAAACGTATACGAAGTTTTTACGCTTCACTTGATAAAGATAAAATAACTTCTTCAGAAGTTATGCTCAAGATGCAGAGTGCATTTGATAAAGTACAAAAAGATGGTTTTGAGATAGATATAAAAGGTGAAGAAAAAGAGAACAATAAAAATAAAAGAGAGATGATGCAGTCTGCTGTTATTGCAATTTTCTTGATTTTTATAACACTTGTTTGGCTTTTTGACTCTATTAAAAAATCGCTCATAGTCATTAGTACAATTCCACTTGTACTTCTAGGTGTCTATATTGGGCATTGGATTATGGGAATTAATCTTACTATGCCAGGAATGATAGGTATAGTAGGACTTGCTGGAGTTGTAGTCAATGATGGACTTATCATGGTTGATTTTATTAAGAACTCTAAAGATACAGAAGAGTTGATGAGCCGAGCCAAAACAAGATTACGACCAATTCTCTTGACTTCACTCACAACAGTACTTGGGCTTCTAACACTTATATTTTTTGCTTCAGGTCAAGCTATGATACTTCAGCCTATGGCTGTTTCACTCGGCTTTGGTATAGCTTGGGCAACTGTACT
>JBFHKA010000050.1:0-19090 GCA_041595535.1 Sulfurimonas sp. | reverse complement strand
AACGGCATCATTGAACTCTTGAACTACCTCAATGTTATGCGCTCGCATTTGTGCGCTAAATTCTTCGAGATTAAATGCTCGAGGTTTTCCAAAAAGTAAAACTGTTTTCTTTTGTAAATCTTGTAAATTCATAGGTAAATTCATAGGTAAATTATACACATATTTTTTAATTTTGGCTTCTTTGTTATAATGCAGATAAATTATTTAAGGAAAAGACCATGCACCTCTATGCACCTTGGGAAAAAGCTTTTAAAAGAGTCTCCACACCTTTTGAGCACTTCATTCATTCACAAACTACGACTGGTTTGGTTTTGATGCTTATGACAATTGCAGCATTGATGCTTGCAAACTCTCCTCTCGCAGAAGCATATAGTCACTTTTTTCATACAAAAATCGACTTCAATGTCGGAAATTGGAAACTCTCTCACACCATACACCATTGGATTAATGATGGACTTATGGGCATCTTTTTCTTTATGGTTGGGCTTGAGATTAAGCGGGAAGTTTTGGTTGGTGAACTCTCTAACTTCAAAGTAGCCATTCTTCCTATACTCTCTGCTATCGGCGGTATGCTCCTTCCTGCGCTTATCTACATAAGCATCAATCAAGGTCAAGCAGGAGCAAACGGTTGGGGTATTCCAATGGCAACAGACATCGCTTTTGCCATTAGTGCACTTGTTCTTTTGGGAAACCGTGTCTCTCCTGCACTTGTCACATTTTTGGTCGCACTTGCCATTGTGGATGACCTTGGTGCGGTTTTAGTCATTGCCATTTTTTACACCGAAGAGATTCGTTTTGTTGCGCTCTCACTTGCGGGTGTAGCCTTTGGTGTAATGATACTATTTAACCGTTTTGGTATTCATGCCATTTTGCCCTACTTCATTGTAGGACTTTTCATGTGGTTTTTTATGCTTGAGTCTGGGGTACACGCCACTATAGCTGGAGTCATCGCTGCTATGACCATTCCCTCACGTCCAAAACTTGCACCGACTGACTTCACCATGAGTACAAAAAATCTGCTTGATGAGTACGACAATTATCCTGTTGCAACCGACCATACTATGCATGAAAATCAAAAAGCGATACTGCTAAACATAAAAGACACCATAGATTCTGTCGGTTCGCCTTCTGCAAGATTGGAGCATGATTTACATCTGCCAGTGAGTCTCATTGTCATTCCTCTTTTTGCACTTGCCAATGCGGGAATTAGCATAGATTTTTCCTCCATTGGAAGTAGCATTGTTGAACCTGTCTCTCTTGGTATTATTTTTGGGCTGATTGTTGGAAAACTCTTAGGCATTGGCGGTGTCGCGTGGCTGGCTATAAAACTAAAAATAGCAAAACTGCCAGAGGGGAGCACAATGCGCCAAATCTTTGGTGTTGCACTTCTTGGAGGAATCGGTTTTACTATGAGTATTTTTGTCGCGGATTTAGCCTTTGTGGGCAATGAAACTCTCATCTTTCAAGCAAAAGTAGGGATTCTTACAGCATCACTTATGAGTGGGATTGTAGGGTATTTTTGGCTTTACTATCAGCCAGAAAAGAAATCTCTGAACCAACAAAGCTAAAATCTAACTCTTTAGATGGTTCCTTATAAAGAAGCGGACTGTCTAAATCTACATACTTTATGACATCTCTATACGCAAAAGCGAGATAGAGTGCGATGTTTATGGAGTAAGGTCCCTCAAGCATAGAACCGAGCATACACGTAACGCCCTTCGCTCTTGCATACTCTAAAATCTCTACCGCTTTTGTAACGCCACCGCACTTCATCAGTTTGATGTTTATCATGTCCGCACTTTTGGACTCTACGACTCGTTTGACATCTTCAAGAGTAAAAGTCGCTTCGTCTGCGAGTATAGGTATGCTTGAAGCTTCTGTAATGCGTTTGAGACTCTTTATATCTTTTGCAAGAACTGGCTGTTCTATAAGCTCTATGTTGTAGCCTTTAAGCACCGCAACATACAGCAAAGAATCTTCCAAAGACCACGCCTGATTTGCATCAATTAAGAGTGTTACGTGCGGAAAATTTTCTGCTAACATTTTGCTTACTTCTATGGCGTGTTCTATATCTTTTGCGAGTTTTATTTTTAAGATGTTCATGCCCATGTTTACGGCTTGAATTGCATCTTTTAACATCGTTACGTGCGAATTAAAACTGATGGTAATATCTGTATGGATTGGCGTTGTATCTTCAATGTGAAAGTACTCAAAAAGAGTCTCCCCTTTTGCTTGAGCCAAAAGTGAAATGAGCGCCATATCTACAGCCGCTTTTGCGCTTGAACCAATAGTGCTCGCATGGAGTTTTTCTAATGCCGAGTCAAGTTCACACTCAAGGAGTTGTGTTTTGATACTCTCTATGGAGTGAAGGATGTTAGGTATATCTTCGCCCGTGATAGCAAAAGTCGCTGGAGCTTCGCCAATTCCCACGCTCGCATTTTCGCACGTAACACTTACACGAACAAACTCTATGGTCTCCACACGCCTAAGCGCTGTAATAAATGGGGTCTTAAGAGGTATCTGTTTGAGTTGTGTCTGGATTGTTTTTATTTTCATAAGCTCTCTTTTGATGTAAAAACTATAGCATAGATGTTTTTAAATCTTCTATTATCAAAGCTCTTGAAAATCATTTACCACTTAACTTTTTAACAGAGGGATTACCGATGAGTGATTTTATCTGTGTAATGGCGGTTTGATTTAATCTTACTTTGAGATGATGCCAATTGCAGATGTTTTTTCTATCCATTTTGTTGGAGACATTGTAAAGCTATTTAATCCTGCTTCATTTTTAAAGGAGTCGAATTCGACCCCTTTAAAACTTGGATTATTTATATGTTCCCATCGATGACGATGGGGAACGAGGAAAAGTCGCACGTAACACTTTTCACTTAAACAACATTTTGCAAGTTATGTAAGATATTTGCTAATTAACTCACACAATGTAATTTCTTCCTTTTTCATTAAAAATATGTCAACTTGTCATGTTTTAGTTAATTAACACACAAATAAAGTGTGAGTTAATCATGTGATTTAAGGTTCTTTTATATAGAATGTGTTTGAATAAATAGTTGTATGTTGCCGCTTTGCGTCAACATACAACGGTCGGGCTGAGCTCTAAACGAGCCACCAACCAATTGTCGTGCTCCGCTTCGCTACACACAACAATTGGCAGGAGTCCCACACCAAGGTGTCTTCCAGAAAATCGCAAGCGAATTTTCCGAAATACACATTAGTGAAGCTCAGCCCGACCGTTAGCTTACATATAGGATATTTATGAATACAGAATTATACGATAAAACAAATATTGCACGTAAAGAGTTATTTAGTTCATTGGGAGTTTTAGATTCTGATGTCATCGCTCCCATTATTAATCCATTTTTTATGGGTGGTCCAAAATGGCCTGCACTCAGGCAAGCATTTAGTGTTATACGAACTGAAAATAGTATTAAAATAGCAAGCACAGGACTCTCTGATCCTTATGATGATATTGATGAACCAAATAATGGATTAAAATTAGAAATAATTGCTGAAACCAAAGAAGACATAGGAAATGATATTTCAAATAGTTGGCTATTCAGATTGGTTAATGCTATTTCACAGCAAGCTGTTTACAGTGGACAAATGACAGAATTCTTAGCTAAGTATGGTGTTATTACGATGGATCTTAATGCTTTAGATAATGGTCTCGAAGACTTTCAAGATGAAAATGGTATAGTTGGTGTAATTATAGGAGCTGAACATCCTACTCTTCCTAAAAAAATCCAGTTTCCAGCTGAAGAAATCATTCTAGCTACCGTACAAATATTAACACCTGATGAATTAAAATATGTTACAGAAGGACGAAATCACATACATGATTTAATGAAACAATCTGGATTATATCATTATGTTACTCCTAACCGTGTTTCACTACTAAAAGCTAATGATAAAAAATCTTGGTGGAAAATTTGGAAAAAGAGCTAACAAAATCTTGGAAAGAAATAGTTGACCCTGCGGGCACAACTATTTCTCAAGTCAGTCGTTATCTAAAAATAAAAGAGAGTATATGAAAAGAACAATTCCAAAAGAATTTAAGCAAGCTTTTTTAGTTTATGAAAATGACTTAAGAAATTTATATAAATTTTTAAAAGAAAGTTTTGATGAAATTAATATTCATGTTGAATGTTCTGATAATAGTCATTTCGAGCCTTTAGATATTGATGAACTATTGGAATACGAAAATCCTAATTATAGGAAGATTATAATTATCATGTTTACCATGAAAAGCTTGGAGCAAACATGTCTTTTAAAAATAGGAACACAACCTGAACAGATAGCATTCTCTAATTCTGCCCTTATTGAAATAAAAATAAATGATATAAATAAAGAAGGTGTTTTTAGTGAATTAAATAAAAAACTTCAAGAATTAAAACCATGGTACTCAATACTTACATATTGGGATTTCACTTGGTTACTTCCTATAATTATTTTTATACCTATAACTATTCTAGCTATATATAAGAATCTAGAAAAAGCAATTCCAAAAATATACAATGATATAAATACGACAGTTGTCAATCAAGTAAAAGCTTCCAGTGTCTTTACAGACTCTGAAGGAACTGCTATCATACTCCTAATTTTGTTAATAGTATTATTAATTGGTTATTCTATCCAAAAATTTAAAAGCTATTTATTTCCAAAAATATTTTTTGAAATTGGTAAACAAAAAAACATTCTTTCAAGAATTAATTTTTGGCGAATTACTATTTTATCATCTCTTTTAATTGGTATTACAGGTAGCATTATTGCAAGCTACATAATGAAATAGATAACAAAACAGAGTAGCCAATAAATTACCTAGCGGCAATTTATTGGCTATCTTCAGTCGTTAGGCACAAAAGGAGAATATATGCTAAAAAAAACAATTGCACTGGCAATGCTACTCATTGGTGTGTTTTCTTATGCACAATCAATGTATGTAATGTCTGAGGACTTAAATGTTAGATTATCACCATCAAAATATGGTAAAAAAACGAGTGTTTTATTAAAAGGTCAAAGGGTTGATGTTTATGAAATAGAAAATGGCTGGGCAAGAGTTACAGAATATTATGATGGGTATTCTGAAGGAGTAAATGAAAGAGTTGCAAGATGGGTTTATGCCAAATATTTATCTAACACCAAACCAAAGAAAACAATAATCAAGTCTGATTCTCCTGTTGCCAAAGTATTAGAGGCTTCCGATGACTATGAAAAATATCATGAGAGCTTTATATCAGCATCGGAACAACTTATAAAAAATGGCTCATGCACAATCAAAGATTTTGATGAACAAGGTGGTTGGGCACGTTCCACAACAAAAGGTAAAGGAGTTTATTTTACCTACTGCGGTGGAATGAGGTTGAGTAACAAAGTTTATATCAATGTAATTACTGGAAAAATTTCTAGGTGGAGCCAATAAATTACCCTGCGGGCAATTCATCGGCTCATTTTAAACGTTATATTGTGGATGATTTAGAAAAATATGTTTGAAATTGTAATAGTGGTTTTAGTGTTTACAGTATTTTTGATATTTTCATTAAAACAAGGAAGAAAATTTAAAGTGAAACAATCGACAAGAAAATCATTATATTTTATGCCCTTTCTATTAATAGATGAAACAATTGAATGTAAAGGCATTAGGCTTATAAAAAACGATGGACAACATGAGGATTTGATGCCTGTTATGTTTAAAAAACATAGTGGAATTTTTATTGAATTAGTTGATGTTTTTCAATCAGGAAACGATTACGATGAACATATACGAATTAAAATATATAATGCAATCGAAATTTTAAAATTTTCATATTACACAATTTATACTCCTACTGGAGATGGATATCCTCGCTTCTTATCTGAATCAACTTTTGAAATATTTTCAATTATTGAGGGAAGTCAAGATAAATCTTTTGAGCATAAAATACCTATAACAAATGGAATAAGTAATTTTTTAATGAATTTAGATGATTATTATAAACATAAATATATTTTAGGTTTTAGACATAGTATTAAGATTACTGAAAATGCTCTAATATATTTTAAATATATTTATAATGACTGTTCAAATAATGAAAATCAGTTATCGATTTTAAAACTTTATAATAAATGCCTAAGAATTACAGATACAAATGATTGCTTTGATAAAATTATATTTGCAAGAGCAAGTATTGATACAATAGTAAAAACTCAAGAACCAATAGTTAAGAAAACGAATTATGTGGAAATTTTTATTAATAAATCAGAAACTTTTATATCAAATTATCAAGATATCAATTCTAAACTACTAAATTTTTACAATAATCATGTTGTAAATGATAATGGATTAGATAAAGCAAAACAGAATTTAAGTAACTATTTAAGGTCACTTGCATCAGCACGTCATAATCTAGTACATCAAAATAAAATAGACTTAGACTTCATGACAATTGAAGTGTATATAGCTTGGTTTCCTTTATTTTTTTTAATAATATTTTTTGAGGATAAAATGACTAAAAAAGATATTATTAAGTTAATTCTTTTTCTTAAATTACTTCAATTGGATTTTAGTCAGTGGAATAAAAAAGACAATAAAAATTATTCCAAAATAACATGCTTAGAAGTATACGCTCAATACACAAGAACAATAACTACTCAATTAGACAAAAATAATATTGAAGTTGTTTCAGCTTGCCTTGAAGAGTTTAATAGTTGTTTTGAAAATAGTGTATTATGATAAAAACTAATAGTATAACAAAACCTAGCACCGAACAGTTTAACTGTCGGTGAAGTCAAACGTTGTATGTTGCCGCTTTGCGTCAACATACAACGGTCAGGCTGAGCTCTAAACGAGTTAGCAACATATAGAACTGTATAAAGGAAATTATTTGGCTGGACATAATCATCTTCCTTGGTGTACTTGTGGTTGGTGCACTGGTGGCTGGGGTAAAGGACGAGGATCATCGCCTAGAAAAATGGCTTATATGCCATTATATAAATGGGATTACGATTATATTCCTAGAATACACTCATTCAAAAGTTTTATAAACCCTAATGCTAGATGTCCAGTTTGTTATGAACGTGTATTTTTTTATCAATCTCCATATGGAGGAAAAGTTTTTTTTGATGAACTTGGTCCTCCATGGACAAAGCACCCATGTACAACAAGAGAAAAGGCACCACTTCAACCTTATGATATTGATATATACCAAACAAAAGACCCTTCATGGAAAAGGTATAAATGGTCTCCTTATATTTGTAAAATATTTTCAACAAAAGACTCTTCTTGCACTTTAATTTGTGATGATGAGATAGTTACATGCTTTTTTCCAAATAATAATTATGAAGTGAAGGAAGGTTCATTAGTGTACTTACGAAAGGTAAATAATGAATATATTGAAGCATCAATTTTATTTGATGAGAACAAGTCTAAAAATATAATATTGTCTAATAGGCAAAATGTATTAAATACATTAGAAACTGTCCTTATGGAAGAATATGTAAAAACAATAACAAAGAAATTTAAGACATATAATATTGAATGTAACAAAATTGATAAGTCATACTACAGTATATTAGTCAACGATCCAAATACTTCTGAAACTATTCTAACATATATATTTTTTAGGTTTTTTGATGACAAGCATCTTCTAAAAAATATTGCAAAGCATCCTGCTTCTATAAAGTCAGGAATGTCAGATATCTTTGAATATATAATAAAACTAGGAATGAAGGGATTTATGGATAATTTTTTTAAATCATATAAGTATTATGAAAATGAACATATTCAAATTTTAAAAAATATAAAAAATGTTCCCATAGCAAATGGTATTAAGCGGATTATTTATAAAAAAGAAGAAAAGCTCAAACCAGCTATCATTAAATCTAGTTTTATTGATAAAGGTTGGTTAGTAAAATGAACTTGATTTCAGTGCTAACAAGTACGTGGAACGCAATAGTTTACCGCGAGCGGAAAACTATCGCTCACGACAACCGTTAAGAATCAAAATATTCCTACTACATGCGTAAATATTTACTAATCACACCATCCGCAAAACTTCTAAAAGGGTATGACTCTATAGCGTAGAATAGGCACTTTTTCAATCTATTTTCATAGTTCTCTTTATAGGAATTCATTCAAAAAATATTTACGTTATATTGTAAATAGTACAAAGATTGCAGATATTTTTCGACTGTTTTATATATTATTTACAATATATCGTAAATATAAGTTGGTGCACTCAAATAATTGTTTAAAGAATCCTTAGTGCTATTAGTACATTTACTACTTTACATCCCAATCAAAATATTTCCAACCAACAAACCGCCGAAAGTTCCTATTAGGTAGCCCATGATTGCCATGAGGACTCCTATACTTACGAGTGATTTGTTATAGGCTGCAGCGAGAATTGGTGCAGAGGCGACACCACCAATGTTTGCTAAAGAGGCTACAGCTATGCTAAAAAGGTCGAGTTTGAATAGCTTTGCGCCTACTACCATAAGTGTTGCGTGTGTAAGTAAAATCACAAAACCTGCTAAGACATACACGCCCACACCTGAGAAATTTTCTATAACCGCTTGGGAGCCAATGAGTGCTATGAGAACATAGAGCATTGTTGTTGCTACCTCGCTTGAGCCGTTTATGGTTTTGAGTTTTGTAAAAGAGCCTAAAACACCTAGTAATGTTGCGAGTAAAACTGCTGTGGTTGTCTGGTTGAGAATCTGTAGTGAAGTGAGTGAAACCGCATTCACAAAGAGCGCTACAAAAATGGAGAGAATTATAAATAGCCAGTACTTTTTTGCTCCCATATTGCACGCGCAACCTATCTCACTAAGATACGCCATGTTTTCATCGCTCTTTGTAAACTTGTTGAAGAGATGTGCAAAGGGGACTAAAAACAGAAGGAGCATCACCCAGATTGTATAGTTTACGCTATCTACTACAAGTGCATACGCAAAAGCTTCTTCGCTTACGCCCAAGGCACTTCCGACTGCTATCATATTTGCTGTTCCACCCATCCAGCTTCCAGCGAGCGCACCAAATGCAGCGGACATATCGGGAGTAAAATCAAACAAAAATGCAACGATTATAAATCCGCACGTAATAGATACAACAGCGAGCAAATAAGCAATAATCAGCGATTTTCCAAGTCGAAAAAAATGTCTAAAATCAACTTGCAAAAGCATCAAGAAAAGCATGGCAGGAAGGAGGTTTGACTTCGTTGTTTTATATATTACGTGCAACTCTTTGTTTGTGTCAAAAACCCCAAAAGAAGCAAGCAACATACTAAAAGCATATATCATTACAACTGCAGGAACATACTTGAAAACTTTGAGCTTGCTTTTACTCTCAAGCAGATGAAATGCAGTAGCAACAAAAGCCAAAGTAAAAAGGTATGCAAGAGGATTGCTTATCAAATGTTGCTCCAATTTTTTTTATAAGTGTATCAAGATTCTTTTGAAACTCTCCCGTAAGCTTATTTTGATATAATTTTTTCCATTATATTTTAATAAAAAGGATTTTTAATGTTTAAAAAAGCTTTTGTTGCACTATTTGTTATTGGTGCATTCTTATTTAATACTGGATGTTCTGTCAATAGAGCAACGGCTACTCCTTACGAGGAACCAACTAAGTTAAACTCAATATTTGTACAAAAACTAGCTTCTGATACACATAACGTAGACCAACTTATAGTAGATAAATTCAAATCTATGGGCTACAAAGCAACTTCAGGCACAGTAGCAACACCAGATGCAGATATTGTTGTAACCTATGTAGATAAATGGATGTGGGATATAACAATGTATATGATTGAGCTAACGGTTGTCGTAAGAGACCCGAAAACAGATTTTCCATTAGCTACAGGAAACTCTTTTCACACTTCACTAACAAGAAAGTCCCCTGAAAAAATGGTGGATGAAGTCATAAACAACATATTTAAAAATAAACAAGAAAATAAACAAAAATGAAAAATATAATAGTATCTAGTCTCCTCTTACTTGCAATCAGTTTTTTGAGTGGATGTTCGACTAAAATGTATAAGGATGAACTCGTAGCTCATAATGTATCGGTTATAAATAAATACCAAAGCGATGTCTATGTTCATGCAAAAGGTAATAGATATTTCTCTAATTACGATTTTACTAAAGCAGTAGAAGAATCTATTAGTGAGAGTTCTTTATTTAAAAAAATTGTCGATAAAAATGATTCAAACTATATGCTTGAAGTTGCAATTGTCACTATGGATACTCCAGTAATGGGTTTTAATATGACAGTTGCTGTAGAGATATCTTGGTCTTTAAGAAAGTCTTCGAACAATGCAATAGTAATGCGAAAAACAATTAAAACATCTAGTACAAAAACACCTTCAGATGCTTTTGCTGGAATAACCAGACTTAAGCTTGCTATAGGAAGTGCCGTTAGTAAGAACATAGAACTTGGTTTACAAGATATATCGAAACTAGAATTTGATGAGTAATCCTACATAATCAGTTTGTATAATTATTTGCTATAATAACCACAGCGAATTTTGTTTTAAAAAAGTAGGAAACTTGAATTTATTAATAGTAGAAGACGATACACTGACTGCAAAACAGCTCTTACAACTCCTAAAAAGTGAGAAGTATGACTGTGATGTAGCAAATGGATATATTCAAGCACAAGAATGTATCGACAAAAATAGCTATGCACTCATACTTCTCGACTGGAATCTTGGGGATGGGGATGGGCTTATACTCTTAAAAGAGATACGAGACTTAGAAATAAAAACTCCAGTACTCATGCTCTCTGCAAATGCAGAGATTAACGATAAGGTCGCTGTTCTTGACAGCGGAGCGGATGACTACTTATGTAAACCTTACTCTTCTGTAGAGTTGCTTGCTAGAATCCGAGCACTTCTAAGACGTGAGGCGAATGAAAAGACTTCCGTTATAACCATAGGTGACATCAAACTCGATACAAAAAGTAGAGAAGTTTTCAATGTAGATGAACTTATAAACCTCACTACATCTGAGTTTGACTTGCTTGAACTTTTTATGAAAAATCCAAATCAAATCTTAACACGCTACCAACTCACAGAACATATAAATAAAGATAACTACTCCATAAAACATAGTAATCTTGTAGATGTACATATTAAAAATCTACGAAAGAAACTTGGTACAAAAGAGTTTATACTCAATGTTCGAGGAATTGGATATAAAATAAACAAATCTTCATAATATCTTCATTGTATTCCTGTAACATTCTCAGTAATTCAATAAGGGGATAGATATGAAAACTCTCAAACTCACTACATTTTCTCTGCTTATAGCTCTACTTTTTAGTGCGTGTGGAGGTGGTAGTTCAGACTCTCAGGAAGAGACTACTGCTTCAAACACTTTAAGCGCAACCTTTGTAGATGCTCCAGTCGAAGGCTTAGAGTATAAAACAAAATCTGGGCTTAGTGGTCTTACAGATTCTCATGGTGCATTTAAGTATAAGCGAGACGATAGTGTCTCTTTTAGCGTTGGTAATATGACTATTGGAGAGATAGACAGAGTACCTGATGACAACATTGTTACTCCTGTTCATCTCGTAAAAGGCTACGATATTTCAAGAAGTTTACTGGATGATTATGCAACTCTGCATGACCCTAAAGTTGTGCAGATACTCAAAGTTTTACAATCTATTGACAGTGATAACAACTTGTCTAATGGCATTCAAATTTCATCTTCACTCAGAGAATCATTAAAAAATGCTCAGAAAATTGAGCTAAATAAAAATGAATATAGTGAGAGTGAACTTTTAAACTATAATAGTGACTTGCACGATAAACTTGATAGCAATAACGATAGTGTCATAGATAAAAACACAACGCAAGTTGTAGATCATTTTCAAGGCACAACTACACCAACCTATAGTAGTTCTGCTTCAAACTACACTCTACTAGCTTGGAATGATTTAGGTATGCACTGTTTTGATGGAAAAGATTTTTCTGTTTTTTCTATTTTGCCACCCTACAACAATCTTAATGCGCAACTCATCACAAAAGAAGGCACATCAAACAAGCATGTCACTTCTGGGGTAACACTCACGTATGAAACATATAATTACAATGGTCATGTAAATACCACAAGTGCAAATAAAACAAACTTTTGGGACTATTTAACTTCACTCTTCCCAGGTGCAACAAGCACGCCAAATGTTGGACTTACTGGAAACAAGGCACCTTCATACGTTGCTCAAGAGATGGTCTACAATGCAACGCACAACTGGTTTGAAGCGGATGGAATTCCAATCATTAACTATGATGATAATAATGTAACAAACTACTACCCTATGGTACAAGTATATGCAAAAGATAGTGCAGGATTAGTCCTTGCAAGTGCACAGATAGTTCTTCCTGTAAGTGATGAGATGGATTGTGCTAAATGTCATGCGAGTAACTCTGTAAGAGACGATGCAAAGCCTATAGTTGGATGGGAAAACTCTAGTGATGCTCTCAAAGATTATAAGTTAAATATTTTAGCGCTTCATGATCAAAAACACCTCATCTCACAAACAGATTTAGATACACTCAAAGGTATGGGCTACAACTACAATAGCTCACTCCTTGCGACTGCAAAAGCTGGAACGCCTATACTTTGTGCTTCATGTCATAGCTCAAATGCCCTAGGTACTGCTGGTGTTGGTGATGCAAAACCACTTACACAAGCACTTCACTCTCGTCACGCTAATGTTATTGACCCAAGTAATGGACTCGCTCTAAATAGCTCACTTAATAGAAACTCATGCTATAGCTGTCACCCTGGAGCACAAACAGAGTGTTTACGTGGTGCAATGGGAGCGGCAAAAGACAGTTCAGGCAATCAAATCATGCAATGCCAAAGTTGTCATGGTACTATGAGCGATGTTGGAAATAGTGGACGAACTGGCTGGTTGGATGAGCCAAATTGTCAAGTATGTCACCAAGGTGCAGAGCGTTATACTTCTGCTCTTGTGAATGGTAGTATGCGAAGTGTACTTGATACTCGCTTTGCTACAACGCCAAACGTACCAGCATCTGGAAGAAGTCTTTATAGATTTAGTACAGGACATGGTGATTTACAATGTTCTTCTTGTCATGGTTCAACACACGCCATTTTCCCTACTTCACACGCTCAAGACAATGTGCAGAGTGAACAAGTACAAGGACACAGTGGAACAATCGCAGAGTGTACAGCATGTCATACAACAACACCGAGCACAACAACAGGCGGACCACACGGTATGCATACAGTCGGACAAGATTGGATACGTTCACACAAAGATGTTGCAGAGAGAAATGCTGCACAATGTGCGTCATGCCATGGAAGCGATTACAGAGGTTCTGTCTTATCTAAAACTTTCTCTGCACGTAGTTTAAGTGTTGAGGGAAGAACAAAAGCATACACAAAAGGTCAGATGGTTACTTGTTATGACTGTCACAATGGACCCCGTGGAGACTAAGTCTCCATATTAGTAGTATTTCCACAAATTTCTACGAGAGTTTTACATAAACTCTCTCCTCCTCGTACTGTGCTGTCACCATTTATACACTCAAGAGGAGAAACAAAAAGCTTCCTGCTAATTCAAACAAAATAAAGCTAAAATAAACAAATCTTCATACTATCTTCACAAAACAGCATTACAATTATACAAATAAACAAAAGGACTCTAAAATGAAAAAATATTATTTCCTCAGTCTCATTCTAGTAATAGCTACTTTTACTGGATGCGGAAGTATTGATGATGGTAGTAATTCAGAACATGATAGTAGCCAATACGAGGGAAGTAACGATAGTAGTCACTCAGAACATGAAAGTAATGATGATGAACACTCTTCGTCGTTTTCTTCGTCTTCTGGAAATACTAATGTTTCGTATCATAATCAAGGTAAAAATTGTCTCTCATGTCATAACTTTACAAGTGCGGGGACTGTATTTACAAAACTTAATGCACAAAATAGTGATGGCACTAGCTATGCAGGTGGATACAGTATAAGACTTCTACTTCAATATACAAATCAAACAATAACTTATACTCAGGCTAGAGGAACTGCAAATACCTATAGTAAATTTAATGCGGGGGCTGTAAACAGTTACACTGCCCAAGTTGTGGATGCACAAGGTAATGTTGTAAATAAATCTGTTGAAAACTCTCATGATTTAACTAGATTGGCGTGTAATAGCTGTCATACTTCTACTGGAACGAGCGGTGCACCGGGTAGAATTGTTTCTTATGATTATTATGCAACTGTAACGACGCCAGCACCAGCGCCTGTTCCAACCCCAACGCCTACACCGACTCCAAGTCCTTCATCCATATCTTTTGAAAATGTTGTTATGCCAATTTTAACTGCAAAGTGCCAATCATGTCATGGAGATAGAGGCAATTTCACTGTCACTACTGCTTCTGCAACGTATACAAATATACAAAGTTTTGGCGGTATTAACACAGGCTCACCAACAAACTCCTCCCTATTACTAAAAGGTAGTGCTCAAGTGAGTCATGGTGGAGGAAGTCAAATAAGTTCTACTTCAACAGAATATATAACTATTAGAGACTGGATTGCTGCTGGTGCAAGTACATCAACACTCACGCCTGTTCCGACGCCGACGCCAACACCAACACCGACGTCAACACCGACAATATCTTTTGCAAATGATGTTATGCCAATTTTAACTACAAGTTGTAAATCATGTCATGGCTCTAGCGGAAATTTTAGTGTCACTACTGCTTCTGCAACGTATACAAATATACAAAGTTTTGGTGGCATTAACACAGGTACACCAACCAGTTCATCCCTATTACTCAAAGGTAGTGGTCAAGTAAGTCATGGTGGAGGAAGTCGAATTAGTGCAACTTCAACAGGCTATGCAACTATTAGAGACTGGATCACTGCTGGTGCAAGTAATAACTAAAAGAGAGGTTTTATGAAGAAAAAAATATATGCACTCCTAGCATTTAGCATTATCACTTTGATGACTGGATGTGGAGAAAATGAATCAGATGAGGGTAGTTCTTCAACTGCTACAGTTATTCAAGGCTGGCACAATCAAGGTAAAAATTGTCTTGCGTGCCATAATGTAGATCTACAAGATGAGAGACATCTACTATTTGGTGGGACAGTATATAAAACGCAAAGTGCTGCAAATACAGATGATTTAAATACTCTATGTGGAGGCGAGTTAAATGTAAATCTTTGGGACTCAAGTCGTACAAACTTACTCTTTGCATCAAAAGATTATGTAGACCCTAACTCTAAAGGTAACCGAGGAAAAGGCAATATTTTTATATTACAAAGAATGTTATCTAGTATTGCTCCAAACAATTATTATATTGAGATTACAGATGCAAACTCAACTGTTTTAACATCTTATCTGCACCAATTTTCAGGGCAGAGTTACGATTTAAATAATCCAACGGACACCAACAATAGGATTTCATGCAATGCTTGTCACTCAAAAGGTGGATTGCAAGACCCAATATATGTTGATTCCAACAAACAAAATTTATGCCAATAGCTAGAAGGAGCTAAAATGAAAAAAATACTAATCTTAATACTTTTATATGCACATATGTATGCAGGCAGTCAAGTTGGCGATAACGCTAAAAACTTTCAACTTCCAAACTTATACCATTTAGATACAAACATATCTTTTAATGAGTATAAGGGGAAGGTGGTTTTACTCAACCTCTGGGCGAGTTGGTGTAGTGGTTGTCAAGAAGAGATGCCTCTTTTTGTAAAACTTCAAGAGGAGTTTAAAGGCACAAAGTTTGAGATACTTTTATCTAGTATTGATAAAAATCCAGAAAATTCTATAGCATTTTTACAAAGCGTAGATGCAAACAGAGTTTTAAAAGCTGTATATGACGGGGATAAAACTTTACCAAAAGAGTATAGATGTGCAGGTATGCCCTCGTCGTATCTTATAGACAAAAACGGAAAAATTGTGGATGCTTTTATCGGTAGTATAGATGAGAACAAAATGGTTCAATTAAAAGCTAAGATAAATGCTTTATTAGGAAAATAATTATGTATAAATTAATTTTTGTACCAATCCTACTTTTTCTAACTGCTTGTTCTGACCATTTAGTCCGTGTCATGCCTTATGAAAAAGAGTACTTTGCGCAAGATAAAATGAAACTCTCTCCTATTGATGCAAGAGCTGAACAGGAGGGTCATGTGTTTTTGATTCGTGAAGCCAGTGCTGGTGGAGAGAGTTCATTTCAAGGAGGATGTGGATGCAGATAAAAAATCTACTGATGTTTTTTGTATCTTTGCTATTACTTGAAATAACTTCAATAGCTTCTGATTTAAAAGACACTATATCCTTTGGTATAAATACCTACAGCGACAATGCAGATGTTCAGGTTTATTCACCAGAATTTTCAGTGTTTAAAACGCTCTCAGCTAAATGGATGGTTGGGCTAAAAATGAGAATAGATGCCATTTCAGCTGCAAGTATAAGAAACGGAAGTAATGCTCATCATATTGATGCTGTGACGGGTGCTTCTTCAAATGAAAAGCCTTATGATGACATTAGATACGCACCAACACTTATGGCAACGTATGAGGATGGTGATAATGTACTCTCTTTTGGTGCGTATTACTCAAGTGAGATAGATTATGAAGGTAAAGCAGTTTTTCTTAACTATGTGAGACAACTTAATGAGCAAAATACAGCTATAGGAATAGGAATTTCACAATCATTCGATTTATGGAAACCAGTTTTTAGTAGAAATTTGCCAAAAGATAATAGAAATGAAAGCAAAATTGACATATCAATCAATCAGCTTATTTCACCAACATTTTCTATGCAAGCTGTCTACTCACACATGTATAGTGAGGGATTTTTATCATCACCATACCATTTTGTTTCGCAAGGCAATTTTGCTAGGTTTGAGAATTACCCGGATACAAGATCAGGAGATGCTTTTGCATTAAAAGGTGTATATCTTTTTAATGAAAACAATAGCATGAATCTTTCTTATAGATACTATCAAGATGATTGGGACATCTCTTCTCATACCATTAATGGAGAAGTTTTACATGATCTCTCAAGAAATTTTACAACAGGTTTGAGACTAAGATACTACACACAAACAAAAGCAAATTTTGCTAAAGATGTTGGAGGCTATAGTTTAAATGATCAATATTTTGCAGTTGATTATAGAATGAGTGCATTTGACTCCTATACAGTTGGAGTACCATTTATTTACACTATGAAACATGGTTCAAAACTTACGGCAAGTATAGACTATTATCAAACAACTGATAATGCGCATATACAAGATTGGTATGGAGTGAACTCTTTGAGTGCACTCTTTACGACACTAACATATAGTTTTGATTACTAATGGCACTTTTTGAGAAGGCATTAAGAACCACTGTTATGAGTACAGAACTTTTGATACGAGCTAATGTTTCTAAAAAAGTTTTGTATGAATGCTTAGAGATAGCTAAAGAGTTTGAGAGAACCTACTCAGCGTACAGAGAAGATTCACTTTTGAGTAAAATTAATCAAGCTTCTGGTCTAAAGAGTGTTACATGTTCAGATGAAGAGTTAGAAATATTCAAAATAGCATTACAAATGGCAGAAATCTCCAAAGGAGCTTTTGATCCTACTATTGGAGCTCTAAGTCAAGGGCTTTATGGGTTTGGTACAAAAAATCCTAAGATTCCAAGTACATCTGAGTTACTAAAGAGTAAAAGCTTGGTAGATTATAGATGTATGCAAATAGATAAAAATGAAATTTACCTTCAAAACAGAGGTATGAGACTTGATTTGGGTGCTATTGGTAAAGGCTTTGTTGCCGATAAAATTATAAGACATCTTTTAAGCAAAGATGCCACACGAGCTTTAGTCTCTGTTGGTGGAGAAATTTGCTCTTTTGGCAAAAAATATAACATTGCCATAAGAGACCCATTTTCACAAGATAATATAGGCGTAATCAAAAGTTCAAAAAAACTTCTTTCTATATCTACTAGTGGTGATTATGAAAGATTTATAGGCTCTAAAGAGAATCACCATATATTGGACAATAGTAGTGCAAAATCAAATCATTACTACAGTAGTGTAACCATAATCAAAAATGGAGCAGATGCCACAACTCTTGATGGAGTAGCAACTGTAGTTTTTAACGCTAGTAAAGATAGGTTAAAAGAGATAGCACAACAGTTTGGTGTTGCAATCATTGCAATTACGCCACAAAAAGAGATTGTATTTGAAAATTTTTCAGATATAGATATTGAAGCTTTAGAGCTTTATCCCTTTAAATCATAAACAAGGTAACAAAATGAAAAAAATTATACTTTTAGTCGTTGGATTATTGACTTTTTTAGGTGCAGCTGATTTTTTAATGCCCCAAGAAGCATTTAAAACCTCTGCAGTATTAGACAAAAATGTAGTTGAGATACATATAAAGCTTGGCAAAGATATTCATCTCTATAAAGATTCATTAGAGATAGCTGTTGATAGTAAAAATATAGCTATAGAAAATATAGTTTATCCAGAATCTATGTTGTTAAAAGATAGAGAAGTGTATGAGAACGATGTTGCTCTTTTAGTAAATCTTCAAAAAAACAGTGACATAAGTAGTAAAGAGGAGATAAAAGTCCACCTCGGTTTTCAAGGATGTTCATCTGAGGGTTTATGTTATGAGCCTATTGAAGATGAGTTTGATTTTTCTATTGAGAGTGTTCTTCTTGCGCAAGGTGCTGTTCTTCAAAACAAACCTATTGTTCAAAGTAAACCTAGTGTCAAAAGTTCTGAGACAGATACAATAACAAATAGTTTTAAAAATGATAGTATCTGGGTCGTTCTACTTACATTTTTTGGCTTTGGGCTGCTACTCTCTATGACACCGTGTATATTTCCTATGATTCCAATATTATCATCTATCATAGTTTCACAAGGTGAAAATATGACAGCTAAAAAAGGTTTCTTTCTCTCACTTGTTTATGTTTTGTCTATGGCATTTGCGTATACAATCGCGGGTGTTTTAGCAGGAGTATTTGGTAGTAATCTTCAAGCTGCTATGCAAGATCCTTTCGTAGTTATCGCTTTTGCTTTAGTTTTTGTAGCACTTGCATTT
>JBFHKA010000049.1:0-19176 GCA_041595535.1 Sulfurimonas sp. | reverse complement strand
GGATCATAGAAAAAGAGTACTTACAAAGATTTCTATCCTCAGCACCTGTTACATACGCAGATATTGGCATACGCATCAAAGATGAAAAAGGTGCTGTTGTAGTCTTGGCTAGTGATCCCTATATGCTAGAAAATCCATTTGAAAAAGGGGATTGTATTCTTAGTATGGATGGCAAAAAAGTGCAAAATGCATCTACCCTTATGCGAAAGATTCTTTTTTCAAAAATAGGCTCACAACATAGCTTTAAAATACAACGAGATGCAAAAGTTTTAACACTGCACGTAACAGCACAAAAACGTTATGGTGGAGGCAATATAAGTGACACTTTCTTAGAGTCTAAAGGTATCTATTTTGATGAGAACTTACATATAGTTTGTCTCTCAGATTATTTTAAAGAGTATGGCTTACTTGTGGGAGATAGGCTCATTCAAGTTAATGGCGTTGCTGTAAAAACAGAGAGTGAGCTTCTAAAATACATAGAAGATTTTCAAGAGTTTTCATCCCTTCTTTTTGAGCGAAATAAGTTTCAGTTTTTTGTAAATATTAAGTAGAAAGATTATACAATTTCACATGCAAAAATTTGAGCAATTTCTACTAGATAATTTACCAAAATCAGACTCTATACACCCTACTTATGAGACAGCACTCCATGAGATGCTTGTAGCAGGTGGGAAGAGATTTCGTCCTGCACTTTTGCTTGGAGTTGTTAAGGCGTATAACCCACTCTTGATAGCTGGTGCAAACCATGCAGCTTTTGCTATAGAACTGCTTCATACTTATTCACTTATTCACGATGATTTACCAGCTATGGATAACTCGCCTCTGCGTCGTGGTAAACCAACTTTACATATGGTGTATGATGAGGTAACAGCTATTTTAGTAGGTGATGCTTTAAACACGCACTCTTTTGAAGTTCTAAGCAATGCTCCTTTCTCGGATTATACTAGAGTTGCTTTAATTCGTGAGTTGGCTACAAATGGTGGGCTTAATGGAATGGTGCTTGGTCAAGCTATAGATTGCTATTTTGAGAACAAACCTCTTAATGTTGAAGATATTAAGTTTCTCCATACAAATAAAACAGCTAAACTTATAGCTGCAGCGATGAAGATGGGTGCTATTATAGTTGGTAAAGAAAAGCTAGGCGATGAGCTTTATGATTTTGGTATTAAGCTAGGTTTACTGTTTCAGATTCAAGATGATATTTTGGATGTTACTCAGAGCTCTGAGGAAGCTGGAAAGCTTACAAATAACGATGAAAATAAAAATAGTTTTGTAACTATTTTAGGGCTTAAAGAGTCCGTAAAACAGGCAGATTTACTTACAGATGAATTAACGCACGTAATGAATAGTTTTGATGAGAATTTACAAAGTGAATTGTCGCCCTTACTAACCAAATATATAAACAGACATAAGTAGTCAGGCGGCGTAAAAGCCAAGCTTTATGAAATAAAATTAAGGAAGTAAATAATGCGTAAAAAAATGGCAGACAGTATAAGATTTTTAGCGGCAGATATGGTTCAAGCTGCAAATTCAGGTCACCCGGGTGCACCGATGGGACTTGCAGATATTGCAGTAGTTTTAAGTGAACACTTAAACCACAATCCTAAAAATCCTTCATGGTTAAACCGTGATAGATTAGTCTTCTCTGGTGGACACGCTACAGGTCTTATTTATTCACTTTACTACCTTTGGGGTTATGGTTTAGAGATAGAAGATTTAAAAAACTTCCGTCAATTAGACTCTAAAACTCCAGGGCATCCAGAGTTTGGACATACTACTGGTATTGAGATAACGACTGGTCCTTTGGGTCAAGGTATTGCAAATGCAGTTGGTTTTTCAATGGCTTCAAAATTTGTAGGAGCTCAAGTAAATTCTGAAACAGCTGCGTTAATTGATCACAATGTTTACTGTCTTTGTGGAGATGGAGACTTAGAAGAGGGCATAAGTTATGAGGCGTGTTCAATCGCTGGGCATAACAAACTAGACAACCTCATTCTTATTTACGATTCAAACCGCATTACTATTGAAGGCTCAACTACTTTGAGCATTTCTGAAGATATTCGTGGTAGATTTATCTCTCAAGGTTGGGATGTTTTAGAGTGTGACGGTCATAATTACGATGAAATAGATGCAGCACTTACACAAGCAAAAGCAAACACAAAACCTACTATCATCATTGCAAACACCATCATTGCAAAAGGTGCTGGCAAGTTAGAAGGTTCTCACCATGCTCACGGTGCTCCACTTGGTGCAGATGTCATTGCAGAGGCGAAAAAAGCTGTAGGATTTGATCCTGAGAAAAGTTTTCATGTAGATGAAGATGTGCTTGTACGTTTTAGATGCGCTATAGAAGAGGGTGACTTTTTAGAGCGTGAGTGGATTCATAGACAAAAAACTCTTCCTTTAATGGAGCAAAATGAGGCTTTAGCAGCTCTGCAAAATCCAGATTTTTCTCGCATAGAGTATCCAATTTTTGACAAAGCAGATGCAACAAGAAACACAAATGGGAAAATCATAAATGCTATTGCTAAAGGCGTTCCAAGTTTCTTAGGTGGAAGTGCAGACTTAAGTCCATCAAACAAAACTTTTTTAAATGACATGGGCACATATCCAAAGGGAAGAAACATCTACTTTGGTATTCGTGAGCACGCAATGGCTTCTATTGCAAATGCGATGGCGTTATATGGTCCACTTATGCCGTTTACATCTACATTTTTTGTTTTCTCGGATTACCTCAAACCAGCAGCTAGAATTGCAGCGTTAACTGGAATTCAACAGTTCTTTATCTGGACGCACGATAGTATTGGTGTGGGTGAAGATGGTCCAACGCACCAACCAATCGAGCATCTTTCACAGTTCCGTGCACTTCCAAACTTCTATGTATGGCGTCCAGCGGATGGTGCAGAAAATGTTGCTGCGTGGCAAGTTGCCCTAGAGATGCGTAAATCTCCATCGGCGTTTGTATGTTCACGTCAAAACCTTGCAGTTCTCCCAGAAGCAGTTCTTGGTGATGCAAGTAGAGGTGGGTATCTTTTAGCTTCGGATGAAGATGCAGTGATGACGCTTATGGCTTCGGGAAGTGAAGTAGAACTTGCTCTCAAAGTAAAAATAGCACTCAATGAAATGGGTGTTCCAGCAAATGTTGTTTCTGTTCCATGTTTTGATCTCTTCATCGAGCAAGATGCTTCTTACATCAACTCTATCATTTTACATGGTACAAAAAGAGTTGCTATTGAAGCTGCTCGTGGCTTAGAGTGGTACAGATTTGCAGATGTAGTGATTGGTATGGATAGCTTTGGTGCTTCAGCTCCAGCTGAACAACTTTTTGAGAAGTTTGGCTTCACAGTAGATAGTATTTTAGAAAAAATAAAATAATAGAAGCTCTCTTACCTAAGAGAGCTACGCTTTAGTTAACGTTTTGTATATGCAGGTTGTGTTTGAATCCTGCTATCAACATACCCTCTGCCTACTGTAAAATGGTACAGTACTTCAAAACGATTTGTTTTTAATCCCAAAAGTTCATGCATCATATCGTCTAAAAAACATCCTATTCCTGTGCCTGAGAGTCCCATAGAAGTCGCCTCAAGATAGAGTTGCTGACCGATTGCTCCGCACTCCCAGTAGAGTTCTTTGTATCTATGTGCTCCGTAGGTTTGGAGTTGTTCTGTGAAGTTACATAACATGCCAAGCGAGAAGGCTCCATCACTCGCTATATCTTGTGAACAGCTAATAGCTTTGCTCGTAGTTCGAAGCTCTTTTTGCACTAAAAGGTAGAGACTATCTAACGCAGTTGGCATCCATAAAAATGTGGCATCCATCTCTTGGCGTAAAGTTTCTTTATCTCTCTCATTTCGTATGAAAATATAGAGCCCACTCTCATAATCTTTTACTCTATGCACAAACAAAACAAGATGTGCGGAGTTCTCTTTTCCATCTAGCGAAGCGTGAACACTTTTGAGGATTGTATGAAACTGATCTTGGCTTATCCATGAGCTCTCTTTGTCCATAACATGGATGCTTCTGCGCCCTAATACAACGACTTTGGACTCTTGTGTAGGTGTAGGTAAAAAGGTGTTACGTGCTACTTTATTTTGTGGTATTTGTAGGCTTGAAGTTGCTTCTTCTATGGCAGGAATTATACTCCACTCTTGCATAGAAGGGCTGAGTCTGTTAGCAACTCCGTTGTATACAAGTGGCACATCTTGTATGAGTCTATCTATTACGTGTGAATTTTTTAGAGGCTTTGGCGAGACAATAAAAAGCATATCTCCAAGCTCTGTTTCATAAAATCTACTCTTTTGTGAGAGACCTAAAAGTGTAGCTATATCGGCGTCACTTACACTATCGAGTCGGGTCAAATTCCAGCCTAACATTTTAGCTGAGATGACAAAGGCTTGCCAAGCATGACCCGCATCAAGATTAGTGTAACGAAAAGCACGCTCGCCATACTTCCAAACTTCTCGCCACGTGATGCTTGAGAGACCAACTATAAAACTATTATCTGGTAGTTCTTCCCAAAAAGAGCTCTCAAACTCCGCGAGTTTTTCTAAGGCATGGTTTTTTGGAGTGTAGTGAAAAACAGTGCTTTTGCCACGTTGCTCCTCTAAAACAGGAGGTAGTACAAGATAAGATTCTGTTGGATGCAGATTTCCACTTGACGCGTTAGCGCGAACTGCCCACGCATCTCCTCCTGCAACCTTCCACGCAGCAATTCCCATAGCAAACTGAAAAAGTTGCGAGAGAGACTCTTTTACAAGAGGCGCGCAAGGTAGTTCGGAGTTAAGCAAATGGTAGGGTGGTGTGGTGTGCTCTAAGGCTAAAGGGAGCAAAATGTTTTCACTTACACCATACTCTCTAAATGGATTTGGTTGTGTAGCCCAATCCATATAACCCAACGAACGAGCATATCTATGCTGTGAATGTTTTGTAGCTTCGTGGTAGTGAAATACTGTCTGTAAACTCTTATTCATTTTGTGAGTTTAATAAATTAAACTTAATAGTAACTACAAAAAAAAATTTGATTTTCAAATAGAGGCTTTTTTTATGAGTTGCTTTGTTAAAACCTCATTATGAAATTCTCAAACTTAAAACTTACAACACCTTACCTAGAACTTGACGATATTTTTTATCATAAGGTGGAACCGACTCCACTTGCTAGACCGCATCTTATATCTGTCTCACAAGATGCTGCAAAACTTCTTGGAGTTGATGAGAATCTTTGGGATGATGAACAGCTCCTTGATATCGTAAATGGAACACATAAATTAGAGGGTAGCGAGACTTTTGCTATGTGTTATGCAGGGCATCAGTTTGGTTACTTTGTGCCACGTCTCGGCGATGGTCGAGCTATCAACTTAGGCAAAGTCAATGGAATAAATCTACAACTCAAAGGTTCAGGATTAACACGTTACTCACGTCAAGGCGATGGAAGAGCTGTTCTTCGCTCTAGTATACGAGAGTATTTGATGAGTGAGGCGATGCATGGTTTGGGTATAGAAACCTCTCGTGCTTTGGCTCTCATTGGGAGCGATACGGACGTTGCGCGCGAGCGATGGGAGAAGGGTGCCATAGTGTTACGTGCATCTCCGACTTGGGTACGTTTTGGAACCTTTGAGTACTTTGCTCGTGGCTCACAACTGCAACATCTTGAGAAGCTTGCAGACTATGTCATAAATGAATCCTTCCCACACTTAAAAGGTGTAGAGGGAATGTACCTTAAAATGTATGAAGAGATAGTGGAAAACACAGCAAGAACCATAGCAAGATGGCAGAGTGTAGGCTTTAACCATGGTGTGATGAATACTGACAATATGTCTATAGATGGACGAACCATAGATTATGGACCTTTTGCCTTTTTGGATGATTATGAGTCGGGGTATATCTGTAACCATACCGACCAAGAGGGACGCTACAGCTTTAAAAATCAACCTGGTATTGCGCACTGGAACTTAGAGCAGTTGGCAGTAGCACTCTCAAGCTTAGTTCCTTTTAGAGATGCTATGCACGCACTTAAAAAATTTGGCGAGGTATATGAAGCTGAGTACTTGAGTATTATGTACAACAAAATGGGACTCTATGAGCGTGATGAAAAAGATGTAGAACTACTCAAATGGATGCTTGGTGCTTTAGAGAGTGCGACCATAGATTACACTGCTTTTTTTAGAAAACTCTCTCGTTTTGAGGGAGATAAAAAAGAGATTTTAGCTATTGCAGTTTTTAGAACTCCACTTCAAGAATGGCTCGATGCTTATCTGTTACGTGCGAAAAAAGAGAAGCTCTCGCAAGAAGAGAGAGAAGCTAAAATGTTAGCAGTAAATCCGAAGTATGTACTCAAAAACCATCTTCTTCAAGAAGCTATAGAAATGGCTGAAACAGGGGACTTCTCCATGGTAAATGAGCTGTTACGTGCGACTAGAAATCCTTACGCTCAACAGGAAGAGTTTGAACACTTCATAAAGCCAACTCCGCAGAAGTATAAGAATAGTAAACTCTCTTGTTCATCATAAATACAAACTATAATATAATACTACCAATAATAATTTCTTAGATGTTATCTAAGATAAGGGATGTTCTATGATTAAAAAATACAGAGCTATTTTTGCACTAAGTCTATTTTTGTTAAGCAATGTCTCACTTTTTGCTGTACAAAGTAATAGTGCAGTCGTTTTTACATACCATCGTTTTGGTGAAACAACATACCCTTCGACAAACATTACTTTGGAACAATTTAAAAATCAGTTAGAGTATCTCAAAGAGAATGACTATAAAGTCTGGGCTCTTTCAAAAATTGTACGCTCTATAGAGAACAAAAAAAAGTTGCCTAGTAAGGTGGTTGCCATAACTATGGATGATGCTTGGAAGAGTGTTTATGAGAATGCGTATCCACTTTTAAAAGAGAAAGGATTTCCTTTTACTGTGTTTATAAACACCTCACCCATCGACCATAAATCAAAATCTTTTGTAACTTGGCAACAGATACAAGAGATGAGTGAAAATGGAGCAGAGTTTGCAAATCATACCAAGACACATGATTTTCTAATTCCAAAACGTGGAGAGTCTCAAAGTGTGTGGCAAGCACGCATTAAAGCTGAGATTGTAAAAGCACAAGAAAGATTGCAAGAGAAGCTTGGCAAGAAGACAAATGAAGCACCGAGACTTTTGTCGTACCCATTTGGGGAGTATACACAAGAGAGTGCGGATTTTATTAAAAGTATGGGCTATGTAGGTGTGACACAAATATCAGGAGTTTTAAGCTCTAGTAGTGACTTACGTGCAATTCCAAGGTTTCCTATGTCTGAAAGATATGCATCTCTTGAAGAGTTTGTGCTAAAACTCAAGACTCGAGCTATGGAGGTCGAGTCAGTAGAGCCTTGGAGTCCCGTTGTAAGAGATGAAAATCCACCAATCTTGCACTTGAAGCTTCAGCATCCTATGCAAAACTTCGCCTGTTACAACTCAAATGGAAAACTGCTCACATTGACATGGCTGAGTGATACTGAAGTGGAAATGGTTGCAAAATCCCCTCTAAAGCCACCACGAGATAAGTACACATGTACTGCACAAACACCACAAAACCAATGGTATTGGTATAGCCATTTATGGATTCTAAACCCTGAAATGGCAGAGTAGCTACACAACTTTATGTAAAAAGTAGCACAACCCCTAAACCTAATATAACCAATAAGCTTGCATACTCAAGATATTTTTTGAGATTACCATTTGAATTTTGGCTCTTTTTTCGGACGGCGACACTTAAGAGTGCCGAGATGAAGATGATGGTGCTCATCCCCAAACTCATAACAAGAGCAGAGAGAAAGCCTGCATAGTAAAGTCCCATAGAGAGTGCAAATATAAAAATAGTTGTCGTTCCAGGGCAAGGAATGATGCCAGCAGAGATGATAAGTGCCATGTCTGTGGAGTTGTTAGCTACTCTGCAAGAAGCACATGAACAGGTTGCAAGATGCGGTGTCGCACTAAATTTAAAAGCAGGTGCTTTACTCGCTTTACGCAACGCTCTGTATGCTTTATATTTTGTATAGATGAGATACAAAGCAATAGAGATAATTATGAGTGCAGAGATTTTTGTTGTGTAAAAAACCGTATCATTCATAAACTGTGCTAAGAAAGTGTTTACCAAAAAGTAAATTGCCACCGTCAGCAAAAAGGCTGAAAAGGTGTGTACGATACCGATTGCAAGTGAGACAAAGAGAGCTTTTGAATAGGAGCGTTCGTTGGATAAAAAGTAACTAGCCACCAGTGTTTTTCCATGTCCAGGACCCAGAGCATGAATGAGACCGTAGAGATAAGCAAAAAAGAGTAGAAGCATATATGAGAGTGGATTTTTTTCATCTTTTATGGCTTCAAAAAGAGATTTTATTTTGAGGATACTCTCTTTGAGAATGTTTGATTGCATAGATGCTTCTTGCTCAACAATTTTTTCTTTGAGTACTGGAACTTCTTTTTTAATAGGAGCTTGAGCTTCTATAGAAATTGGCTTGTTAAATAAAAATGAGACCGTAAAGAGATAAATATTTTGCATATAGTTGAGCTGAGTACCATGGATTTTTGCATCGAGGATTACAAAACCAAAGTAGGCTTCGTCATCTTTAAAAGTTAAGGAGAGTGTTGCATTATCTTCTACCTCTCTATTGACTGCCGCATCATAAGCGAAGCTGAGAAGACCATCTTCCATTTTCATAGCAAAGTTATTATACTTTGGTCTAAGTAGTATTGCATCTTCATCTTCTAGGGCATATTTAATTTGTGTTAGCATCTTTTTTGGAATCAGATAATCAAGCATCGCTTTGAGTAAGACTTTTAATTCTTTGTTGTCAAGTTTTTCATTGTTATTTTTGTCATACTGTCGGAGAATCTCTTGGGAGTATAAATCTGAAAAGTTCCATTTTATATGAATATTTTGGAGTCTGCTCGCATTCATATCTATATCTATAGCAAGTTCTGCTGTTGGTATCATCAGTTGACATGCAGCACATCCAAAGAGCAGAGGTTGCAAAAGCAAAAAAAGTAAAACGAGTTTTTTCATATCTTTCTTGTAAATAGCATAAAGAGTAAAAGTGACACGGCAGAGACTAAAATAATAGTAGCTCCAGAAGTGAGGTTAAAGCTATAAGAGAGCCCAAGCCCCACTAGAGTAAAAAGTGTAGCGATAAGGCTAGAGTTAATCATAACACTATAGAGTGAGGATGATACTCTTTGTGCGATATATATAGGAATAGTTAAGAGTGCAATCACTAAAATAAGTCCAACAACCTTGATGGCCATAACAACGCTTAGAGCGGACAATATAAGAATGAGCGTGTAAAAAAACTTTATATTTATACCACTAAGTGAGGCATACTCACTATCATAAGAGACGGCTAGAATAGAACGGTACCAGTAGATAACACAGAGCAAGATAATGATAAAGAGCCCACCCATAAAGTAGAGGTCTTCTCTGTTTACTGCTAAAATAGAGCCAAAAAGATAACTCATTAAGTCTACATTATACCCCGGTGTTAAATCAATAAGTATGATACCAATGGCCATACCAACAGCCCAGATAAGACCGACAAAAACATCTATTTTATCTCTTTGGTGGATGGTTACAAAAGCCATAAAAAGTGCAGCTACTATGGCAAAAAGTGAAGTTCCCAAAAAGATTGGAATACCGCTAAAAATCGCGATGCCTATACCGCCATAAGCTGCATGGGCAATACCTCCAGCTAAAAAAACCATTCTATTTACGACAATAAGTGAACCTATAATACCCGCTATTAGACTTACAAGAATACCCGCAATAAGAGCATTTTGTATAAATTCATAAGAGAGTGCTTCTAGCATTTGCATCCTCCTAACATCTCTAAAAGTTCCACTTCGCAAATATGGTTTGCATTTGGATGAAACTTTTTTCGTAGAGAACTTAAGTCATGGTGAGTGACTCTTTTGTTGATGTGTGCAACTTTAGTAGCGTACTCTAAAATAACCGATATATCGTGACTTACGACTATAACAGTTACTTTTTTGTTCAGCTCTTTGAGTAATTCATAAATCTGTTTTTGACCATCTACATCTATGCTTGCAGTAGGTTCATCAAGGAGTAAGATCTTTGGATTGTTGTAGAGTGCTCTAGCAATCATAACACGTTGACGCTGCCCACCAGAGAGTGAACCTATCTTTTTTTGAGCCTCGTTTTCTATGCCTACTTGTTTGAGTAGATTCATGGCGTGAGAACGCTCCTCTTTTGTATATCCAAAGCTGAATGCACTTTTTTTGAGTCCCATCATCACTATCTCAATGACTTTTATAGGAAAATCAATGTTTACATTTGTGTTTTGTGGAACATAGCCAATCTGGGAAATCTCTTTATTTGTTGTTTTGCCAAAGATTGTTATAGAACCCTCTTGGAGTCTATTTATGCCGAGTATGAGTTTTACTAGAGTACTTTTTCCTCCACCATTTGGTCCGATGAGGGCTAAAAAATCTTTCTCGTGTACGCTGAGGTTTATATCTTCTAAAACACGCTCTTTGCTGTAAGCAAAAGAGAGATTTTTTACTTCTAAAACTGTTGGAGTTTTATTTGTTTGCAATTTTTTTCGCCATTTCAATTAAGTTTTGCGACCAATTTGGGGCTAAAGGAGATATTTTCTCAACAGCAATATGTAGCTCATTAGCAATGACTCGAGCACTTTTGTCAGAAAACTCTGGTTGCGTGAAAATGACGCGTACGTGCTCCTCTTTAGCCTCTTCTATAATAGTTATCATCTCTTTTGGTTTTGGTTTTTTGCCCTCTACTTCTACAGCTACTTGAACTAAGTCGTAGTCGTTTGCAAAGTATCCCCAAGATGGATGAAAGACCATAAATTTGCTTTTTGGTTCGACATCTTTAAGTGCATCTCTAATCTGTTTGTCGGTATCATCAATCTCTTTGATAAAAGCTTGTAGATTTGTTTTGTAAAACTCTTGATTTTTCGGGTCTAACTCCACTAAGCTTTTATAGATAGTATGTGCCATGACAGATACGTTTTTAGGAGAAGTCCAAGTGTGTGGATCTAAGCCATCATGATGGTGAGCTGTTTCATCTTCATGCGCATCTTCATGATGGTTATGTTCACTCATTGCAATTTTTTTTATGTTTGTATTTAGGTCTATAAACTTTAGCTTAGGATTTTGCGATTTAAATCTCCCTAACCAAGCCTCTTCAAACTCAACACCTATGCTGAAATAGAGCTCTGCTTTTGAGACAGCTATCATTTGTGAAGATTTTGGCTCATACGAGTGAGGAGAACTGCCCGGCTCAACCATTACAGTGACTTCAACCAAATCTTTTGCGATTTTTTCTACAAAAGTTTTCTCAGGTAGTATACTTACTACAACTACGGGTTTAGCAAAAAGCAAGGTGTTTAATAAAAGAGTGAGAAAAAATAGAGACTTTTTCATAAAATCCTCCTATGACAAATAAGAGTGAATTGTACTTTTAGCGTACTTAAATGCAACTTAGTCGCATTATGTAATATCTCTTAAAGATTAAAGTCGATACACTTTCTTCATGCAAATAAAAACGATTATAGAAGAGAAAAAATTAAAACTGACCTCCGCAAGAAAAGAACTCCTAGAGATATTTGTTCTTGAGAAAAGACCACTCTCTTTTGAGGATGTTAAGAGTAAACTCAGTATGGATAAGGCAACTTTTTATAGAAATGTTTCAAAATTTGAAGATGAATCTATACTTAGTAGCTTTGAATCCAATAATAAAAAACGTTATTATGAGATACAAGAGGTGCCTCATGCACACTTTGTCTGTAACAACTGCAACAATATAGAGTGCCTGCAAGACATAGAACCCATAAAGATTGAAGGATATATAATCAACGATATGATTTTTAAAGGCATATGTAAAGAGTGCAATAGCTCATAAAAATTTTAAAATGCAATGAAAATGCAATGTTTTATTGTTATCATGCTTGTAACTCTTTAAATAAAAGGACAAACATGAAAAATCTAACAAAATTCAATTTGAGTTTAGTATTCATAGCTACACTTAGTTTAGTAGGGTGCGGCGGAGGTGGAGGGAGTGATGCTCCTGCAACAACTACAACAACAGGTGTTTTTACAGATTCACCAGTAAGTGGGCTCAACTATACTTGCTCATCTGGTGCAGTAGGTCTTACAAATGCATTAGGTGAATATACTTGCCCAACGAATGATAACGTCACTTTTTCAATTGCTACACTCACCTTAGGTACTACTGCTGTAAAGAATGTAATAACCCCGCATGATTTATACTTGACGAATGCTCCAGCAATGCTAAATATACTCCAACTACTCCAAACACTCGATAGCGATAATAATGCTTCAAATGGTATTGAGATTAGTGAGACATCACGTAATCTGTTTGATGGATATAGCGGAACTATTGAAGCAGATGATTTTGATACAGTAGCTTCAGGTGTAATCGGTAGCGCGCTTGTATCTTCTCAAAAAGCTTTAGCACATTTTAATGAGTCACTTACACAGAGACATATGCGAGGTATTGGTTTTCGAATGACAGCAAGGAATTATGATAATGATGCCAATGGAACTGTAGATAGAATTGATGCATATACTTATGATTCTAAAGGAAATATGCTGACATCTAGTAGTGATAATGATGCTAATGGAACTGTAGATGGACTTAGTACATATACGTATGATGTTAATGGAAATATGCTCACACAGAGTAATGATAGAGATGCCAATGGAACTGCAGATGAAATTGCTACATACACCTACGACACTGCTGGAAATGTGTTAAGAGAGAGTTATGATGGTAATGGAGATGGAATTGCAGATGAAATTGCTACATATACCTATGACGCTGATGGAAATAGGCTAACATATAGTCAAGATAGTGATGGAGATGGAATTCCAAATAGAATTCGTACATATACCTATGATGCTGATGGAAATAGGCTGACATATAGTCACGATGATAATGGAAACGGAATTGTAGATGAACTTTATATATATACCTATGACACAGATGGACATCTTCTGAGCGAAAGTTGTGATAGTGATATGAATGGAATTGCAGATTACATTCATACTTATACCTATGACGCTGATGGAAATAGGTTGAGAGAGAGTGATGATAGTGATGGAGATGGATTTGCAGAGATAACTAATATACATACCTACGACAGTAATGGAAATGAGCTAACAGATAGTCAAGATAACACTGGTGATGGATTTGTAGATTATATTATTACATATACCTATGATGCAGATGGAAATAGGTTGACTTATAGCCACGATAGTGATGCGAATGGAGATCCAGATTACATTATTACATATACCTATGACGCAAATGGAAATAAGCTAACAGCGAGTACTGATAGGGATGCAAATGGATCTCCAGATGAAATTAATACATATACCTACGACAGTAATGGAAATCAGTTGACATATAGTTATGATGAAGATGCAAATGGGAATCCAGATAGAATTTACATATATGAGTATGAATTTGGACTAATGCCATTACAAGAAAAATTACAAAGTTAATATTTCTTATTGTTACGTGCATATTATTTTACGCACGTAACAAAGTTATTTTACTCTTAGTAGTATTTTATAGGCGTAACAATTCCATTTGATTCTTGCGTATTTATCTCATCATGAACAGTTGTAATTGGTGTGATGTGTGCATCACGTCCATAGATGTAACTCTGCTCCTCAACAATGACTTTGTACGCTTTGTCTAAATTTAATGCTCTTTGTGCAGAGGGAATGAGAAGGTACGAGATGTCATTTTTGAGTATATCCAATTGGCTTTGAAGTAGTGTGCCATTTGCATCAAAAAATTTGTTCATCACTTCATCATTACCTCTAAACTCATCACCTGCATGATTGACTTCTAAGTAAAGTGAGTACTCATCTCTCCCATCTGGAGTTTTTGGCTCTTTGATGTTTTTTAGACCATTTGCATCTTGTGTCCAGTGGTACCACCCTTTTTGAAAATGTGTGTTGTCAAATTTTCTAGGAAAAACAAAACTACCATCTACAATGCTTCCTATACCGCTATGGCACCCAATGCAAAACATTGTTTCTTCATAGTTTTGTGGTCTGAGTTCCCCTTTTGCATCTTCGATGAAACCTTGGTAAACCCAGCCTAAGTTGTTTAATGTGCCATACTCTGTATTTCCAGTAATTGTTCTGAGTCTATTCGGAAAAGCATCTTTTTCTTTTATTTCTGTTAGTGCTGAATTAGACATCTCAGAGTAGTTAACCCAAGCTACTTTTTTGCTATAGCGAAGCTCTTTCATACGAGGAGCCATTTTTACATTTTGACCGTCTACATCTATATAACGAACACTATGTAAAAACTCTGTTCCTTTTGGGTAGAGTCCTGGAGCTATGAGATACTCGTTGGATGCTAAAAGAGATTTAGCAAGTCCTGCATAACTCATTGAAAAGTTTGTTATTTTCCCACTGCCTGAATCGTAGGTAGGTTTGTCCCATTTAAAAACTATCTCAGTTGCTGTTGTTAAAACGCCATCTTGATTTAAATCAATGCCATATTTGCTCTCATCTGTTGCATCAATAGCTACATTTTTTTGTTTTATAAGAGACTCTACAATAGAGAGATTTAGTTTATATACGTCAAGATTAAAACTGCTATTTGCATCGAGTGCGAACTCTTTTGGTAGTCGTATAAGCGTGTCATCAGTACTTCCATTTGTTGGCCAAAAAGTACCTAAAAATGGGTAGTATCCAAAAGCTCTCCAACGTGTATAGTTTCCATCTGGTGCTTTATCAAACCCTTCATTATCAAAACTGAAATAGCAATCAGGAGTGTATCCACTCCAATTTCCATCGTTATTGATATCCCAATCGCTTGGCACATCATTGAGTCTATTTACCAAAAGAATTTGCCCATTTTGGATGTAGTTATTTTCTCGCACGTAAGATAAAATCTCCTCATCACTTATTTGGGAGACTATCGCGCTTCTATCTTTAAAAAGGTTTGTAAATCTATTTACTTTTGTATAGTCTCCAAAACTATTGTCTGATTGTAGTGACCAGTCATTGATGTAGTTTGGTTCTTTAGAATCTATATGGCATGTAAAGCATGGATTATGAACGCCACCCTTTGTATCTGTTGTCTTTGTATAACACTGACTTGAGACATACGCTCCAGAGTTATTTGTAGATATTGTAGATGTAAAGTTTATGTTCATCGGGACAATACCTCGTGTGTTGTAGAGTGAGTTGTTTGTTTCATACACTTGAATAACATCTGATGTTGTATTTGTATCGTTAACATCAACAGTTTTGTTTGTGTCTACGATAACACTATTCTCATCCTTCCCGCATCCAACAATGCACATGCTAAGTGCAAATAGAACTACGATAATGAAGTATTTCATTTAAATCTCCTTTTATGGTTTTCTCTTTTTTTAGAGATACTCGCTATCTCTAAAAAAAGAGAAGGAAAGTTTCCTTCTCTAAGGGTAAATATTTAGATGATTACCACTGTTTAAATGGACCAACTACACCAACAGATGAACGTTTTTCTACTTCTGTTGCAACATTGTATAAGTTATAATCAACATCACCTGAACTTACTTCACCAAATGGGTGTTGTGTAACTAATGATAAGTACCCATAACCATTGATATTTTTATACCAAAATGGAGATGTAGTTTCTGAACCATAAGGAGTAGAGATGACACGAGTTAATTTTTTTGTTTCAACGTCATAAGACCAAACAAAGTCATTTGGATGATCACTTGTGTCTTCACCAATAATGAGTGTATTTTTCCCAGCTAAGTAAGTAACATTGTCAGGATTTGCAATACCGTTTACAGAACAACTGTATGCCTCATAATCTGAACCGCTCTCATACGATGCTGGCATACCAATAACTTCTGCATGTGTATTTTTAACTACATACGAGCTAGCTATAGGTGCACCTAAACTATCTTTTGGAGTTTCACTTGCAGCTGTAATATCTAAGCCATAGACTGCACCACAGCTATTTTTTGATAATTGGATGTCATTGTTTCCACCTTTGTCATAATAAGAGTGGGCATTTTGCATACCATTTGAAACTTGACTCATAGCTACATAAAGTGTACCGTGGTCAGGGTCAAAAGTAATTCCCTCTTCTTTTCTAAACTCAGTAGTTGCGCCTAAAGTTGCTGCATATCTTCTTGTTTCTAAGAAAGCTGCTGCAGTTTCTTGACCAGTTTTAACTTTTAAACACTCTAAACCAACTCCATTAGCGTTGACAGCATTAAAACCAGCTGTTGGACACTCGTTTGTAGAGTTTGCATCTTCTGTATCAAAAATATCGCTAAATTTTGGCTCTGCAGCTACAATAGTTTTAATCGCAGCATCTGTAGTATGACCAAGTTTAATCCACTCAATATCTGCTGTACCACCATTTGTATTTACAGCTGAAGTTTGAATCCACTTAGCAGCGTAAAGAGTTCCTGCACTTAAATCTTTTGCAACATCAGCTACATACATAAAGAAACCAACATTTGTACCATCATCAGAGAGATAAACAGTTTTTTCATCAGGCATTACATATGCAAGTTCCCATGCAGCACGTCCCATACTAAAGTGTTTTGTGTAGTTATATACTGGAGTTGTAGCTGAAGCATCTACTTTTACTTCAGGGATATAACCATAGTAGTATGGATTGTTGTTTGCTGTAGCATTTGAATTATTTACATCTTTCCAGTAGTAAGTTGTTACTTCATTGAAATTATTGTCTTTTGTCATCATTGTAGTAGTATTTAAATCTGTCTCAATACTTCTAGCATTTGGCTCATACTCTTCAGAACCTAAGTGTGATTCCCAAGGTGTAGTCATACCAGCACAGTGTACCCATCCACCAAAACCATCAGCTTGTGAGATGTATTTTAAAGTATTTGGTTTTACAGATAAAGTACCTGCTGTATCTTGTGCTAACTCCATACCGTACATTGCACCCACTTCACACTCAAATTGACTTACCATAAAGATACGACCATTTTGTTGCACTATAGAAGAGTGATCAAGTCCTGAACCTCTTGCATTTGAATTTGCACCATCACAGATAAATGGAGAACCATCTGCATATGTAACAGCAACGTCATTATGGTCTTTAATTAAACCAAATGTTTCACCATTATTTGTTGATTTTGCAGAGATAAGTTTTGTAAAACCTATAGTATCTGTATTGCCATTTGCATAATTTACAGTTGTGCTTGTGCGAATGAGCATTTTGTCTGCATCTGTTGTTGGTGCAGTTAATTCTGCAAATGCAAGTGTTGCTGGAGTTGTCGCATCAGTACCATTAGTTCCATCAGTACCATTAGTCCCATTTGTACCGTTAGCTCCATTACAAACATACTCAGTTTGTGTAACTCTATCAATAATGTTATCTCCATTAGTATCAAAACCTATTGTAATCTCAACTCCACCAGTTATACAGTTTGCATCACCAACAGGTAAAGTTGCTCGTGTAAGAGTTGCTGTTCCAACTTCAGTATTACTAGCGGCTGGTGTAGCCTCATCACTATTTCCACAACCACTTAATGCCATCATAGCCACTACTGCAGATGTAACTACAGATATTTTTATTTTACTCATCATGTCTCCTTATTTTTATTGACACGTAATGGTAAAATACATGTATTACATAGAGGGAATATTTGAATGACGACTCAGAGTCATTAGGAAGACATAATGGCTACAGTGATTTTGATTTTGGAGTTAGAAATACTTTAGAAGTTCAATGCCAACGAAGATAACACCTAAGAAGATAAAAGAAGAGATAAATGTCAAAATAGTTACAACTTTTGGTTGGCAGTCATAAAGTGAAGCCAAGTTGACATTTGCAATCGCTAGAGGCATCAGCATCTCTATAAAAATAATTCCTTTTATCGTTTTGTCTATATCTATGGAGTATAAAATCACAAAAGTAACGAGAGGTACTAAAAGAAATTTTACAGAGACAACCCAATAAATAAGTCTTTTCCTCATTATTTTTATTTCAGAACCATACATGTATATACCAAAAAGAAAAAGTTGCATTGTCATAGAGGCGTAAGCACCCATCATAAGCGTCGTTAAAATCACGCCATTTGGTCTATACCCAAAACTGCTCAATGCTATAGCAATAAGTGCTGCCCAAAGTATAGGAAGTTTTACAATGTTCATAAGAGAAGTTTTTGTATCAAAACTCCCACGTGAGTAGTAAAACACCCCAATAGTATATACAATAAAAACATTGACAAGATTGATGACTGTCGTATAAGGAATAGACTCCTCTCCAAAAATAGCAATGTTAATTGGTATGCCTAAATTACCAGTGTTGCCAATTAGAGCAGCGACAGTAGCAATGGAGTACTCTTTTTTCTCGTAAAATATTTTTTTTGCAATCAAAGCAGAGATAAATAAAACTATAAGAGTAATCAGTAAGTAGATAGAGGGAGCATAGATAAGTTGTATATCTACAGGATGAAGAAGTAATCCCCAAAAAGTTAAAAAAACTTGTAAAAAATAGACATTAATAAGAATGATGGTTTTATCATCTATTTTTTCTTTAAAACTCCATTTGGCTACAAAACCCATAGCTATGAAGATATAGACACCGATAATAGAAAATATTATTGAACTCATGGTGCAATTATAATATAATTGCGCATGCAAACAATAGAAAATATAAATAATACGATAAAAGAAAATTTAGCGGTGATGGTTTACTTCTCTGCACCAACGTGTAATGTCTGTCATGCACTTAAACCCAAACTCTTAGAAGCGCTTGATAAGAACTTTGAAGATTTTCAAGTAGAGAGTGTCGACATCTCTGTAGAAGAAGATATAGCACCGCACTTTGGCGTCTTTAGTATTCCTACTGTTTTAATCTTCTTAGATGGTAAAGAGTTTCTCCGCAAGTCTCGTCACATGAGTGTAGATGAGGTTATTAGAGAAATTAAACGTCCCTACGACATTATGACCTCATAAAAAAATTGTAACCAAATCATTACTTCATGTTATCTCTTCGTACCTAAAGAGTAACCCCAGTGTAAATTATCTGTACTAAGATTTCCAAAAATAATAGGGAGATCTTAATGAGAAAGTATATAGTAAAAACTACACTCATGTCACTCAGTACAGCAGTAGTACTAGGGATGACAGGGTGCG
>JBFHKA010000048.1:0-20327 GCA_041595535.1 Sulfurimonas sp. | reverse complement strand
CATACAGCAGCTGTAATGATAGAACTCATTCAAGGTGAGGGCGGTGTTGAGCCACAAGACAAAGAGAAAGTTCAAGCAGTCGCAAAACTTCTTAAATCAAAAGAGATTCCTCTGATTGTAGATGAAGTACAAACTGGTGCGTATAGAACAGGTACCTTTACGGCTTCAGAGCTTTATGGAATTGAGCCAGAAATTATCACACTTGCAAAAGGTGTGGGTGGCGGAGTTCCTGTTGGTGTTGTAATGACTACACTCAAAGAGGTTCTTGGTGCGGGTGATCATGGTTCCACATTTGGTGGGAACTATTTAAGCTCCACTGCGATTTGTGCTGTTGTAGAGATTTTAAACGAGCTTAAAAGCTCAGGCGATTTAGAAAATACGATAGATTATTTTAATCAAGAGCTAGAGCGTTTTTATGAAGCACATAAAGATTTTTTTACTTCTAAAGTCGGTATTGGTATGATGTGTGGACTTCGTGCGAAAGATGCGCAGACTCTTGTAAACGTAATCAACGCAGCAAGAGAAAATGGCGTCATGGTATTAAAAGCTGGAAGAAATACATTGCGTTTTTTACCACCACTTACAATAACAAGCGAGGAAATTGATGAAGGTTTTAAATCACTTTATACTGCTATGTCTACTCTTTAGTTATAGCCAAGCGAACGAAAACAATGCTACTTTAGATGAGTATATTTCTACTTATAAAAAAGAGCAGTTTGATTATGATTATAAGAAAAATGAGGCTGAGAGTTCAAAGCTTCGTGACTCTTGGATAGCACCACTTAACTTGAGCTATACATACTCTCGTAGTAAACCTAAAGAAAAAGAGTTGACAAATGAAAATGCAGCGATTAAGATGGATCAGCCAATTTTTCAAAGTGGTGGTATTTACTATGGTATTAAGTATGCAAATGCTAGTAAACTTTACTCAGATTACAGCATAGATGTTGCTAAACGTAAGATGATAAAAGACACTGTTGCAACGCTTATGCAAATAAAACAGAGTACTTTACGAGAGAAAGCGCAAGAGTTACAGATAAAAAACTCGAACATTAACCTCGCACAAAAACAAGAGCAGTACCTTAGCGGGCAACTTGACTCTGGGTTTTTAGATGATGCTATTATCCAAAGAAATGTTGTTATTCAAGCTCTCTATGACATTCAAACTACAAAAGAAAAACTCATTAGTACTTTTGAGACTTTGAGTGATTTAGATTATCATACTGCTTCTATTCCTCATCTTGAGATTATAAACAGTGAAGAGTTTTTAGCACACAATATTGTCCTCAAGCAAAGTGCTGCAGAAATTGAAAAAAACAGATACTACAAAGGTGTTACAACTACAAAGTACCTTCCGGCTGTAAGTTTTACTGCTGGGTACACTTGGTCTAATAACGAGCAGTTTATCTCCAATACTTTTATAGTAAAAAATGAACTCTCTTACTATAACTATGGACTAAAAGCCACTATGCCAATAGACATAAATATGTTTAGAGATATAGAGTCTGCGCGCGTGGATTATTTAAAAGCGCAAGTGGTAGAAAAAGATAAACAACGTGAGTTAAATGCACTTTTTGAACAAGTACTTCATAACATTGAAAACTTCGATAAAAAAATAGCCCTTAGCAATGACAATAAAAAACTCTACGAGAAGTTATTGTCAGACACAAAAGATCTCTACAGCATAGGTTATAAAACACAGTCAGATGTAGATACACTTGAAAATTCTCTAAACATTCAAGAACTCAATAGTAAAATTTATGAGATTGATAAACAATTAGAGCTACTTACCCTTTATGAAATGTATGTAAACGACGGACAGTAAGGTATATATGAAATTTAGCGAGTATATGAATGCGTGGCTCTATGGCGAAGATGGCTACTACGCAACATACAAAGAGATTGGAAAGAGTGGCGATTTTTATACTGCTGTAAGTACGAGTAAATTTTTTGGCGGTTCTATTGCGAAGCATATCATTTCACTTGTAGATGAAGGCTTTTTAGAGACACATGCAGTTATCTGTGAAATAGGCGCACATCATGGCTATTTTTTAGCAGATGTTTGTGAGTTTATCTACACGCTTAGACCAGAGCTTTTAAGTACTTTAGAGTTTATTATAGTAGAGCGTTTTGACGACTTGCAAGCACATCAAAAAAACTATTTTCAAGAGTCGTTTGGTGATGCTGTAAATTTAAAACATTACAAATCTTTGAGTGAACTTCATTGTGATAATGCTTTTTTTATAGCAAATGAAATATTTGATGCCTTTGCTTGTGAACTTTACTATAAAGGCAAAACTGCACGCGTAGACGGACACAACATAGAGTTTGATGTAGATGATAGTTGGGTCGATGAAAAAGCGAAAAAGTACAACAAAGACCGAGGCGAGATAGCTATCGGATACGAAGAATTTGCCAAAGAGATGGCGACTTCGTGCAAGAAGTTTGAGTTTATGAGTTTTGACTATGGAGAGATGCTAGCACGTCCTGATTTTTCGTTACGTGTGTATACAAAACATGAAGTTGTTCCTTTCTTCGATGAGAAAATAAAACGTGATGAACTCTTTGCCAAAAGCGACATAACTTACGATGTAACCTTTGCGCATGTCAAAGATGCCTACGAAGAGGCAGGCGTGAAGTTTGTAGAGCTAAAGGCTCAAATGGTCGCACTGGTCGATATGGGCATACTAGACTTACTAGAGCTACTAAAAGAGAATGTAGAAGAGAAGATATATAAACAAGAACTCGAAAAAGTAAAAATGCTCATCATGCCAAACTTCTTAGGCGAACGCTTTAAGATGATACGCTTTAGAAAAAAATAACCAATTCGTTAATATATCGCACGTAACACCAAAAATATATCTATTTAGATATACAAATTCATATCATTTTGTGATTGTGATTGTGATAGTGAAGCATGCCCCATCTTTCATATTTTGAACCGATAGTATTCCATTCATATATTTTTCAATAACTATTTTACTCATGTGAAGTCCAAGTCCTGCTCCATCGAACTTATCTTTTGTAGTAAAGTATGGGTTGAAAATATTATTTATAATAGCAGGGTCTATGCCACCTGCATTATCGCAGACATCTACAATAATATTTTCTTCATCCTCTTTACTTGATATAATGATTACTCTATGTTCTTCTTGATTTTCTATAAGAGCTTCTTTTGCGTTTTTTATCAAGCTTAGTAAAACTTGCATCAACTCTTGTTTGTGAGTGTAAATTGTACAGTCACATTCATGATGAATAATTAACTTTATAGCATTGTCTTCTAAGTCTGAATTTACAATCTCTTTTGTATTTTCTATAATAGTTTCAAGAGAAATTTCTTCTTTATCATTTGTAGGGCTAAAGTTGTTTCTAAAATTATCTATTATTTGTGAGAGTTCTGTAGATTCTTTTAGAATAGAATTCATATATTCACTAAGACTCTCTTCGTTTAAAGCGTCAAGTTCCATGTCTAGTAAAATATTATTTGCATTCATCGAAATTACACTTAAAGGTTGTCTCCATTGGTGTGCAATCATACTTAGCATATCACCAACAGCCGCACTACGTGATTGTGTTATCATAATCTCATCTTTACGTTGAAGTTCTTGGGTTGAGACATATATAAGATGCGATAACGCTTGAACTGTAGAACTTATATTTTTTTCAATATCGACAGTGATTTTTTTTCTATTGGATTCATCTGACTCGCTTAATGCCAATACTGTCATACTTTGATTGAGTAACTCTTTACGTTGTGCTGTGCTAAAAAATTCACCATAAGTAAAAAACCCGCTTGTAGGGGCTATTTGATTATAAACAAATGTTTCATTTTCAATTTTTTTTGGCATAAATCTTCTTCTTGCCATACAAGAATAGATAAATATACTCTCTATGGGTTGATCGTAAAGTTTATCAATATGGTGTTATGTTTTATCAAGTATTTCATTTGCATTACCATAACCAAATCTCACTTCATCCATCTCATGTAGATTTCCAGCAAAAAGCAGAGAACCATCATCGTTTTTTCCAATAACTGCTCGGGCAATTTCTATGCCATTTTTTTCTAAAATCAAAGGAAATTCAATACCAATACTGGGTAACTGCTCACTAATATCATTGCCCAAATAATAGCTATAAGTTTCAACTGCAGTTTTATCGTCAATCATATAGACTCGATTTTTGTCTGCTTTTGTAATTTTTAGTTTTTGACCGATTGGAAGCCAATTAAAACCATAATCTGTAAATGCTTTGAGCTCAGAACTGCTAAGAGATACCCCTACAACTCCTTGTGTGTATATTTCATCTTTTGTAAAAATATACGTTTGTGTGAATGTTCCATTATCTCCAGCAAGTCCACCCGCTACGATAATCTCTTTGTTGATTGAATTAATCCCATTGAGATACTCTTCACCATTTCCTAAAAGACCATCAATAAAAGATATGATTACCTTACTATCACTCTCTATTGTGTTTGTAGCCATATCACGCCCTGCTTGAAAATAGTCCTCAAACTCGTTAGAAATATATGTCTTCAAACTCACTTTTTCAAATAGAGTAAAGCTTATGACAGTTGTTTGGGTTGTTACTTGACCATCTTTTATCTCTCCATCAGTCGTTGCACCTATTAAAGAAGCTAAAGGAAAGTTTTGTAAAAAAAAGTGGGTTAAATCACTAATAAAAGCTAACTTGTTTTCATTGCTAAATACTTGAATGAGGAGCTTTGAAGAGTCATCAATACTGTTTCGTTCTATAAAACTATTCAGATTTTCAGGAGAAGTATAGTATGTATTTAGTGTTTTCATTCATCCACCTTTAATAATATCTTACATGTTAGTATAGCTACTATTAAATTAGTATAATATTGATTAAAGAATGCTAGCAAATTTAAGTTTTTAAGTTTTTTGTTGATTGCATTTGAAGAAATAAATCAAAAAAAAAGTATTATAATAAGAACATGAAAAATTTAATAAAAAAACTGAAAAAAGCAGAATTGCACCTTCACATAGAAGGAACGTTAGAGCCTGAGTTAATGTTTAAATTAGCACAAAAGAACAGTGTAAAAATCCCATTTAACACTATAGAAGAAGTTAAAAAAGCGTATAGTTTTGACTCACTTCAATCTTTTTTAGATATCTATTATGCTGGAGCAAATGTTCTTGTTCATGAGTCGGATTTTTTTGATTTGACTTGGGAATATCTTCTTAGATGTAAAGAACAAAACATAGTTCATACTGAAATAATGTTTGACCCTCAAACACATACAGATCGTGGAATAAAATTTGAAACAGTAATCAATGGAATTACAAAAGCACTTGAAAAAGCCAAAGAAGAGTTGGACATAAGTTCATTTTTAATTATGAGTTTTTTAAGGCACTTAAGCCAAGAAGAAGCGTTTGAAACACTTAAAATGGCGGAATCTTTCAAAGATAAAATCATAGCAGTAGGATTGGACTCTAGTGAGGTTGGAAACCCTCCAGCAAAATTTAAAGAAGTTTTCAAAGAGGCAAAAAAACAAGGCTATAAATTAGTAGCACATGCAGGAGAAGAGGGCGATGCTAGCTATATTTGGGAGAGTATAAACCTCTTGCATGTAGATAGAATTGATCATGGAATCAGATGTGATGAAGATGAAAAGTTACTAGAGTTTTTAAAAGAGAAACAGATACCTCTCACAGTCTGCCCACTCTCAAATGTGAAGCTAAAAGCTGTAGATAAGATGAGCAATCACAATATACTTAATCTTCTAAGAAAAGGGCTTATGGTTACAGTAAATTCAGACGATCCAGCATATTTTGGTGGGTATCTAAATGAAAACTATGAAGCCTTAGCAGATAGCTTAAACATGAGTGAAGAAGAGTTGCAAAAACTTGTTCAAAACTCTTTTGATGCGTCATTTTTATAGACATAAATATATCGCACGTAACACTAAAAAAACATCTCTTGAAAATCATGAACATGCTAGTTTCCGACTTTGAAACGAGTTAAATAGCCAAAGCAACATTTTGCAAGTTATGTAAGATGTTTGCTAATTAACTCACAAGTCTTTTGTTAGTTCATTATATTGATTAAGATTGTTTTATATAAAATGTGATTGAATAAATAGTTATGTTGCTTAAGGAAATTTCAATGGACCCAAATGTCAAGAAAGATAATGTAAATTTTTCAGATAATGATTATAAAAATTTATATGAATATATCCAGTCAAAAAACACTGCCATTTTAGTAGTAATGTTTACTGATATAAAAGGATTTACTAAACTTACTGAAACGAAGGGTGATCGATATGCTAATGATTTAAGAATGAAACACGATGAAATCATGCGTGAAGTTATTGAAAAAGAAAATGCAGGGAAAATTATCAAATATATAGGTGACGCTATTATGGCGGTTTTTACAGAACCCACAACTGCCGTACAAAAAGCCTTAGAAATACAAAGAGAGATGGATTCTTTTAACCAGACACGTAGTAATGGAGATGAATTAAAAGTCAGAATAGGTCTTCATATGGGTCAAGTAGCTGTTGATAATACACTTAAAAAGGATATCTTTGGGCGACATGTAAATCGGGCAAGTCGTGTACAAGGATTAGCGGATGGAGGACAGATTTATGTTTCCTATCCAGTTTTTGATAGTGCCTTAGGATGGCTTGTTGAAAATGCAAGTATAGGATGGAAAGCTCATGGATTCTATTTCCTAAAAGGTATTGATAAGCCTGCAGAAATTTATGAAGTTTTTGATTCCAGAAGTAAAAAACCAATGGCCCCTAAAAATGCTAAAAAGAAAACTGTTATTCCAGGAATCATTCCCATGGCAGCTGCTACACTATTAGGTTGTCTTATTAGTTTATTTATTTTCTTTTATGAAAAAACTGAGATTATTTTTATGGATTATAAAGATAGAGATATTGTATATATTGATAATGAAAAAGAGTTTTTCCTTGATGGGAAAAAAGGAGACAAAGTTCGCCATCCGGTAGAAAAAATATCAAAGGGAAAACATTTTCTAAACTTTAAATTTAATAGTTCCCGCCATTATATAGGTGAATTCGAAGTAAAATCCGGAAAAAATATTTTCAAATTTCCTCTTCTGCTAACTGAGATTCCATCAATAACTGAACAAATTAATATTGCTGATGGAGAAATAATTACACAAAACGAAAAAGAGAAAAAAGGGAAATATTTCTATTATGCAAATGGGGAAAAAATTGAAAAAGAAATAATAATGAGATTAAAAATTCATGACTCATTTATTGATAAAGATGTTATGCGTGTTAAAATTAATTTTCAATTAGTTCTAGATGGAAAAGAAATATTTAATGGAGAAAGAGAATATAAAAATCTTATAAATAATAGTTCTTCTACAGAAATAGAGTATGAGACACTTTGGGGTGATGAGTTTGAAGAATATGGAGTTAGAGGTTATATGAATCGTTCTACAATTTCCATTACCTTGGAAGGAAACTTTAAATAAGTATTAAAGATTTTACCAACCATTTCTAGCAAAATGGCAAAAAAGCGCTTAAGAAAATATTTTCTTACACCCTTTTTTAGAGATAGCGTCTAGTTTTTTGAAGTAGATTTTTTCAACTATTTTTTTGACTCCATACGCCAAAATACCGTTAAAGTAGAAGCCATAAATTTTTGCAGCGGCGAAGTTTCTTCCTAGAGCTATGAGGGTTCCACGAGATTTTATTTTGTGTTGCGTGAGAGTTCTTTTGGCTATAAGATTTTCTATGTTTTTCGCACAAATCGCACCCATCTGTTCGGCTATATCTGCTGTTGGAGCGAGAGGATTATTTTCATGAAAAATGGTAGTACAATCACCAATAGCAAAGACATCTTCATAATTTGTAGTTTGTAAGTAAGCATTGGTTTGAATGTAGGCTTTGAGATTTTTTTCTAAGTCCAAACTGTACACAAGTCCATTTGGCTCAATCCCTCCAGCATATATCATAAAATCAGTTGGTAAAACTTCTCCTTCACTCAAGATAACAGTCGATTTCGTCACCTCTACAACTTTTCTGTTTGTGATGATTTTTACACCCAGTTTTTGGAGTTGTTTTTCAGCTGCTTCGATGAGTTTGTCATCCATCCCATGTAAAATGTGTGCTGGAGAGTTTACAAGTACGATGTTGAGTTTTCTACAAAGAAAATGGTTGTTTACATAAAAGTCATGTGCGTACGATGCCATCTGCGCAGCTATCTCTACGCCACTAAGCCCTCCACCTGCGACAACAATGTTTAAAGGGTTACAAAAGCTTCCAGACTCTTCAACTTTTTGAAAAAGGGAGAGTTCAAACTTTTGTTTAAAATAGATGGCACGATGGAGTGCTTTGATACCATAAGAGTACTCTTTGAGACCCTTTACACTCTCTACAAACTTCGTACGTGCACCAACTGCAATGACGAGGTAATCATAGTGCAAACGCTGTTTTTGTGTTATGACTTTTTTGTTTTTAAAGTCCACATTGTTTACAAGCTCTTTTTTGAAGGTTACATTGCCTTCAAAGCCCGAACAAAACGTAAACATATCTACACTCACTTGTGCAAAATCGTACTCATTTGCTATGAGATCATACACATCTGTTTGCATGAAATGGTAGGAGTTTTTATCTATGAGGGTGACTTCATTATTTTTGTTACGTGCGAGTTTTTCAAGCGCTACAAGTCCAGCATATCCAGCACCAATTATAATGATTTTATTTGTTTGATTTGACATAGTAAAATTATAGCTTTTATTTAGGAAATTTTTGTTAGAGTTGGGCATATAATCTATGGTAGAGGTTTAAATGAATTTTAAAATAATCCTATATACGTTTTTGATTTTATTTATGGTCGCGTGTGGTGAGTCACAACAAGACAAGGTCTTGGTCTCTTACTCCGATGACTTCACTAGCTCTGTTGTAGCGACCGATACAGACTATCAGTTCAATGTCTACGCGCATTATAGCGATGGCACTACCAAGAACATAACAAACACGCTTATTTGGGAGAGTTCAGATGCGAGTTTAGCGACAGTGGCAAATGGTTTAGTCGAAGTAAATTCGACTGTAGGCACTGTTGACATACACTACAAAACAGTGGAAACTTTAAGTGATGGCACAGTTGCAAGAGAAAAAAGTGTAACATTAACCATAGAAAAACTCACACTTCTTTCCATTTCTCTCTCTCCATCTTCATTGGCTGTTTATGTTGGTAAAAGCTCACAACTCCAAGTAAATGCCTCCTATGAAAACAACACAACAGGTATTGTAACGCGTGTATGTAATTTTAGTAGTTCAAACACAGGGATTGCAACGGTAGATACCTCTGGAAGTGTTTCGGGCATTACAGAAGGAAGTGCAACAATCACTGCAACGCATAGAGATTCAAACTTAACCTCTACTGCTAGTGTTAGTGTTTCTGCTACACACTATACAAATTTGACAATGGTTTCAACTACTACTGAGTTTAATCTTGAACAAACGCTAGATTTAAAAGTGCAAGCTCTAAATCAAAAAAATGAGACAATTATTTTAGACAGTAATGATTTAACTTGGAGTAGTTCAGCTGGAGATATAGTAAGTATTAGCTCACTAGGAGTAGCAACAGCCAAGAAAAAAGGTAGTGCTACCATCACAGCCAAAGTAAAACCTACTATAGATAGTTTGGCTCCCTCAACGACCATAGTTTTAAATGTTAACAAAGATACATATATGAGACTCTTCGATAGTAATGGAAGTGAAATAGAGTTTGAGGCTCCGCTAACACACTCTTTTGTAAGCGGGACAAGTGGTGCATTAGCGAGCTTTACTCTTAAAGCGGTTGGAGGAAATTTTTTAGTTAGCAATATGTACATTACAAATTTCAGTGGAGTGAGCATTGTAGATGGGAGTACTTATTTTCATAATCTAGGTGATAATTATCTTATAACCCCAGACGCAAACATGACATTTACGTTATATTCGAGTGGTAGTTACAAACAACTCAAATATAGCTTTGAAATAAATGACAGCGTACAAAGCGTCTTTATTCAGCGTTATGAAGACAGTAACTAAAAAATAACTCTTAAGTTAAGAGAGACGAGATTTTTAGAACCTGCTTTTAATGTATCACTCTCTAAAGTATAGAAAAATGTATACTTAGTAGTGATGATGAAATTCGTACCTAGCATATAGCCAACACTTAGCATTCCTTGAAATGAAGGAATCGTATTGTACGTTATATCTTTTTGTGCTGTACCAAGTTGCTTCATATCTGTTATTTGAAGGTTGCTAATACCAGCTCCAGCTCCAACACTTGTTATAAGTCTCGTGTCATTGTAAGCACTATAGTAGACATTGAGCATTTGACTATCTTGTGTTAAGTCTCCTGTTGTTGCCAAGCCATTATAAGAGGAAAGTTTGTTTTTTGCATATTTTCCTTCAAGCTCAAATCTATACGCATTCGCTTGATACCCAAGAGCTACATTGAAAATAAAATCTTCATCATAATGAAAAGTTGCATTTTTTGTCTCAAGAGAACTATCTAAATTCATCCCAACACCAGTTTCTATATAGATGCCACTAGGGGCTGCAAAAAGTTGTAGAGTAAAGAGGGTTAGTATTGTGATTATTTTTTTCATAAGGCTATTGTAGCAAAATTATGAAGAGTAAAAGAAGAAAAGTGAGAACTCTTTTGAAGTAATTAGGTCATTACTATGTAAAAATAGGTAAAAAAGGTTACTCCTAGTTACACGTTAAAGAGCAACATAAAAAATTAAATTTTTATCTTGACAATCAATAAAATTATATGATATAAAGCAAAGCAAATTGTTATGTCGTATAAGATATAACGATAATATAAATTTTAGATACAAACTCTATTAAATCATTATAGTCGTTATATCTAAAATAAATAAACAAGGAGTTACGATGGGTTTTATACCTTTTAGACAATCGGTCTTTAGACGTGTTTTGAGTGTAATAGCACTGATGATACCTTTAATGTTTTTGACAGTAGGATGTGGGTCAGGAGATAGTAGCGAAGGTGGAACAGAGAGTATTCCATTAACTAGCCCTAAAAATGTCAGTATTACACCTAAGAGTGGCGCATTAAATCTAGTATGGACGAAACTTGCATCAGTTACAGGTGTAGATGCTACATACGAAGTATGGTATGGCACAGAAGAGAGTCTTGCGAGTGCTACTATGGTTGAAACAAATGCTAGCATAACTGGGCAATTTGTTTCAACCAATATTGAAAATCTGCAAAATGACACCCTCTACTATATTCGTGTGCGTGCAGTTTACGAGGGCATAGGTAAAGCAGCTTTTAGTAACGCATTTACAGCATCACCTATTGGGAAGCCTACTACGCCAATCATAAGCGCATCAGGCGGATGGGAAAATATGCTCGAAGTTGTTTGGAATGCATCTCCTTATGCAACATCTTATAGTGTCTACTGGAAAAAAGGCGCTACAAGTAACGAACCTCCCGCAGATGCCGAATTTAAAATTATTAACAACAACCGCACGCTTATCACTGGGGTAGACAATAATGAGACATACCGTGTTTGGGTAAAAGCGAGCAATACAGCAGGAGACTCTTCTTTTACATACACCGACACTTCTTCTGCTCCTGTTACAGCTATTCCTGTTGCGCCTACTGATGGAAACACTTCTGCTAGTGCGAAATCTTTGGTAGTTCGCTTCTCGGCAGTTGAACAGGCTTCTGCATACAAACTTCGTTGTTCTACAGAGAATAACTTAGCAGGTAGTGAGGCAGTAGCGAGTGAAATGAGTGTCGAAGCAGACAGTGGAACTGTGAGTTTTACTGTACCAGACCTTATTAACAAACAAACATACTACATTTGGGTTCAGGCGACAAACTCCTTAGGTGCATCTGCATATTCCGCAATGGGTAGTGGCACTCCAATCTCTAGAACAGAGCTAAATGGAGCTATAGATTATGCAAACGCAGGATTTATACTAGGTTCTGCAACAGCGGAGTACATCTGGGCAGATAGTCCTCCTGTTAGTGTCTTTTTACCTGCAAATTTCTTCAAACGCGATCCGATTGACCGCCTTTCACGCATTAGAGAGACGGCAGTTGGTAATCTCTTTTGTGATGGAGCAGCATGGTATGTACGCGATCAGTATCCCGAAGATCCTATTGACTTTGTCTTTTTAAATGGTGGCTACATAGAAGGTGCCATTGCTCCAGGTGATATTAGTGTTGGCAAGATTTTAGGAATGATTGATTCAGATGCGGTAAGTGAAGACACTTTAGTAATAGTCTCACTCAAAGGGAGCGACTTGATGAGTGTTTTTAAAACTGCAGCAGCAGTCAAACACTCAGGACATGGTAACAGTGGGACTAGTGGTTGGGGTATTACCTCTAAAGAAGTTAGCTACACCATCCGATACCGAACAATTGACCCCGCAATTACAACTATTACAAATACAGAAGGTGACCTCTTTAGACATGGTTGGATTGACTTTGATGGTACTTCAGTAGGTGGTTCAGGAACACCAGAATGGGCATTTAATGGTGAAGTACTTGATCCCAACAAAACTTACCGCGTGGCTACAACATCGTGGTTAGCGGATGGACATGACGGTTATTTAGGTTTTCTTCAAGGTACTAATCGTGTAAATCATACAGAGTTCTTTTGGCAGGCAGTGGCGCACTACATCTATGAGATGGGTACGGTTACACCGTATGTAACACACCACATCAAACTTATAGGTGGTGTACCACTTAACGCTCCAGGATGGGAAGAAGGACCATACTACGACTTAGCAAACCAACTAGACGTAAACTGGATACCACCTTATGACAATACGAGTCTGTATGAAGGTTTTTAGAACATATTATAAAACAAGGAGATTTCAATTATGAAGTACATCTATTCGCTGTTTCTGGTACTACTCACTATTACACTTATAGGGTGTGGTGGTTCTGACGATTCTGATAGTCCAAGCACTTCAGATGCAAACAGTATACAAACAGCAATTTACACCAATGACATACAAACAAAGTCACTAAGTTTGGCGTATGATACGCCAGCAAATTTTACTATTTCACTTAAGGATGGCTCAGGTAATCCTATGTCTGGACTTGACATCGAAGTTGTCGATGAAAATGGTCTTTTAACAGCTCCGCTTTTTGTGCAAACAGGAGAAGATGGAAAAGCTGATGTAAACATCACAGTAAAATCGGTTGCACTCAATGGCACAGATGGCAATCTCTCCTTGATGGTTTACACGCAAGACTTAAGCTTAGGTTATTCTAAGAAGTTAGTTTTACCTTATGCTGTTCAACCATGGGATATGGTACTCTTTAATGGTGTCGTTGAGGTACGTGTACCTGTATTTGATAACATAGAAGGCTCTGCAAGTTTTGAAGCACCTCCGGGCATTTCCTTGCAACCTGCAGTAGAGACAATCGCCTCTGGAATCACCATGTCGGTTAGCGCACGTAACGTCACCATAACCTACGAGGGAACTCTTCTTTCTATGGATGAAAATGGAAGCTACAACAAGACAATAGGCATAGTAGACAGCAACGACACAAGCTCTTTGAGCGTACATATCATCACGGGTGATGGAACAGTGGAGGCACCTATGCCTTTGCGTACCTATGCAGAGTTAAAAAGCATACTACCTACAGATACAACTGCGCACTACATCTTAAGCGATGACATCACTCTGGATGAAAACTGGAGTGTAGTTGACTTTAATGGTACTTTTGATGGTGATGCACATAAGGTGAGCGTATCTGGCAAACCACTCTTCTCGACACTCAACAATGCAAAAGTACAAAACCTAACACTTATGGGAACAGTTCATGACTACTCTATAACCAGCTCAGCTCCTGAAAGTTATACTACGACTGACGAAACTGTTGATACATACGGCAATATAGGCTTACTCTCCTTTAAGGCGAACAATACAACTTTTAGCAATATAACTGTTGATAAAGATGCAAGTATCTCATTTAGCTGTGCAACAAGTAACACTTCCTCCTACAATGCTGGACTATTAGCAGGAACGAGCAATAAGAGCATCTTTACAAACATCACACTCGATGGATCGGTGTCACTTACTAATTGTATTTATGGTTATATTGGGATGCTTACTGGAAATATGGAGGATGCAAATAGCTCCTTTATTACCGCTAAGGGGAGTGTCACTGCTAACTATGTTGGTGTACTCAACATGGGTGGCATCGCTGGTAAGCTAAGCGGTACAATCACCGATAGCTCCAGTAGAACAGCTCTTTCTACTACCAACTCCTCAGGAGCTATATATTACATCACAATAGGTGGTTTAGTTGGAAAGTCTACAACTCTTACTATAGAGCGTAGCTGGAGTGAGAGTGACATTAGAGAAGGAGGCTATAGCGGCGGTTTGGTTGGTTTTGTGCAAGGTGCGACAACCATCTATGACAGCTACTCTATGGGAAATATTAATGGAACCAATGCTGGTGGTATTGCTGGACGAATAGATTATGGTGTAGCAACAATCCAACGTACTTATGTCACAGGAAGCATCACTGGAAGTGGAATCTGGGGTAGTGGTACGGCTAGTTCTAGTACAAGGTCTTATCTGAAATACAACCTTGCCCTCTCTAAGTCCGTTACAGGTGCGCGAATAAGTCAATATATCTGGAGGGCTAATAACGTCTTTGGTTCAGATAACTATGCCTACGCTGAGATGCTTGTAAACGGTACACAACACTACTCCTCAGATAATGAAGACCCAGATGGAGCAGATGTCACCCCACAAGGACTTACAGCAGCATTCTTCACCGATACACTTGGCTGGGATGAAACAGTATGGGACTTGGACTTTGAGAGTCGTGACTACAAGCTACCTATCTTAAAAAGTCACAACACAGAGATACAAAAAACGCTTACGATGCCAGAACATCTCAAGCACTAAAGAAGAGAAAATTTTTATGAAAGGAGTGACGCATTAAAACACTAAGCTAAATGTTCCCATGGAGTCGGTCGTGTTACTTTGTATAACACGACTCAGCAATACACCTACATCTTTAAGGAGATTATAAATGAAAGTTTTACTACCAACTGTTGTCCTTTTTGGGACTCTTCTATTTTCTGGTTGCGGCGGCGGCAGCGATGAGAGCACTAGCCCAACTCAAACAAATACAGCACCTACAATCAACGGGACTTCTGCAGTGAGTGTAACGGTTCCAAGCACATATAGCTTCACACCTACAGCGCAAGATGCAGATGGAGACACGCTTACTTTTTCCATCACAAACAAACCTACTTGGGCAACATTTGAGCCTACAACAGGGGCATTAAGCGGTACTCCAACTTCAAGTGATAAGGGAACATATAGCAATATTGTTATAAGTGTAAGTGATGGCAAAGCTACTGTCTCTTTGAGTGCATTTAGCCTAGAAGTCATCTATGTGAATGAAGCACCTACAATAAGTGGTACTGCAACATCTGCACTTGTAGGTCAAGCCTACAGTTTTATACCTACAGTGCAAGATGCAAATGGCGATACACTTACTTTTTCCATCGCAAACAAACCTGCTTGGGCAGATTTTAATGCCTCTAACGGAGCACTTACAGGAACACCAACAACCTACGGTACAACAGCAGATATAAACATCAGCGTAAGTGATGGTGAAATGAGTGCTTCACTTCCACTCTTTAGCATCAGTGTCTATGAGCGTGTTCAAGCGACAGGTCAGACAAAAAGCTACGATGCTACTGGAGTAGAAGTAACAGATGGCTCAGTAAAAGATGATGGCTACTACAAAGCGGGTACACCATTAAACTATGAGCGAGATGGAAGTACTGAAATTGTGACAGATCATGTAACTGGTCTTATGTGGGAGGATGATGTGAATGTTTCGGTTAAAGCTAGTATAAAGCCTGATGGCACCAACTACGATATGGACGCAGTTTGTGCTACTAGAGATACCGGAGCTTACAATGACTGGCGCGCTCCAACAATTAGTGAGCTACTTACCTTTGCAGATTTTGGCATTGTCGCGCTTTATCCAAAAGTGGCAGAGCAGTTTCCTAGTTGGACTATTAGTAAATCTATCTATTCAGGAAAAACCACTTATTCTTGGCGTATAAGCTACGCTAGCACTTTCCATGTTTCGGCTGTGTATATGTCAAGTACTAATTACCTTCGTTGTGTACGTGGTGATGCACCAGATACTACTACAAATACCCTAAGTCGTGATAATGTTACTGAGATAGTGAGTGACATCAAAACCGGTCTGATGTGGCAAGATGATGCCAATATTACCAATTCGGGAGATATGAACTGGACAGCTGCCATCGAGCAGTGTGAGACGATGGAGCTTGGTGGGTATGATGACTGGCGCTTACCAAATTTACGAGAGCTGTTCTCCATTACAGACTTGAGTAATGAGACTATAAAAACGGGTTTTGAGAATGTAGATACTGCATCCCTCTTCTGGAGCTCTACCTCAAACGTGAGTGATTATACAAAAACATGGTTTTACTCGTTTATACCTACTAAAACATATGATAGTACTACTTATTATGCTAATTCTTATAGCAAAAACAAAACAGATGGAGCCTTTAAAGCGATGTGTGTCCGTACTATGGAGTAGAACTCATAGCTGTAGTTTAATCTAACATAAGGAGGCAGTCATAAAAAACACTTGGTCTTACATGGTCACTGTTGACTTCCATTTCCTCTCAAATGAGAGGGGGGAAGCCTTAAATATATAAATTTAAAATTAAGGAAAACAAGATGAAAAAAATTATACTTTCTATGAGTTTACTCGCTTCGTATGCTCTTGCTACAAATATTAGTACTGCAGCTCAGTTAGCTAACATTAGCTCAAACCTAAGTGATAGCTATACACTTACAGCAGACATCAACCTTAGTGGTACTTCTTGGACACCACTTGGTGACTCTACTACTCCTTTTACAGGAAGTTTTGATGGAGCGGGGCATACTATTAGCTCACTTAGTGTTAGCTCTGGCTCAGAGATAGGACTCTTTGGAGTAACAAGTGGTGCTACGATAGGGAATGTCATTCTTACAGATGCCGATATCGGTGGGAGTTGCTCTAGCGATATCGAGTATGCAGGTCTCTTAGTAGGTAAAGCACTCAGTAGTGTTCTTTACAACATCAGCGTAAGTGGAGATATTTGCGGGGTAAATGACATAGGAGGACTTGTAGGGTATGCAAATGATGGTAACATCACAAACTCTGCATCTAATGTAAATATTTTAACGTATGAGACAGCGACACTTACAAACTCTGTCTACATTGGTGGACTAGTCGGTGAGGCAAATGCTACACTTATCTCAAAAAATGTTGTCTCAGCTGAAGTAAATGCTACAACTTCTAAAGTGGTTGGTGGAGTTATTGGAACTGTTTATGATACAGATGCCTATATGAACTCTTTTGAGGGAAGTGTCTACGGTACTGGTAATGTCGGTGGTGTAATCGGCTCTATGGAGAATGGCTCGGTTTATGACTCTTATGCTATTTTCAATAATGTCTTGGCTGCTGGAACAAGTTCTGGTGTCTTAGGCTCACTCTATGGTAGTGGCTCTCGCATTTACAATACTTACTCGGCAGGTGTACTTGTCAAAGGGTACCAAGCAGGTGGTGTTCTTGGAGTAGTTGATACTTCTACAGCAAATAGTAATACTGTTTACTGTAATGCTGCACTTAACGATACCATAGAAGGTACTAAAAACCCACTCAAACCGGGCTATGCAAAAACGTATAATGTTTTTAATAACGATAACAATAACTCTACACCTGTATATGGGCAAACAAACTTTTCTATAGATACTACACATGCAAGTGACTATAACGATACTGTAGTAATGACAGATTATTACTCTAGTGGTTATGATGGTCTTGGTGTTTTTGTAACTCAGACAAATTCTGATTATGTGGAACTATTTAATGATGCTATGCCAGGCATCTGTGACTTTAATAGCAACAGTGTGTGGAATAGTGCAACTATAAATGACCCTTATCCAACACTTATAGGTGTCGGTCCATCTTTCTAGGACGACTTTTTTTTGGGTAGCCTTTTGGCTGCCCTTTTTTAAATGATTTTATCTAGGACAAAGGAAAATATTATAAAGAACATTTTTATATATTCACTCACTTTTTTTACACTCATTGCAAATGCTCAAGAGAACTCTCTTGGATCATCACCCTATATTTTAGACAAAATAGATGTTGTTGAGGGCATAGAAAATGAGGAGACAGGAGATGTCATCACACAAGATGATATGCAAAGAGATGACGCACATGATCTTTGGGAAGCTGTACGTTACACTCCGGGTATTACACTCTCTGCAGGTGGCAGACGTAATGAATCTTCTTTTTCTGTTAGAGGCTTTAGTGCAGACAGCGTACCCCTTTTTGTTGATGGTGTAAGCGTAGCCAATCCTTATAAAGGGAATGGTGATGCAGCAAGGATTCTCACAGGAGACTTAGAAAGTGTTACTATACAAAAAGGCTACAGTTCGAGACTTTTAGGTGCAAATACTTTGGGCGGAGCTATTTTAATGCGTACAGCAAAACCAAAGAAATCTTTTGAGGCACGTTTGGATGCAACTGTAGAGTTTGACAGTGTCTATAAAGAATCAGCGGAAAATTATCTCCTGAGTGCAGGAGCGAAACAAGAACTTTTTTATCTTAAGGGAACCTTTCAGTACCGTGATATAGATCACTTTAGACTCTCTAATGATTTTAAACCTACAAGTGTAAATCCACAGCAACCTGGAAATAGACTCTTTTCTGATTCTAGCGATACTAAATATACACTTCTAGCAGGACTTACTCCAAGTAGTAACTTCGATATTTGGGCGACTTATATCTATCAAGATGCCGATAAAGGTGTTTCCCCTCCTGAAACAACGATTCAAGATTATGCTATTTGGGACTGGATTAAATGGAAACGTGAAAGTATCTCTTTGGCATCAACATACGACAATGGACGTTTCAAGCTAGATGCACTGCTTCATTATGACAAGTACGATAATGCTCTTAATGAGTACTATAATATGGCAAGTTATAAGGCAGGCGTACACGATAGAACCTCCATTTATGATGAGTACTCAACAGGTGGACGCATTACTGCAGGTTGGACATTTAATAAAGAAAATAAGATAGAAACAGCGGCTACTTTGAAACGTGAGGAGCATAGCGGTTTTTCAGGAGAGAAAAGGGAGATCTATATTTTAGAAGATACAATCTCCGTCGGCGTAGAATATACGTATGTCCCTTTCTCAAATCTTAGATTTGTTGCAGGTGTCGGGTATGATGCACTTGAACCTAGAGACTTTCAAAGTAAGACGAGCGACTTTGCTGAATTAATTGGCTCAGATTCGTATGTCGTCAAACCACAAGCTCATTGGCTTATAGCAGGACAGCTTGGAATTTTTTATGAGTTTATGCCAAAACATGAACTCCATCTTACTTATGCACGTAAGAACCGTTTTCCAACAATGTCGGAGAGATATACCACACGTTATGGAAGACAACTTCCAAACCCTCACTTACAACCTGAAGTGGCAGACCACTATGAGTTGGGTTACAAAGGAAAGTTTTCACGCTTTAGCATAAATACGGCACTTTACTATAGTCCACTTACAAATAAAGTCGTTACTATTATAGTGCCAAATCCAGACTATCCGAGTATACCAGTAGACTACTATATCAACTTAGATAAAGTTACTTTTTATGGGTATGAACTTGGTGGTGAAGCATTTATTGATGACTATATGACTGCTGGAGTCTCTTTGTCACTCAATGGATACAATATAGGAAAATCTGCAAATAAAGCGGCCGAGGTCATCGACTACTATCCAGCTGTAACTGCTAGTGGGTATATGTTTATTGCACTTTCAGAGCATTTGTCTGTAGTTCCACGAGTAGAGTATGTTGACTCACGATATGCTTCTATAGACAAGTCTGATAAACTTGATAGTTATGTTGTGGCAAATTTAAAGGCGACATACGATTATAATGATTATATATCTTTTTCTGCAAAAGTAAATAATATATTTGATGAAGAGTATGAGATAAGACAGTTTTATCCCCAAGCGGGACGTTCGTTTTCTTTGACGCTTTCAGCTAAGTTTTGATAAAGCCCTTTTTAGGGCTTTAAAACTATTCTGCTACTTCTATAACAACTGGAGTTGATTCCCAAACACCGTGTTTTGTACAGTAAGCGTGTGCTACTAGGTTGAGTTTTTTACCCATTGGGCGGATGTTAAAAGTTACTTCTGCATGAGACTTTTCATTCCCTAAAGTACCTGGAATAAAAGTACTCATAGCAAGTTTAGTTTCACCATTGAAAAGTGTGAT
>JBFHKA010000047.1:0-20971 GCA_041595535.1 Sulfurimonas sp. | reverse complement strand
GAAAAAGACCCTCGTTTGGATGCACGCTACTCTATTACTTATGTCGCTACCAATCTAAAAGAGGGATGTGGTTCTCGTGGCTACACGACAGGAACAATGAAACCCTTTTTTGTTCAACGTAGTATGAGTGTTCCTGATGGTAATTACACAATCAACCTCCCCATTTACATGACCCCCGAAGAAGACAAAGCGGGATGTGGGTATAGGTTTGGAGGGTTGGAGCTGCTGATATTGCGAAAAAATGATGACCAATATTCACGATTTTGGCTTTTTGGAGATTTTAATGATAGAGACATTAACGGAAAAAGACGTGGTGAACAATGGGCACGCGTGATTTATCAGGGTAGTAAAGGGGGAGCCAGTAGCCCTAGCTTTGTCGGGATTTCAAAAAATCAAACCCCAATAGCCTTTCGTTCTGACAAAAAATATTTTCGTGTTGCATCTGAAACGACATTTGTATGTATGACTGAGCATCGTATTTATGAATATGAATTACCTCAAAGAGATAAAGAGTTACTCGAAAAATGGAGTCGTAATGATAAAGAGACGGATTTTATGTGCACGATGAAGATGAAACTTGATACTGATGGTGGAAAATACCATTATCATGAATGTCCAGTTCCCGCTCCAATAGATAGTAAAGGATGCTTTACAACAACGAACCCTGATTTTGGAATAGATGAAATTACCAGTGATACATTGCATATTGATATATTGGTTGACAAGTCAAAATGTACGGCATTAAGATATCGTGCATATGGAGACTTTGTAAAAGAACCAGATACTTTTCGTGAAGCTCCTATACCCGAACCAACAGCATGGGAAAAAGTAAAATCACTATTTTAAAAAATAACAATAAATAAAAAGGAAAAACAGATGGCAGATGTAATAAGAATCGGGGCATTTTTTGATGGAACGGGTAACAATGTATGGAATGATGAGTTGATTCCTTGTTCCCACACTGGAGTATGAGAGCAAGAATGTTTGCTCTAAACTACTCCGCAACAACGCATTTGTTACTTATCTTAGATATAATTATTTTTGTTAATAATTTTTAAAGGTTGTAATATTTCATGAGTAAATATTCACAAATTACAGAGTACTTTTCTCGTTCCACCTCTCCTGAGGTGGAATGCATACTAGAAACTAAATAGTGGGAATGCAGATGTTGTCAGAGAGACATACACTCCCACGCAGAGCATAGGAGTGAGAAATTAATTATACGCACGTAACGATAAAAATATAAATAATTCCATTCTTTAAGAAGCTACTTTCTAATGGAAGTAGCTGTTAAAAATATATAGTCTTTGCCAGTAAGAGTGACTCTAAACTTCTTTTGTTGAAGATATTTTTTTGAGAAGGTGACATCTTTGTAGAGAAGTCCTAGTTCAGAAAAAGGGTAGTTTTTTACCCTCGCTCCATAAATCATCTCCCCATCTATCCAGCGACAGTTTGGAAACCCTAGTATTATAGAACCCTCACGTTTGAGTTGATTTTGCACTATAGACATAAGGAGTTTGTTAAACTCTAAGTTGGAGCTTTGGAGGGTTCCTATGCTTATGATGAGATCAAACTCTCCAAGATTGAGACTATTTAGCTCATTTATATCGTGGTTTATAAAACGTACATTTGTAAATGCGGAGTATTTTTTTTGTGCCGCTTGTATGGCAGAGTCGCAGTAGTCTATGCCCACAAACTCCAACTCTTCAAAATTCTCTACACTATGTATGATGGCTTCAAGTTCATCTCCGCTATTGACTCCAAGATTTAAAATGCGTTTGCGTTGAGAGAGGTTCACATTTTTAAGGGCTTGTGCGTAGTAGTATATAAAAGCAGCTTCTTCATTTTTATGAATTTCACTAAAAATGGACTCTACTCCATACTTCTCTTCTTTGTCTGTTTGTGTGTTATGAAAACTGACATCTTCATTGAGTTTTTCATAGCGTATGGTTACAAAGTTTTTTTTATGTTCAATGGGAATAAGCATTTTGCAATGAAGTAGGTGTGCTAGATCAAGCCAAGTTTTATAGCCTCTGTAAATGTATTGCGTGTCATCTAAAGTGACTGAATGTCCATTGTAAAGAGATGCCCCATAATCAGGATTTAAAACTTCAAATTCTAAAATCTCTTTAGGGCTTATATGTAGGAGTTTTTCTTCTAATGTGTATATAATATTTTGTAATGTGTAATTATGAAATGTTTGCATACTCTTCTCCTTGCAAAATGTGTTCCATTAAAATGAATATTATATATTTGTGATACAATGAGCGACCAAATAATAAGGTAAAGTTATATGAACGAAAATATTAATTTTTATAGATTTATGCACAGACAGATTCTCGTTGTCATTGCACTTTTTGTAGGAACAGGTCCTTCTTATGTCTTGATGGGCTACCTTAATGACTCATATTTCATAGAGAGTTTATGGTACATCTACCTCATTATAGTCTCTCTTTGTGGACACAGCCTTTATAAACAATACTCAAATGAGATGACTATACATGAAAAAGATATTTGGCTCAACAAAGTTAGACTCTTCATGTTTAGTTACTTCTCTATGTGGACTATTATGTTCGTCTTGTATGCTTCAAAAGAAAATATCTCTCAACACTATATAGCTATCGCAACACAATTTGGAAGTGCAGTGGTCGCGGCAACTATATTAGCTTCCCAAAAGAAACTTGTCATATCTACTGTAATAAGTTTAATGCTCCCTCTTGCAATCTATTTTTTACTCATTGGTAAAGCGTATGGTGAGATTCTCGCATTTTTTACTGTTGTTCTTACAGGAGTACTCCTATATGCTGCAAAAAATACGCATGATTACCTTATAAAAAGTAGATACCAAGCCTACCATGACCACTTGACAACTTTAGGAAATCGCCGTTATTTCATACAGTTACTCGATAACTCTGTACGACAATACAACAATAAGTTTACCTATCTTTTACTCATAGATTTAGATTATTTTAAAACTATTAATGACACCTTAGGACATGATGTAGGGGATGAGTTGTTACGTGAGGTTTCTGCGAGAATGAAGAGATTAGCTACTACTTTTGGTAATTATGTTGCAAGACTTGGTGGGGATGAGTTTTGTATGCTAAGTAAGCCTTTTGAAACGAAAGAGAAGTGTCTTGAAGAAGCAGAAAACTTTTCACAACAGTTACTTTTTGAGATTAAAAAAAACTATCTTATTGAGGGAAATAGTCTTTTTATCAGTTCAAGTATTGGAATAAGTGTCATCAATAACGCAAAACTCAAAGGAAGTCAGTTTTTAAAAGAGGCTGATATAGCTATGTATGAGGCGAAAAATAGAGGACGAGATGGGATTATTATCTTCAATGAAGAGCTCAACGAGATGATTGAAAGAAAGTTAGAAATTGAGCTTATGCTTCAATCTGCAATTAGTAAGAATGAAATCTATTTACATTACCAACCGCAGGTAGATTCTCACGATAACATTATTGGCTGTGAAGTTCTTACACGTTGGAATAATAAAAAACTAGGAATGGTTTCACCTGATGTTTTTATACCTATAGCAGAAAATACAGGCTATATTATACATCTTGGTACATATATACTTGAAGAGGCATTTAAAACTATAGTAGATTGGGATAAAAAAGGTCTTGTGTTAGAACAAATCTCTATAAATATAAGTATGCGACAGCTTTTACATCAAGAGTTTGTTACTTTAGTAGAGAATCTTTTAAATATTTATGATATAGGTTCGTGTTATACAAAAGTAGTTTTTGAAATAACAGAAAGCTCTACGGCAGATGATTTGCCAAAACTCATTAAAATCATTAATGAACTTAAAAAATATGGCATATCATTTTCTATGGATGACTTTGGAACAGGCTACTCCTCTCTTAGTTATTTAAGAGAAATTCCGATTGAAGAGTTAAAAATAGATAAGTCCTTCATTTCAGAACTTACAGATACACATAAGGCACTTCTTGTAAAGACTATTATAGATATATCTAAAAATTTAAACCTAAGTATTGTTGCTGAAGGTGTTGAAGAGGAGTACCAAAAAGAGTTTTTATCGGATTTAGATTGTGATTTATATCAGGGGTATCTTTTTTCTCAAGCTATCTCAAAAGAGGAGTTTGAGAAACTTCTGCAATAATTGTTCCAATATTTGGAATCTCTTACATTTCTTTCAGTTTGATTACTCTACAATAAAGAAAAATTATTTGGAAAATCAAACAAATGCGAATAGATAAGTTTTTAAACTCAGTAAATATTACAAAGCGCCGTTCCGTCGCACAAGATATGTTGAGTAATGGGGTTGTACTGATTAATGATAAAGTCGTAAAACCTAGTAAAAATGTAGAAGTTGGGAACATTATTACCATAAACTATCTAAGTAGTGCAGCAAAGTACAAAGTTTTGCAACTTCCAACAACAAAATCTACACCAAAATCTTTACAAAATGAATACATTGAGGAGCTTTAAGATGACGTATGAAGAAGCAAAATCACAATTTACCTCACTCTTTAAACATGAGATGGATGACGTACAGATGCGAGAGTTTTTAGTGAGTCTTAAACTCGATGAGTTTACTCCTGTAAGTCTTATCGCAGCTGCAGCAGAAGTGATGCGAGGGTGTGCAATAGCACTTCCAATATCAGAAGAGTTACGTCTGAAGGCTATAGACATAGTAGGAACTGGAGGAGATAAAATAGGCTCTTTTAATATCTCTTCCACAGTAGCTATTTTAGCTGCGGCCGCTGGTTGTACAGTGGCAAAACATGGCAGTCGCTCTGTAACATCTCAGAGTGGAAGTGCAGATATGTTTGAAGCTTTAGGCGTGCGACTAGATTTGAACATTCATCAAAGTGCAAAACTTTTAGAAGAGAGCGGTTTTACTTTTATGTTTGCGCAAAATCATCATCCAGCCATGAGTTTTATTATGCCTGTAAGAAGAACAATACCTGAGAAAACTATTTTTAATATTTTAGGTCCACTCACAAACCCTGCAGGAGTAAATAAATCTATGCTTGGTGTTTTTAACAAAGCTTTTGTTCCAAAGATGCTAGAAGCACTTGAGCTTAATGGTGCAACTGCAGCAATGGTTGTAAGCTCCCAAGAGGGAATGGATGAGATAAGTATCAGTGATGTAACCTATGCTTCACAACTCTGTCATGGTATCATCCATGAGTTTGAGATAGATCCTGAATCTTATGGCATTAAAAAGATGCCTCTTCAAGCAATTAAAGGTGGAGACCCAAAACAAAATGCTCAGATTCTTATGAACATTTTTGATGCAAACGCAACAGATGCACAAAGAGATATAGTTCTGTTAAATACAGCGACATCACTTATGGTAGATGGTGTTGCTAGAGATATACAAGATGGTTTAGAGATAGCACGAGCAACTATTAAAAGTGCAAAAGCAAAGAATAAACTCAAACAGATTATAGAAATATCGCAGAAATTATGAGAGAGAGCTACATCTTAAAATTAGAAGAGATTGGTACTTTAGCTCAAGATTTACTCCAAGAGTTCAAAAATGGTGTTGTTATTTTGCAAGGAGATTTAGCTGCTGGAAAAACAACATTTGTGAAGAGTATAGCCAAGAATTTAGGTTATAAAGAAGATGTAACCTCACCGACTTTTTCACTTCAACAATGTTATGGAAAGAGACTTTTTCATTATGACATATATAACCACGGCTTAGAGCATTTTTTGGCTTTAGGTATGTTAGAAGAGTTAGATAAAGAGGGTCTTCATTTTGTGGAGTGGGGCGATGATGCACTTGTTGCGATGCTTCAAAATGTAGGAATACAGACTATAAGCATAGAGATAAAAAAAAGAGATAATAATTCAAGAGAGTACGTAGTATGCACACATTAAAAGCAGTAAATTTAAAGAAAAAAATAAAATCTTTAGAGATAGTAAAAGGGATGAGTCTTGAGATCTCTAGCGGAGAAGTTGTCGGACTTCTAGGACCAAATGGAGCAGGGAAGACAACAACTTTTTATATGATTTGTGGACTTGTTGAAGCGAGTTCTGGAGAGGTCTTCTTTGATAATGAAAACTTAATCGGAATGCCTTTACATCAGCGTGCTCTTAAGGGTATTGGGTATCTTCCTCAAGAGGCATCCATCTTTAAAGATTTAACAGTAGAAGAAAATCTTCTTATTGCTGCAGAGGTTGGCATAAAAGACAAGCAAGCCCAAGAAGCAAGAATTTTGGAGCTTCTTGATATGTTTAACATCGAGCCTATTCGCTACCGTAAAGGAATCTCACTTTCAGGGGGTGAGCGTCGTCGTGTTGAGATTGCTCGTGCACTTGTAAATAAACCAAAGTTTTTACTCCTAGATGAGCCATTTGCAGGGGTTGACCCTATTGCCGTGATGGATATTCAAAAAGTTATACATCAGTTAGTTTCTTACAACATTGGTGTACTTATTACAGACCACAATGTACGTGAAACACTCGATGTTTGTGATAGAGCGTATGTCATTAAATCTGGCGAGCTCTTAGCGAGTGGAACGAGTGCAGAGATAGGACAAAATGAAGATGTCCGTAAGCATTATCTTGGCAAAAACTTTAAGCTCTAAGGTGCAAAAGTAAACTATGGCAGCCCTAAGACAAACGCAGAGTGTAGAGAACAAGCATAAATTATCTAATACACTCCGTAATTGGCTCCCTATACTTCATTCAAGTCTTTCTGACTTGGGTGAAGCTATGGCTCCTTTTGTAGAGTCAAATCCTGTCATAGAAGTTGCATCTGGCTATGAAGAGGACTTTGAAAAGAAACTACCTCGTAAAATCATCGCTCGCGGTGTAAGTAACTCAAGAACAGAGCAGATAGAGGCACTTACTATTCAAAATAGAACACTCTATGATGTCCTAGATGAGCAACTTGATGCGCCACTTTTTCCTACACCAATCTCGCAAGCTATAGCCTCTTTTGTTGTCGCAAATCTTGATGAGTTTGGATACTATGAAGGAGACAACGAAGCCTTTTGTGAACATCATGCCATTTCATTAGAATATTTTGAAAAAATACGTTTGCGTTTTGCACATGTAGACCCTGTGGGCATTGGAGCAAAAGATTTAGCTGAGTCTTTTTTATTTCAACTTGACAATTCGGAGATTAGTGATGCTGGCTACTCTCTTGCCTTAAAAGTTATTAACAATATGCAAGAGATACACAGTTATTCTGATCAAGAGCATTTTAGTGAAGTCATGCATGTGCTCTCAAGCTTTAAAAATCCTCCGAATATAGAGTATATGGAAGAGTCTGCTCAGATAATTCCTGATTTGATGATATATTTTAATGAGGATGAGCAGATTGAAGTCAAACTTAATGACGCTTACTATCCAACGATACATATAGATACAAACTATGGTGTAAAACATGAATTTATAACGCAAAAAATCAAAGAAGCAAAATCCCTTGTAGATGCTCTTGATATGCGAAAAGCCACACTCTACAAAGTAGGGCTTATGATAGTTGAGTATCAGTATGAGTTTTTTACAGGTGGCGCTATTATGCCCTTGACATTGAAAACTTTAGCGGATGAGTTTGGTCATAATCCTTCAACAATCTCACGTGCAATAGCAAACAAATATATATCGTGTGATAGAGGTATGCTTGCCATGAAGGAGTTTTTTACGACAGCAATTGATGAAGATGTCTCCAATGCAGCAATCAAAGAGTTTCTTCAAGGTCTTGTAAAAGCAGAGAGTCGTAAAAAACCACTTAGCGATATGAAACTTCTTGATTTAATTCAAGATAAGTTTAAAGTAAAAATGGTTCGCCGTACTATTGCAAAATATAGAAAGCAACTTAATATTGCAGGTTCGAGTGAGAGAAAGAAACTCTATCAGTTAGGTGTGTGAGTGAATATTAAAGAGATACTTGATAAAGAAGCAAACGCACGTAACACTTATTTAGAAGTGAGTCAAGAGCGTTTAGACCCCATACTTGTGGCAAAAAAACACAATGACCCAAGTATTGCACTCATCTGTGCACTCTTTGCGTATGGCAATGTAAAACAGATAGTAAAGTTCTTAGAATCACTTGATTTTTCACTCCTAAACATGAGCGATGAAAAGATACATGTAACACTTCAAAATCACTACTATAGATTTCAAAAAGCTGGGGATGTTATAGCCCTTTTTATAGCTTTAAAACGACTCACACAAGAGAGTTCGCTTGAAGCAGTTTTTATGAGTGGATATAAACCCGCACGTAACGTTATAGATGGTGTGCATGCAACGATTGAAAAACTCCAAGAATTGCACCCTTACAGCTCTAAAGGCTACGATTTTTTACTGGGTAAAGTGACAACAAAAACGAAAGGTGCAGGAGCGCTCAAACGATGGATGATGTTTTTGCGTTGGATGGTACGAGAAGACAATATTGATATGGGATTATGGAAAGAGGTACACACAAGGGATTTAATAATGCCTTTGGATACACATACCTTTAATGTGAGTCGTAGATTGGGCTTACTTGAGAGAACAAGCTATGACTTGCAAGCTGCTATAGAACTTACTAAAAAGCTTAAAGAATTTGATAATGAAGACCCTTTAAAGTATGATTTTGCACTTTATAGACTTGGACAAGAGAAAATTTTCTAAAGAAATGGGTAAAATGTTTTATAGAAAAACAAAAGAGAGGAGTCGGTGATGGATGACATTTTATATGCACCTTGGCGTGATGAGTATGTAATGAACCAAAATATAGAAGGGTGTGTTTTTTGTCATATTAGTTCATATCAAAAGAGAGATGCGGAGTTTCACGTACTTTACAGAGATAAGCACTGCTTCATTGTTATGAATAAATATCCCTATACTCCTGGGCATTTTATGATTATTCCTCATACACATACAGATAAGCTTGAGAGCTTAGACTCAGAGACTTGGTTGCATATGTCAGCACTCGCTCAAAAATGCGTAGGTCTTTTAAAAGAGGGACTTCACGCACAGGGTGTTAATATTGGCATGAACCTAGGACGTGCTGGTGGAGCAGGGATTGAAGAACATATTCATATGCATCTTGTACCACGTTGGGAGAGAGACACAAACTTCATCACCTCTATAGCAAGTACACGTGTCTACTCGACAGACTTTGAAAAAGTCTATCAAAAGATTAAGAGTTTAATTCCTAAATATGTTGCTGCTTAGACTTTTTTTTACTTTTTTTCTCTTTTTTATTCTGCTTAACGCAGAGGAAAATCCCCGCACTTTTGCTCAGTTGGGAACACCTCTGTATGAATCAGTACAAAAACTCTCTAAGTTTTCTAATATAACTACGCTCTCAAGTGTTATACAAGATTTTTCTACAAAAGCTAATACAATTCGAGAATATGGACTCAATGTAGACAATACACAAGATACAAAAGAGCAAAAAAATTATCTTCTAAAACTCAGAAAACTTCAAAAAAATTATGACTTTACGCTCCATCTTTTGCACGATGAGATAGATAAAAGCATACAAAACAAAGACTACAATACTTTTGTAAAGTTGACCTCATGTGAATTAGATGGACTATTAAAAAATCGCAATCTTTATAACAAAGCAGTCGAGTTTTATGCGCAAAATAAAACGAAACAAGTTTGTAAAGTTTTAGATAAAAAGATAAAAAATGAGAAACTTTTAGAAGAGACTTCGCAAGAGTTTTTTAATGAGATAGACCAATCAACATATATTTCAAATGCAGGCGATAAAACGCCTAAAAAAAGTGTTTATATTACGGCAAAAAGAGAGTTAAATAAAATTTCTATCTCCTTAGTAAATACAAATTTTTATGATGTCACAGTCCACGTAACAAATAATTATGTAAACATAACACCAATTAAAGAGAGCCCAACAGATTTTGTACTAAAAGCAAAATCTACGCATAAGTATGCGACACTTCTTGTTGAAGGCAAACAGGCATCTTATAGCTATAGTTATAGCTGGATTATAGGCAATAAAGACGCAATGCATAACGATGCGTATTTGTATAGATTTCCTTATGAAGTAGGAACTTCTCATATCATTGCACAAGGCTACAATGGAAAATATACACATAAAGGACACTCCCAATATGCTTTAGATTTTGGTATGCCAGAGGGAACAAAAGTTTGTGCTGCACGTGAGGGTGTAGTTGTGCGAACAAAATCAGACTCAAATCGTGGTGGCTTTGATAAAAAATTTGCTAGTGATGGTAACTATGTCACTATTGCACATAACGATGGGACTATGGCAACCTACTACCATCTTAGACGCAATGGAGTTGTTGTAAATGTTGGGGAAAAAGTACAAAGAGGTCGTGTTATAGGCTACTCTGGAAATACTGGTTATTCCAGTGGACCACATCTACACTTTGCTGTATTTAAAGCGAAAAATGCTAATACTACACAGAGTATTGCTACGAAGTTTATAGCACAAAGAGGAGAGGTCCAAACACCTTTGGGTAGACAAAAATACATTGCTAAATAGTTTTAGTTTTCTCGTTTTATCTTATCTTAATGCTAGCGGGTTATAATCCCAAAATTCATAAAATGAGATAAGGAATAATTATGCAAAGAAGAGATTTTTTAAAAACTTCTATAGTTGCATCAGCAGCTATCGTAAGTACTAGTCTGTCTGCTGGTGAAACCACTCAACCAATTAGCGATAGAAAAGTATCTAATATGGCTTTTCCAGAAAAACGTCCATTAATAACCTATTCAGACAGACCACCACTTTTAGAGTCACCTAGAAGTACCTTCACACAAGAGATAACTCCAAATGATGAATTTTTTGTACGATGGCATCTTCCAGATATTCCGACACATATTGACCCAGAATCCTACACTATCCACATCAATGGTCTTGTAGAAAAAGAACTTCATATTACACTTAAAGAGCTAAAAAATGATTTTGAACAAGTTGAAGTAACTGCAGTTTTACAGTGTGGAGGCAATAGTCGTTCAGCATACCATCCAATCCCTGGTGGAATTCAATGGGGAAGCGGTGCAATGGGTTGTGCTGTATGGAAAGGTGTAAGACTCTCAGATATTTTAAATAGGGCAGGTCTTAAAAAAGATGCACATTGGATTGGCTTTAACGGTAAAGATAATGCAGCATACTATGAAACTCCAAACTTTGTTAGAGAGTTAGAGCTTGAAGAACTTGATGATCATGTCATTATTGCATATCAGATGAATGGTGAGGATTTACCATATTTAAATGGGTATCCTCTTCGTTTGGTAATACCAGGGTATTACTCAGATAGTTGGGTAAAAATGCTTAGTAACATTACAGTGACCAATAAATATAAATCTCTTTTCTTTATGGATGTCGCGTACCGTGTTCCAGACAATGCAACAGAGGGTGAAACTCCAGAAAATCATTTCAAGCCAACAAAACCAATTACAACGATGAATGTAAAGTCTCTTATTGGATACCCAGAAAATGGGATGAAAATTTATGCTAATTCTCATGTTGTTATTCGAGGGGTCGCATTTGATGATGGGCATGGTATCCGTGATGTAATGATTTCTGTTAATGATGGCAAAACATGGGAAAAAGCAATCATTAAAAAAGGTGCAAGTAGATACGCGTTTAACGCATTTAGATTTGCGTATAAACCTACAAAATATGGAAAAATAAATATTATGGCAAAAGCTATAAATTACCTAGGACACGAGCAACCACTTTCAAAAGACATTCCATGGAATCATGGTGGGTATAAATACAATGGTATAGATACTGTTCAAATTGAAGTGATATAAGGAGAGATAAATGAAGAAAATATTATTATTAACAGTTATATTTGCAGGTTCACTCTTTGCACAAGTTGAGGGTGATGTCGAGGTTCCATATATACCATATGAAATTAAAATGGGAAAAGGTTTTGATGCGGTGCAAGCAAATTGTTTGATGTGTCACTCATTTGGGTATATCATTAATCAAGGTCCACAATCCAAAGACTTTTGGGCGAAAAAAGTGGAGAAGATGATTACACACTTTAAAGCACCTATTACAAAAGAGGACTCTACAGTTGTAACAGAGTACCTTTTTAAGCATTATGGGAATGGTCAGCTAAAATAAACTGAGCTAATTAGAAAAAGGGGAAGTATAGCCATGAACTATTTTAATTCTATGTCTATCAGTAAAAAAATTCATATACCATTGATACTATCAATAGTAATAGGGTTTGTTGTTATTTTTATAAATTATTTATACTCTATTGATGAGATGAAAAAGAATGTATATGAAAGTGAATCAAATGCACTTCGTTTAGCCTACAAAGAGGCAATTGAAGTAAAAGAAAATATTGGTATTACAAATGCAATTAATATTTCAAAAAACTATGATGTTGTTCATGCTCTCCTAGAAAACAATAGAACTACTGCTATTAATGGATTAAGTGGAATTTCTAAAGACTTCAAAGAGTACACACGTTACAAAAATATTAAAGTCCACATACATGATGCAAAGCTACACAGTTTTTTACGTGCTTGGAATCCTCAAAAATTTGGTGATGACTTAAGTGGGTTTAGAGATACTATAGTACATCTTAAAAAGACTCAAAAACCTTTAGTCGCTATAGAATTAGGCCGTGCAGGTCTAGTACTGCGTGGATTGGCTCCTATTATAAATGACAACAACTATCTTGGTTCTGTAGAGTTTATTCAAGGTCTTAATTCTATAGTACTTTCTACGAAAAAAAATAGTAATTATGATATTGCCATAGTGATGAAAAATGATTATTTAGATATAGCGACAGCTTTAAAAGATGCAATAAAAACAGGTGATTATACGTTGGCTGTTAAAGAAGATGTTATAAATAAAGATTTTTTTAATGATTTAAAAAATATAGATATTGCAAATACACAAAAATATTTCACTACTGAGAAGTATTTTGTGGTTTCAGAACCTATACTTGATTTCTCAAATAAAGTAGTTGGCTATGCATTGATAGGAGAGGATGTAGAAAAAGTACACTCTATAATTTCTCAATCTCAAGATTCACTTATTCGACAGGTCTACATTATGGCTGCTATGGATTTGTTTATCTTAATCTTTTTACTCTTTATAATTAAGAGAGCTATCTCTGATCCTATCGTACATCTTGCAGATGTTGCAGATGAATTAGCACAGGGAGATGCAGATTTATCTCGACGTTTACCAGTAAACTCTGCAGATGAACTAGGAAAAGCTAGTAAAAGTTTTAATAGCTTTTTAGACAAGGTTCAAAGTATTGCAATAGAGGCAAAAGATGAAGCTAAAAAGGCTGAAGATGCTGTAGCAGAGGTCTATCAAGAAGCTGAGAAAAATAGATTAACACTCGCATTGTCAGATGCAATGATACATGGTGCTGTCGAGAATGCAAATAACCTTAGAGAAAGTATGACGAGTAATGTTGAAAATGTAAATCTTGTGAATGAGCTTAATGCAAAAACAAGTGAAGTGATTCAAACTGTGACAGAGTCAACACAACATATGCAAGAGGCTATTGAGAGTATTACACATATGGTAGGAGACTCAAGAAGTTCAGCAGATGAGTTAAACTCTAATGTTCAAGAAATATTTAATGTCATTACACTCATCAAAGACATCTCTGATCAAACCAATCTACTTGCTCTTAATGCTGCGATAGAAGCAGCGCGCGCAGGTGAACATGGACGTGGTTTTGCAGTTGTTGCAGATGAAGTTCGTAAACTTGCTGAACGTACGCAAAAAGCAACAAGTGAGGTCGAAGCAAACATTAGTGTCCTAAAACAGAATTCTATGAGTATGAGTGAGAATAGTGAAAGAATTGAAGGGTATTCAATCTCTTCACAAACAACTTTAGATGAGTTTGTCTCTGTACTTCAAGTTCTTATTCAAAATGCTGAGAGCATTACACAAGACAATGAAAAGATTGGTTATGAGCTTTTTGCGAATATGGCTAAATTAGATCATATGGTACTTAAAAACAACGCGTATTCTTCGTTTTTACAAGGAAAAGCAGATTTGAAATTAAGTGACCATACGCAGTGTAATTTTGGAAAATGGTATGCATCAGAAGGGCAAAAACAGTTTGGAAATAAACCTACTTTTAAAAGCATGTTAGAGCCACACAAAAAAGTGCATGAAAAAATCAATCAAGCGATGCAGATACTCGGTACAAAAAATACTGATGAGATTATTAAGCTTTTCAGAGAGACAGAAGAAGCGTCTAAAGAGTTATTTGCTAAATTAGATAGCGTAGTTAAAGGAAATTAATCCTTTTTCTTCGCTTTTAAAACAAAGAAAAAAATCCCCGCAATTACTACAAAAATAGCTATTCGTATCGTTAATGTTATTATGTCTGTTGTGTCATTCATGAAGGCATTATAGCATCTTCATTTATAAAAATTTCTTTTTGCTATAATTGCATCCATAAAAAAAGTAAAAGAGTAGTATGATACAGCTAATAAACATCTCAAAAAATTTTGCTTCACAAGAGCTTTTTAACAATTTAAACTTTAAACTCAATGCAGGTAATCGTGTTGGCTTAGTTGGACGTAATGGAAGCGGAAAATCAACTCTATTTAAGCTCATCCTTGGTGAAGAGAGTGCAGATAATGGTGAGATTGTAATTCCAAAAAACTATAGAATAGGTACACTCAGACAGCATCTTACTTTTAGTGAAAAAACACTTAGAGAAGAGGCAGCATTAGCTCTCACAGAAGAGATGAAGTATGATGTTTATAGAGTTGAAAAAATTCTATTTGGACTGGGGTTTACGAGTGAAGATTTAGAGAAAAGTCCACTCTCTTTTTCTGGTGGGTATCAAATACGCATAAACCTCGCAAAGCTCCTTGTTACAGAACCAAACTTGCTCCTTTTAGACGAACCAACTAACTACCTCGATATAGTCTCTCTTCGTTGGCTAAAAAACTTTTTAAGAGCCTTTGAGGGAGAAATTATACTCATCACACACAACCGTGACTTTATGGATAGTGTCTGTACGCATACGATGGGATTAGTGCGAAAAAATATAGAAATTATTCAGGGAAATACGCACAAGTTTTATGAACAACTCCATGCAAATGATGAGCTTTACCAAAAACAAAAAATAGCACAAGACAAAAAAGTAAAAGAGTTAGAAGAATTCATAGCAAAAAATAAAGCACGTGCTTCAACTGCCGCACTTGCACAATCAAAAGTAAAGCAGCTGGAGAAGATGGACTTGATGAATGATTTATCTTTTGATAACACTTTAGCTTTTGATTTTAATTTTAAAGAGACTCCAGCAAAAGTACTGCTTGAAGTTGAAAATCTTAGTTTTGGTTACTCTGCAGATATGCTTCTTTTTAAAAATATAAGCTTTAGTATTAAACGTGGAGAGTGTATAGGAATTATAGGAAAAAATGGTAAAGGAAAATCTACACTTTTAAATACTTTGGCAAAAGAGCTTCAAGCTCTCTGTGGTACTATTCGCTCCCATCCTTCGGTGGAATTTGCACATTTTGGGCAGACAAATATAGCGAGATTACATCCGCACGTAACAGTAAGTGATGAGATACATTCAGCCAATACAAAACTCTCTACACAGGTGATACGAAGTATCTGTGGTGCGATGATGTTTAGCGGTGAGAGTGCGGATAAAAAAATATCACTGCTTTCAGGTGGAGAAAAGTCACGTGTTATGCTAGGTCAAATACTCGCACGTAACGTTAATCTACTCTTCCTCGATGAGCCTACAAATCACCTTGACATGGAGTCTATAGAAGCACTAACCGAAGCTATCATAAATTTTGAAGGTGCTGTACTTATTGTCACGCACTCTGAAGAGATGCTTCGTCGTGTATGTGATAGACTTATTATTTTTGCTAAAGATGGAGCAGAGTACTTTGATGGTGGCTATGATGAGTTTTTAGAGAAGATTGGCTGGGAAGAGGATGAGCAAGAGGAGAGAGTAAAAGTCGCTCCTAAGTCAAATACAAAAGAAAATAAAAAACTCAAAGCCGAACTTATACGTGAACGAAATAAAAAAACATCTGCTCTTAAAAAAAGTGTAGAGAAATTTGAGAATCAAATTATGCAACTTGAAGAGCGTTTAGCAATAAAGCATGAAGAGCTTATAAAGGCTTCAAATGCAGGTGATAGTGCTACATTAATGGAACTTTCCAAAGTAGTAGCTGAACTAGAAGAGAGTGTAGAGAGTAGCTTTGAAAAGTTAGAACTTGCACAAACAGAGCTTGATACAATCAATGCAGAGTATGAAGAGAAGATGGAAGGATTAGAATGAATTTAGAGCTCTATTTTTTACGCTCAAGTGAGCAAAAAATTGTAACAGATATGCTTACGTGCACTTATGAATTAGATACAATGAGTAAAAATATTTATGAATATCCACAGCTCTTAATATACAATGATTTTTATGGCTTAACACCCAAAGATTTGGGATTGTATGCTTTATATGAGCATAAGATTGCTGGTGCTATTTGGACGCGTAGGTTAAACGCACAACATAACTCTAATGGTTTTGTAGATGAAAATACACCAGTTCTTCATATGGTAGTTGTTCCTGAATTTCGAGGTAAAGGGATTGGTTCACGTATGATGGAGCAGTTTTTGCAAGAAGCAGGGGCACTCTATTCTCAAATAAGTGTAAGTGTAAAAGAGAACTCTCGTGAGATAGTTTTTTATGAAAAGTTTGGATTTGTTAGAGTAGAAAATTCTGAAAAAAAAGCATACATAGATGAAAGTAGGGTGTTTACTATGCTAAAAACTTTAGAGCAAAAAGAGGTTGTCCGTCCAAGTGATGGATATGATTATAGGAAGTGGATGGACTAAAGAATAGTGAGTTGATCTTGTGGTTGTGCTAGCAGAAATCCTTGAGAACGGTCAATATGTAACTCTTTTACTTTTTCATAAATAGCTTTGTTATGAACATATTCTGCTATTACTATAATATTGAGCTTTTTAGCAAAACTAACGATTGTTTCGACAACAATTTGAGCATTTAAATCTTTATCAAGATTTTTTATCAATGAACCATCGATTTTAATATAGTCAATATTGAGCTGAAGTAGATACTCAAAATTTGAATAGCCCGAACCAAAATCATCTATTGCGATTTTACAGCCTAAGGATTTCATTTCATTAATAAAGGTAGAGACCTCTTCATAGTTTTCAATTCCTTCAGTCTCGAGAAGTTCAAATACAATTTTTTCACTAACATTGTATTTTTTTATACTGTATGTAATATATTCTACGATCTCTTTGTCTAACATATCTTCAACTGACAAGTTAACTGAGAAATCACAATTTAAATGCTCAAAGTATTCACAACTCTTTTGAATCATTATTTTTGTTAATTTAGAGTAGAGTTTACTTTTTTTTGCAATTGTCAAAAAATGATAAGGGCTTATTACATTATTCTCACTATCTATGAGACGGATGAGACATTCGGCACTTACTAGCTTGTTTGTTTCATTATCATATATAGCTTGGTAAAAAGGAATGATTCTATCATTTTCAATGGCCCAATTAAGTTTTTTCGTCCATTCCATATTGTTTTGGTATTGTTGCTCAACATTTAAAGTTTCATCGTATAGTAAAAAATTTTTTCTCTGCTTTTTAGCCGATTTTAACGCAATGTCTGCTTTTTCTAAAGCTTTCTTAACTTGATAAGTTCCTCCAATGGTTACCCTTATGGTTAATTTATTACTTTCATGATTAAAAATCATTTTTTCAATATTTTTAATAAGTGACATCGCAAACTGAACAAATGCATCCTTGGAAGGTTTTTGTATAAAAAAGAAAGCAAACTCGTCACCTGAGAGATGTATAAGCGTAGCCTTATACTCTTTTGTTATCATCTTCAATAACTTTAGTGAAAATGATATGAGAACACTATCTCCTACTGCTTGTCCAAAGAAATCATTGATCTCCTTAAAATCATCAATGTTTACTATTAATAAGGCTCCATCATTGTAATCATTAATATCGCGCAAGAGACTTCGTCTATTTGGTAAGCCCGTTAGAGTATTTGTATAGAGTTGTTTTCGCAATTCCAATGTCTTTTCGTCTATCTTCTCTTCAAGGTATTTATTAATATTTTGTTGTTGTTTTGAGTACTGTACTATACTCTTTTGCATATTATTGAGTGCATTTGAAATAAAGCCTATCTCATTGTTTTGATTGTTAAAAGGTATATGTATATTTTTTTTTGGAGAATAAGTTTGTAACAATTCAGCAATTCTTCGTAAAGGAGAGAGAAGTTTTTTTACATATAAACTAAAAAGTAAGAAAAATATTCCAAATAAAAAGAGTACTTCGATTAAAAGATTTGTATATTTATTTATGAGTTCTTTATAGTTCTTATTAGAGTATGTAAGAACTAAAGTTCCAATCTTTTTTTTGGAGTTTGGCTGAAATATAGGACTCTCGACAATAAAAGAATCATCAATATTAATTTTAAACTCTTCTGATTTCCTTTCATTGATAGGCATATTCTCTTGGAGTACTTTGATGGCTAAGATATTTGGATTTGTGACGAGTTGTTTAGTCAATTGATCAATTCTATCATTAAGATTTAAGTACATATTCACGGCAATAAGAGGTTCAATGGTACTTAGCACTAATCTTGCTTTTTGCGTTTCTACATTATAGAACGCTTCTTTATTTATTTTTTCAAAAACATAAAAAATCAGTAAGATGGAGATCAAAGTTACTACTGATATTAAAAAAACTATTTTACTAGAGAGTGATTTTATCTTTTTTCTCATTTTACAACTTTATCTCAAACTACTATATTTATGACTATAAAATATATTACTAGTTAAAATAGCATAAAACTCTTTTGAATAGAGTCTGTCGTCATATTGTGTGTCTTCTTCGTATGCATAATCTTGATCGACAAACTGAACCATCTGCAACAAAGCATCTACAAAGTCTATTTTTTTAGTATATAAGTTCTCTTTTTTAAGATATAGCACAGTTGATTTCTCAATTACTAGGGAAAACATTAAACCTTTTTGAAGATTATTTATATCATAGGAAAAGGAGATAATCCCTTTTTCACTAGCTATTGTAGCAATCCTCTCAACATGCTCTTTTAAATTAAGTACATAAATAGCAGAAGCTTCTGTTTTCTCTGAAAAGTTTTCAAAATCTACCAAGTTTATTTTATACTCGTATGTATCTAAATATCCTTTGAAGTTTTTATTTATAAACTTTTCAATAGATAAAGCAGTAAGATAGTCTGTTTTATCATAAATGATAGTGTAGACTATTTTGCCATCAATAAGTTTATTGTCTATTTTTTTATCCAAAAGAATAATCTTAGGGAAAATAGAAGCTTGTGCTTTAAGTATTAAATCATCATAGTTATATCCAAAAGCTATGCTCACAAGAGTTAAATAAAGAAAGAGTATTTTTTTCATTTAAAACTCCTTCTTTAGAGATATTAAAAAATTTCTGCCCTCTTGGGCATAATCTTCTATATAGGTTTTTGGTGGAGATGGATAAATAACTTTGGCATCAAAGATATTTTTCAGACTCAGTGTAATGTCGAAGTTATACTTACGATTTTTATAGTTTAATGTTGTATCCAAAGTAGCATACGCTGGTACCTTATCACGAGTGTCATCTGATGCTCTATCTTTCGCACCAACATATTTTGCAATACCACTCAATGCTACGGCACTGTTTATATTATAAATATAATACCCTTTAGCTAGATGGTGTGCAACATTTGCTAGATTTGCGTTAAAACCTGTGTCTTTCAGATGGGTAGTACCAGTTACATATGAATAATTTACATACAACTTGTCAGATGAAGAAATATGTCCGCTATACTCAAGCTCTAGTCCATAGATATCCGTATCCATAGCATTCCTATATAAAGGGTTTGAAGCCGAATTATAAATTTGATCTTTATTCATTAGGTAGAAAAGATTTGTTTGTAAATATGTGTCACTAGAGAATTTCTTAATATATGCAAGCTCAAATGCATCTACTTTTTCTGGTTTTAAGTCAGTGCTACCTCGTCTAGCATTATTATTCATAGTAAACATCTCTTGCCAAGATGGGTTCCTATGTGCACGAGAGTAGATTGCTTTAAATATATTGTCCATATTTTGTTGATATACTATTGATACTCTTGGTTCAAAACCGGCATCTTGATAGGATGTCTGCTCATAATTAAAACCATACATGAAGCTTAAATTGTCACTATACTGAAATTCATCTTGCAGCGAGAATATTTGAGTGTCACGCTTCGCATTTTTATCGAAGAAAGGGAAGGTGTCTGCATAGTCAACAAGTGCTGGATCGCCTGTTGACCAGTTTGATAACTTTGAAATCATCTTTGTGGTCTTCTCTTGTAGTAAGCGATAACCAGTAGTGATAGTATGCTTCTTTAATCCAGTATAGGTAATATAAGAAGATTGGTAGAGAGTTCTTTGTTTAGCTAGATGTTCTCCGTATATACCATTTGGAAATGTAACATTATTGTCTATTGCACCATTACTTTGGATATACAGAGGATAATCCATAAAATTTTCACCATCTGGACCTAATTTAGATTTAGAATCAAATGCATCATATTTAATACCAGCTTTTATGTCGACATTAAAATCATTGATATCTGTGTTATAACCTAGTTCAAGATAATAACTTGGTAGTTTTACCCTATCTTTGTCTTGTGGCAAGGCAAGATTGATTCCATAAGCACTTCCTTGCGTATGGTCAAGGTAACGTCCTTTAAGAGAGAAGTCTTTGTACTTAAGATTAAGACTTAAAGAGTAATCTTGAAGCCATAATGGAGCATCGCCGTTTTGAGATAAACCAGTATTGTCATAGCCAAGTGCGGGAATACTCATGGAACCTTGAGAAAATCCATCTGGACCTGCTGGAAGTTTTTTGTCATCTTGTTGATAGTAAAAGTCTATTGTGGCATCAAAATTTTCTGTTTTGAACTTTTTAATAAAGCCACCCATGACATAATCATACGAACCATATTTAAAAACAAGTTTATCATTAGACTCAAAATCT
>JBFHKA010000046.1:0-21292 GCA_041595535.1 Sulfurimonas sp. | reverse complement strand
CAATCGCTTAAAGTTGCATGTATAGAAGAGATAGCATATGAGATGGGTTACATCTCAAAAGAGAAACTTTTAGAACTTGCAGAACCTTTAAAGAAAAACCAATATGGTCAATACTTAATTAGACGTGCAAACCAACCAAGAGGTTTAAAATAGTATGAACTTCATAAGAACAAGCATACCTGATGTAGTCATCATTGAACCAAAAGTTCATGGTGATGAGAGAGGTTACTTTGTAGAGACTTTTCGTGCAGATAAACTTGAAGAGTTTTTAGGTTATACAATAAACTTCTGCCAAGACAATGAGTCTAAATCTTCACGAGGTGTTCTTCGTGGTCTTCATTATCAACTCGCTCCTGCTGCACAAACGAAACTCGTTCGTGTCATTCAAGGTCGTGTTTTAGATGTAGCAGTAGACATAAGACGTGGCTCACCTACTTTTGGTCAACATGTGAGTGTAGAACTTAGCAGTGAAAATAAAAAACAACTCTTAGTTCCTCGTGGATTTGCGCATGGATTTGTAGTCCTAGAAGATGACACTGTGTTTGCGTATAAAGTTGATAACTACTACTCACCCCAGAATGATAGAGGAATTCTTTTTAGTGATGAAGCCCTCAGCATAGATTGGTCAGTACCACATGAGGAACTCAATCTCTCTGCTAAAGATAAAGTGCAACCTAAGCTTACTGAAACAAATGATATATTTGAGTATGGAGCGAACTACTACAATGACTAATATTTTAGTAACAGGAAGCAATGGTCAACTCGGTTCAGAGCTAAGAGAACTCTCATCAAAGTATAACTATAACTTCCTCTTCACAGATAGAGATACATTAGACATTACAGATAAAAATGCACTCGAAGAATATATCGCACGTAACGATATAAATATCATCATAAACTCTGCAGCATACACCGCTGTAGACAAGGCTGAGAGTGATGAAGTAACTGCAGAAAATGTAAATCATTTAGCTGTTAAATATCTAGCACAAATAGCAAAAGATAAAAACATTCAACTCATTCACATCTCTACGGATTATGTCTTTGATGGTAAAAACTATAAGCCATATACTGAAGATGATGTAACCAATCCTAATGGCATTTATGGAAAAACAAAACTAGCTGGTGAAAATGCGATACAAGAGATAAACCCAAAGAACTCTCTCATCATCAGAACTTCATGGGTGTACTCTAGCTTTGGAGCGAACTTTGTGAAAACGATGCTTAGACTCGGCAAAGAGCGAGACTCACTAGGTGTTATTTACGACCAAGTCGGAACACCTACGTATGCAAGAGATTTAGCAAAAGCCATCTTGGACATACTTTCAAAAACCGCCTCGTTCCCAACGTCCTCGTTGGGAATGCAGAGAGATGGTAATGCAGCAAGTACAAGTATGCATTCCCAAGCTGGAGCTTTGGAACGAGATGGAGTTGAAATATACAACTATTCAAACGAAGGTGTTCTTAGCTGGTACGACTTCGCAAAAGAGATTATGCGCATGGCTAAGCTTGATTGTCAAGTTAATCCAATTGAAACAGTTGATTACCCAACACCTGCAACAAGACCACACTATAGTCTACTTAATAAATCAAAGATAAAAAAAGAGTTTAATCTCACTATTCCTTTTTGGAAAGATAGTTTGGATGCGTGTTTAACAATTATGGGAGAGAGAAAATAATGGCAAGTAAGAACATACTATTAACCGGAACAGCAGGCTTTATAGGCTCAAACTTTGTTCCATACTTTTTAGAGAAATATCCTGAGTACAATCTAATCAATTTAGACCTTTTAACATACGCAGGTAACTTAGAAAACCTCAAAGAGTGCGGAGATAATCCTAGATATAAATTTATCAAAGGTGATATCTGTAACCGTGAACTTGTTGAGTTTATATTTAACGAGTATGACATTAACGGTGTCATTCACTTTGCAGCTGAGTCTCATGTAGATAATAGCATCAAAAACCCGGGTGTGTTTATAGAGACAAATGTAAATGGAACTTTTACACTTCTTGATGTAGCTAAACACTACTGGATGGATAAACCATTCATGTACAAAGCAAAATATGAAGGATGTAGATTTCACCACATAAGTACAGATGAAGTATACGGAACTCTAAATGAGACTGACCTCTTCACAGAAGAGACTCCTTACGCTCCAAACTCTCCATACTCAGCATCAAAAGCAAGTAGTGATATGATAGTGAGAAGTTACCAAGAGACTTACGGAATGAATACAGTAATAACGAACTGCTCAAACAACTATGGACCTAAACAACATGATGAGAAACTAATCCCTACAATAATTCGTAAAGCATTAGCAGGTGAGAGCATCCCAATCTATGGAGATGGAAAGAACATCAGAGACTGGCTCTATGTACTTGACCACTGCAAAGGTATAGATATAGTTTATCATACAGGTAAAGAAGGCAATGTTTATAACATCGGCGGAAGAAATGAGAGAACAAATTTACAAATAGTGGATGCAATCTGTACTATACTTGATGAAAAAGTTCCAAGAGAAAGTTATCTGCCACTAAATGGCGATACCCCCGTCGCTAAAGCGAAAGTGGGGTACAAAGAGTTAATAACTTTCGTAGAAGATAGAGCAGGACATGACAGACGTTACGCTATAGATGCTACAAAGTTAGAGACTCAGCTTGGTTGGAAAGCGGACGAGACTTTTGATACTGGGATTGTTAAGACTGTTGAATGGTATTTGGAAAAGTATAACAGAGGAATAAATAAATGAATAAAATATTAAGTCTAATAGGTAGAACAAAAGAACTTTTTACAGATGATATTCAAAACAAAAATGAAGAGCTGAAAAATATAGTTTCATCTTCAACTTTTTTAGTCATTGGTGGGGCTGGCTCAATTGGACAGGCAGTTACTAAAGAGATATTTAAACGCAACCCTAAAAAACTGCATGTTGTAGATATATCTGAAAATAATATGGTTGAACTTGTTCGTGATATTAGAAGTTCATTTGGTTATATCGATGGTGATTTTGCTACTTTTGCTTTAGATATTGGAAGTGTTGAGTATGATGCTTTTATAAAAGCAGATGGGAAGTATGACTATGTTCTCAATCTTTCAGCTTTGAAACATGTAAGAAGCGAAAAAGATCCTTTTACTCTCATGCGTATGATAGAAACAAATGTATTCAATACTGACAAAACACTCCAACAATCCATTGATAATGGTACAAAAAAATACTTTTGTGTTTCAACAGATAAAGCTGCAAATCCTGTCAATATGATGGGTGCAAGTAAACGTATCATGGAGATGTTTGTTATGCGAAAATCTCAAGATATCAAAGTCTCTATGGCTCGCTTTGCAAACGTGGCATTTAGCGATGGTTCTTTACTTCATGGATTTAACCAACGCATACAAAAAAATCAACCAATTGTCGCTCCAAACGACATAAAACGCTACTTCGTAACTCCTCAAGAGTCTGGCGAGCTTTGTCTTATGTCTTGTATATTTGGTGAAAATAGAGATATATTTTTTCCTAAACTTAGTGAAAATTTACATTTAATAACTTTTGCTGATATTGCAGTAAAATATCTTGAAAATTTAGGCTACGAGCCATTTTTATGTGATACTGAAGATGAAGCGAGAGAACTAGCAAAGACTTTACCTTTGCAAGGTAAATGGCCTTGTCTCTTTACTTCAAGTGATACAACTGGAGAGAAAGATTTTGAAGAGTTTTTCACAGATGCTGAAACTTTAGACATGGATAGATTTACAAATCTTGGTGTTATTAAAAATGAAGCAAATTTTGATGAAGAAAAACTTAACAATTTTGAAAAAATTATAAAAGAGTATAAAAATAATCTCTCATGGTCAAAAGATAATATTGTAAAAGAATTTTTTACGATGATTCCGGATTTTGGGCATAAAGAAACTGGTAAATATTTAGATGGGAAAATGTAGTATGCAAAATGTAGTAGATTTTATACAGAAGAGTTTTAAAACAACTGATTTTATTCCTTTACATGAACCACGCTTTGTTGGGAATGAAAAAAAATACTTGAATGATTGCATAGATTCTACATTTGTTTCAAGTGTCGGAAAATATGTAGATACATTTGAGAAAGAATTTGCTAAAAAAGTTGGAAGTAAATATGCAGTTGCAACTGTAAATGGAACAGCTGCTTTACATATATCTTTACTATTGGCAGATGTAAAAAGTGGTGATGAAGTTATCACTCAGCCACTTACTTTTATAGCGACATGTAATGCTATAAGTTACATTGGAGCGAAACCTATTTTTGTGGATGTGGATTTAGACACAATGGGACTTAGCCCAAAATCATTAAAAGAGTTTTTACAAAACAACTGCGAAATTTTAGATAATCACTGTGTAAACAAAACTACAGGTAAAACTATTAAAGCTTGTGTACCGATGCATACTTTTGGGCATCCATGTAAGATAGAAGAGATAAAAGAGATTTGTAAAGTTTGGTATATAGAGTTGGTTGAAGATGCAGCTGAGAGTTTAGGAAGTTATTATAAAACTAAACATACGGGTACTTTTGGAAAACTTGGAGCTTTTAGTTTTAATGGTAATAAAATCATCACTTCAGGTGGTGGTGGAGTGATTGTCACAGATGATGAAGTATTAGCTAAGAGAGCAAAGCATCTTACAACCACAGCAAAAATTCCACACCCTTATGAGTATGTTCACGATGAGATAGCTTATAACTATAGAATGCCAAACCTCAATGCTGCTCTTTTAGTTGCACAATTAGAACAGCTAGATAAGTTCTTAGAAAACAAAAGAGTATTAGCTTCTGAGTATGAAGAGTTTTTTGAAAAAAATGATATAAAGTTTATAAAAGAACCAAAAGACTCACAATCAAATTATTGGCTACAAGCAGTTTTATTAGAAGATGAAAATCAAAGAAATGAGTTTTTAAAGTTTACAAATAGTAAGGGTGTTATGAGTAGACCTATCTGGAGACTTATGAACGAACTCGAGATGTTTAAAGATTGTCAATCGACAACTTTAGAAAACTCAAAATATCTTGAAGAGAGAGTTGTTAATATTCCAAGTAGTGTGAGACTCTAATGAAAAATATTATTCTAGTTGGCGGCGGCGGTCATTGTAAATCTGTAATAGATGTAATTGAACAAGAGGCCAAATATAAAATTGCTGGAATAATTGATAAAAAAGAGTTGATTGGCAGTGAAGTGCTCGGGTATAAAGTCATAGGTTGCGATGATGACTTAAACATGTTAAGAGAGAATTTTTCCTATGCACTCGTGACTGTTGGGCATGTCAAATCAAATGCTCCACGTGTTAAGATTTTTAAACTTTTAGAAGAGTTAGGTTTTGAACTGCCAACTATTATATCTCCCTTAGCGTATGTCTCTAAGCACGCTTCAGTAGATGAAGGGAGTGTTATTATGCACCATGCACTTGTAAATTCAGATGCTCATATTGGTAAAAATTGTATAATAAACTCTAAAGCACTTATAGAACATGATGCCATCATTGAAGATAATTGTCATATTTCAACTGCTTCAGTCATTAATGGCGGAGTAAAGGTAAAGGCAAATACTTTTTATGGAAGTAATGCAACATCTAGAGAGTATATAGAATTAGGTGGATTTATCAAAGCTGGAACTGTTTTTAAAGGAAATATAACATGAACGTAGAGCAAAAAAAAATAATTAGAAGACTTGTTGAACCTTCAATAAGTCTTTTAAATGCTATGAAACAAATGGATGATAATGATATAAAACTGCTCATTATTTTAGAAAATGAGACTTTCATTGGATTGATTAGTATTGGAGATATTCAAAGAGCCATAATAAATAATATCTCACTTGATACGAGTGTGAAAAATATAATTAGAGCTAATTCGAAAGTGGCACATATAGATGATGATTTCGACTCTATCAAGAGAATAATGATTGAATATAGAACAGAATGTATGCCAGTTCTAGAAGGGAAGAAACTGGTTAATATTTATTTTTGGGATGATATTTTTCCTGAAGCACATAAAAAAATAACTAAATTTCCATCAGACATTCCAGTTGTAATTATGGCTGGTGGAAAAGGTACAAGATTAAAGCCTATTACCAATGTCATCCCCAAACCATTAGTTCCAATTGGAGAAAAACCAATAATGGAAATAATCATAGACAGTTTTCATAACTTCGGTTCAAATACATTTTACGCATCAGTTAATTACAAAGCTGATATGATTAAATATTATTTTGATAGTATTGTTTCTTCATACAATATTGAATATTTTATAGAAGATAAACCATTAGGTACAGCAGGCAGTATGTACCTCTTGAAAGATAAAATAAAAACAACTTTTTTTGTATCTAATTGTGATATTGTTATAGATCAGGATTATCGTGAAATATATGATTTTCATCAGGATAATAACTATGATATTACAATGATTGCAGCAGTTAAGCATTATCCAATTCCATATGGTACGATAGAAACAGGTGAAAATGGTGAAATGATTTCGATGATAGAGAAACCAGACTTAAGTTTCAAAATTAATACAGGAATGTATATACTTGAACCAGAGGTCTTGCAATCTATTCCAGACAATGAATTTTTACATATTACAGATTTGATTGATAAAATAAAACAGAATGGTGGAAAGATAGGTGTTTTTCCAATTTCAGAAAAAGCTTGGATGGACATAGGCCAATGGGCTGAATATCAGCAAACTTTGAAAGATTTTGAAAAAAGATTTGGTAAATGAATATTGTTATGTTTGGCCCAGGGTATGGGCACAATATTGAACCTTTTTTAGAATTTTTTGAAAATAGCAGAGAGAATAAATTATATTTTTTTTATTTGGGAAAGTTTACTTTTGAAAATAAAAGATTTAAAAACATAAATATTATTTCAATTGAAAAATCATTTTTTAAGCTTTGGAATATCTATAAGGTATTTAAAAAAGCTGATCTTGTCTGGATACATGGAGCTTATCGTCTTTTAATACTAAGTTATTTTCTTGTATGGGCAAATAAAAAAAGTATTAAAATTATTAACATCTGGGGTGAAAAAGTTGCAGAAGAGATCGTTGCAAATAATTTACGTGGAAAAGTATATCAACATTTGAGTAAACATATTGACTACATACAATGCAATTGGTACGGTACTGCTGAAATTTTGAAAAAAAATATTTCTGAAAAAAAAATTCTTATTTTTCCTTGGGGCTTGCCAAGTGCTTTTTTTCAGAAAGTGAATAATCAAAAAATAACAAAAAAAACATCTGAATTTGTCAGTCAATTTCCAAAAGATAAGAAAATTTTTTTTTATCCTAAATCATTATTGGGAATAAGTGGGCATAACATGGTCATAGATACGGTGATTAGATTATTAGAAGAAGGATTTAAAAATTTTTATGTCATCTTTTGGAAAGGGAATACGAACGATCCAAAAATAGAAAAAGCACTCAAACAGAAAATAGTAGAAAATAACTTACAAAAGTATATCTGCTTAGAAGATCATGATTTCGTATCAAATGAGGATTTGAAATATATATGGAAAAATATTGATATAGGATTGCAGATTGCATATAATGATCAACTTTCTTCAACTTTTATTGAACCAATGTATTATGAAAAGGAGCTGATTGCTACAAACATTTTTCCTTATCGGGCATGGGAAGAAAAATTTCATCTTAATCTTGAACTGATTGATCTTAATATTGATGAGTTGTTCTTGTCAATGAAAAAGATTCTAAACAATCATACTACTAATATTCTTGAGTTAAACAGAAGAAAAGAAGTTATAATTAATGATTATTGTTTCGACAAAAATATAAAAAAAATTTTAGATTTTTATTCAGAGAAAATATGCTAAGTAGAATCAATAAGACTGGTTTTTTTCATCTTTTAAGTTCGAATTTATTAGTTGCAATAGGGGGGTTCTCCTCACAACTACTAGTTGCATATTGGTTGACATCTTCAGAACTTGCTACTGTAAAAACTTTTCAAAATTTTATCTTGATAGGTTCAGTACTTTCATCTTTAGGTATCAATTCAGCTATTTTAAAACTTGCTTCTGAAAAAAGAAAAAAATCAGAGATAAATAGTATTTTTATAGCATCATTTGCACTTGCATTTGGGAGTTCACTTGTACTAGTATCCATATTGTATATTTTAGTTTTTTTCACTCTTGATCAAACAAATATTTACTATGGAATATTAATGCAATTTTCAGTTGTCATACTACTTATAAATATTTACAATTTACAAAGTGCTTATTTACAAGCGAGACAAATGGTTCGAAAATTAGCATTTTTACAAATGGTGTCACGCTTAATAGGAATTGGATCCATAATTTTATTCACATATTTATTTGGAGTTTTTGGTTTTTTGTCTGGATTTGTTTTCTCATATTTTGTCAATAATATTTTATTCTATAGTAGTCAAAAAAATGAATACAATTTCTCAGAAGTAGGTCAAAAAGTACTACGATGGTATAAAAAAATTTGGAGCTATTCTCGTTTCGGATGGGGGAGTAACATGGCTAGTCATCTTGCTGCTTATTCTGATATGATACTTCTAAGTATATACTTTTCAAATTCAAGTGAACTTGGTCAGTATGCATTTGCCACAATAATAATTATGGGTTATCAGATGATTACATCAACGATGCAACAAGTATTGACACCAAAGTTTTCATATATTGCAACGAATCCAGACAAATTATATAAACAATACAAGTATTTTCTGCCACGCATAATATTTGTGAGTTTAACTATAGCATTATTATCGATTTTACTTTATAAACCATTGATAGAGACACTATACTCTGGTAAATTTACTGACTCCTTCGATTTTTTTATCTTTCTGGTATTAGCATGGGCAATAAAAAATATTTACTCATATCAAGTAACTTTTTTATTTGGAATAGGAAAGTTTAAAACTATATTTAAAAACTCATTATTACTGTCAATTATTACATTGTTATTACTATTATTAGTTGCAAATTTTTATACTATTCTAAGTGTTGCAATTTCATTAGTCGCAATATCTATTATTGGATTAATTTTATATTCAAAAAGTGTAGCAGATATTCTTAAGTCTACTCACGGTGTCTATGACAGAGAAAATAATGTTATCAATTAGACAAATTAGTTTAAGAAAGTCTTTTCTTATTAATATTTATATTGCATTGACAATATATTTAATTTTATTAGCAGATTTTGTTACAATTATTGATGAATCATTATCATCACTGCTTAAAATAGTGGTCTTACTGCTAATGGTATACTATATTATACTAAATAAAACTAATAAATACTTGTTAGCATATGTTAGTTTTTTAACTGCTGTATTATTATTCGGTTTAATTGTTAGTTTTGATTACAATGCTGCATCACAGGAGTTTGTTAGATATTTATTTCCTATTATTTTTTTATTATTTGGTTACGCAGTCAAGGATAATCTTATTGTAGTTGTTCGAAGCTTTACACAATTTATGATATTGAGTAATATTATTCAAATAGTGTTATATGTTTTATTTATTACAACTAGTCAGATATATTTATCTAATAGCCTAGATTTTGGTATTATATTAAGGGGGAGTGGTTTAAGTTCAGGAGTCACGACTTTTGGATTTTTAAATTTTATTGCTTATTTATTACATACATATCTAGAGAATAAGAAATTATCACTATTCTTCTTATTGTTTGTTTTGTTAAGTTTTTCTTTAAAAATTATAATAATAGCAATAATAATATTGTCAATTTATAATAAAACATTTTTTATAAAGATATTTTCTTTTATTTTAATATTAGTAATTATAGGGAGGGATATTTTTCAACAGTTTATAGAGATTTCATCTTTAAAATTTGCACAGTATATTTTAGTTGGTGAATCTGCTAGAAGTGAGTCATATAGAGTAATGTTTGACTTTTTAAAACATAACCCTTTTTTAGGTTATGGATTAGGAAGTTTTGGGGGTCCTGCTTCTATAAAATATAACTCCCCTATATATGAACAGTATAATTTTGACTGGTATGGTCTTACAAACCTTGCAACTACTGATACTTTCTTTCCTCATGTAATTGTAGAACTTGGTATTATTGGTGGTATACTTTATTTCTTTCTTTTCTTTTTACCATTAGTCATTGTAAAAAGAAAAAGTAAAAAGTCTAATGAAGTAGTTAAATTTATATTATTTACATTATTTGTAGATAGTATGTTTTCCTATGGAATGAATTCTCAAGCTTATTTGATTTCAATCATTTTTATTTTTGGACTTTTGATGAATAATGACCTATATTACAACTCTATAAAATTAAAGGAATATAAAATATGAAAGAATCTATATTGAAAACAATTGTTAAATTACCTGCTTTTTTTAATCAGTATCTTATGAAATTAAATAACAGGTCCCAATTCATTTATGGAAAAAAATATCAAAATTATAAGAATTTTCTAAAAAATAATAAAATTAATTATAGCAATACAACTAATTTAATAAATATAGTAAATCATGCTATTGAAACCGTACCATTTTATAGAAATAAATATAAAAAAATCAGAACTATTAAAGAATTTCAAGAACAATTTGGATTTATTGATAAAGACATCATTGCTGAAAATCTTAATGACTTTTTATCATTAGATATGGACAAAGCCAAATATATTTTAGGTACGACAGGTGGAACAAGTGGCAACCCTTTAAAAATGTATATTCCAAAAAACAGACATATCGTCGAATTAGGCACTATGCATGCTTTATGGGAAAATGTAGGCTTCCAACATGACATTCGTGCAGTTATTAGAAATAAGAAATTAGCTGATGATGTTGATTACATCATTAACCCTATTACTAAAGAAATAATATTTGATGGATTTAGGTTGAATGAAAACTATTTTCACACCATATATCGAGTCATCAGTCAGTTTCAGATACCTTTTATACATGCTTACCCATCAACAGCATATGAATTTTCAAGATTTATCGTTGAGAATGATCTGGATGTTTCTTTTGTAAAATCTTTTTTATCTGGATCTGAAAATGTTTATAGCTATCAAAAAGATTTTATAGAACAAAAAGCTGGTATTAAATTTTACAATTGGTATGGACATAGCGAAAAACTTATTTTAGGTGGCTATTGTGAGCATTCAGATAATTATCATATAGAGCCAACATATGGTTATTTTGAGTTGATAGATGAAAATGGAATGCCCATAACGACTCCTGGTCAAATTGGCGAAATAGTTGGTACTACATTACATAATAATGGAATGCCAATAATCCGTTATAAGACAGACGATTATGCTGAATATGTTGGTGATTATTGTGAACATTGTGATAGACATGTTCCATTAATTCGAAATATTCAGGGACGACGGAATGGATCGAAAATATATGGAGCTGATGGAAGTGTGACTACTACAACTGCATTGAACTTTCATGATGATTTGTATATGTATTTAGCTGGGTTGCAATATATACAAAAAGAGAAAGGTCAACTTGAAGTATTGGTAATTAAAGGAGAAGGGTTTGCGCAAGAGCATGATAAACGGCTGAATGACTACTATAAGTCGAAATTTTCAGATGATACGATGATCACAATTACATATGTCGATCAACTATTACGTAAAGCAAATGGTAAGTTTGTTGAATTAATTAGTGAAATAAAAGGATAAATAAATGAAACAAGTAATACAAAATTTTAAAAGTGGTGAGTTATATGTTGGGGAAGTCCCTTTACCATCGCTACAAGACAAATTTGTTTTGGTGGAAAATAAGTTTTCACTTATTAGTGCAGGTACTGAACGTGGAACTGTTGGAATGGGGAAAGCTTCGTTACTAGGAAAAGCTAAGAAACGCCCTGATCTGGTAATGCAAGTCCTTGCGAGTGTTAAAAAAGAGGGCCTGAAAGCTACTTTTGACAAAGTAAAAACTAAACTAGATTCATTAGCAGCGCTTGGTTATAGTTCAGCTGGCGTAGTCGTTGCAAGTTTGGATAATAATGGAGAATTTCAACCAGGTGATAGAGTTGCTTGTGCTGGTCAAAACTATGCTTCTCATTCAGAAATTGTGAGTGTTCCTCAAAACCTTGTTATGAAGGTTCCTGATAATGTTTCATTTGAAGAAGCAAGCTTTACAACTCTCGGTGGGATTGCAATGCAAGGTGTTCGTCAGGCAGAAGTACAGCTTGGTGATAATATCTGTGTAATAGGTCTTGGACTTTTAGGACAATTGACATGTCAACTACTTAAGGCAAATGGCTGTAATGTATTTGGAATAGATGTTTCACAAGGCATGGTGGATCTTTCTAATGAAACAAAGTCTGCAACTGCACTGAATCGTAATGACTCTAACCTCATACCAGCTATCGAGAATTTTACAAAGGGGCATGGTTTTGACAAAGTCATTATTACCGCAGCTGCACCGACAAACGATCCTATAGTTCTTGCAACTGAGATCTTACGTAAAAAAGGGCAGATTGTCATCGTCGGTGCAGTACCGATGGAGATACCAAGAGAACCGGACTTTTACCGAAAAGAACTAGAGTTGAAAATATCAACTTCTTACGGTCCTGGACGTTATGATGTGAGCTATGAGGAAGAAGGTCAGGACTATCCATATGGTTATGTCCGTTGGACTGAAAAACGAAATATGGAAGCTTTTTTGGGATTAATTTCGAATGGTGGTATAGATCTAAAGCCTCTGATTACCCATATATTTGATATTGAGGAAGCTGAAAAAGCCTATGACATCGTTCTTGGAAAAGTAAAAGAACGTTTTATCGGCATCTTGCTACAATACCCTGAAAATGAAGCGAAAAAAGCAACATTGATTAATAATCTAATGACAAGTGAGACAAAAGAAATAAATATAGGTTTCATTGGTGCAGGTAGTTTTGCGCAGGGATATCTTATTCCTGCTTGTAAGGAAGAAGCATCGTTGGAAACTGTTGTGACAAGTACTGGAATCAATGCAAGAAGCGTTGCAGATAAATTTGGTTTTAATGCCTCTTCAACAGACTCTAATGATGTATTTAATAATAAAAAAATCAATACAGTATTTATTGCTACACGCCATGATACACATGCAAAATATGTAATTGAGGCATTAAAAGCTAAAAAACATGTTTTTGTTGAAAAACCTTTAGCAATGAACTATGAAGAACTTGAACAGGTAAAAGAAACTTATGAAACAGTAGACGATAGAGTACTAATGGTTGGTTTTAACCGTCGTTTTGCACCAGTAAGCGTTGCGTTGAAAAAAGAATTCGCAAACATTGGTGAACCATTGGTCATGAATTTTCGTATTAATGCCGGTTTTATCCCTAAGGATCATTGGACGCAGGCGGAAGCGGGTGGCGGGCGCATTGTAGGTGAGATGTGTCACTTTATTGATTTGATGCAGTTTTTTACAGATGCTAAACCCGTGAAAGTTTATGCTGAGTGTATTTCAACTAACAACTCTCAAGCTAAAGCCGATGACAATATTGCTATTATTGTAAAATTTTCTGATGGATCAGTGGGTAATTTAACTTATGTTGCTAATGCTGACAAGTCTCTAGCAAAAGAGCATTTAGAAATTTTTGGTGCTGGTAAAGTGGGTGTAATCGAAGACTTTAGATCGGGTGCTATCTATAAAAATAATAAGGCTGAAGTGTTGAAGCTTTCAGGAAAAGGCCAGAAACATGAAGTCCAAGAATTTATAAAGTCGCTAAAGGCAGGGAAAGGTTCACCAATTAGTTTTGAGTCTTTATATTTGACAACATTGACAACCTTTAAAATCCAAGATAGTTTGATTACAGGTCAATTTCAAGCAGTAGAGTAGGAATGATGAAAGATAGTAGTTATATAAAAAGTTTCAACAAACTGAAAAAATATTGTGAAGATAACGGTTTTAAAGGATGGGATCCATACGATGGGCTAAATAGCAAAGTATTTAAAGCTTTTAAACTTGATAAAGTACAGTTTTTTAGACTTGCTTGGATACAGCTATTTAAAAGAAATCCAATAAACTTGAGAAGTTTACTTCTAGTTCCTAAAGAATACAATCCCAAAGGGCTAGGACTTTTTTTGACTGGCTATTGTAATCTTTATACGATTGAAAAAGAAGAAGATTATCTTGTACATATAAAATTTTTAGCAGATAAACTCATAGAACTACAAACAAAAGGTTATAGTGGTAGTTGTTGGGGATATAACTTTGACTGGCAGTCAAGAGCCTTTTTCCTTCCAAAAGAGACACCAACGGTTGTGGCTACTTCATTTATAGCTTCTTCACTTTTAGATGCTTATGAGATTACAAAAGATGAAAAATATTTAAATACTGCCATAAGTAGTACAAAATTTATTTTAAATGATTTAAATCGTACACAAAAAGATGAAGGTTTTATATTTTCTTATTCTCCATATGATTATACAAGGGTTTATAATGCATCGTTGCTTGGAGCTAAACTACTATCTAGAGTTTATTCTTACACTCTAGATAAACAGCTATTGAGTACTGCGAGATTATCTATTTTAGCCTGTTGTAATGAACAAAGAGAAGATGGTGCATGGATTTATGGTGAATTAGATATACAAGGATGGGTGGATAGTTTTCATACAGGGTATAATTTAGAATGTATATATGATTATCAAAAATATTCAGGCGATAGCAGTTTTGATACAGTAATCGAAAAAGGGCTTGAATATTATTTAAACAATTTCTTCTTGGAAGATGGTACACCAAAGTATTATGATAATAAAACATACCCAATCGATATACACGCACCAGCACAATTTATAGCTACTTTATTTAGACTAGTCAAGCTCGATGAAAATAAAAAATTAATAGATAAAGTTTTAAATTGGACTATACAAAATATGCAAGATAAAAAAGGCTATTTTTATTATCAACTCAAACCATCAATATCTTCAAAAATACCATATATGAGATGGGCAGAAGCTTGGATGTTTTATGCATTTACTTTTTATCTAAGGACTTTTGATGATAGAAAGTAAAATTATAAATAATTACAAAATAAACGCTTTCAAAAGTAAAGAAGATTTTTTAAAGCAAATAAAAGATGAAAAAAAGATACTTATAGCTATGAATGCAGAGAAGATTTTAAAAGAAGATGATAGATTAAGAGAAATTATAAATAACAATATAGGCTATCCTGATGGAGTGGGTGCAGTTATGGCACTCAAGCAAAAGGGACTTAATGCTATTAAAATACCTGGAAGTGAGTTTTGGCTTGATATTGTCAGTGTATTTTCTAAAGAAAAAAGTTTTTATCTTTTAGGCACAACGGCTGATGTTATAGAAAATACAGTCTCTAAACTAAAAGAAGAATTTCCAAATATAAATATAGTTGGATATAGAGATGGTTTTTTGAAAGATGATGATAAAGAAACATTAAAAGAAACGCTTCTAACGTTAAAGCCTGATGTTGTTTTTGTAGCGCAGGGCAGTCCACGACAAGAGTTTTTAATGGATGAACTCATTCAAATACATACTGCACTTTATATGGGACTTGGTGGAAGTTTTGATATATATGGTGGAGATAAAAAAAGAGCACCAAAACTATTTTTGGATTTTCATCTGGAGTGGTTATATAGACTACTTAAAGAGCCTACACGAGTAGGCAGACAGTTGAATTTGATTAAATTTTTATTTTTATTGAAAATGGATAGGTTATAAATGACAAAAGTATTGTTAGTATTTGGAACACGACCAGAGGCTATTAAGATGGCACCTCTTGTAAAAGTGTTTGGGCAAGCAAAAGATATAGACTCAAAAGTTTGTGTAACTGCACAGCATAGAGAGATGCTAGATCAAGTTCTTGATATGTTCGAGATTATTCCTGATTATGATTTAAATCTTATGAAACCAGGGCAAGACTTGTACGATATTACCACAAATGTACTTTTGGGGATGAAAGATGTTTTGAGTGATTATCAACCTGATGTAGTTTTGGTTCATGGAGATACGACAACGACAAGTGCTACTTCACTGGCTGCATTTTATCAAAAGATAAAAGTTGGACACGTTGAAGCTGGACTACGCACTGGAGATATATATAGCCCATGGCCAGAAGAGGCAAACAGACAAATCACTGGAGTACTGGCAAGTTATCACTTCGCACCTACAACAACTTCTAGAGATAATCTCTTGAGAGAAAATAAAAATGAAGCAGATATATTAGTAACTGGAAATACTGTAATCGATGCATTGTTTTTGGCACTTGATAAAATAGAGAACAGTGTAGAGTTGAAAAATACAATCATAAAGTCTATAAGCGCTCAGTATAAAATAGATGACAGTAAGAGACTTATCTTAGTAACTGGACATAGAAGAGAAAACTTTGGCCAAGGTTTTATAAATATTTGTGAAGCTCTAAAAACTCTCGCAATTAACAATCCTGATATAGACATCGTTTACCCGGTTCATTTAAATCCAAATGTTCAAAAACCCGTAAAAGAGCTATTGTCTGATGTGTCAAATGTACATCTTATAGAGCCACTTCAATATGAAACTTTTCTCTATCTGATGAGTAAGTCTTACTTCATCATTACAGATAGCGGTGGAGTGCAAGAAGAAGCACCAAGTTTGGGCAAACCTGTACTTGTCATGAGAGATACTACTGAGCGGCCAGAAGCACTAGAAGCCGGAACAGTTAAGCTTGTAGGCACAAATAGTGAGATGATTATAAAAGAGGCTCAAAAGCTCTTAGATGATGCAGTAGAATACGAGAAGATGAGTAAAGCACACAACCCTTATGGAGATGGCAAGGCTTGTGAAAAAATTGTTAAATTTATAAAAGGAATCAAATAATGTTAAAGAAAAAAATATGTGTAATAGGATTAGGATATATAGGGTTGCCAACGGCAGCACTGCTTGCAAACCGTGGTTATAATGTACATGGTGTCGATGTAGTTCAGAGTACTGTAGATATTATCAATCGTGGAGAGATTCACATCGTAGAGCCAGAGTTAGACACTTTTGTGCAAGCGGCTGTAAAGAGTGGAAAGTTAAAAGCTGATTTGAAACCCGCTGAAGCTGATGTGTTTATCATCGCTGTACCTACACCTTTTCATGAAGGTTTTGTGCCAAATATAGACTATGTAGTATCTGCTACAAAATCTATAGCACCTTATGTGAAAGAGGGAAATATAGTCATACTAGAATCAACTTCACCAGTTGGAACTACAGATAAAGTAGAAGAGGTTTTAAAGGAGAATGGAATAGACACGTCTAAGCTATATGTAGCTCATTGTCCTGAAAGGGTTCTTCCGGGTCAGATAATGAGAGAGCTAGTTGAAAATGACCGTATAGTAGGCGGAACAACACCAGAGGCTACAGAAAAAACAGTAGAGTTTTATAAAACTTTTGTAAGTGGTGAAGTACTTTCAACTACAGCTAGAACAGCAGAGATGGCAAAACTAACTGAAAACTCTTTTAGAGATACAAACATTGCGTTTGCAAATGAACTTAGTATACTTTGCAACAAGTTTGATATTGATGTATGGGAACTAATATCTTTAACAAATAGACATCCAAGGGTAAACGTACTCCAGCCAGGTGCTGGCGTTGGTGGTCATTGTATAGCAGTTGATCCATGGTTCATAGTTCACGCAGGTGGTGCTGACGCAAAGATGATACGTACAGCAAGAGAAGTAAATACTTACAAAACAGAATGGTCTATAGAGAAGATAAAAAATACAGCACTTAAGTTTGAAGCTGAACATGGAAGAAAAGCTATAGTGGCATGTATGGGACTTGCTTTTAAGCCAGACATAGACGACCTTAGAGAATCTCCGGCTTTGTTTATAACTAAACGCCTAATGGCTGATGGTTTGGATGTGTTAGCAGTTGAACCAAATATAAAAGAGTATAAAGGTTTTGAAATAGTTGATTATAAAGAAGCTATTGCAAAAGCGGATATCGTTACATTTTTGGTAGCGCATAAAGAGTTTAAAGGTTTGGATATCGTTACAGATTTAGATTTTTGTGGTGTTTTGAGAAAATGATGAGACTATTATTTTCTTAATAGCTCTACTTTTTGGTTCTTATACAAGAACTTTAAAAGAATCCGCTCTTGGATTATTTTATTTTTTAAATTTATTTAAAAAAACGCCATAAAATATTCGCACGTAACGCCATAAAATATTCGCACGTAACGCCATAAAATATTCGCACGTAACGCCATAAAATATTCGCACGTAACGCCATAAAATATTCGCACGTAACGCCATAAAATATTCGCATTAGCTAGCATGTAGTAAATATTTTAGATATAATTGTTCATAAAATTTCAAAGAGTTTATAATGCATTCAATTCAACTCAGTCAGGAAAAAACTTGCTATTATTAAAACTAATTTTTTTAATTTTGTTATCATATTTGTTAGTTAAGCAAGTTATAAAGCATGCACAGACACTCCATCTCCTAGATATCCCAAACGAGCGTAGTCACCATTGTAACATTATTCCTAGCGGTGCTGGAATAGGTTTTATTATGGCATTTTTTCTTAGTCTCATAGTATTTGAGCCTATCCTATTTTTAAAAAATTGGTATATATTTTTGTCTATAGTAATTGTGTTTGCAATGGGCATTTATGATGACAGACATGAGATTTCTGCAAAGATTAAGTTTATAGCTATATTTTTTGCTGTTGGTCTATTGTGTCTTAATGGAGTGTGTATAAATACTTTTGGAGTTTGGTACGGATATAACATAAGTTTAGCCTGGTGGATAGCAGTGCCTTTTAGTATGTTTGCACTCGCTGGCTTTACAAATGCTCTGAATCTTATAGATGGTATAGACGGTTTGGCGAGCAGCATCTCGGTTGTCATATTGCTCTTTTTTGCTTTTATTGGATTTGAGCACGCAGACAATCTTCTTATCGTCCTTTCAACATTTACCATAGCTAGTATTATAGGTTTTATGTTTCTTAACTGGCATCCTGCAAAGATATTTATGGGTGATAGCGGAAGTCTCTCTCTTGGTTTCATCATAAGTGTTGTGGCAGTTTTAAGTCTAAAGTATATCCATCCTGTAGCTATTCTTTACCTAACAGCCATTCCAATACTTGACACGCTTATAGTCATGGTAAGAAGAATAAGAAGAGGAAAGTCACCTTTTAGCCCTGATAAAACACATATTCACCACATATTAGTAAAGTTTTTTGATAATAATGTTCCAAAAACTGTTGTATTTTTAGTAGTTATGCAAATAATTTTTAGTGGTATTGGCTATGCTATTTTAGATAGTATGAGTAAAGGAGACAGTAAAAATATTCCACTTTTTGCAGTTGTTGGTTTTATGCTTTTGTTTGTGCTATTTTATATGATATTTACAGGTATAAAAAAACGACAGAGCTTCATAGATAAAGAATAAAATTAATTTTGTTATTTTTAAATTTTATTATATACTTATGAAAATTAACATTAGGAGTTAAAATGAAGATTTTAGCTATATTAGTTCTTGGAATGAGTTTGTTGTTTGGTGCTGTAGATATAAACAATGCAAATACAAAAGATTTATCTACTCTCAAAGGCATTGGACCTAAAAAAGCAGAAGCTATAGTTGCATATAGAAACAAGCATTGTTTTAAAAATGTTGATGAAATTGTAAAAGTAAAAGGTATAGGCGCAAAGTTTTTAGAAAAAAATAGAAAAGATTTAAAAGCAGGCGCTTGTAAGAATTAGATTCCGTACTTGTTACGGAATCTAACCAGAAATTTCCCCCAGATAATCCCCTATTTGTCTTATTATTATATACTACAACAAATGAAATAATTGGATAAAAATGAATAGAATAGATTTCAACACAGCACTCTCCCTTTACGATATGGACTTTTTTGAGCTTGGAGAATTAGCAGATAAAAAGCGTCAAGAATTACATGGCAAAAAGACCTATTTTAATATTAATCGTCATATAAATCCTACTAATGTTTGTGCTGATGTTTGTAAATTTTGTGCGTATTCGGCTACAAGAAAAAATCCAAATCAGTACACTATGACCCATGAAGAGATCATGAAAATCGTGGATGAGATAGATAAACGTGGCATAAAAGAGGTTCATATAGTCTCTGCTCACAACCCGCACGTAACACTTGATTGGTACTTGGGGATTTTTAAAAAAATTAAAGAGGAGTACCCGCATCTTCATATAAAAGCACTTACTGCGGCAGAAGTTGATTTCTTATCACGCCATCATGGACTTACTTATGATGAAGTACTAGACCTAATGCTCGAACATGGGGTAGACTCTATGCCGGGTGGTGGAGCTGAGATTTTTGATGAGAAAGTACGTGACTATATTTGCAAAGGAAAAGTGACATCTAATCAGTGGTTTGAAATCCATAGAAAATGGCATGAACGCGGAAAAAAATCAAATGTAACTATGCTTTTTGGACATGTAGAGTCTCGTGAAAATAGAATTGACCACATGATGCGCATTCGTGAGCTTCAAGACATTACAGGTGGTTTTAACTGTTTCATACCTCTTGTGTATCAGACAGAAAATAATTACCTAAACATAGAAGCGCCAATCACTGCAAATGAGATACTAAAAACAATGGCAGTTGCACGTTTAGTTTTAGATAATGTTCCAAATCTAAAAGCCTATTGGGTGACATCAACGGTTAATCTAGCACTTGTAGCGCAAGAGTTCGGAGCGAATGATTTAGACGGTACAATAGAAAAAGAGTCTATAAACTCAGCGGCTGGGGCTAAAAGTGCCAACGGTGTAGTTCTTGAAGATTTTACAGCGCTTATAAAAAATAGTGGCTTTACACCTGTTGAGAGAGATAGCGTTTATAATGAAATTAAAGTCTGGTAAAAACTCTTAAATGAATATATCGGTTGTAATACCTACCTATAACCGATATGAGTTTTTAAAACGAGCCGTAGCTTCTGTTATAGCGCAAACATACGCTCCCTATGAAATCATTATAATAGATGATGGCTCCACTGATAACACTGCAAAAATAGAACAAGATTTTCCAAATATAACATACCATTATCAACAAAACAGTGGCGTTTCTTCTGCACGAAACCTTGGTATACAAAAAGCTCAAAATGAGTGGATTGCCTTTTTAGATTCAGATGATGAATGGCATAAAGATAAACTCAAAGAACAAGCTAGTTTTCATAAAAATAATCCAGATATACGCATGAGTTATACAGATGAAAGCTGGGTAAGAGATGGCGTTGAAGTAAAGATGTCGCGTAAGTTTAAAAAGTTTGGTGGAGAGATATTTGAACAGTGTCTATCTCATTGTATCATTGCTCCCTCGTCTACTATTATTCATAAAAGTTTACTAAAGAGT
>JBFHKA010000045.1:0-22130 GCA_041595535.1 Sulfurimonas sp. | reverse complement strand
ATTTGGTTAGTGAGTGCTTCTACATCTATACCACTAACTTTTAAGGTATCTATTCCTTCTACGAACTCGTACTGTTTATAGCTAGGATCAAACTCTACCCAACTATCTGCTATATTGTTTTTTGCTCCACGTGATGGATAAAAGTCAGTTGCTGCTTCCACCCAGACATGTTCCATGTTAACATATGCTACTTTTCCTGCTTCACCAAGATAAGAGAGTGGTACACCAGAAGAACCTGCATAAGTACCTGCTCCCATAGCATCATCAAAGCCTCCAGCCCAGTTACTAAACTTATCAGCTGGTACACGGACAGTTCCATGCACAAACCTTGCAGGGATTTTAGACGCACGCAGTAGCGCTATAGTCAGTGCTGCTATATCCATACTATTACCACGCATAGTCTCAAGTGTAAGCTGAGAGTTTTGAACTGAACCCCATGAAGGTACCCACTCCACATTGTTACGTACCCAATGATAAATTTTTACTGCATCATACTCTAATGCTTGAGCTTTTGCTTTTATATCATCCGTTAGAACCACCGCATCACTTGGATTTAAATATTCAGGATTAGAAGCATCTGATAAAGTATCGTATTTAAAATCTCCCAAGGCCGCATATTGTGGTGTTGGTGTACTAATGAGTCCAGAGAGTGTGAAATCAGCTTTTTGTAGTTTTGGTTTATTGTCTGGATTTGGTTTACTAAAAGATGTTGGAAGTTTATTAGGATCAAACTTTTGTCTTGAGCGTTCAAACTTTGTTGTATTGACATTTTTATAAGGTGATTCTGCATTAGCATTGTCTTCTTTGGTATATGAACGATAGTAAGCTTTTGCTTTTTGCCAAAGAGAACCACGTTCTTTCATTAAATGATTTTTTGAAGATTGTAATAATTTGCTACGTTGTGCTTTATAGTGAGTCACCATATCTTGATGTCTTTGTAAAATTATATTAGGAAGTTTTTTTGCTTTTAAGTTTTTTTCCTCTTCTTGAAAATAACGCAACATTGCAGCATCATTTGTTTCAACTTCACTTTGTAAATCTTCAATTCTATCTAATACAAGTTCTTTATCTGATACTTTGCTGTTGTCAAATTGATACAGTCTTGAGGTAAGACCTTGCAAGCTTTTATTCATTTTTTGCATAACTTCTTTTGGATCAGCTTGTTTTAGTGTTAATTTACCAGTTTGAGCCGCTACTACGGTTGCTGAGAGTTGCTGAGAAAGCAAAACTGTAACAAGAACTATGCTCACTCCTTTTAAAGAAGTTCTTTGCTTTTGAAAGTAGTTAATGATTTCCATTTATTTTACCTTTTTAGAGATTGTTTTTATTATTAATGCTATGTCATAACGTAGTGATTTTGCTTCTTCATCATGCAATGTACTTAAGTGTTTCGATGCAGATAAGAGAAGTCTAAGTGCTTCGTCATACTTTCCTCTCTCTTCATAACGTTTTGCTTTGTCAAGACTATATGCAATGATTTTCATACCACAAACTTTTAGGTTGTTCACATTCTCAATCACTTGATTAAGTGTTTTTGTTTCAACTACATCAAACCCTTGTGCGAAACTTTCATAAAAAATTGAGTTATTATTTTCACCAGTATAGATGTCAGTTTGTAATTCAACATACGTTGCGTATGATGGAAGTTTTATCCAAAAATCAAGAGCACTTGTATTATTCTCTTCAAGCATAAAATTCCAGATTAAGCTATTATCTACATCAAATGTGCCATTACCTGCATCAACAATTTTTGCATCAGAGTTATAAATTTGAGTATTGGTTTTCCCTGGTGTTGCAACACCTCTATTTATAAGTTCAAGATGTAACGGTACAACATCGTCGCTATTGAGTGTAAAGTTATCTGGTTGTAGTTCTTGTAACAATGTTAAAAGTAACTCTTCATATTCAGAATCTGTTTGTTTCGCGGCATAAATAAGTAAATCAAATCCCACAAAAACAGCTTTACCTTTATAGTAAATATTACGGGTAACTGCCCCTTCATTTGTCTTAGATGCACACCCTTTTGAGTTATACTTATCATAAAGATTCCATAAAAGATTATTTTTATGTTTTTCTTCAGAAAATGTACCAAGTAATTGTGCTTCTTTTAGTTGTACTTTATATTTTGGATCTTTTAAAGACAATGTAGTTATTAAGCTGTTAAAAGGTGCATCCTCAATCATCTCTAATTTTTCTGTTTTCATAGTTGCTGACTTCATCATAATGCCTAATGCATCACTGAGTCTCGAATTACGTTTATCATGCATACCCATAACAAGTAATCCCTCACCTCTATAAGATGCTTCTTGTAGTTCAGATAAGAGTTGTTCAGACAACTTAATACGCTCTTGTAAAAGAGCATATGCATTGTAATTACCACTTCTAAACTCTGTTTCAAAAGCATCTGCACTCTCTACAATAGTATAAGCATAATGATTATCTGTTAGAAGTTTTTCAAGGTATGCACGTTGAACATCTAGACCTAAGGCTTCTTTAGGTCCATATGGTTCAGTATAATCTAAATTCTGCTTTGATTGCATACAATATTTATTATTATGTTCATGTTTGCATCCATAATGACAATGTCCTTTTTGTTCTGCTTTATCAAGCAAGACGAGTAAACGACCTTTAGTCCCTATAGTGAGGTTATGATCAATCTCAATAGGTGGTTTCGTTACATTAAATGATGCATAATCGAGCGTGCTCCATTCACCATTTATTAATGCTTGTAGAGAACAAGCATAGATTCCTGTTTCAAATCCATTTGTATTGAATGTATTAAGACGAGTAACATTTGTATCTGTTGTAACATTTAAATCGTATGCTATATCATTTAAGATTGTATTTGTATCGAGTCCTACTAAAAGCTCTCTAAATGCTTGAATACCTAATGCTTCACTTGAGATATTTTGGATTGTAGTTGCACACGACACAGGTGTTCCCGCTTCTACACTGCTAGCATCTGCTTCTATGATTCCAGCTAAAGAACGTATAGTATCTGTTTGTACATGTACACTCTGACTATCGTGTGCAAGCGTGTTTCCTTGAGCATCCCTAAGACTAGCGTCTACTATATAATCTCCTAGATGTAAACTAGAATAACTAAAATTCTCTATAAGCTCTTGCATACCTTGTGGTGCTAATTGATTGAGTGTGATTGCTTCATCATAAACAATCTGTAATGTAGAATCTGAGATTGTTAAATGCAATACACTTGCAGGTAATATAGAATTTGTCGTAAGATTGTGTACTAGATTTTCCATCTCTATTGTATCTGTTGTATGATAGGTAGTTCTATCAGTCTGCAATCTTAATGATGCATCAACAGTTGTACCTGAGCCTATAGTAAATGAGCTATAAGCTTCATCTATTATGTTGTTGTTTGTATCATACAAAATCCCTTTTAAGCGATACTCACCTGCTAATGTTATACCTGTATTCCACTCTTCATTTATTGTTTTAATCTCTTGAGAAGCTACGACACCAAGAGTGTGTGGGTTAAATGTGTGTACAACACTACCATGTGCATCCTCTAAAATAAGTTGTGCAATTAGTTCATAACTTAAACGTCCAGGATTAATAATATTTGCAGATAAAGAAACATTTTCATCAGCACTATAATTTGATTTATTCGCATGTGGTGTAATTTTCCCTAATGTTGTTGTAGCACTAATGACAGAATTTATTACATTATTTTCTTTGGTACATTCAACTAAATTATTTTGAGAATCTCCAACTACATAAATACTACCACCCTCTTGAAGAGCAATATTATCTACTTGTATCTCGGTAGACATCCCAAAAGAGAGATTATTATCTAGAGTGGTAGTGGTTAATAACACACCATTTTCCTTTGGATTCCCTTCATAGATAGCTATTTCTAACCCTTCTTGGATTACAGCAACACCTGCATTTCCTATTATAAACTTAACTGAAATATTTTGATCGGTTCCGTTATCAATAACTTCTAATTTACCGATTGTTAAATCAGACACTTTTGTTTGCTTTTGAAATGCCCTTACAAGCGAATTTGACACCTCTTCAGCAGAAGTTGCACGTGTAACTACACCGTATTCTCCTCCAGCAGGCTGAGGATAGACAAGCATATTTAATGTAGTCCAATTAATACTTCCTCCAACAGCAAGCGCATCAATAACATCCACTCCCTTACCTACTGCATAGTCTCTATCGTATGCGAGGCTCGAGCCCCAATACCCATCACCAGAGAGTGTAATAGCCTTGTACGAGCTTTGATTATCTATATTAGCTAATTTATCTGCAGCATATCTCAAGCAATCATCAACATAACTGTTTCCAGAAAAATACCGACCTGCCAAACTATCAGCTACGGTGTCGGCATTTGTTTGCGTAATAATTGTAGGTTGTAAGTATGTTGTGTTTGTCGCTGTCATAATAGTTAAACGGATTGAACCATCTCGAGGAAATTTTTCTGGATCTCTCAATGCACTGATTAAACCATTCTTTTGCATATTTGCTAAACCACCAACGCTACCTGAATAATCAAAGCAAACAGCGAGATCTATGCTTCCTTGTTTTCCACCACAAGATTTTGCTGTACTATAAAGATTATTTTCTTCATTTAGTTCTATATTTTCATTCTTTGCATCTACATAAACATAGATAGGTTGATCTCTAAAATGTGCTGTGGTATTTAAAGATAAATTAATACTACTTATTGCTTCAGGAGCTAAGCTTTCTTCGAAAGAATGATTTGCAATTACTTCATCAATACCTTTTGTATAGTTCCCATCTGCATCTATATCAAAATATGCTATTACTTCAAACGGTTGTGCTACTACTGTTCCACGATTTGCTAATGTTATGTTGATATCTCCACTTATTGAAAGTGTTTGTGGGTTATGCACTACATTGCTTGTATTTATCATTTCAGCTAATAGGTCTGGACGGAAATCAGCGGCTGTAATAGGACGCATTTTAAGTTGTCCTAAATCTATATACTGAGGTTCTGCGAATGCAATAAGAATCTCAATATCTTTATAACCGTCACATTTCAGTTTTACATTTGCATCTGAAAGATTTAAATCAGAAAGCATAAAGCTGCCATTGACATCAGTTTTTATTCCAGAACTTACATCATTTATAAATATAGATACATTAGATAAGTATTCATTCGTAGTAATATTTAAAACTTCTCCTCTTATAGTTGAAGTACTGCTCGTTATTTTCTTTTGCATTGATGGAGAAAACTCTATATTGTTATCAGAGACTGTTGTATTTAACATGATAGATTCATATCCATCTTTTGTCATTATAATAGTTATGTCACCACTATTGAGCGATTCAATGATGTAATTACCAAGAATATCTGTGTATACAGATGCTTCTGTACTACCTTGAACTGTAATATTTACATCGGAGAGAGGTTCTGAAGTATTTGCATCCAAAATAGCACCATAAAGTTTTAGAGAACCTTGATTTATAGGTTGTAATGTTGGAGAAAAGATGAGTGTACTTCCAGCTGAGAGTGAAACACTTTGATTTAAATCTCTATAACCACTCTTAGAGATATAAACTACTACATCACCAGCAGGTACATTCTCAAGTAGATATGAACCATCTCCTCCACTCAATGTGTTAACACCATTTACACTAATCATCACATCAGCAATTGGTATTTTTGTTATAGTATCGCTAATAACTCCTTGAATAGTTGTAAGTGGATTTTGTGTTGGATCATCCACTTTCAGCTCAATAACTCCAAAACTGATAGTTTGTGTTGCACTTACGGAGAAACTACCTTGAACACTACGGTAACCATCTTTTTCAAATAAGATTGTATAGTTACCTGCTTGCAATGAGGTGGTTTTAAAATATCCTTGTTCATTTGTTTGAAGCGTTTGAATAACACTATTTTCATTTTTTAAGACTACTATAACATCATGTAGATATTCAGATGTTTCTGCACTGATTACACTACCTGTAGCAATAGCTTTTATATCAGAGTTAATACTATCTATACTAATAAGTGGAGCTGAATACATCACTGTATAGCCACTTTGTATATCTATTGTTTTTTGATTGAGCAAATAACCATCTGCCTCAAATTTAATTGTAACTGTTCCTGCTGCAATATCTGAAATATAATATTCACCATCAGCATTTGTAGTTACTGTGGTTGTACCTACAGTAACTGTTACATTTGCAATAGGTAATTGGGTACTAGAATCTTTCACAATACCTTTGATTGCAGTTGTCGTAGAAGCGGATGAAGTATCTAATAATACATCTCCTAAGTCAATATTATTTGTATTAAAATCGATTTGTGTTTGTAAACTAGTAAAATCATTTTTACTAAAATCAATAGTATACTTACCATTTGACAATCCATTTAACAAAAATCTACCACTGTTATCTGTGAAAATTGTACGATTTTCATCCTGACCAACTAAATGAACACTCACCCCACTAAGTGCTAATCCACTACTACTATCTAAAATAGTTCCTGAAATACTTCCTAAGTCTGGATTAGGTACTTTTTTAGAAGCAATAGCAATTGCTTGTAATACTAAAGCAGTTGTATATGTATCATTTTCCCAACTACCATTGGTGTTTTGTACAGCATACAAAGCATCTAAACTAGGTAATAATGAAGTGTTATCTGTATACGTAGGAGTAATTGCGAGAAGTGCTAACGCGCTTAAATAAGGTTCATCCCATAAGTTGTTAGAACTTTTCTGTGAGAGAATATAGTTTTTAGCAGCAATCAAGCGTGTTTGTACATTAAAGTTCTTTCGATGTAACCATAATGAATGCATCGCAAGTGCAGTCACATAAATTGAAGGATTATTCTTCCCATCAGACCAGCTTCCATTACTATTTTGATGAGATATTAAATATGTAATAGATGTGGCTAAATTTTCTGGATTCTGTTCAAGTCCACGCAATGCAAATGCAGTGTCAATAATGGTTGAGTTAAAACCAGAAAGTTCCCCAAAACCACCATCAAAGTTTTTGAATGATAGCAATTTTGTTTTTAACTTTTGAATACTCTCAGAAGAGTTATCTATTAGTATCTTGCGAGATAACATTTCAGTAGTATTTTGATCAACTAAAACACGATTACGTAAATTAGAAAAATCTACAGAACTCCCAATAGTAGATAAGCTTGTGTAGGTTTCACTTGATGCTTGTTCTATTTTTGAGATATTTGAATCTAATGTGCCGGCATTTACTTGTGCTTCTAACCATGTTACACCTTCATTATATGAAGCATGTAAAAGTGCGCCAAATATCACTAGTAATAGTATCATTACTTTTTTCTTCAAAAGTCATCCTTAATTTTTTTTGTTATAATTATCACAATGATTACCTTTAACATAGTTTAATGTATTTAATTTTAATTTCTCAATATTACATATTAGTAACATCATCAATTATCATAAATTTTATAATCAACTTAGATAAACTTCCTCATGAGCCTTCTAGTATATTTTTTTTTGGCAAGTGTTCCATTTTTTAGAATGACTCCAAATTTATTAGTTTCAAACAATGCAGATTCATATCTAATTGCATGCATCGTATCATAATCAGCTATTACAACTTTTTTATTTACTTTGTCTTGATACTCAGCATGAATATATATATGAGAGCTAAGAATGTTACAAACAAGATATATGCTTAGTACAATTAACTATAGTTTTATACAATTTTCCTTGATTGTTGAGAGATGTTACGATAATAATATTTAGAAAAAAATATTGTTTTATATTATTTTAAATAAATTGTGATATAGTTATCAATGAGCTAATTTGAAGTGTTGTCTCGTTTTTTTTCTAAATGAATGTGTGACTTTGATTTAGCTTCGTTGAATTTGGGATAGATTGGCTGCTCTATGATTGAGGAAAACAAGTAATTTGTTAAATTAAAGGAGAAAGTGATGGCTTGGATTGGAAAAGATGGCTCAGATGGCTCAGAGGGAAAAGAAGATACTCAAAAAATGCTCGGAATGAGGATGCTTGATTTAGATTCTTGGATGCTTCCTAAGATTCCAACTATGAGGAAAAATTTTCGTGTTGAAGTTAAACCTTCAAAGAAAATAAAAACTAAAATCCAAAAAGTTAGTGATGACTATTGGGAACATGCAAATGCTTTTGGATTGGTCGATAGTATATATGTTGATGCTGACGGAACAAGTGTTTTAATCTTGAATGTAAATGACAAAAAAGAGGCAGAAGAGTTGATTAATAATGACCCTTTCATAAAAGCAGGGGAGTATAAAGTTATTAGTCTTAATGAGATAAAATCTTAAAGAAAAAGATGCCAAAGTTGATTCGCAATGTCCTTCTTCTAGGTCTACAACCAAAGTTAATAGAATCACTTGAGCAATCTTTGAAAAAGCTTAATGTGAATCCTGTTTCTGTTTCATACAAAGTATTAGCAAAAGCAGAATATCATTTTGAGCTTGATAAAAGAACAAATCTTGGTTGGATAAAGCTAAAAGGAACTAAAATAAATGTATCTTCTTTCATCTCATCTTATGCGCATCAATTACCTGCTCTAACTTCTTCTTCCACTCCTTTTAATCAATTTCAAGAAAGTGAATTTGCAGCATTTGTTGGGTACTTACGCACTATTACAGGAACTACGATCAACCCCCCTTCTCAGGGATCAGTTTCATCTTATTGTAATTCTCTAATAGAACAATGGGAATCTATCCGTAATGCAAATCTTGATATTTCAGTCCCTTCATGGGAAACAGTAACTGATACAAGTACACCAGAAATAAACAATACAGAAACCATAAAGATTTATAATATATATGACTATTCAATGCGTCTTTGTGATGATAAGTCGACTAATAAGAATGATTTGTATATTAGAGTATCTATTCCAAGAGGTGCATACTGCTCTTGTTGGTTTGTCGGTGAAAAACTGATATTCGCATATGCAGAGCAGGGTCACTTAGTTGAATTTATACCACCTGAAACTATTATCTTGACCGTTCGACAACTAATAGCTTTTATATATAATGCTTTTAATAAATGTTCAGTAGGTACATTGACTTTCTCATACTTGACACATTTTGAATTTTGGAGTGTTCGGCCAGGGTTCTCATATCACGGTTTATCAAAAACCACTGAAGAACGTCAAATACAAGCTTTAGCACAATTACTAGTAGGAAATTAATTTTGGAATCCAAACATCCACTATACTCCAGTGTCATACATCGTTCTCAATATATTGTAGAAATAGCAAGTAAAGATTTTGCAGAAGTACAAAAATCTATTCATGAGCGTTATAGATGTAAAGACAAAGAAGTACCTCTAATAATTGCACCATTTAATGATAGCACAGCTAGTCATTTTTTTAATTACTGTCTATCTCATAATTACGATGTGATATGGATAGCATATGAAGATATATTCCAAAACTACATATCTTTGGATAATTTCAAAAGAACAATAAAAAATTCTAGTGGAATTTATCATAGAGCTCCAAGAGAAGTATCACCTAATGATTGTATTATCGGTGCCACTATAAGAGCTTGCCTTTATCATAACAACCTAATTAGTCCAGGCGAATATGGTACTAATTGGTCAAAGCCTGCCCATCTTCACGTTCTCAATAAATATGCATCAATACCAAAGACTTATATTACATCAAATGTCCCTAAAATTAAAAATGGGATTATGAAGCCTGTAAGTAGTTTTCCCGCTTTTACAATTGATGCACCATACAATCAGAATATCACGCTAAATGGACCTTTCTTAGTTCAAAATAGACTTTTTGGCACTGAGATTCGCGTACATATTATAGATTCTAGAATCTTTTGTCATGCTATTGAATCAAAAGGTCTCGATTATAGAGTTAGCGGTGTTTCTAGTTTCAGAGCCCAAAAACCATCAATTCAGATAGAAAGTTTAGCTATGTCAATTTCCAAACTTGAGCATATAAGATTTATAGGAATTGACCTATTTGAGTGTCAAGACTCTTTATATATTCTTGAGGCTAATCCAATGCCGGGTTATCACTCGTATGAAAAATATGATATGAGTTGGGATATTAGTGAAGCTTTATACAATACTTTGTCAAACTAATTGTCATTGGCGGAATTGAAATTAGCATTTTCAGTGTTTGTATCTCATCATTTCAGGAGTTATTGGTTGTGTATATACTATATTGGTTTTTAGATTTCTAAAAGTAGCTTTGTAGTAGTTTGGATGTTATTTGATATTTATGTCAGTTACTATGACAAATTCAAACAGTTGGTTAGAAAATTTTGAAAAAAACTCGAGGATTGTTTGTTGACAATTTTCAATCCTCCAGTAACATTTATTTTTGTAGAATAACTTTTGTTCTTGTAAATGACAAATTATGTTCTATAGTCCGCATTGATTTTAACGTATTCATATCCTAAATCGCAGCCAAATGCAGTAAACTTCCCATTTGCCACACCTAAGTCACAAGAGATTGTAAATTCACTTTTTTGCATAACAGCCGCAGCCTTTGGCTCCATCTCACTATCAAAATATAAGTTTCCACTATCATAAACGCAGAGCTCGTCAAAAGATATTTTAAGCGTATGTTCTGAGCACTCAACACCACTCGCACCAACAGTAGATGCTATTCTTCCCCAGTTTGGATCTTCTCCATAAAGAGCAGTTTTTACAAGAAGCGAATCAGAGAGTGCTTTTGCAACTTTCTCCGCCTCTGCATCATTTTTCGCACCTGTGACATTATATGTTACAAGCTTTGTAGCACCTTCACCATCACGTACCATCTCACGTGCTAGAAAAAGCATAATCGTATGAAGTGCTTCTTCAAATGCTTGGGCATTATAAACACCACTTTTACCATTAGCAAAAAGCATCACAGTATCATTCGTAGATGTATCGCCATCTACACTTGCCGCATTAAAAGTTGTGAGTGTACTTTTATCTAACATAACTTGCATTTGTGCTGCACTTACTTTAGCATCTGTAGTAATAAAACAAAGCATCGTAGCCATAGCAGGATTTATCATTCCTGCACCCTTAGCCATAGCCCCTATGTGAAAACTATTACCATCAGTGAGTTCAACACGTAACGCTATCTCTTTAGAAAAAGAATCTGTTGTCATAATCGCAGTTGCTGCTGCATGTGCATCACGTTTGCTCAAGTCAAAAAGCTTTGCACCATTTATGATTTTCTCCTTTGGAAGTCTTACACCAATTACACCAGTAGAACTCATAACTGGGTTTACAATTTCACTAGGAAGCGTTGCAAGAATCTCTTCTACATCAGTAACTCCAGCATCCCCTGTCATTGCATTTGCATTCTTAGAGTTTATTAAAACAAAGTTTGTTTGAAATTTTCCCTTTGCTTTAAAGTGCTTTAGAGGTGCTGCTGCCATTTTATTTGTTGTAAAAACAGAAGCAATTTCACAGAGTACATCGGAGTAAATAAATGCCATATCTTTAGCATTTTCTTTTTTGAGTCCTGCACTTACACCATCCGCAAAAAAACCATCCGCAGCACAAACACCACTCTCAAGTTTAATTATCTTATACAAATTTTAGCTCCTTAGGCTTAATACGCTGTCGTAATAAATCTCTTGTTATTTTCATACCATCACGTGTACCAATTACAAGAAGTTTACACTCACTCGTAACAAGGACATCACCCTTTGGCATACTTGTAAATTTTCCATCTTTTTTAGTTATACCAACTACTGAAGTATTTGCAATCTCTCTAATATGCGTCTCTTTGAGTTTTTTCAAAACAGCCCAACTATATTTTGGCACTGTTATCTCTATCATATTGAGTGGATTGTCACTCTTATACAAGAACTCTTCTAATAAATTTTCCATATCAGGTCTAGCAGCCATAGCACTCACGCGCTGGGCTGTTAGCTTTGTTGGAGAAACCACCGTATCTGAGCCAAGTTTTTTCAATTTTTCCACATCACTCATACTCTCAGCTGATGCAATAATATAGTAAGGGCGAGGTAAAAAATGTTCTTTTTCAAAAAGCCTTACAGAAGCAATTAAAGCAATATTATCCGCTATAGAACTAGAGAGTGTTATCAAGCCTTTTGCAGAAGAGAGGTGTGCTTTTAACATGGAGAGTTCTGCATGTGGCTCAGCTTGAAGATAATTTGGATATTTATTTTCAATTGCCCACGCATGTATCTCTGGTCGAGGATCAATGACAATAAAAGGAACGTGGTTTCTACGCAACTGCTTTGTCACCTCTATAGTGTAATCATTATGATAACATACAACAAAATGCTTTGTTAATCTTGCGATTTTATATAACATTTTTCTCTCCTTCAATGTAGCAATAATATTGCCTTTATTTAACTCTGCTATTAAAATACCAATAGCACTAGAAAATACTGCAAAACCAGCAATAATTAAATTGATTGTAAAAATTCTGCCTTTATCAGATATTGGAGCGATTTCTCCAAAACCAACAGTTGTAAATGTTACAGCTGTTTGATAAAGTGCATCCATGATTGTGAAATCATCAATGAGAATATACCCCATAGTTCCTATAAGCATAACAATGACAGTAAGAATTAAAGGTAAACGAAAAGCTTTGAGATGAGGATAAACTTCAGGAAGAAGTTTAGGGTCAGGTTTGGGAGCAATCTCCCAATTTAGAAATTTACGAATCTTCGTTAAGAGATTCACAATAAATTCCTATTCTCTTACGAGTTTTTCTTAAGCGTACGAAGCTCTCTTGCAGAGATCTTAATCTTTTTCGTTGTGCCATCTTCTAATGTAATACGCACTGTTCTTAAGTTTAATAAAAAACGACGTCTTGTTCTGTTTTTTGCATGAGAAACATTGTTCCCACTCATAGGGCCTTTGCCGCTAATAGCACATTTTCTTGCCATTTGAGTATCCTTGAATGATATTTTAAAGTTGCGAATTGTACCAAACCAAAGCAAAACTTGAACTTAAGCCAATTCTCTTTTGCAATCATCTATTTAATTTATATTGCTTTTATCATTATAAAGCTAGAATATACAACATTATAACAAAGAGTATACAGCATTGATAACAAAAGATATGATAGATACCTATATAACAAAAATACCTCCTGCACCTAAGGCACTTCGAGAAACACTTGCTCTTCTTCATATTGGAGAATTGACAAAGGCAGCAAAAGTTGCTTCAGAAGATTTAGCTCTGCATGCTTATCTCAAAGACCTTGTAAATAAACCAATTTATGGATTTAGAAATGAGGTAAAAGAGATACCACAAATTTTTGGAATCTTAGGAGTTTCACAATCAGAACAAGCTGTTTACAACTATATGGTTACGCTCCTCTCTCCAACAAAATGGCAACTCTTTGCACTGAATAAAACTACTTTTTACTCTCTTCAAGCTGACCTCTCTGTAAAATGGTCGCTCATCTTAGAACATTTAAACATTAAAGATAAAGATATAGAAAATTCTATTTCTCTCCTCTCGGCTAGTATCATCGTGAGCGAAGCCCTCTTTTGTGACAAAATAGATGATGTTAATTTATTACGAAGTGTAAACCCGATTGATTTAAACACTATTTTAAAAAGATTGTCTGGACTTGATCTTTTTGATATTTGTCAGATAATCTCACAAAAATGGGATATGAGTGAAAAAAGTGCTCAAATTATACAGGCCTCTTCGGGAACAAAACCTTTTGCTGATGCAAATATCAATAATTTGGGAAAATGGATGCATCTTTTACTGTTTTATATTCTTTCACAACCTAGGTATGTAAATACTGGTTTAAATGATTTTATAGATTTTCACACTGAATATGTAGAAGACATCTACATGGAATTTGCTAAATTGATGGAGATCGCATGAGAGCAATTGTAAAAGATGGGATGAGTATATTCCATCCACAAGGGTTTTTAGATGGGAATACGGACAGTGCTTTTTTGAGTATAGAGGACATTGAAGCAACTATAAGTGCAAAATCGGACATGGTTCTTGTTTCTCTAAAAAAAGTAATCTTTTTCAATCGAAATGGTCTAGATATTTTCGTAAAAATGTTCCAAAAAGTACGAACTGCAAACCATTCAACGGTCGGCTTTTGTGATTATGATACAAAAAAATATGATGCTATTATAAAATTTTACAAAAATGATTTGAATTTTTCACTTTTTAAATCTCAAGAGATTGCAACACTTTTCTCTTCCAGTTATAAAAATCAAAACAAAAATATACTCCTCTACAGTGAAGATAAATCACAAAGAGCTGCAATGGCAATAGAGCTTCATGATAACGGTCACAATCCTATAGTGACACAATCAATAGAAGAGTTTAAACAAAAATCAAAAGTTGCAAATGCATATGACATTATTATAGATGACACTTACCTTGGGCAGATGGGACAAAAAGTTGCTACAAGAGTTACTGGAAACGCTATTATCTATACTGTCTCTTCTTTTCTCGATACAGAAATTGGAAGCACTTTTAATATAGCCTACCACAACAATTCACTCAATGTTGGTTTTAGACTCTTTATTTTTGATGCCTATAAAGTGATAAGTATGAATATACATGCTTTAAACTTTTTCTCTAAACTTGCTTCTTCGAGTGCAGAGTACAATGCAACTATATGCTTTGTTGGAATGACATTTGAGAAGACTCCCATCTCTTTTAAAGAGACTCTTGAAGATGCTGGAATTATGTTTTTTTCTCAAATGGATGACATTTTACAAGATAAAGAACTTCTTGCAGAATTAGGTGCAAGTAGTGCTGCAGCAGTACAAACAAAAAGAGCTATCAATAAAGTAACTGTTACAGAACTACCAAATTTCATTGAAGCTACTGTAGCAACAATCGAGATGATGACAAATGCTAAAGCAGTAAAAGAAGATGTACAAATTCATACTATAAAAATTGAACATAAAGAGGACAAAATAGCAAGTTCTATTGGTTTTTATGGAGATATGGATGGAATGGTCATCTTAGTTTTTCCTCTTGCTATCGCTAAAAAAGCTTGTGAACTTTTAATTGGTGAAACGACAAATGATAAAGAGCTTATACTCGATACACTTGCAGAGTTAGTCAACATTGTTGGAGGAAAAGTTAAAACACTTCTTGGTGATGAGCATATACATGTAGATATTACACTTCCAAGAACCTATCCAAATATCGATAGTTTACTTGAAGTTGCAGACAATAAAAAAGGGGTACAAGTAGACCTACTCTTTAATAATGATAAGTTTTTATTTTTCTTAACAAGATAAAAGCTACATCTTTCTATAATTTCAAAAATAAAATAAAGGCAGTGACATGATAAAAGTAGCACCAAGTGTTCTCTCGGCAGATTTTGGAAACTTACAAAAAGATGTAGAGGAAATTTGTAACTTAGGTTGCGATTTTGTACATGTGGATGTTATGGATGGTCACTTTGTTCCAAACTTAACAATAGGACCCGTTGTTGTAAGTGCCATAGCTAAATGCGCAACAAAACCTTTAGACATTCACTTAATGGTTCAAAACAATACTTTTTTTGTTGAGCTCTTTGCTCCTTTAAAACCTGAATATATATCCTTTCACATTGAAGAGGAAAAACATCCGCATCGCCTCATTCAAAAAATTCGCTCTCTTGGTATAAAACCTGCCATCGTATTAAATCCTCATACACCACCTGAGTCTATTGAGTTCTTGCTCAAAGATTTAGACATGGTTCTTCTTATGAGCGTCAACCCTGGTTTTGGTGGTCAAAGTTTTATAGAAAGTGTTCTTGAAAAAGCTGCTAGACTCAATGAAATGCGAAATAAAATCAATCCTAACTGTCTTATAGAAGTAGATGGTGGAGTAAGTGACAAAAATATTCAAGCTTTAAAAAATACAGGTGTGGATGTTGTTGTTGCAGGAAGTTATATCTTTAACCATGCAAACAGAAAAGAAGCTATAGAGAGTCTACAGATATAATGCGCACAAAGATTTGTGGTATAACATCTTATGAGGACGCTATGGTCGCTATCAACGCAGGAGCGAATGCCCTCGGATTTGTTTTTTATGAGAAATCACCACGTTTTATATCTGTTGAAGATGCAAAAACTATTATAAAACAGCTTCCTCCTTTTGTAGAAAAAGTTGCACTTTTTGTCAATGAAGATGCACAAACTATTGATGTTACGTGCCAAAGAGTTGGGGCGACACTCGCGCAACTACATTTTGAAGCCTCTGATGAACTTTGTGAAGCACTGAAAACTCCTCACATGAAGGTTATTCGAGCACAGAATAGAGAAGATGTTTTAAAATATAGTAATGAGTATAGACTTATAGATGCATACTGTGAAACCTATGGCGGTGCTGGTAAGCGAATCAACATTGAGTGGTTTGAGAACATTGACTGTTCAAAAATCATTCTTGCAGGTGGCTTAACACCAGAGAATGTTTCATCTCTAAAACAATATGGATTTTATGGTGTCGATGTCAGTAGTGGCGTTGAGCTTTCCTATGGAGTAAAAGAGAAAACTAAAGTGGAAAAATTTATTAAGAATGCTCAATAAAAATTTTCCACTAGACGCAAAAAGTATCTCGCAACTCACAACCAGAGGACTTCCTATAGAAAGACTCAAACAGCAAATTGATGAGAGTTTGGATGTCTTTTTAGAACTCTCACGTGCGCAAGGCTTAAACATATCAAGAAAGCAAGGACACTACTTTTTTGATACAAAGTTTACTAAAATAGAAGATGCTGAATTTTGTATAGTTGATATTGAAACAAATGGTTCAAAAATAGAAAAACATCAAATTATAGAAATTGCTGCTGTAAAAGTTAAAAATAAAAAGATAATTGATACCTATGAATCTCTTGTTTATACAAAAGAGATTAACCCTCATATAACTGACATCACAGGTATTTTAGCCGAAGACACTGTTGACGCGCCAAACCTTAAAACTGTTATGATGGAGTTTAAACTCTTTTTAGGAGATGCTATTTTTGTTGCACATGATGTAAAGTTTGACTACACCTTCATCTCACTAAGTATGCAAAAAGTAGGTTTAGAGGCTTTGCTCAATAGAAGTCTATGTTCCTTAGCTTTAGCAGAGAGGACAATAGTCTCTTACAGATACGCTCTCTCTTATTTAAACGACTTTTTTCATCTTAACCCACATGCGACACATCATAGAGCAATGAGTGATGTTATGACGACGTATGAGCTTTTTAAATTGTCACTAGAAAATTGTACAGAGAGTTTAAATAATGTGGAAGATTTAATTAGGTTCTCTAAAATGGCGCCAAGACTTAAGAGACCTAAGTTTGACCCTCTTATAAAAGAAGAAGAGTAATTTTACTCTTTAAATGCACCTGGCTTAATAAGTTTCGCATATCTCGCTTGCATTCTATCCTCTTCACTCATAGCTTTTAAAACTTTTAGTTCAGATAAAAAGTACTCAGATATTGCCTCTGCAGCAGCCTCTTTTTCACGATGTGCACCAATGAGTGGTTCATTGATAATATCATCAATTAAATCTAACTCTTTAAGATCACTACTTGTAATTTTCATAGCATTTGTAGCATCTTCAGCTTTTTTTGGATCATTCCATAAAATTGCAGAACATCCTTCTGGAGAGATAACACTAAATACAGAGTATCGCATCATTGCAAATCTATCTGCCACACCTATGGCAAGTGCTCCACCAGAACCACCTTCTCCAATAACTATGGAGACAGTTGGTGTTTTAATTTCTGCAAATTCTAAAAGGTTACGTGCGATAGCCTCACTCTGATTTCTCTCTTCTGCACCAAGCCCTGGGTAGGCACCCGGAGTGTCTACAAGCATCAATATTGGCATACCGAATTTTTCTGCCAATTTAGCCGCACGTAATGCTTTTCTATAGCCTTCAGGATGAGGCATACCAAAATTACGTTTTAGCTTATTTTTTGTTCCACGCCCTTTTTGTTCACCAATAACCATAACTTTTTCATCACCGATATAGCCCATATAACAAACGATTGCAGCATCATCACGGAAGTGTCTGTCCCCATGAATTTCATATTTATCTCTCATTATAAGATTTATATAGTCAAGTGAATAAGGACGATCAAGGTGACGTGCAAGTTGAAGTTTTTGAAAGTCTGAAAGATTTTTGTAAATCTTTTCAACTTCTTTATCTAAAGTTTTTTTTAATTCTTCCACAGCGACATATTCATGACGAACTTGTGCAGAGATAATATCTTCCTGAATAAATTTTATTTTATGTTCAAAGTCTAAATATGTTGCCAAATTAAATCCTTAAATTAGATTTTTTTAAAAATCACAACACCATTAGTTCCGCCAAAACCAAAAGAGTTACTCATTGTAACATTTAGTTCTGCAGTTCTTGCACCTTCTGTCACATAATCTAAATCACAATTTTCGTCTGGAGTTGTATAGTTGATAGTTGGAGGGATGATTCCATCTCTCATAGCCATTAAACACGTAACAGCTTCTATACCACCAGCAGCACCAAGACAGTGACCAATTTGACCTTTAATTGAACTCACAGGAGGGCAATTTTCAGCGCCATCAAGAAGCTCTTTGATTGCTGCAGTTTCATTTTTATCATTTACAGGTGTTGATGTGCCATGTGCATTTACATAGTCAAGTTTTGGTGAACCAGCCATGAGATAAGCTGCTTTCATTGCACGTGAAGGACCGTCAAGTGATGGTGTCGTAATATGATTTGCATCACCACTCTCACCAAATCCAATGATTTCTCCATAGATATTTGCACCACGAGCAACAGCATCTTCATAGACTTCTAAAACAAGCGCAGCTGCACCTTCACCCATTACAAAACCATCACGTTCTGCATCAAAAGGACGAGAAGAGTGTTTTGGATCATCATTTCTAGTTGAGAGTGCTTTCATTGCAGCAAATCCACCAATTCCAACACCAGTAATAGCAGATTCAGCAGCTACAACAAGCATTTTTTCTGCTCCATTACACATAATTGTTTTACAAGCTTCATTTATCGCATGTGTACCAGCTGCACAAGCTGTAACACTTGCAAGGTTTGGACCTTTTGTTCCATGTTCTATAGAAACAAATCCACCAAGCATATTTACTAATGCACCAGGAATAAAAAAAGGAGAGATTCTTTTAGATCCTTTTGTATCTAAAATAATAGAATTTTTCTCGATTGAAGGAAGACCACCTATACCTGAACCAGCACTAACACCAAATCTTTCCATATCTGTGTCTTCTGCTAACTTTGCATCAAGCATAGCCTCTTGTGCAGCTTTTAATCCAAGATGAATAAATCTATCTGCTTTTTTAACTTCTTTTGGAGACATAACAGTTGTCGGATCGAAATCTCTTACTTCACCAGCTATTTTAACAGTGTAATCTGTAGGATCAAAAATAGTGATTGTGTCAATTCCACACTTACCTTCACATATTGCTTTAAATGAACTCTCTTTGTCATTCCCTACAGAATTTATCATACCTAAACCAGTTACTACAACTCTTCTCATATACTATAATCTCCAAAAATAAAATACTTTTAAAAACCAATGTAACGATTGACTACTAAAAATATTTCTAACTAAAGAGAATATCTCTTTAGTTTAAACAAAAGCTAATTATTTACTTTCAATATATGCTACAACATCCGCAACAGTTTGAATTTTTTCAGCTTCATCATCAGGAATTTCAATATCAAATTTCTCTTCAAGTGCCATTACTAATTCAACCACATCTAAGCTGTCTGCACCTAAATCTTCAACAAATTTCGCGTCTTCTTTTACTTCATCAGCATTTACGCTCAATTGTTCTACTACTACTTCTTTAATATCGTCTAAAAGTGCCATTATAGCTCCTGTGTTTTAATTTAATGCGGTAATTATAACCAATTTAGCTTAAAAAAAGCCTTTTGATTATGCCATGTTCATTCCACCATTTACTTTTAAAGTCTCACCAGTTATGTAACTAGAATAGTCAGACAACAAGAAGGCAGTAGCCTCTGCAACCTCTTTTGCGGTTCCTAAACGATTCATTGGAATTTTAGAAGTTACACTTGCTTTCACCTCATCACTCAGTACTTCTGTCATCTCTGTTGCAATGAAACCTGGTGTTACAGTATTATAACGAATTCCACTTGTTGCAGCTTCAATTGCAAAGCTTTTTGTCATAGCTATAACACCACCTTTACTAGCAGCATAATTTGCTTGTCCTGCATTACCTGTTTCACCAACAATAGATGCAATATTAACAACAGAACCAAATTTTTTCTTTCTCATCACTTTCATGGATTCACGACAACCTATAAAACATGAAGTTAAATTTGCATTTATTACAGACATAAAATCTTCTGTTTTCATACGAAGGGCAAGTTTATCATTTGTGATTCCTGCATTATTTACAAGGTATGAAAGTTCCCCATCACTATCAACAATAGTTTTAATCGCATCCACAAAGGCAGCTTCATCACTTACATCAAAACCAATTACAGCCGCCTTACCACCAGTAGCTTCAATAGCTTCTTTTACCGCATCTGCTTCACTCGCACCACTTCTATAATTAATCCAAACTTTTAAACCAAAACCTGCTAAAGTTTTTGCAATCTCTGCGCCAATCCCACGGCTTGAACCTGTAATTAAAACATTTGTTCCACTAAATTTCATAAATTAACTTTCCTTTTTTTTGATTAAATTAGACTATGATCCATCTCTGCTGGAATCTCTAAGCCCATGAGCTTTAAAACTGTTGGAGCGATATTATTTAATCCACCAATTTCTACTTTACTTACACCCTCCGCTTCAACAAAACACCAAACTTTTCCAACTGTATGATTTGTTAAAATATTTCCCTCATCATCTTTCATCTCTTCACAATTTCCATGATCAGAAGTGATAACAACGGCATACTCTTTTTCTTTTGCTTTTGTAACTATTTTTCCCAGTTGTTCATCAACAGTTTGAACTGCTATTTTTGCAGCTTCAAAGTCACCAGTATGTCCAACCATATCACCATTTGCAAAGTTTACAACAACAAAATCATAATCATCTTCCATTGCAGTTACGACTACATCGCCTACTTCATCTGCACTCATCTCTGGTTTCATATTGTAGGTCTTAACATTTGGCGAAGGTATGAGAACTCTTGTTTCGTTTGCAAAAGGTTCATCTACTCCACCATTGAGAAAAAAAGTAACATGTGCATACTTTTCTGTTTCAGCAGTATGGAGTTGGCGTAACCCTGCATTTGAAATAACTTCAGCCAAAGTATTTTTAGGCACATCCTTTCTAAAAAGCACAGGGTAAGTAAAACTTTTATCATATTCTGTAATGGTTGCAAGGTTTAATGCGAGATTTTTTCTCTCAAATGCACTAAAATTTTCTGAGGCTAATGCTGTTACCATTTCTCTCATTCTATCACTTCTAAAATTTATTGTAAGTATTGCATCACCCTCTTGCATACCTTCATATGTATCAAAAGCAACAGGTTCAACAAATTCATCTGTTTCACCTAATGAATAAGAATGCCCAATATAACCAGCCGGCAAAAAATCCGTTTTTGGTGTAGCATTTACTATAGCGTTGTAAGCACGTTCTACTCTCTCCCAACGATTATCTCTATCCATTGCATAAAAACGCCCTGCTATTGTTGCAATACTTATATTTTCATTTAAGTGTTTTTCAACTTGTTTAATATATTCCCCAGCAGAAGTAGGAGAAACATCGCGTCCATCAGTTATAAGATGTAAGAAGACTTTTTTTTCATTCTTTGCAGCTATAGCAGCGATACCCATAAAGTGCTCAATATGAGAGTGAACACCGCCATCACTCATTAAACCAATAAGATGCAGTCTATCCGAAGAGTTCATAAGTGTTTGCAACTCTTCATTTTGCTCAAGACTACCTTCTGAAAGTGCTAAAGATATTTTTACTAAATCTTGATATAAAATACGACCACTTCCTATACTCATATGTCCAACTTCAGAGTTACCCATTTGTCCCTCGGGTAGTCCAACACTTAAACCAAATGTATCAATGAGAGAGTGAGGAGTATTCTGAAAAAGTCTGTCATATGTTGGTTTGCTCGCATGAAAAAATGCATTATCTTTAGTTTTTGAGGAGTAACCAATGCCATCTGTGATGACTAAAACAGTTTTCTTACCCAATTTTTTCCCTCCAAAATAAGATTTTGTTTGCGGGATTATACT
>JBFHKA010000044.1:0-22833 GCA_041595535.1 Sulfurimonas sp. | reverse complement strand
CATTGCGCGCCTCTTTTATTGTTTTGAGTCTTTTTGCAGATTTGCTAAACTCATTTGCGAGTTGCGATATTTCATCTTTTTTATCATTTACATACTCTATGTCAAACTCCTCATTTGCGAAGTTTTTGACCTTATCTTGTAGTACACGTAACGGTTGTATTTTTTTGATAATAGTTATGTAAAGAAGCGTAAATATAATTAAAATTAAGATAAATATATAGACAAGATAAACGTTAAAATCATCTTTTTGGTTTTTGTCTAAAAGTAAAAATTTGTACTTATGTGTTTTGATATAGAGATATGTATTGCCATTGAGTGAGAACCTCTTAAAAGAGAGAGGACCTCTATGTCTCTCTACTTCTAAATGCAGAGCTTTGTCTTTTAAGATGGAGTTTGTATCTTCCACTAAAGAGAGATTCATAAACTCCAAGTACTCTTTTGTATCAGAGCTTAAATACCCTTTATTTCGTAGTTCTTTGAGAATGAGTTGTGTGGCATCAAAACTTCTTTTGTCGATTACAAATGCGTGACGGTGCTCTGCACTTTTATATAACACGCCAAAACTTATGAGTATAAATAAAAAGAGACCGACAAAGGCGAGGGTAATAGAGAAAAATATGGAGTGTCTGTTCATTCTACTAGCTTATACCCCATACCTCTAATAGTGAGTAAATATGAAGGTTTTTTAGGATTGTCTTCAATTTTTGCTCGTATTCTGTTGATGAGAACAGCTATACTTGAGCCATCACCATCGTCATCTAAGAAGCTACTATATTGGAGTATGTCATATCTTGAGACTATAGAAGATTTTCTCTCGCAAAAAATGGACATGATTTGATACTCTGCATGCGTAAAGTTGATAGGAATATTGTTCTTTCTAATCTCTTTTTTTTCGCTATCAAGAGTAAAAATTTCTGCTTTTTGTTTGTTTTCTAGCTCCATACTCTTGTTAAATCTTCTGAGAATAGTTTTAATTCTTACCTCAAGTTCTCGAGGATCATAGGGCTTTGGCAGATAATCATCTGCACCCAGCTCTAAGGCGATTACTTTGTCTGTAATATCGCTACGTGCACTTGAGATAATAATAGGAAGATTGTATTTGTCGATAAGTTCTTTACAAACTTCTAAACCATCTAAGCCAGGTAGAGTCAAATCTAGTATAACTAAATCATACGACTCTAACCGCAGAGCACTTAAGGCTATAAAAGGGTCTTCAAAGTTTGTGACAGAGATGTTAAACTTAGAGAGATATTGCGCTATTATCTGAGCAAACTCACCATCATCTTCAATCATAGCAATTTTTATCAACAAAATCTCCTTTGCATACGTACTTGTTAGTTAGTATTTTATCTGAAGATTAACGAAAAGATTTAGGTTTTTTATTTTTTTTCATAATCTCTTTCATATCGAGCATTGTTTTGAAATCTTTTTTTTGCTCAGCTGTAAGAAGTGCATAAATATCTGCAATCATTTGCGCTTTTTTCTCAATTCTTGTATTTTTTTGCGCTTGTAACATAGCTACATACTCTTTTTGATTGAAACTGCTGTCTGTAAATGTAGTGTTAGGGTTTGGTCTATTTTTCATACTCTCACGCATGATGTTTCTTATGTCTGCTCTTTGTTTGTCACTTAAATCAAGGTGCATAAACATACTGATATAGTTCGTTTTGTTAGTGTGAGGAGCACGTTGCATTTTTGATTGTGCTGTATAAGCGCCTTTATCTTGTGTTCCACATTTTTGTTGTGCTACTAATGATGTTGATGCCAAAAGAAGAGCGATGGCTGTACTTAAAATTATTTTTTTGTTCATGATGAACTCCTTTTATTTGATGATAAAAGTATAAAGGAGCTAAATGAACGATATTTTAATTCAATTTTAACGAGAGATTAACAAGAGTGATTTGAGTAATCTATAATAAAAATATTTTTATTGTCTTGGTACGCGTATAAAAGGCTAAATCCATGTTTGAGAAGAATCTCATGAACAATGTAAAGACCTAAGCCAAAACCTTTTTTGTTGATTTCATTGAGTGTTCCCTTAAAAAAAGGTTCAAGATACTCTTCAAAATCATACTGGAGCCTCTCTCCGCTAGAGCTTATATATATCTTGTGGTCATCGTGGTTAATATAGACAGCATGATCTGTGGAGTACTTTATACCATTATCAATCAAGTTTTTCAAAACTATACTAAAGAGTTTAAAATCAACACAAAGTATAGCAGTATCTAGCTCTCCTGTGGTAATGCACTTGTTATTCATGAAGAGCATATCCATTGCATTGTCAACAAGGTCTATGAGTCTATACTCTTTTTTTTCAATGACAACATTATCTGTAGATATTTTTTCTATATTTGCCATATCATCTATAAGATATTCGAGTTTATTCAGTGATAACTCAAGAGAATCTCTAAGCTCACTCTCTTCTATAAGTCCTAGGTAGAGTTTGCTTTTTGTTAGTGGTGTTTTTAATTCGTGCATCATATTTCTCAAGAAAAGTTTTCTTGAGTTACCTATATTTTCAAGTTTAGAAACCAGTTTATAAAACTGCTTAGAAACCTCAGAAACTTCATCTTTTCCATCGATTGTTTTTGTTGTATCTACGATACCTCTTTCATACTCTTTGAGACTGTTTTGAAGAGTTTTTAAACTTTTTATATTTTTTCGAATGATCATGTATAACAGAACTAACGTTATTATAAAAACAAGGTATCCACCTCGCACAAAATATACAGAACGAGAATACTCTTTATTTGTATATCTAAATAAAAAATTGTTTGATTGTTTTCTCAGATAAATATAGATTTCTCCTTTATCCTCTAAAAGTGTATACTCTTCATGGTTAGGAGAAAGAAATCGTGGAGGTGGAAGTAAGAAATCTTCATTCTTGTCTAAAATAGGTGGAGTTGGTTTTCTAAAAAAATGATCTTCATGAAGTTTCTTGGCTTCACTCAAAATCTTTTTTTTGTTTTCTTTTACAAGTTCTAAAATGTTAGAGTTTATATGCTCTTGTATTTGAAATGTTTCAGCAGAGTTCTTTTTGTTTTCCAAAATTCTCTCTAGTTGCATCAGAGAAAACTCTAAATCCATGAAGTATTTTTTTTGAATAAATTCATTTATTATGAAAAATAGAAGAGTGATAGAGAGTATGGTGATTAAAAATATGATGTTGAGTTTAAATAAAATTGAGTGTCTATTTAGCATCTATTCTCCTATATATTTATAGCCAGCCCCACGAATAGATTTAATATATTTTGGCTGTTTAGTATTGTCTTGAATTTTATGACGTATTCTACTTATAATTACATCAATACTTTTGTCTGTAGAATCCCAACTAATTGCATTGACATTGTTTGCAATATACTCGCGTGATAAAACCATTTGTCTTTTTTCTAAGAAAAGTTTTAGTACTTCATACTCTGCTAAAGTAAGCTCAAGAGGTATAGACTCTTTAGAAATACTCATGTTCTCTTCATTGATTGTAAATATACTTTCACTTGTTGCCTTTAAACCTTTAACACGTCTAAGTAAGCTCTGTATACGTGCAACAAGTTCACGAATGTCATAAGGTTTTGGCAGATAATCATCCGCGCCAACCTCAAGACCTACTACTCTATCACTTATATCGCTTCTTGCTGTAGATATAATAATGGGAATATTGTACTTCTGTGAGATGATTTTACAAACCTCTATACCATCCATATCGGGAAGCGATAAATCTAAAACTATAATGTCATAGTTGTCAAGTTTTAGAGACTCTAAAGCTGAGAGAGGATTTGTATATCCTATTACTTTCATTCCATACTTTGGAAGATAAGAACTTAAAATATCTATAATTTCTTCATCATCTTCAATCACTAAAACTTCAATCATAATATGCTCATATTTTTTCTATAGTGTATCTATATTATGAATAGATATCAAGAAAACTTCCGCCTCTTGTAAAGTTTGAGAGCGCATTTTGTGTTGAATCAGTTGTTGTAGAAGTACTTGCTTCTTCTAATAGAGAGAGAATAAGTTCTGAGGCTTGTGCGTCATCTAAGCTAGCTAACTCATCTTTTGCTTCCATCAGTGAAAAACCAAACTCCTGCTTTTGTGCATTTGTCATTGTTTCTAATGTCTCTGAAATTGTATCCATTTCATCCTCACTTAAACTTGCAAAAGGGTCTTGTAAATTGCCACTTGATGGTGGTGGAGGTGGCATTCCTCCGGATGGTGGTGGAGTTGTGCCGTCTTCAGCAACTTTTGAAGTTTGATTGACACCGTCTACTTCACTCAGACTTGAAGTCTCTGCTTGATCCATAAGTTCAAAAATTGCAGTTGTTGCATCTTCTTGAGACATATCTGAAATTTCACTTTTGTTTTGTTGCATAAGAGACATAAAAGACATCATTTGCTCTTGAGAAAATGATTCTATCTTGCTATCAAAGGTCTTTCTGTCCTCTTCACTCATTTGATCCACTTTATCTTTAAGCGGCGGCTCTTGTGTTTTTTGTTGCATCTGCATTATCTGAGTTAAACTACTAACAACACTGTCTATATTACTAATACTCATAATAAACTCCTTAGAATGTTTTTAATAAGTAAATACTTACCTAATTAAAATACTAATCTATTAGCATTAATTAAGGTCAAATCTAAGGTTAATAGACGTAAATGAGATTTTCTTAAATTTAAGAAAAAAAAGTTATACTTTTCTTCATAAAAGGCGGTATTATGAGATTTTTAATGTTCATTTATGTTCTTATAACTCTCCCCTCATTTGCTGATGATATTTCATATTTTGAGGATAAAAGTACACTCGCAATTATTTCCGATATAGAAAATAAAAGTGAGGGCTGGTTAGAATATAATAAAGTACACTCAAGTTTTGGCTGGAGTGAGTCTAATTATTGGCTAAAAATCACCCTTAATAATTCGCACGTAACAGCAGAAAAAAAGTTTATTAATTTTACCTACCCTATGCTAGATACTATTAAACAATATGAAGAAAAAAATGATGTGTATGTGGAAGTAGCAGAGCGTGGTAATTTAGTCGTAGACGAAAAAACATCGAGAGTGCTGCCAAATCTTCTTTTTAAAGTGGATGTTGCATCTAATAAGAGTAAAACTATCTATTTTAAGATAGAGTCTCAGACTCCAATGAATCTCGATTTAGCAGTTATGGATGAGGAAGAGTTTAGTAGTTATAACATAGAGAGAATTGGCACAACCGCATTTTATGTTGGAGCCATTCTTATAATTTTGCTTTACAATCTTATCATTTACTCTTTTATACGCGTTTATACTTTTTTAGCCTATGTGATGTTTCACACTATTTTTCTCTTTTTAGTTTTGGTACTCAATGGATATTTCTATGAATTTGTATGGTATGACGTACCAAATATTGGCAAATATATTTTACCTCTTCTCATTGCCGCAGCAACTGTTTTTCAGGTGCATTTTTTCAAGCTTTTCTTAGATATTCAAAGGTATGGTACGAAGCTCAATGTTCTAGTGAATGCTATTCTTTTGTATGATATTTTTGCTTTTGTAAGTGCTCTTTTTTTACCTTATACATTAGCACTTCAAGTTGCTACTATTGGCTCATTTCTTAGTACTATTATTCCATTTCTTATAGCACAGTATTTGATTTTTAAGTACCAGGTGCATACAGCAAAATATTACACTTTAGCATGGCTGTTTTTGATGATTGGTATTGTGATTGAACATCTAAAAAACCTTGGTATAGTGGAGACAACTCTCTTTAGTAGAAATGCAATGCAACTTGGTGCTATCATAGAGGTAGTGCTTATTTCCATTGGTCTTGCTGATAGGTTTAATAACTTGCTTAAAAGCAATGAAAAGCTGAGTGCTTTAGTCTCTATTGACATGCTTACAGGAGTCTACAACAGACACCATTTTTTTGAAGTCGCTCAGAAAATGCTCAGAATCATACATATAAAAAAGGAAGACTATGCACTTCTTATGTTAGACCTTGATCATTTCAAAAAGATAAATGATACCTATGGGCATGACGCAGGCGATAGAGTTCTAAGAAGTTTTGCACAACATGTTCGCCAAGGTCTTAGGGAAAATGATATTTTTGCCAGAATAGGAGGCGAAGAGTTTACTCTTTTGATTAAAGCTTCCAAAGAGGAGTCTATAGCTTTTGCAAATAGATTGCGAGAAATGGTTAAAAAGATAGAACTCTTTAGTGATGAAGACGAGAAAATTGCTATGAGTGTGAGTATAGGTGTCGTTGGTTTTAACGATGCAAAAGAGAACCTTGAAAAACTTTTAAAGTATGCAGACAAAGCACTCTATAGTGCAAAAGAACAAGGCAGAGATAGAGTCGAGTACATTACAAAAGCCTAAGCTTTTCTTTTAAAATATCAGCCACACGTAAGGCATTAGCATAGATAGTCCAAGTGTAAGGAACACTCCCGCCAGTAGGCATAAAAGAGGCATCTGTTACATAAAGATTTTCTAGGTCGTGTGCCTTGCAGTTTTTATCTAAGACGGAAGTTTTTGCATCTTCTCCAAAGCGACATCCTCCAGCTACAAGGTTTGAGGGTGGAGATGCTGAGACGGAGTAACTTATCTCTGTAGCTCCCATCTCTTCTAATACTTTTACAGCCTTTTTAGCGAGGTATTCGCCCACTTGTAAATCTTTTGGATGCCCATAGAGGTTGATAACACCAACAGGAACATTGTAGACATCCACAACATTTTTATCGACTTCTACATTGCAGTTGTCTGTTGGAAGCCAATCATTGAAGACTTCAAAAGTGAGCACTCTTGAAGTTGTGAGACGTTTGTGGATTTTGTTTGCTAATGCTTCACCCCACATCAAATTTCCCTCTTCATCATAGAGTTCACGATTGACACGTGAGATGAGGTTTTGATGCTCAAAAAGAAAATCTATAGTTCCCCCTTTTTGTTTTTTTCCTTCCGTTTCAAACTCATACCAATCTTGCAAACTTCGGTTAAAAAAGAGACCGACTTCCATCAACTCTTTTTGTTGTACTTGTGTTAAATTTTCAAAGATAAATCTACCACTTCCACTACCACCACCAGAGAAAATGAGGTTTTTTCCTACTTCGCCACTTGAGTTTGCCAAACCAGTTGGGAACGCTTCACTTTTAGAGTTGAGTAAAAGACGTGAGGTTTCTATGGCTTGTGCTGCAACTATGAAGATCTTTGCACGTATTTTGTGTGCAAGTTTATGCTTTGTGTAGTAGTGTGCTTTTGTGACTTTGCCATTATGGCTTTCTAGTTTATAGACAAAAGCATCGGTGATAATTTTCGCTTCACATCTTTGTAGGAGTGCAGCTCTCGCACTCCCTTTTGCTCCACTTGCACATCCATAACTTCCACAAAAATTTGAGTAATAGCAGGCGTTACGTGCGAGTGTACTTTTGCTTAAAATTGCCCTTGGTGTGGGGATAGACTCGTAGTTTAACTTTTTGCACGTAATGTCAAACCAGTTGCTAACTTTGTTAGTTAAAAGTGGAGGGTATGGAAAATCAGAAGTTGAACGAGGTTCGAGGTGTTTATGTGCAACGACTTTTCCACTTACACCAATGAGACGCTCCACTTTTTCGTAGTAAGGTTCAAGCTCTTCATAGCTTATAGCCCAGTCAATGACATTTGCACCTTCAATAGTTCCATAAACAGATTTGAGTTTAAAATCATTTGGTTTCATTCTATGAAAGTACCCGCTCATTAAATTCGATGAGCCACCGACCATAGAGCCATTCCAGAAGTTCCAACCTGATTCTTGTCCATCATAACGGGTAAAAGTACCATCGGGTGCATACTCATTTATGATATGTTTTTGTTCACTTAGAGGAGGTGTGAACATATCTCTACGTGAGACAGCCAGCTCGTCTTTATTAAAATCACTCTCAGTGTAGTTTTCTCCTTTTTCAAGGACAACTACATTGTACCCCGCCTTTGAGAGTTCATACGCTATAGGTGCTCCACCTGCGCCACTACCGATTATACAGACATCATAAATCATACATACGCCTTTGTAGGGCGAGGTTTTCCACCTTCAAATGCAAGCCATTTCCAACCAGCTTCATGGGTATTTCCCCCATAGATTGGATCACCAAACATCGCTTCAAAAATATACGTCATCATGTTATAAAGCCAGCTATCTCCCCATTTGGTTTGCGAAATTGTTTGGAGTACATTTTGTCGTTGTGTGAAAGTGAGTTTTGTGTAGGTGTCTTTGTACATTTCTACCGAAGTTTCATTAAGCCATTTCACACCATTTTTTAAAAACTTTTTATCTGCATCACTTATATAGCGACTCTTAAGCAGAAGATGTATGTAGTTTGCAGTCTCAATATGTAACTCTTGTGCTTTTGGAAAAAGGTCGTTTTGTAGTACTCGTATGGTGTGCAAAGGTGTAGTAACACTAAAAAGCTCACAACCACTCATAACAAAAACAGCAGAAGATAAAAAACCTAATTTTAAAAAGTTTCGTCTAGTGACTAACATCATAATGAAGATATAACTCCTCTTTTTGTTTAACTGTATTTTAGCTATTTTCACCAAAGAGCAATCTGTAAGTAAGGAATTACGCATTTAATGGTATGATTACTTAACTTGATAGGTATAAATAAAATTTATAATAGGAGGCTCCATATTAATGCTATTTTATAATATTAGAATTAATATGCGTATTACCCTCATAGGTTTTTTGTTTCTATTTTTATATTTTTGCATGGGGTATATTTATACACAACATAATGTAGAAATACTTATGCAAAACAGGTATAAAGTGACTGCTTTAAATATGAAGAGAGAACTTATGACTCTGATTAAAGACAAGCAAGAAGCTGTTTTACTTGTTGGCATATCACTCGCTCAAAACCCCTCTTTAAAAACGCTTCTTCGAAATAAAAAATCTGATAATTTAGAATTAAACCACTACTCAAAAATATTACAAGAAAATACTTCTTTAAAAAATATTTGGCTTCAAATACTAGATAACCAAGGCAAAAGTATCTATAGAAGCTGGACAGATAAAACAGGTGATATACTTACAGATGCAAGAGCGGATGTCAAAAAGATGATAGAGCACCCAGAGATTCTTTCATCTATAAGTACTGGTAAGTACGACATGACTTTTAAAACTATGGTTCCCATTTATGAGGGGAGCAAATTTGTAGGTATAGTGGAGACTTTGGCTAAGTTTGACTCCATAGTTCAAAAGATGCAGGAGAGTAATTATAAGACTTTAATTGTCGTAGATGGTGCTTACAAAAAACAGCTTTCACAAGCATATACAAATAGTTTTATTGAAGATTTTTATGTTGCTTCACTCCAAACCGACTCAAAGCTTGTAAAAATAGTTCAAGAAAATTCTGTGAGTAGTTTTTTAAATATAGATTCGTATAAAGTTGATGTGAATAATTCACTTTTGTTCTCTTTGTATAAACTCTCTGACATTAATGGTCAAGATATGAGTTACTTTATTATTGCACAAGATTTAAATAAAATTAACATAGAAGATATTATTCAAAATAGAAATAGAATTATTATAGGGCTTTTGTTTGGATTAGCAGTTATTACAGGATTTTTATTCTATCTCTATGCAATTAATTATAAAAAATTTATAGAAGAACAAAAAGAAAAACTTGAAGAACAGGTAGAACATAAAACACAGGCATTAAAGGTTCAAAGTGAAGAGCTTCGACATATTGCACATCACGACTCTTTAACAAATCTCCCAAACAGACTCCTCTTTTTTGATAGATTGGAACAGGCTATAAAACATGCAAAACGTGAAAATGAGAAGATGGCAGTTCTTTTTTTAGATCTTGACCGTTTTAAAGAGATTAACGATACTTATGGGCATGAAACAGGCGATAAACTTCTTCAAGTAGTTACAACAAGACTTCAAGAGTGTGTAAGAGAAGAGGATACTATCGCAAGGCTTGGTGGAGATGAGTTTACTATTTTGCTACAAAATATCTCTAATGAAAATGTTATAAAAATCTCAAACAATATACTAACTATAATGCAAAAACCATGTATAGTGAAAAATTTAGAGTTATTTGTTAGCTTCAGTATAGGCATAAGCTGCTATCCACAAGATGGTGAAAATGCAAATATCTTGTTACGCAATTCAGATACGGCGATGTATAGAGCAAAAGAGAGAGGAAAAAACAATTATCAATTTTATAATGTGAGCATGACCGATATTGCAATGGAGAGAGTGGCACTTCAAAAAGATATTCGACAGGCTTTAGAGAGAAAAGAGTTTGAAGCCTACTACCAACCAAAAATAGATGCACAGACTTTAAAAGTTGTTGGCTTAGAGGCGCTTATACGTTGGAATCATCCTACAAAAGGTTTAATCTATCCTAATGACTTCATTCCGTTTGCAGAAGAGGTTGGGCTCATTATAGATATAGATGCTTACATGATGCGAAATACTTTGAGAGAGATACAAGAGTGGAGAGATGAAGGAGTTGAAACTGGTCGTCTCTCCTTGAATCTTTCAGCAAGACAGCTTGAGTCTGAAGAGTCTACAAAAGAGCTTGAAGAGACCATTGAAGAGATAGGATTCAATACAAAGTATTTGGAACTAGAGGTAACTGAGAGTCATATTATGAGAAATCCAATACGAGCCATTAAAGTTTTAGATCATATTAAAAGTTTGGGCATTCAAATTTCTGTAGATGATTTTGGTACAGGGTACTCCTCTTTATCTTACTTAAAAGAATTACCTGTAGATAGCCTCAAAATAGATAGAAGTTTTGTTGTAGATATGATGCAAAGTGAAGAGGATAGAGCAATAGTGAAAATCATCATTTCGCTTGCAGAAAATCTTAAACTTGATGTTATTGCAGAGGGTGTGGAGAGTAAAGAACAAGTGGATTGTTTACTCAAACAAGGATGCAAAATCATACAAGGTTACTACTTCTCAAAACCACTTCCTGCAGAGAAATGTAAAGCATACTTACTAGAACATCAGTAATCTAAGTATCTCTACTGTACTATAACAAAAAGATTTTAGTAAAAATGGTAAGAGAGTAATGAAAAGAGTAGCATTTGGGGATTTTTACAGAGAAAAGAAGAACGCGGTATTTTTAGCCATCTATGTGAGAGAAATATCTCCATGGAAATACTTCAACGGCGATATAAAAAACATGAAATGCCCAGCCATCATAATGATAGACCGTTGGGATGGCAGAATGGGTTTTCCTGGTGGAACAGTCGATGAGGGCGAAGAGCTTTTAGATGCACTTGTGCGTGAAGTAAAAGAAGAGATAGGCATCACCGTAAAACCTGAGAAAGTTCATGAAATAGCCTCTCACGAGTGGAAAATAGCTACACATCTTTATGGTTTAGAGGTGCTTGAGATAGAGTTTTTACACATCTACTACCACATACTCAACAATTTTTCTCGCTCGATTCTACTCCATGCCTACGAAGAGGGCGATGAGTCACATTTTATGTCAGAGATTACGGGTATAAAAATCATTCCACTTGTAGAACATGCAGGAAAAGGAATCAACCTATTTTTAGACAACTCCTTCGCAGGAAATGCAAAAAATGAGCTACTTATCATGCTTGAAGAGCTGTTTAGTATGCAGGCTGTAGCACAAAAAGCGAGACAGTTAGGAAACCTTTTAGATATGGATATCGCTTAACAAATGAAAAAAAAGCTAACATCTCCTAGTATGCTCTATCAAGTAGGTACCATTAATTCTTTGCTTGCAGGTGTATATGAGGGTGATATTTTTTTTGAAGAGTTGACGTATTATGGAGATTTTGGTCTAGGTACTTTTGATGCTGTTAATGGAGAGATGATAGCATTAAATGGTAATTATTATAGGATTGATGCTGATGGAAACGCACACACTATTTCACCTAAAATGAAATCACCATTTTCTGTTGTTACCCATTTTAAAGAAGAGATGCAAGATGACATTGCATCATTTAGCGATGTAGATTCATTGAAAAAATATATCACAAGCAAATTTGAATCTGAAAATATCATTTATGCTATATTAATTGATGGTGATTTTTCACAAGTGGATTTACGCTCAGAACATCCTCAACCAAAAGGACATAAACCACTCAGTCAAACAATTTCTCAAGTTCAAACAAAATACACCTTAGATACTATAAAGGGAACAATGGTTGGATTTTGGTTTCCTCAATACATGAAAAGTATTAATCTTCCTGGTTTTCATTTTCATTTTATTGATAGTGAATATAAAAAAGGAGGGCATTTGTTTGATATGAAACTCAATCATGGTCGTTTGAAAATTATGCCTATCTTTAATTTTGGGATGCATCTTATACATACTCCATTATTTGAACATACTAATCTTAATAGTGATTTTAATAATGATGCAAAAAAAGTTGAAAAAAATCCCTAGGGTTTATAAAACTGTGCAGTTTTAACTTTTTGAACACTTTGTGGAACACGAAAAACTAATATGAGTGCTTCGTGTTCCAAAAATAAGACCTTTTGGGGTATATTCCAAAATTGCGAGATTCCTGAATTAATAAGTGTCGATTTGACAAGTGACATTCCACACATCGGCTTAAATATTGGTACGTTGATAGCTGAAAGAAAAAAATCACCTCGTTTAAGGGATTGAAATGTTAAGATTTATCTCTTAAGCTTATCACGAAGTAGATTAATATAAATTTCAGATAGATACATAAAAATCACTGTTTTTTAGTTATAATATAAAAATAAACTTATGCTACTTCGCAATAAGCTTAAAGGATTCAATATGCCTATAAATGTACTACAAATAGATATTTTAAAAGCTTTAAAGGAAGAAAATAGCTATGTAAGCTTAAAAGATATCATGATTAAGCTTTCGAGGCATAAATTAACCGCTAGATCCTTCCAAAATGAAATAAAATCTATTCTTAATTCCCAAAGAGGAGACACTAGAGGTTCTGCATCTAGCACCGAATATATATTAGAAGATATTCAAAGAAGCTATCCAAGTTCTAAATTTCTTTATGTGTATAAAGATTCAATTATTATAGGACTTTTTTTCAAAGTAAATGATATATATAGATTCTATTATGATACCGATTATCTTATCAACTATAATGTAGCGTTGCCTACACTTCCTTTACAGGTTGAACCGTTTGATTTTAATGAAATTCCTCCGGTTTTTGAAGACAACTTGCAAGAGGGGATAAATAGAGAGATTATAGAGATTACACATAAAGAAGCGGATGAATTTGAATTATTGGCATTAATTGAAGAATCAATCGGAGATATTTGTTTTTCCAAATCCAAAGAAGAGTGTTACATTAAAGGGAAAAAAGTACATGGGTATCTCAATTCTTTAAATGAAATTTTATACAGTAATGACAAAATAAATATTTTACACGGCTTTAAAATGCACTTTAGTGAGGAAGACTTGTTTCCTGAGAATGAAGACCTGTCATCTCTAAAATCTACAAGAGTAGAGGGTATTAGCGGGTATCAATACAAAAAATTCATCGATATAGATTTTGACAACAATGAAATATTGTCTGATAAAAACGCGAATAACTATATACTTAAGCCATATAGTAAGATTAAAGCCGATCCTACTACTGAGCATTACTATCCCCATCTTGCTATTAATGAGCATCTGTTCATGTCATTTGCAAAAAATGAGTTGGGTTTTAGAGTGCCATATACAGCACTTATAAAAAGAGAGACTGATAAAGAGTTTCATTATATTGTTAAGCGATTTGACAGACTTAACGGGAATAGATTTGCCAAAGCGACATTTGCAACATACTTAGGGCTAAGAAGCGAAAGTAAATATAAAACGACGACAGAGCAAATGTTTAAACGCATTGCAAAAGAGCTCATATCTCCAATAGAAAGGATGGAGCTTTTGAAGCATTACTTTTATTCCATCATGATTGTTCACGAAGATATGCATACTAAAAACCTTTCATTAATCCTTGATGAACATAAAGTGTTGTTTGCACCTCTTTATGATATATGCTCTACACCTTTTTATAGTTCATCAAAAGGCTACGAAACACATCTTACGCTTAACGGAAAGCAAAAACAGATTAGACCTAATGACTTTAAAGATGTATGTAAAATACTCAATGTTGATTTTAAAGAGTTTAGAGCTGTTTGTAATGATATTGCGCTCAAGTACATTAATGTGTTGCCGGAGTATTTTGATATCATCGAAAGTCTAGGAAGTATCCCTTTTTACCATACAGGGTATAAGAAAGTAAAGGGTGATAGCGAGATGAGATGGTATCATAAAGATCAGGTTGAATTTGTTGACATCCTTAGATACGGACATGCAAAAAGAAAAGAGGAATTGATAAATTTAGGGTGGGTGAAACAAACTCAATAATTTATGTGCGTTATTTATTGCAGAAAAAGTATCGTGGAATGTCCCCTATAAACTAGACAGTTCCAAAAATAAAAATATTAGATTTGTCTATTCTTGTTTAAGTAACTAATATGTTTATCGAAGAATATTATATAAAATGATACAATTTACAATTATGAAAAAAATAACTACACTATTATTTACTTCTGCTTTACTTTTAAATGCAGAAGTAGATTACACAAAAAATCTCTCAGCTGATATTAGAGCAGTATACATAAACTATACATATGATAAAGGTTATCCAGATGCAGAAGCTTTTGCTACAAGTTTAAAACTAAAATATGAGCAAGAGATAGTCGATGGACTAACGGGTGGTATTGCTTTTGGAACTGTACAAGATTTAGGTCTTTTAAATTATGACAAAAGCCTAAAGAAAAGAGATATGGCAGATATTTTTAATAAAGATAAAAATAATTTTAGTTTACTTCAGCAAGCTTATTTAAATTATACTTACTCCAAAAGTTTCATTGAGGTTGGTAGGTTTGAGCTTGAAACTCCACTTATTAGCTCAGATGACTATTTTGTTTTATCAAATACTTTTCAAGGGATACATGTAGATGTGCAAGAGTTAGAAAACTATATTTTTAGAGCTGGCTATATCTCTGACATGAGCGGTGCTTGGGACAGTGACTATGATGGTGGCACTTTCAACTCTATGACAAAACAAGCAACTGTTCATAGAGCAGATACTGGTTCTGATTCTTGGTTTAATATTGTAGATGATTTTAATGTAGATGATTCTGGGTACGCATACATAGGTGCTGAATTTAATAATGATAATCTAAAATTGCAACTTTATGATCATATGCTCTTGGATGCATATAACTCTATTTTTACTCAAGTTGATTATATATTCCCCTTAACGGATAAAAAATTACTTATTGCAGGACAATATATTAAATATGATGGTATAGGAGATTTAAAAAACAATCCTAATACTCTAGCAGTAGTTGATTATGCAACATACAGTGCAAAAACAGAATTATTTTCTGATAAATGGAATCTAGAACTCGCTTATACAGGTGTTAGTGATACAGGCTCTTTACATTTCTTTGGATCTCATGGAGGATACCCAGAATTTGCCAATGTAGGAATGGTGAGCTATTTTGATGCTTCATTAAGAGATGCGAATATATTTGCATTCTTGCCATCTTTTAATTTGGGGAATGATAAAAATTCTTTTAATATCTCAGGCGCATATGCTTACTACGACTTAAATAGTGACTATACAAAAGGTGGTCTTGTTGGAGATAGTGTTAATGGGGATAGTTATATGAATGCCTATGAAGTAGATGTAACATATACATATCAAAAAACATTATCTTTTGTAGTTAAAGTAGCACAACGACGACTAGAACATGGTGATGAAAATTTACTTTTTAGAACTATATTAAAATATACTTTTTAATTTAAGGTATGATATTAATGTAAAAATAAAATATTTAGGAGTAGTCAATGAGTTTACAATATTCAAATAGTTCTAATCATAGCACTTGGCATGTTTTAGTTGTTTCAGATATATTAAACGAAGAGAGTGATAAAGCTTTTAGGTTAAATCAAATTATAAAGTTGCTAAAAGAGTCTCATGGAATTCATACTATTATTTCTCATAATTTTGATGATGCTTATGAAATTGCTAAAAGTAGGCAAGATTTAAGTTGCCTTGTAATTGATTGGGATATTAAAAATCCGCAACACGAAAGTGCAAATACTTTAGTGCAAGATGTAAGAAGAAGAAATTCAAAAATCCCTATAATGTTAGTTACTGATAGAGCAGAAATGGCGACTATTCATTTAGATATTTTAAAAAATATAGATGGTTACCTTTGGCTTATCTCTGATAGTATTGAGTTTTTAGCAGGTCGAATAAACATAAAAGCGAATGAGTACATTGAGACTATCTATCCAGTGTTTTTTAAAGAGTTAGTTAAATATTGTAGTGAATATAAGTATGCTTGGCATACTCCAGGGCACATGGGAGGAGAAGGTTTTTTAAGGAGTCCTGCAGGTGTTGGACTTTATAAGTTCTTTGGTGAAAACACTTTAAGGTCTGACCTCTCTATCTCAGTTCCTGAACTTGGATCACTTCTTGACCATTCTGGTGCAACTGGAGATGCAGAGAAAAATTCAGCAAGAGTTTTTGGTTCAGATATGACCTTTTATGTTTTAAATGGTACTTCAAGCTGTAATCAAATTATCTGGCGCAGCCAAGTAAGTCGTGATGATATTGCTTTTGTTGATAGAAATTGTCATAAATCATTAAACCATTCTATGGTAATCACAGAAGCCTACCCAATTTACATGATTCCTAGACGAAATCATATTGGAATTATTGGGCCAGTTAGGCTTTCTGAATTTTCAAAAGAGTTTATATCTTCTCAAATTAAAAGCAATAAACTAATTCCTAATAACCTTAAAAATACAGAAGTTAAGATGTCAGCACTTACAAATTCTACTTATGACGGGGTATGTTACAATGCAGTTAAAATTGCAAAAGAGTTAAAGAAAAATGTTGAAAATATACATTTTGATGAAGCTTGGTATGCTTATGCAAGATTCCACCCAATTTATCATAACTTTTATGGAATGGCTGATGAAACACTTTCATCAGCGCATCCGCCTATATTTGTATCACAATCTACGCATAAACTATTAACGGCATTTTCACAATCTTCAATGATTCATATTAAACATGGAACACAGCGAAAAATCATTCATGATCAATTTAATGAGTCCTATATGATGCATGGTTCTACTTCTCCTCAGTATAACATGATAGCTTCACTTGATGTTGCAACAAAAATGATGGACGATAATGGTGAAGTGATGATGGATGATATTATCGAAGGTGCAATTGATTTGAGAAAAAAAATTGTACAACTAAAAAAAGATATTAAAAATAAAGATTCAAAAGATTGGTTTTTTGACATGTGGCAACCAAAACAATTAATGGTTCAAAACAAAGAGCTTAATTTTGAAGAGATAGATACAAAAGAGTTAGCTTCTCATCAGAAGTACTGGATTATGAGTGACAAAAACAATTGGCATGGCTTTGAAAATATTGAAGAAGACTATGTTATGCTTGATCCAATTAAATTAACTTTTACTATGCCTGGTATTGATGACAAAGGAGAGTTGCAAGAAAATGGTATTCCAGCTTCTGTTGTAACAAACTATCTAATTAATAATGGCATAGTATGTGAAAAATCTGACTACTACTCCTTTTTACTATTAAACTCTCTTGGTACAACCAGAGGTAAACAGGGTGATTTAATTACTCAACTACTTAAGTTTAAAAGACTCTATGATCAAAACATAGCTTTAGATAAAGTTTTTCCTTCATTAGTCAAAGAAAATTTTGAGCGCTATGGTGAGTTAGGCTTAAAAGACTATTGTGATGAGATACACAAATTTTTTAAAGAGCATAAAATTTTAGACATGATGCAAAAAGCTTTTCAAGTAATACCTGATCAAGTGATGAAGCCATCAGACGCATATCATACAGTTGTTAAGGGTAATGTTGAATATGTCTTACTAGAAAATTTAATGAATCGTGTTCCAGCTGTTATGGTAGTTCCTTACCCACCAGGAATTCCAATCCTTATGGGAGGAGAGGTTCTAAACGAGAAGGCAAAAGATATATATAACTACCTAAAACTTAGAGAGCGTTTTGAAAATGAGTTTCCTGGTAACGAGAGTGATATACATGGAATAGAAAGAGTTGAGAGAGATGGCAAAAAGTACTTTCAAGTATATTGTATAAAAGGGAGTAATTAATGGCATCTGCAGAAATTAAAAAAATTGGACTCTTCGGTAGTATAGCGATAGTAGCTGGAAACATGATGGGTTCAGGTATTGCACTGTTACCATCAAACTTAGCAAAAATCGGTTCAATCTCTATATGGGCATGGTTATTTGCTGCATTAGGTGCTTTGTCATTGGCTTATGTTTTTGCAAAGCTAGGAACTGATGATCCACAAGAGGGAGGTCCTGTAGCATATGCAGGTGAAATTGCACCTATCTTTAGTTATCAAGCAGGTCTTCTTTACTATCACGCAGGTTGGATTGGTAATTTAGCTATTGCTTTGACGGCTATTGCTTATCTATCTGTATTTTTTCCAATTCTTATAGAACCTATCCCTGCTGGTCTTGCTACTATAGGTGTTATTTGGACATTTACCGCTATGAATCTTTTGGGTGCGCACTGGATTGGAAAAATTGTTGCTGTTGGAGTTGTATTACTACTTATTCCTGTACTTTTAACTTCTACTATTGGATGGTTCTATTTTGAACCAGATATTTTTATGCAAAACTGGAATGTTCAAGGTTCATCTGATTATCATGCTATTATGGCGGCTATCGTTCTTTGTATCTGGAGTTTTATTGGTGTTGAGAGTGCTTCTGTCAGTGCTGGATTAGTTGAAAATCCAAAACGCAATATACCACTAGCTACAATTATAGGAACATCACTCGCTGCTCTTGTTTATGCAGCTTCAAGCACTACTATAATTGGAATGTTTCCAGCACATGAAGTAGCAGCCTCTGGAGCACCATTTTCCATGGCAAATGCACATATGTTTGGAGCATGGGCTTCTCCTGTTGTATCTGCGATAATTGCTTTTGCATGTTTAACATCTCTTTCATCTTGGATTATGATGGTTGCAGAGGCAGCATCGAGATCAGCACAAGATGGAACACTACCTGAAGTTTTCTCTCATCGAAATGATAAAAATATTCCTGTAAAAGGTTTGTTAATCACATCTGGTTTTTTAACAGTATTAATGCTGACCCTTATGGTATTTTCAAACGGAATGGATACGCAAGATATATTTGGAGAAATAGTCTCTGTAACTGTCCTTTTTACAATTATTCCATATTTTTATTCTGCTGTCTTAATGCTTAGAAATGGATTTGCACATAAAGCTATCGCACAAATCATTGTAGCTGTTATTGCATCTCTCTTTTGTTTTACAGCTTTAGCAGGGGCAGAGAACAATGAACTGGTTCCAGCTATAATTGTGATACTTGGTGTCTTCATGTTTTATGTAACAAAAGATAGAACTAAATTTGAGGCAAATATAAAAGAGGTCTTAGCAAAAAATAGAGCTGCACAATAGAGAATGGTTGATGTGAATTGTAAAATAAAGTTTAAATTTTCACTTATTTTAGATAGTGTGAAGAAGTTGGTGGCATGGACTCTATAATATTTAACACAGCAAATATCAGTGATGCAATTGGTGGAATAGGAGCTGTTATGGTTGTTGTAACTTATTTCTTGTTGCAAACAAAAACATTATCAAGCCACGATCTATTATTTTCAGTATTAAATACTTTTTCATCACTAATGATTGTATATTCATTAATATATCACTGGAACATGGCCTCGTTTATTATAGAAGTATTTTGGGTTTTAATCAGTCTGTATGGTATATACAATTATTACATTGGAAAAAAAAATAGTAAAAAAAAGATTGAATTATAATATTATGATTGGCTTGTTTAAGGGATGTGAGTATTCAAAAATCTAAAATCATTTTATTTGACGGTACTTGCAATCTTTGTAATGGAGCTATTGACTTAATAGTAAAAACGGGTGTTTAAAGCATACCTCAAACTATGTTATATTAGGAGTAAGCAAAGGTTTAGTAAAAAAGTTCTACAAACTGTTCTTGTATATGACATAAATGGTAATTTATATAAAATAGATTTGCTATATAATACTACCAATTATTTAAAGGACTCAATTGGTTTATTACATTTTAAAACTTATAATTACTGCATTGCTTATAGTACTTATCTCTGAAATAGGGAAACGATATAGTCTTGCAGGTGCTTTACTTGCCGCAATACCATTAGTATCAATTTTAGCTATGATTTGGATGTATATTGACACTCAAAACCCTCAAAGTGCAGTTGAGTTTTCACAAAGGATAGTATGGCTTATTGCTCCATCTATCACACTGTTTATAACTTTTCCATTCTTGATAAAGAAAGGATTGAGTTTTTATCCAAGTATATTCATATCTACTGCTCTAACTATTGCAGCATATTACAGTGTAATATTTATTCTTGGAAAATTTGGAATCAAACTCTAGACGGTCTCAACTAATCGTGGTTTAGTTAACACATACTTGATTTCTACCATTTTGTTTTGCACTATAGAGTGCAATATCTGCACGATTGATAGCATCATAGATACTACTATCATACTCTTGCACACTAGATATGCCTACACTTACTGTAATGCTCAACACCTCAGTTTCGTTTATTTTACTGCTACTGGCTTCTATTGATGTTCGTATTCTTTGTGCAATAGCAGTTGCTTCTTGTAGATTAGAATTTGATAATATACCAATAAACTCCTCACCGCCATATCGAATAACAATATCATTTGCTCTTGAGAGTTTTTGTAATATACTTGAGACATCAACCAAAATTTTATCACCGACTAAGTGACCATAGTTATCATTCACATCTTTAAAGTAATCTATATCAATCATAAGAATTGATATGTTCTGTTTCTCTCTTGAGACATAAGCTAAGGTTCTTGAAGCTATTTCGTCTAAATATCTTCTATTATAAAGTCCAGTAAGAGTATCTCGTATAGTTAACTCTTTTAATTTATCTTGCGCTTTTTTGAGTTCAATCGTCCTAGCTAAAACCTCTTGTTTGAGTACTTCTTCATGATGAAGTGTTTTTTCCAAGAGTTCTTTTTTAGTAATGTTATATTTATTAGCTAGAATGAGTGCAAAAAAAGTTATTTCAAAAAACGAAGCATATAAGTAGAGGTATCTTGAAAGATTACTGTTTTGAAGTATTCCTTCTGCAACAAGAGCAAAAACAGCTAATGAACCAATATATATAAGCATAACAAACAGATAATATTTAGCCATATTATTATGTGCTCTCCATAAGGAGATGGCAATATATATTAATGTAGAAAAAACAATAACAACAATATTGTTAAAAACATTGAACCAAAAAGTTAAATCTACAAAAAATAGAGGGATAAACAGTACAAATATAACTAAAAATATATTTAGAAATGTGTGCATTCGAGGTCTGTACTCTTTTGTTGACAATAGCTCTTGGGAAAATAAAATTAAAAAGAGTGCTCCAGTAAGTGTAAAAACTTGAAAATCTTCATAGTTGAATGGAAGAATGTGGCTGACAAACCCTCCCTGTGCAGTTATAAAAATAAACATACTACCTACATAAAGACTATAATAGAGATAAATTTTCTCTTTGAGCGTAATAAAAAGAAAGAAATTTAGTAATATAACTATCAAAGCACCGCCGACATATATCATGTATAAGGCAGTTTCAAGCATTTTATCTTTCACATAAGTATCATAATTGGAGTATATAATGAACTCCCCAAAGGTCGCCATAGGTGCAGTGGCTTTTATATAATATGTTTTGCTTTCATGAGGCAGTATTTGAATATGAAAAGATGGTGAAAAGTCAAAATCATTTACTCTATTTAATGGTGCTAAATAACCATCTTTTTGCTCTTTAAACCCATCCGTAGTAGGTGTATATAAATTAAATTCACTAAACCATACTTCTGTAAAATCCAATATTAAATCTTCTTGCTGAGATTCATTTTGTATGTGCAATTTGAACCAAACAGGTGCATCTGTATAGCCTAATGTAAATTGACTTGGAATCTCTTTGCTAAAAGGCAACTTAGCAACTTCACTAATAGTAAGTTTATTCGTTGTGTCTATTAAATACTCTAAAGTAAAATGTTCAGTTTTTTGTTGATTATCAACCACTATAAGATTTGCATAGCTCAATTGAATTAAGAATATAAAAAATAATAAAAAGCGCATTGAGCCTCTCAACAATTGAAGTATAGAAGTATAGCATTTTAACTTCTATAGACTCTTTTTGGTGTTACGTGCGTATTATATTTTCTCGTTTTATGATGTATCATTCCTTCAAATTTGAAAACTCTTTTGATGTCATACTTGGTACAAATTCTTGAATTTCGTATTTTGCTAAATTATTTATTTTAAATGGGTCTTGATCTAAAACCTCTTCTAATTTTTCTAAACTATCTAATTTTGACAATATGATTCCACCAGTTCTTGGTACTTTTCGCCCTGATGCAATAAAGCTACCTTTCTCATATTGATTTTTTAAATATTCTACATGCTCAGGTAATATTTTATCTATTTCTTCTAACTCACATATATAACTCAATGACACTATAAACATTTTCATCCTTTCTAAATATAACTATGTAATTCAAAAAATATTTTAGCGCAAGAGCTATAAAAATACAAATTAAATTAGCTGAGAATATGGTATATATTTAGTGTTACGTGCGTATTATATTTAGTGTTACGTGCGTATTATATTTAGTGTTACGTGCGTATTATATTTAGTGTTACGTGCGTATTATATTTAGTGTTACGTGCGTATTATATTTAGTGTTATG
>JBFHKA010000043.1:0-22921 GCA_041595535.1 Sulfurimonas sp. | reverse complement strand
TCTCTGGTTAGATGCCATTCATAAACTTGTAGAATCCAAAGAGTTAAGAAAAACGCTGGGCAATAACAGTTTTGAATATATGCAAAACTTCTCTATAAGCCATACTTTTAAATCTTTTTGGAATATACACAAAGAATTTTTACAGAACAATCAAATTGTGAAATAATACTTACAAAAAAAAATTAAGCGATTTCTCATCAACATTCCCCTACTCTACAAACTATTAAATAAATTTCATTACAGAGAATTACCATGGCAAATAGATTAGAAAAAGAAGATAGCCCTTACCTACAACAACACAAAAACAATCCAGTTGATTGGTGGCCTTGGTGTGATGAAGCATTTGCCAAAGCAGAAGCCGAAAACAAAGCAATATTTATAAGTATAGGTTACTCTTCTTGTCACTGGTGTCATGTGATGGAAGAGACTGTATTTGAAAATGAGGAGTGTGCTTCTATTTTAAACGAGGGCTTTATAGCTATAAAAGTTGACCGAGAAGAGAGACCTGACATTGACAAGTTTTACCAAGAGGTGCATCTACTTCTAAATCGCCGCTCAGGTGGTTGGCCGACATCCATTTTCTGTACACCACAAAACAAACCATTTTTCGCAGCGACCTACATTCCACCAGAATCCAGAGATGGGAGCATGGAGGGAATGGGTTTTAAAGATTTGACAACGCTCATTGCAGCTAAAGTAGCTGAGTATGACCCAAAACTTTTTCAAAATGCAGATGAGATAGCAGGCTTTTTAAATCAAGTCACTCATCCAAAAGAGGCTACTGTTTTAAAAGAAGAATTTGCAAAAAACTTCATGCTCCAAGCTAAAAACAACTATGACACAAAACACGGAGGTTTCTCTGTAGCTCCAAAATTTCCACACGCTTCAACACTCAACACACTTCTAACTATAGACAGACTCTACGAGGATACTTCTGCAAAAGCGATGGTCGAGCATAGTTTAAACTCTATGTGCAAAGGTGGAATGTATGACCTTGTAGATGGTGGATTTTGTCGTTACAGTGTCGATGAAAAGTGGCTTGTGCCTCACTTTGAGAAGATGCTTTATGACAACGCACAACTCTGTTACGTGTACTGTGATGCGTATCTTACATACGGACATACAAGCTACCTTAAAATCGCTAAAGAGTGTGCGGATTTTTGGCACAATTATATGAGTGAAGATGCACTCTTTTACAGCGCAAGTGATGCAGATAGTGAGGGCGAAGAGGGAACATACTTTGTCTATGACTATGAAGAAGTCTACACGACTTTGAGAGAAAATGGGTATGAAAATATAGAGTTTATGTTAGGGCAAATGAATATCGCACGTAATGGTAATTTTGAGGGGAAAAACATCATCCATTTTGAGAGTGAAATTCCAGCTTGGTTTAGTGATGTAAAAATTCTACTTCAAAAAATAAGAGCAAAAAGAGTCTACCCTTTCATAGACAAAAAAGTGCAAACTTCATGGTCAAGCATGATGATACACGCACTTTTTAAATTAGGAAGCATAGATTCACAATACACACAAAGAGCCATAAAAAACCTCGACAAACTTTTAGAGACAATGTTTATAGATGGCACACTTTATCATACAACACTTCCAAACAAAAGCCCTAAAGTAGAGGGTTTCTTAGAAGATTATGCGTTTCTTTCTCAAGCTCTTTTGAGTGCATATAAATACGCACGTAACGAACTCTATCTTATTCATGCACAAAGAATTGCAAACAAAGCTTTGGAACTTTTTTATGACAAAGGAGTTTGGAATTTTAGTGTTGGTGAGTTTACAACTAAAGCTGAAATGAGCGACAATACATATATAAGTTCTATGAGTATCATTACAGATACGCTCCTCTCTTTAGGCACACTCCTTGAAGATGAAAAGTATACGCACTTTGCTTTTAAAACTATGGAGTATAACTCCTATGAACTAGGTCGAAGACCTATTTACTACCCTTATATGCTTACCCAAGTTCTGCGTTACCTCAAAGGCGATAGAGTCATAAAAGCCACTCTACAAAATTTAGAGAGTAAGGCTTTTGAGTTAAGCAAACTCACCTACCCCTTTATACATCTTAAAGAGAGTACAGAGAGTGGGTTTATGATATGTGGCGAGAAGAGTTGTTTTGCAAAAACTTCAGAGGTAAGTGAGATAAATATGGCTATATCAAACTCTTTTTAATCTTTGTTACTTTATAATAATTTAATAATGAATAAGAAAATAGGGAAGTGTATATGAGCTCAAAAAGAAAAATGTTAGACCATGAACTAGAGGATCAAGTCTTACTCAAAGATATTGTTCATAAAGATAGAAGAAAAGCTGCTAAAGAAAATGCTAAAGAAGCAGAAAAAAGAAATGCACAAGGTGCTAAAAAACGTGTTGCAGTCTGGATAAAAGATGAAGTTCTTCAGTATGAAAGTGAACTCAAAGAACTTCAAATAGAACTCTTAAAGATGCAAAACCACATCAAAGAGACGGGGCAAAAGGTGCTTATGATTTTTGAAGGTCGTGATGCTGCTGGAAAAGGTGGTACGATTAAAAGAATCACTGAGCATCTTAACCCTCGTGGTGCAAGAGTCGTTGCACTTGATAAACCAAGTGACACAGAAAAATCACAGTGGTACTTTCAAAGATACTCCCACCACCTTCCCTCAGCTGGAGAGATAGTTCTCTTTGACAGAAGCTGGTACAACCGTGCGGGTGTTGAGCCTGTTATGGGTTTTTGTACACAAGAGGAGCACAAAGAGTTTTTGCATGAAGTTCCAGAATTTGAAAAAATGCTTGTAAATTCAAATATAAAAATTTTTAAATTCTACTTTTCTGTATCAAAAGATGAGCAAGAAAGACGCTTTAACAAACGTAGAAACGATCCACTTAAACAGTATAAACTCTCTCCAGTAGATGAAAAATCTCAGGGACTTTGGGATAAATATACCATAGCAAAATACTCTATGCTTCTTGCCTCTCATACAGACCATGCACCATGGATTATTATTCGTTCTGATGATAAGAAAAAAGCTCGTATAAACTGCATAAAGTATATCCTACATCATATGGAATACAACGGTAAACTCCAAGCACAAGATTTAAAAGCTGACGATGAAATTAGAATCTATGCAAATGATGAAATTAGACTTATGGAATCAGAGATGTCTCTGAAAAAAAACTAAAAGGAGGAAACAATGAAATCATTTATAATGACATTACTTGTGGCAATGACACTTATGACGATTTTCACTGCATGTGAAAAACCAGATTATCAAGACCCAAGATACAGAAGTACCCATTCCAAATAAATAGTTTTTAAACAAGGATTTTTATGAAGTTTACCTCTGTAAGTACAAAGTTAAATATTGCGATTATAGGTCTCTCTTTTGTCGTACTGCTTCTTGCCTTTTTTGTAATGTTTCATTATATGAAATCAATTACAGCGGATGTTTATACAAACACGCAAAAGAATTTAAGAGAGTCTGCTGATACCCACCTCCAATCAAAAATGAAAGTGGGAATCACCAATGCAATCTCTATAGCAAATGACCAAAGAATCAAGACAGCACTCATTTCTGGCAACAGAGATATTGCAATAGATTCTCTAAAAAATATCTCTGCAAATATGAAAGAGTACACCAAGTTTAAAAATATAAAAGTTCACATTCATACAAAAGACAATCACTCTTTTATACGAAGCTGGAAACTAAATAAGTATGGTGATGATTTAAGTTCCTTTAGAGATGCTGTAGTAGCTGTAAATGCAACTCTTAAGCCTGTCTCTGCCTTTGAACCAGGACGAGAGGGATTGCTTTTAAGAGCCATTGTTCCCATTGTAGATGGAAACGACACACACCTTGGTTCTTTAGAGTTCATTCAAGGTCTTAACTCTGTTGCAAAAGAGTTCAATGCTTCTAATATTGGCTACCTAGTCTTGATGGATGAAAAAGTTCAAGAAAACATTCAAACAGGACAAAACTTCTTTTTTAAGAAAGAACAAAAATTTAACAATTACATTATTTCTCAAAAATTTGTCAATCCAACATTTTTGGAAGATGCAAAACACATTGATATGAAAAAACTCTTAGCAAATGGTTTTTTATTGAGTTCAAAATATTTTTATACCTTTACACCAGTCACAAATTTTGAGGATAAAAATTTAGGTATTATTCTTCTAGCAAAACCTCTCTCAAGTGTAAACTCAACTATTGACAAAGCTAAAACACTCATCTATATCTCTTTATTTGTCATTCTAGCACTCGCTCTTGCTATTATTTTTATTGTAATTCTAGCTATAAAACTTCTAGTAACAGACCCTCTAAAAATTTTTGAAAAAGGTCTCTCTGACTTTTTTCTCTTTTTACAAGGCAAAAAAGACTACACACAAAGTATAAATATAAATACAGATGATGAATTTGGTGTGATGGCAGAGAGACTTAGAGAAAACATTGCTGTAAGTGCGAAACTTCACGAAGAAATAAATGACTTAAATTCTAATCTTGAAGAAAAAGTAGAAGAAAAAACCACAGAAGTCACAACCTTACTAGACAATGCAGGGCAAGGTTTTCTCTCTTTTGGATGTGACCTAATCATACATGAGCAGTACTCCAAAGAGTGTATTAAACTTCTTGGTGAAAATCTATATGGTAAAAACATTGCTGACCTACTCTTTAATGAAGTAGCAAAACAGAAATTTTTTAAAAATACCATTTTAGAAGCTTGTCGAATTGATAGTAACATTGTCCAAAACTCTATTTTATCACTCTTACCAAATGAAATCATACTCAACCGAAGAGCACTCCAACTCAGATATAAAATACTTCAAAACAAAAGTTTAATGCTTATTATCACAAATATCACAGCGAAGAAAAAACTAGAAAAAAAAGTACAAGCGGAGCAAGAAGTTCTCAAGATGATTGTTGAAATTATTAGTGAGAGTGAATCTTTTTATGATACAAAAAGAGAGTATGAAAATTTTATAGCTACCTATAAAGAGTCCATACATAAAAACAAAACTTCACTCTACAATATAAATGAGTTTTATAGAACCATACACACATTTAAAGGTGCTTTTTCTCAGCTTTATATGGGTAATGTTGTGCAACTTCTTCATTCTCTTGAGAGTGATTTATCTGCGCTTCTTCAAAATAATGAGCATACAAATGAGAAACTTTTAGCTGCTTTAGAGAGCTATGACTATGAGGCAAATTTACAACAAGAGCTTTCAATAATTAGCAATATTCTTGGTGATGAGTTTTTAAATGCGCATAATTTTGTAAAAATAGATTGTTACAACATTAAAAAAATTCAAAATAAAATTAAAACAGTATTTGAAGAAGAAAATGTTGTAACCACGCAAGCTAAAGAGATCATTACAGAGCTTTCTCAACTTTCAAATCCGAAGCTTATAACACTTCTGCGACCAAATACTACACTCGTGCAGCAACTTGCATCAAGATTTAACAAAGAAGTCTACCCTATGGAAATCATTTGTGATGAAGATATTACAATAGATGAAAGATACAAGCCTTTTATAAAATCCCTTATGCATATTTTTAGAAATAGTATGGACCATGGTATAGAAATACCAGAGATGAGAGTAAGAAAAGATAAAGATGAAATTGGTACTATATCTTGTAATGTTTTGAAAAAAGATACAACCCTACAAATCTTTATATCGGATGATGGTGCAGGGCTCAATAAAGAAAAAATTTTACATAAAGCCATTGAACAAAATATAATTACAAAAGAAAAAGCAGAGACGATGGATGAAAAAGAGATATTCAATCTCATCTTTCATGAGCGTTTTAGCACCAAAGATGAGGTTTCGGAGATTTCAGGAAGAGGTGTAGGAATGAATGCAGTCAAGGCTGAAGTGGAAAAACTCGGTGGCACAATTGAGGTCACATCGACAGAAGATAAAGGCACAACATTTGTGATAAATATACACTATATGGATGGAGAAATATGATGCAAGAAAAGAATGGAATGCAACTTGAAAATGAAATTTTATTGCCCTTGGTTCAGAGAGCCATTAATTTTTTACAAGATGATTTAGGAATAAGTGTTTCATCCGACGATGTAAAACTTTTAAGTCCACAAAAAGTTGATCTTAAAAAAAATACTGCCATGATTGGGACAGGTGGAAGTGTGCAAGTACTCATTACCATTGGCTACGATGATGCGCTTCTTGGTAAGATTGTAGAGGCGTTTCTTGAGGGTGAAGAAGTAGATGACGATGAAAAAGATGAAATTCAAGAGAGTGTCTCTTGCGAATTTGTAAATACAATTGTTGGAAATGCTCTTAAAAATCCACTCGATGGAACAACACTAAGTATAACCCCTCCAATACTAATATGTGAAGCAAAATCACTTTTTAAACAAAAAAGCTCAATCATTGCAGTAGCAAATATTCAAACCGAGTTTGGAGAGATGCTCCTAACCACTATTGGTCCAAAAGAGACCTTTGCTCAAGAATTAAATTTCAAGGAATTATAAAATGTTAAAAATTTTGGTTGTGGATGACTCATTAATTATTAGAAAAAATATAAAGAAATATGTCACAGCACTGGGTCATAGTATTGTTGGAGAAGCAAAAAGTGGTGCACAAGCAGTTGAGCAGTGTGCAGAACTTTATCCAGATCTTATAACTATGGATATTACAATGCCAGATATGGATGGAATAGAAGCAGTTAAGAAGATTAGAGAATTTAACAAGACAGTAGATATTATTATGGTTACATCACATGGTCAAGAAGACATGGTGATTTCTTCACTTAAAGCAGGTGCTAAAGGCTATATTTTAAAACCTATTAATGAAGAAAAACTCTCAAAAGCGATAAAAAATATTTACAGTGAAAATGGTATGAATAACGATGACGAGGATGAATTACTAGATGACTGAAATGAACAGTGACGAAATAAAGAGGCTAATCTCTTTAGATACTTTCAATGACACGTCTCTTTTTACAGTGTCTGTTATTGATTTAGCAACGTATGAAGTTCTTTATGCAAATCAAGCTATGAAAAACATTATGGCTGATATGACTGCTACAAACTGCTGGGAAATCATACATGGTCAAGATGCTCCTTGTTTATGGTGTAAAGCTCCTCTTTTACTCAAAAACTATTATGACAATAAAATGGCTCCTAAATTTATTGCAAATAATGAATACGCTGTGTATGAAAAATTTAATGAAGTGGCAAATAAATGGTATCAAATTCAAGAAAAAGTCATCACATTAAAAGACTCAAGAAAAGTACTTGTCTCGTTTGCTCTTGATATTAGTACTCAAAAAGAGGCACAAAGTAAACTTATAGAGACCCATGTAAAACTTGCCAATCAAACAAAAGCACTTCAAGAGGCGCAAAAAAAGCTTAAAGAGCTAGCAAATAAAGACTCACTCACAGATCTCTACAATAGAAGATACTTTAACGATATTGCTATAACTTTAACAGCTATAGGCAAACGAAAGAAAACTCCACTAAGTCTTCTAATGATGGATATAGATAAATTTAAAGCAATCAATGACAATTATGGACATGCTGTTGGCGATAATGTCATCAGACTTCTAGCAGATAAGCTTCTTGAGTACACAAGAGAAAGTGATATAGTCGCAAGATTGGGCGGTGAAGAGTTTGCTATTATTCTTACAAATACAGATAAAAAAAATGCGTTTGCTATAGCTGAAAATCTTAGAAAAAAAATAGAGCAACTTAGCTTTAATGAGATAACATTTACAGTAAGTATAGGTGTTAATGAGTTTGATTATGATCAGGATACTTCCATCCATGACTCTTTAAATAGAGCAGATAAAGCGCTTTATAGTGCTAAAAAAAGTGGTCGCAACCGTGTTTGTTAATCAGGATATTTTTGTTATAATCACTTCTTTACATTTAAAGGTACTCTATGCTTAAAAACCTCGGTAAATTTATATTTATGATTGAACTCGGTTTCAAATATAAAAACATTTTTAAAAAAACTTTTTTTCATCCATTCATTACACTCAAACCAGCCTATAGACAACTCTCTCAAGATAGACAAGAGTATTCTAATGCAGTGCTGAAGTTTTTAAATATTGAGATTAAAGTTATTGGGCAACTTCCTCAAGAAGATAAAATACTCTATGCAATTAACCATCGCTCTCTTTTAGACATTATGGTTATGGAACATGTATTTTCCCTCTATAATAAAAATGGCACTTGGATAGCTAAACAGGAGTTGTTTGACTCTAAACTATATGGGGAATTTTTCCAATACAGTGGTTGTATAAGTGTTGATTTAGAGAGTAAAAAAGGTCTTTTGACTTTTTTTAAGAGCATTAAAAGCACCCTTGCTAAAGTAGATGATATGAACATTTATATGTTTCCAGAAGGGGAACGCTTCAAAGGTGAAGGTATGCAGATATTTCAAAGTGGTGCAGAAAAAATTGCGAAGGCAAATGGTCTTTCTATAGTTCCAGTATATATTAATGGGCAGATGGAAAAAATATTTAAACACGCACCTTATAAAAATACAAAAGTAATTGAAGTGCATATTGGCGATATTGTAAACCATGAAATGCTTGAAGAAAAGTATGGCAACTTTTACAACTCTATAGTAAAGAGTGCTTAATGAGTAGTATGAAGCTAGGTGTAAACATAGATCATGTTGCAGTTTTAAGAGAAGCCAGACAGGTCAATGACCCAGATATTCTCCAAGCACTCTTTGTTACGTGCGAAAGTGGAGCAGATCAAATCACTATTCATTTACGTGAAGACAGACGTCACATTCAAGACCTTGATGTAAAAAATATTATGGCACTCTCTAAACTTCCAGTCAATCTTGAGTGCTCTATCAATCGCTCTATTTTAGACATCGTTTGCGAAATGAAACCCCATCGTGCAACGCTTGTTCCTGAAAAACGCGAAGAAGTAACTACAGAGGGTGGGCTTGATGTTTTTTCATACGACGATGAAATTCACTACGCAATAGAGCAACTGCATGATAGTATCATTCCAGTTTCACTCTTTGTTGATCCGACACTTGAAGCTATGCAAAAATCAAAAGAGTTAGGTGCTGAAATGGTAGAGCTACACACAGGAGCTTTTGCCAACCTTTTTGCAATGCTTAACACCTCACTACCACACTCAAACCACTCTATAAAAGAGCTAGAATTGCCTCGCTATGAACTCAGCCAAAGACTCGAAGACTCCATAGAACAAATTAAAAATGCAGCCATACATGCTAAAAAACTCGGTCTTGAAGTAGCAGCAGGACATGGTCTAAACTACCATAATGTTCACGAAATGATGAAAATCAAAGAGATTGTAGAACTGAATATCGGACAGAGCATCATCGCTAGAAGTGTTTTTACAGGTTTATCTGATGCTATTAAAGAGATGAAAAGACTCACTACTAACTCTCCTTTTATGTGATACAATATCGTATTCTCAATTTATTACTTTCTGTTAATTAAGAACGTATACTTGTAAATTATAAGGAAAAAATATGAAAAAAGCAATGTTATTTTTGTCATTTGCATTACTTCTTAGTGCGAGTGAAAGTTATTATGATAGAGGCGAGTTAGTTGAACTTAAAAAAGTTCTTACATCAAGAAGTGCTACTGATACAGGGGTAGAATATTTCTCAACTCAGAGTGGACAAAAAATTGGTATAACAGATGAAATTCTAGTCAAATGTAAAGCTAATGTCGATTGTAAAGATTTACTCAAACAATTTAATCAACTCAATGTATCGAAATTGACAGATACTATTTTTATTGTAAAAATTGAAAATTTTGATACTATATTTTCACTCTCTAGAGCACTGTATGAGAGTGGTAAAGTTGAATTTGCACATCCTAATTTTATAAAAGAGAGAAAACTAAGATGACACGTAATCATACAATCAAAATAGTTTCAAGTCTCGTAGCTTTAACTTTTTTACTCAGCGCTTGTGGTGGAGGTAGTGATGACAGCAGTCCCGCACCAACTGCAGGATCAGTAAGTGGATTTTTAGTTGATGCAAACATTAGTGGTGCAGATTATGTCTGTGGTAGCACAAGAGGTGTAACAACTCCAAGTGGAGCATATACTTGTCCAGCAGGTAGCCGAGTACAATTTTATATTGGTTCTATGTACCTTGGTGCGACTACATTGCCTACCGTTGATAACATTATTTATCCACAAGACTTACTTGGTTTAGACAGAAGTAATTTCACAGATGCAAATCTTACAAAACTTACAAGATTTATTCAGTCTTTAGACGATAATAGTACCGCGGGAGTCTTAACACTCAATCAAGCTACAAAGGAAAAATTTACGCTAACGCAATCTCTATCTGACATGAATGATACTGAGATCTCAACTTTATGTAGTGAGAACAACATTACATACATAGATGAAGCAACTGCTATGAATCATCTAAAAGAGAGTATGAAAGATATACTAATAGCCAGTTTTGATCCTAGTTCTGAGCCATACTACAAATACCAATGGCATCTTAATTCAAGCACGTATGAAGCACAAAACACTACTTTTGGAGCTGCATTTGCAGACTATGGTTATGTTTATGAGCCTATAGTTGCAGATGCAGATATTAACATGACAGAAGCCTGGAAACTTTCACTAGGACAAGGTGTTAAAGTTGCTGTATATGATGATGGTGTTGATGTTGAACATGAAGATATCAAAGATAATCTTATCCTTGCATATAATATTGAAACAAATAGCACAGATGTAAGTAATACAAGTACAGATCCGGATCATGCCTTACATGGTAATAATTGTGCAGGTTTCATAACGGCATCTCTTAATGGAAAAGGGACTGTTGGTGTTGCACCAGCAGCAAAACTTATAACAATTAAACAAACTGAAGGTAGCGATATTGATACTATTCGTGCTTTTGAATATGCTAAAGAGCATGGAGCTCAAGTTATTAATTGTAGTTGGGGTACACTTAATGTATCTGAGGCTGTTGTAGCTGAATTAAAATCTTTATATGATGCTAATATCACCGTTGTATTCGCTTCTGGGAATGATCACTTATCATTAGATGGGACAGTATGTGAAGATAGCAACCCTTGTGTTAGAAATGACGAATCAGAAGTTGAATGGGTTATATCTGTTGGTTCAAGTTCCGAATATAATGACCTATCGCCATACTCAACGTATGGATCTAGCGTAGATGTTATAGCACCAGGTGGAGATGCAAGCAACTCTATTGGAATGTTGTGTACAGACGATACTGGTCCACAAGGTTCAAAAGATAATTATAGAATTGTTAATAACAATTATAATTTTGGGAATGGAACAAGTTACTCTGCTCCTGTAGTATCTGGTATTGTAGCACTTATGTATGCTGTGAATCCTAATATTACACCTAAACAAGTGCGAGACATACTTATAAGTACTACTGATAAAATTGGCATAAATCCTACGCATGGTGCTATTTCTAGTTACTCAGAATATGGTATAGAGCTTGCCAATTATGTTGAGAATAATGAAACAAACCAGACTTTTGATGTAAGAAGAGCCTATGGGAAAGTTAATGCAGGTCGTGCAGTTGCGGCTGCAAAAGCCTTAAGTATATAAATAATATGCATACAATAGCTATAAGCATCGGTGATCTGAGTGGTGTTGGAATTGAAATAGCTCTCAAAGCACACGAAGAGATTAAAAAAATTTGCAAGCCTGTCTATTGTATAAACAAGGAGCTTCTCACGCAAGCTTCTTCACTTTTAAACCTAGAAATTCCTGATGATTTTAAAGTGCACGTAACAAAAGGTTTTTTTACAATAGAGCCCGGTATTGTGAGTGCGCAGAGTGGTCGTTATGCGTATGATTCGTTTATGAGTGCTATTGCTTTGTGTGAGACAAAAAAAGCAGATGCTGTTGTGACTATGCCAATTCACAAAGAGGCGTGGATGAAAGCAGGCTTAGAGTATAAGGGTCACACCGACCTGCTTCGTCATCACTTTGACAAAGAGGCGATTATGATGCTTGGATGCCAAGAGATGTTTGTTGCACTTTTTACAGAGCACATTCCTCTTAAAGATGTCGCTTCTTCTATAAAATATAAAAAACTTAAGCAATTTTTCTTAGACCTCCACGACTCCATAAAAAAACCACAAGTAGCTGTTTTAGGACTGAATCCACATGCAGGAGACAATGGTGTTTTAGGAAATGAAGAGCTTATAATTACAAAAGCCATAAAGAGTGCAAATAAAAAAATTGGCTTTGAGCAATTTATAGGGCCAGTCGTTCCAGACATTGCCTTTACACCACATTTTCGCAAAAACTTTAACTACTTTGTTGCAATGTATCATGACCAAGGTTTAGCACCTCTTAAAGCTCTCTATTTTGATGAGAGTGTCAATATCTCACTTAACCTACCAATCATTAGAACTTCTGTTGATCACGGTACTGCCTTTGACATCGCTTACCAAGGCAAAGCAAAAACACTGAGCTATCTCAATGCAATCAAAAGTGCATTAGAGTTTATTTCTCAAAAATAATTTATGAATCCTTTACTCTTTTTTGTTGCCATACTAGGAGTTTTTTCACTCTTAAATATGTATATAGCAAAAAGATTTATTGCAAAAATAGACCTCAGTAAAAAGATAAAATTAGCTCTAAAAATATTTCTTTTTATCAATCTTCTTGGCATACTTGCTTATCTTCTCTCCCGTTACTATATTGATGTACCAAACTGGCTCTATTTTCTTTTTAGCGTTCCTATTGGCATCTTGTTTTTACTCTTTTGTACAGCCATTATTTACGATTTCTCAAGAATTGCCCTGCACTATACGCCTATTTCTGCAAAACGAAGACTCTTTTTTAAAAAATCTTTAGATGTTTCTGCTTTAGTAGTCGCTTCAACACTAAGTATAAGAGCTATGTATGAGGCAAGAGATGTAAAGATTGAAAAAGTATCTATAAAACTCAAAGGTCTTAAAAAAAGCTATAAAATTGTTCAACTTAGCGACATTCATATAGGTGGGCTCATAGATAAAGCCTTTATGCAAAATATTGTAAAAAGAGTCAATGCCATGAAACCTGACTTGGTTGTCATAACAGGTGATTTAGTAGATATGGATGTAGATAAGATTCACGCTCCCTTAGAGGAGTTAAAACATCTACAATCTAAATATGGAACTTTTTTTATAGTGGGAAATCATGAGTATTTTCATGGGATTGAAGAGATTTTAGATGCTCTAAAGAAATTAGGTATACGTGTTTTAGAAAATGAAAATGTTTATGTTGGAGAACAAGACCAAGGCTTTAACCTCGCTGGAGTTTATGACCTCTTTGGTTATAGAGTAGGACATCATTTACCAGACATTCAAAAGGCTCTTTTAAACACACAAAATGCTCCAACTATACTTTTAGCCCATCAACCAAAGTTTTTAGAAGAGATAACAAGTGGCGTAGATTTGGTTTTAAGTGGACATACACATGGAGGACAACTCTACCCTTTTAGGTTTTTAGTAGCTCTACAGCAGCCCTATATTAGCGGCTTACATCAACACACGCAAGACTTACAAATCTATGTAAATAAAGGAACTGGATTTTGGGGCCCACCTATGCGTTTAGGTGCTTCAAGCGAGATTACAGAGATAACTATTTCTTCTTAAAAATGAGGAGTGTTTTATCTTTTGTGTCATAAAGTGAAAAGGTCTGTTTTTCTATAAGTTTAAGAGTACTTAATTTTTGAAAAATTTTGATTGGATGAAAATACTGAACAATGCTGTCTTGGTACTTTACATACGAGCCATTTTCTTGTTTTTCAAAGAGTGTAAACTTGGTTGTAAGCTCATCATTTACAAACTCTGCATCAACACTTAAGAACTCATTCTCATTTTCACTACTCATAGTTCCCTCAGCTACATCACTAAAACCATAGCGAGTGTTGATGTCTGCTATAAAAATACCATCATTATTGAGTCTCTGCGCAACAGAGTCCAAAAATTTTATAAGTGCATTTTCATCTAAGAAATTGAGCACATCAAAAATACTTACAATGGCATCATAAGTACCAACGACTTCCGAGATATCTAAACATTCAGCATCCAGTCCTTGGAGTTTGCACTCTTTAACCATCACATTACTAAGATCCACACCTTTGCACGTAACACCATCACTGATCATACGAAGCATAAAACCACCACGACCACAACCAACGTCTAAAAGGGTTTTTACTTTGTACTCATCAAGCTCTGAACGGTAGAGGTCATAAAGGGCTTCTGTAGCCTCTTCTATGCCAAGAAGATGTTCAGCTTTTGCGTATAAATCTAAATTTGTCATTATTTATGCTTGTTCTGCTTTTATAACTTCATTGATTTTTTCATAGATGTCTAAAACTTCATCTTTTTTAGCAATAAAACTATTTTTGTTTGCTATGAGATAGGTTGAACTTGTCATAATGTCTTCTACAACTTCAAGACCATTTTGCTTCATTGTTGTACCCGTCTCTACAATATCAACTATCATATCTGCCAAGCCAATTAAAGGAGCAAGTTCTATAGAGCCATAAAGCTTGATGATTTCAACACTTACAGCACGCTCTTCAAAGTAACGCTTTGTGATGTTCACCATTTTAGAAGCAACTTTTAACTCTGGTTTTGAGAGGTCAAGTTTCTCTCCAACTCGCATACCAATAGCAACTTTACAGATACCACGTTTTAAATCAAGCAGACGTACAACATCAAGTCCCTGCTCTTCTAAAGTATCGAGTCCAACTACACCAATATCTGCTGCTTGATGATACACATAAGTCGCAACATCTTGGTTACGAACAAGTAAAAAACGAAACTTTGGAGTCTCTAAAATCAGTTTTCTATCATCAAACTTAAAACTATCACCAAAGATAGCTTCAAATATCTCAAGTGTCTCTTGTGCTATACGACCTTTTGGAAGTGCAACTGTTAGCATATATCAGCCTTTTTTATAATCTTTTTCATAGAGTTAAAGAGCAACATCTCATCAACCCTTGCATCTTTAAATATCTTTTTAAACTCTCCTGCATCGCCACCTGTTAAAATGATGGGAAGTTTATAGGAAATTACCTCACAATAAAGAGTTTTTAAGAAGCCATAACTTATGGCATCTCGTGAATTTTTCGGCATTATATCTAAGTCACACTCAAAATTAAATGAATATGCAAGTGCAGGAGAGATATTTGCATAGGTTTTTTCCATTACATGCATACCAGGATAGATAAATCCACCTTCAAAAATACCATCTCTTATGACATCTACGGTAATGGCACTCCCAGCATCTACTACTACCCCATTTTCCACAACTTCGACTGCAAAAATTCTATCAATCCCCATCGTTTCATAGTACTTTGATTTATCAATATACTCTGCTAGGTCTATCCAATTTTTGTATTGCATAAGAGTTTTTTTTACCGTAGCATTCACAGAGATAAAATATACTTTTTCTCGTATTGTTGAAGGGTTAAAAGAGTTTACATCTTCTTTGTAGGAGTTCTCACCATCTAAAAAATGGTAAGAAGTATTACCAATGTCACAAAGAAGCATTAGTGAATTTTCCAGCCTGAGGTTTTAAAAGCGGCCGCAGCTTTTGAACATAATGGTGCATCTATAAAGAGGACTTTATGTTTAAAATTATGCTCACAAAAAATAGTTAGCTTTGCATAAATCTCTTCAAATTTATGTACATCTTTCATAAGAAGTCTACTTTTCTGACTCACAGCAAATATAGCCCAAAAGTAGCCACTTGTGTCTGTTGCTTTATAAATTTTTATCTTATTTCTCACACCTAAATCTTTTGGTGAGACTTCAAGCATCTTTTTATATATTTTTCCCTTTTCTCTTAGGGAGTCTACGACCATCTGCATTTAATGTACCACTACTTATTTTATACCAAGTTCAGAAAAAAGCTCTTCAAAATAAAGACTAATTTTAAGTAATTCTTGTTTAAGTGTGCCAGAAGCTTTCTCTTCTAAAATCCACTCTTCTATTGTTTTTATACTTTGACTTTTTTCATCTTCATTTAAACTAGTTGTCTCTTTTACGGCATCTTTTATAGTCGTTAAGTGTTCATGATTTTTATGTGAGCTCATTTCTTACCTCTTATTTTATTTTTTATGCTAGTAGTGTAGTATTATTTTGATTTAGAAGAGTTGAATTGTACTTAATTTTAGCGCTGACAATTTCAAAATTTGATTTTTTTGTGATATATGAAAATAGAATATATGTTATAATTAAAACTTAAATATGAAAATTAGGAGCGCTTATATGAAAATACTTTTTAGTATACTTTCATTAACACTATTTCTCAATGCTTCAGACACAATTAATGATTCACTTTCACTAAATGAAGCCTTAGAAATCTTACAAACACAAAACTTAGAAATCAAAGCAGCGTCACTTGATGTAGATGCAGCAAAAGCAGATGTGAGTGCCGCAACAGGCATGAACTGGGGTAAATTGGAATTTATACAAGATGTTGCACGTTCAAACGATGCGGGGAATGTTTTTGGATTTAAACTTAGCTCACGTGAGGCAACTTTTGGGGATTTTGGAGCACAAGAGTTTATGAATTCACAGACACCTACTGGGTTTCCAGATAGTGCCTATACAACACCTCCACATGATTTAAACTATCCGGATGATAGAAATTATTTTCAAAGTAAACTCAAATATGAAGTGCCACTTTTTGCAGGTTTTGCAATAAGTAGCTACTCAGATATTATGACTTCTATGACAAAGATGAAAACCCTTGAAAAAGAGGAAGTCATCAATGAAAAAATTTATCAAATTAGAAAAAGTTACTATGATATGGCTCTGTTGGATGCTTCTATAAAGAATCTTAATACTGTCATGAAAAATATCAATGCACTTGAGAATATGACTAAAAGTATGATTGACGAAGGCTATGCAAAACATATAGACCTTCTTGAAGTAAAAGCAAAAAAAGGAAATGTTGAGAGACTTCTTCTTCAAATGAATGCAAATGAAAAACTTCTCTATCATTACATTAGTTTTTTGCTCAATAAAAAAGTAGATGCAATTCAATTACCTACTTCTGAGATTCAAATGCCTCACTATAGTGACCAAGAGGTTTTACAAAACAATCTTGACATCAAAAAAGCATCCACTGGCCTTGAAATAAAACAGAGCATGATAGATGCTTCACAAGCATCTTATTATCCAACTGTTGGTGCTTTTGCAGAAGTCTCTACTGCTGACAATACATTTTTGGGTGATGCAAATGATCATAAAGCGTATACAGTTGGAGCAAGACTAACTTGGAATCTTTTTAATGGGGGAATAGACAGTTCTAAAATTGAAAAATCTAAGATAGAGCATCTTAAAATGAAATCTCAAGTTGAATTAGCACGTAACGGTATAGCACTCAAACTTGCTAAAATTAGAACAGAGATTCTTAGTACAGATGAGGAGATAGCTTCATTGAAAAAAGAGCTTGAACTCTCAAATGCAATTTATGAAAATTATGAAGGTAGATATAAAGAGAAACTTTCTTCTATGAGTGATGTCATCATTAAACAATCTGCTCAAATTGAGAAAATTTTACAACTACAACAAGCAAAAAACAAACGCAATGAACAAATCTTTGCATTAGAAAAACTAGCAAACGGAGAAAAATAAATGTACAAATTACTGACGATACTTGCACTTAGTGCTTCACTTATGGCTGAGACCCTTACACTTTCAGGAAGTGTAATATCAGACAATCAAAAAATGATTACAAGCCGTTTCATGGGTTTTGTAACTAATGTAAATGTAAGTGAAGGAGAGAAAGTAAAACGAGACCAAATTCTTTATACAATTGATTCACGTGAAATTGACTCTGCAAAGCGCCAGGCTGAACTTAGTTTACAGATGTATGAAAATCAGTATACAAATGTAAAAATCAATCTTGAACGTCACAAAAGACTTCTTAAAAAAGATATGGTCTCAAAGTATGAAGTTGAAAACCTTGAACTTGCAGAAAAAAATCTTCGAGACATGATTTCTATCTCAAAAGCACAGCTACAAGAAGTAGAAAATCAATACAATTACCTCAATATTAAAGCTCCAAATGCAGGTGTTGTTATTTCAAAAAACATTAAAGTTGGTGAGATGGCAATGCCAGGAATGCCAGCAATTGTTCTCTCTGATTTAACTAATCTAAAAATATCTGCAGAGATTGCTGAGAGTGATTTAGCACTTATTACACATGGGAAAAAAGTTACTGTGAAAATTCCTGCACTTGATATGACAAGTATTGGAACAATCACAGCTATCATTCCAAACTCAAACCCAATGACACACACTTTTAAGATAAAAGTATCATTTAAAAGTCCTAATAATGCTATTTACCCTGGTATGTATGCGACTATAGATATAAACTAAGGAAAAAAGATGAAGCATCACAAGTCCTATGTCCCTAAAGACTATGCTGGAAGATTAGCAGCAACTTTTATTCGAAATCCTCTGACCCTAGTACTTGGAATATTTCTTATAGCAATTGGCTATCTTTCTTTAGAAGTTATGCCACGTGAAGAGAATCCACAAATGGTTGTAAGTGGTTCTACCGTTATTGTTGCTCTTCCTGGAGCAAGTGCAAAAGAAGTAGAAAAAATCATTGTTAAGCCACTAGAACGTAAGTTAAAAGAGGTAAAAGGTGTAGAACATATTTACGGTATGGCGATGGATAATGTCGGTATTGTAAATGTTGCGTTTTTTATCGGCGAAGCAAAAGAGGATTCTAATCTAAAAGTCTACGATAAGATTATGCAAAACTCAGATATGTTTCCAAAAGGTGCTATGAATCCTATTATTAAACCTTTGGATATTGACGTTGATATTCCTATTGTCTCCGTTGCATTTTACTCCAACAACAACGATATGAGTAAAACAGAACTTTATGATAGAGTTAAAGAGATTCAACATCACATAAATGGACTTAATAATGTAGCCGTTACAGAGTTAAAAGGTGGTTCAAAACATCAATTTAACATCAATGTAGATCTCAATAAACTCTCAGGGTATAATCTCTCTCTAGGACAGATTATGCAAGCTGTGGAGTCTTTAGCGTATAATGTTCCAGCAATAAAGAATAGAACAGATGAAAAAACTATAGTTATGCTTGGTATTAAAAACGCTATTGAAAATGTAACGGATGTAGGAAACATAATCGTAGCACAATATATGGGTTCACCTATCTACCTCAAGCAAGTTGCAGATGTTACTGATTCATACGATATTCAAAATTTTCAGACTGCTCTCATTAGCGAAAAACAAAAAGATGGAAAATTTTCAAACTTTACAGACCAAGTAACACTTACTATCTCAAAACTTCAAGGTACAAATGCGGTTATTATTGCAGATGAAGTAAAAGAGGAGTTAGAAACATATAAAGAGTTTTTAGCGAAGAATGGTATCAATTATGTTATTACACGTAACGATGGAGAACGTGCCGATGAAGCGGTAAATGAGCTTGTATTTCACCTACTCTTATCTATTGTGATTATCGCTATTTTACTTATCTTTGTACTTGGTTGGAGAGAGTCTCTTATTGTTACATTTACAGTACCAGCTATTTTATCCATTACACTTTTTGTAGCATATTTGACTGGGCAGACGATTAATCGTATCACCCTATTTGCATTTTTACTCTCTCTAGGACTTTTAGTAGACGCAGCAATTATTGTTATTGAAAATATTCATAGACATTATCACTCTGTTGAGTCCGCACACGAATCACCAGATGAGCTAATGATTAAAGCTACTGATGAGATAGGACCACCGACAAATATAGCTACTCTAGCAATTATTATGACGATGGTGCCAATGGCATTTGTTGGACAAATGATGGGACAATTTATGAAACCAATCCCTGCAAATGTTCCAGTAGCTCTCATAGCTTCACTCTTTGTTGCATATATTTTTACCCCTTATTTGGCTGTTAGAATTTTAAAACGCCCTGATCACTCCAAAGGAGCACATTAATGTTTAAAAAATTTGAAGAACTTGTTTTAAAAGGTATTCAAAGTTCACTACAAAGAAAAGTAATTCTCATAGGAACACTTGTAGCTTTAATACTCTCTATACTTATGATAGCACCGAGTAAAATGGTTTTAGCAAAGATGCTTCCAGGTAAAAATAATGATACTTTCAATATCTATGTAACCCTAGCATCTGGAAGTTCTATAGAGCAAACTAAAGAAGTAACGGATTGTGTAAGTAGTTATGTTGTACAAGAAAAAGAAGTACTCGATACCGAGGTTTTTCTAGGTATGGGAGCACCTCTTGACTTTGCAGGGCTTATAAAAGGTTCACACTTTAAAAATTCTGAAAATGTTGCAGAAATCGTTCTAAATCTTACAAAAAAACATAGTCGAGCAGAGCCATCTTATATGATGGTACAACGTATGAGACCTGTTATTCAATCAAGCTGTGAGAAACTCTATCCTGATACAAAAATATCTTTTGTAGAACCACCAGCAGGACCTCCAACAATGGCTGCTGTTGTAGCAGAGGTTTATGGAAATAATGCAGATGGAATCAGAAAACTTGCATCAAAAGTAGAAAATGTTTTCAAAAAAACAGATGGACTTGTTGATATTGATATTATGCAAGATGAAGTATATGACACTTTTGAAGTTGTAGTAAACAGTACTAAAATTGCAAAATCAGGTGTAGATATTAAACAGTTAAATAACATCTTGTACCTTGCCTTTGAAGGTATGCAAATAGCTGTAAAAAACTCGGACCTCTATAATGATCAAATACCAATCTATTTATCACTCTCAAGAGAGTCTAAAGTCTTTACAAATAAGGATTTGAATTCAGTGAAAGTAAAACTCTCTGCACTCAAACTGATGAATCAAATGGGGATGATGATTCCTGTTACAGAGCTAGTAGACATCAAACCTAAAAAATCTAATCCTATGGTACTAAGTAAAAATTTACATCAAATGACAAATGTTGTTGCAGAGACAGATATGGTCTCTCAAGTCTATCCACTTATGGCTGCACGTAACACTATATTAGATACATTTACAGATACATACACTATTGAAAAAATAGGGCTTTTTAACCTTGAACTGACAGACAAAAACGATGGTTCTGTTTATAAACTTATTTGGGATGGAGAGATGGAAGTTACACTCGATACCTTTGTGGAACTTGGTGCTGCTTTTATAGCTGCATTAATACTTATATACTTACTTATGGTTATCTACTATAAAAGTTATATCTTAAGCAGTATTATCCTTATTGGCTCATTTCTCTCTATTATAGGTGTTATTGTAGGTCATTGGATTATGGATATTTTTACTACAGATACATTCTTTTTAACAGCTACATCGTTAATTGGGTTTATTGCCTTAATCGGGATTAGTTCAAGGAACTCTCTACTTCTTATAGATTTTACAAAGTCACTTATGCATGACAAAGGTCTTCATAAAGCAGAAGCCATTGCTTACTCAAGTGCAACACGTGCAAAACCAATCTTTTTAACTGCCGTGGCAATTATGCTTGCTTCTACATTACTTGCTGGGGATGCCGTATTTGGTGGGCTTGGAGTTTCACTTATATTTGGTACGATTGCCGCTGTTGTAGCGTCTCTCATAGTTGTACCAGTACTGCTTTATATGACAGATTTGGAAAAACACTTTCATTTTCATGAGAAAAAAGTTGTCTCTATTAACAATCCATAATGAGTATTGTATAATACTAAAAATCAAAACCATACGTTTGCTATTAGCTTAACATAAAGTTTTAAAAATAAAAGGGGAATAAAAATGAAACTAAAATCGGTTATCACACTAGGCAGTTTACTGCTACAACTGCTACTCACTGGATGTGGTGGTGGAGGTGGTGGAGACAGTACACCACCAGCAGATACCTCTATCTCTGTGAATAGCATAGCTGTTGATGGCTACCTAGATGGTGCTAAAGCTTGTTTTGATGACAATAATAATCTCAAATGTGATCCAGATGAATTATCTACAACTACAGATGCTAATGGAAGCTTCTACTTTAAACTAACTCCTACGTCTGGAATCAAACATATAATAGTGGTAGGTGGGACTGATATAGCTACAAATAGTGCTTTTAATGGTATGTTACAAGGAATCATAAATTTTGATGAAGTGGTAGATAACAAAATAGATGCTGTTTTTTCTCCACTTAGTACTTTAGTTACTAACATTTATTTGCAAAAAAATCAACTTGATTCTAATTACACTCAAGAGCAAGCAAAACAAGACTTAGCAAATAGACTTGGACTTACATCTCAACAAATAGATGCAAATCCATTAGAAGACAAAGAGGTGTTTAGAAAAACTCTACAAATTATGCAGACTGCAAGAGTTATGCAAAAAATTATTCAAGCAGATGAATCAAATGAGACTAAAAATATTGAAGCTTTAAATCATGTCATGAGTGAAATAGCTTCAACTCTCGTAAATGATACAAATGCGACAGATTTAAATATCTCAAAAGTTATGATTAATCTTGAGTCTACAACATATGCTGACTCTTCTGTGTCAATTCCAACAGATGTAAAAACTTATGTTGAAAAATTATCTACAAATATTTCCGATAGAAATCTATCTAATACACCTTTAGATGATTTGGATAATTTACAAAACGGCTATCAAACATATCTCCTAACTACAAAGAATATAATTGACACTACTTCAACTATTAATTTAACTGAGTTAGCAACAGGATTAAATTCTATTGACATATCAGATTTAGTAACTAATGCAACAGCACCAGTTATTACATCAGATACACATATTATAGTTGAAGAAGGTATTATTACAACTTTTGCAATTACTGCTTTTAGTATGACTGATGGAGCTACCTTAACCTACACACTAACTGGTACTGATGCAGCAAGCTTTACAGTAAATAGCTCTACTGGAGTAGTAAGCTTCAATGTAGCACCTGATTATGAAACAAAG
>JBFHKA010000042.1:0-23161 GCA_041595535.1 Sulfurimonas sp. | reverse complement strand
GGACAAGCACAGAACATAGAACTAAAAAAGCTTCCTACTCCCTCTAAACATAGTAATGAACCGATGCGCTACATAGATGGTACCACTGCTGCCGGTTTTGGCTTTTTAGCAGGTGGATGTAACAGTGTTACGTCTTATCCAATGTCACCATCAACGGGAGTACTCAATTTTTTAGCAGGATTATCCAATGATTTTGAAATTGCAATCGAGCAGGCAGAAGATGAGATAGCCGCATTTAATATGGTTTTAGGTGTCTGGTACGGTGGAGGCAGAGGACTCACTACAACATCTGGCGGTGGATTCGCTCTTATGAGTGAGAGTATGAGCCTCTCGGGCATGACAGAGACTCCTGCTGTTGTCTATTTGGCACAAAGACCGGGACCAGCGACAGGACTTCCTACTCGTACGGAGCAAGGTGATTTAAATCTTGCACTCTACGCGGGACATGGTGAATTTCCTCGTCTTATTTTAGCTCCAGGTGATGCTAAAGAAGCATTGGAACTTGGGCATTTGGCATTTGAGATGGCAGACCGCTTTCAAATACCCGCCTTGTATTTAAGCGATCAATATTTAGCCGACTCTGTACAATCAATTCCTAACGTAGATTTTGAACTTTTTTCTCAAAATAGATATATCGTAAAAAGCCAAGCAGATTACTTACGATATAAAATTACTGTAAACGGCATAAGCGAACGGGCAATTCCCGGATACGGTGAAGGACTGGTCTGTTGTGATAGTGATGAACATGATGAAAAAGGAGCAATAACTGAGTCCTATAAAGTTCGAGAAGCTATGGTAGATAAGCGCAAGCGTAAACTTGAACAACTGCGAAATATTGCAATCGCACCGGATATTATCGGTGATGGAAAGATTGCAGTTGTAGGCTGGGGCTCAACAAAAGGTGCTATCGCAGAAGCTCTTTTAATCCTTGATAATTCAAAGTTAGCACAAGTACACTTCTCATGGATATATCCACTCAAACAAGAACATCTCCTCAAACTATCACAAATGAGCTCACTCATCATAGTGGAGAATAACTCTAATGCACAATTTGCCGACTTATTGAAACTAAGCGGCATCAAGGTAGATGCAACTATACTCCAATCAAATGGATTTCCATTCTTCAGTGATATTCTAGTTGAGCAAATAGAACAAAAAGTCAAGGAGCTATCATGAATAACAGATTTATACGCCCCGAAACCGACATAGCATGGTGTCCGGGATGTGGTAACTTCGGCATTTTAAATTTAGTCTCAGAAGTACTTGAAGAGCTGAACCTCAATAAGCAAAACCTAGTGTTTGTATCGGGTATAGGACAAGCTGCAAAGACACCGCACTATTTGGATGTCAACATATACAACGGTTTGCATGGTAGGGCTTTACCTGTAGCTACAGGGATTAAAATGGCAAACCCAGAGCTTATTGTTGTTGCAGAGGGTGGAGATGGTGACATGTACGGAGAGGGAGGAAATCATTTTTTAAATGCTATACGCAGGAACCTAAATATCGTACATATTGTGCACAACAACATGGTGTACGGACTTACAAAAGGTCAGGCATCTCCAACCAGCCAAAGAGAGTTTAAAACAAAGGTTCAAGTCAATGGTGTAAGCAATGAACCTTTCAACCCTCTCTCTGTGGCATTGTCGTTAAATGCTTCTTTTGTTGCAAGGGCTTATATGCATAATAAAGAGCATACGAAAGAGATTCTAAAAGCTGCATTTTCACATCAAGGCTATTCACTTATAGATATTTTTCAGCCTTGTGTGACATTTAACCCTATTAATACATATAAATGGTTTTCTGAGAATAGCTATATCTTAGAGGAGCATGATACATCCGACTTTATGTTGGCGATGGAGAAAGCTTTGCAAACACACCCTTTTGCTTTGGGAATATTTTTTCAACAAGAGCGTATAACTTTTGAAGAGTCATTATGGAGTGATGGGAAAATATCTAAGCCACTTTATAATCAAAAGCATAATGCTAAAGAGATGCAAAAGCAGTTTGATAAATATACTTTAGTTAATCTCTAACATAGGAAGGCATTGTGAGTAAAGATAAAAATATAAATTGCGAAGACAATTCTTGTAATATTGTACAAAATTATTACACATGTCCAATGCACCCGGAGATCAAAAGAGACAAACCGGGAGTCTGCCCGAAATGCGGGATGGCTCTTGAACCTATGAATGTAGAGAATACTGAGGAGAATGATGAACTTAACGATATGAGTCGCCGTTTTTGGATAAGTGCGATTATATCGCTACCGATTTTTATAGTTGCCATGATGGGTGACTTTGTTCCGCAATATCTTCCTGTTAGTATGCGAACTGTTCAATGGTTTGAGTTTCTCTTTGCAACACCTGTTGTTCTGTGGGGAGGATACCCTTTTTTTGTACGCGGATGGAATTCGGTTGTAACATGGAATCTAAATATGTTTACCCTCATTGCAATCGGTGTGGGAACGTCATGGATATACAGCATGGTCGCACTCTTATTTGCAAATATTTTTCCACCGTTGATGCAGACCGATTCTGGTTTGGTACATGTATATTTTGAAGCGGCCGCCATGATTACCTCTTTGGTGCTTCTCGGTCAGGTCTTGGAACTCAGGGCTCGGAGTAAAACGAACAGTGCCATCAAGACACTTCTAAGTCTTGCTCCCAAACAAGCACACCTCGTCGATAAAGAGGGGAATGAGAGTGATATCAGTCTTGAAGAAGTTGAAGTAGGTAATCTTTTACGGATTAAACCGGGAGAAAAAATACCCGTAGACGGTGTCGTAACACAAGGACAAAGTAACATTGACGAATCCATGATTACTGGAGAGCCTATCCTTGTTGCAAAAACAGTTGGAAACTCCTTAATAGGTGCCACACTAAATAAAAACGGAACATTGATTATGCGTGCCAGTCTTGTAGGAAATGACACGATGCTGGCACAAATTGTGCAAATGGTAGCACGCGCACAGCGTTCGCGTGCTCCAATCCAGAAGCTTGCAGATACAGTGTCGGGCTACTTTGTTCCGGCTGTTGTGTTTTCTGCAATTTTAGCTTTTGCAGGATGGTGGTTTTTTGGACCCGAGCCCCATTTGGCATATGCTATTGTAGCTGCTGTTTCTGTGCTGATAATCGCCTGTCCTTGTGCTTTGGGACTAGCAACACCTATTTCTATTATGATAGGAACTGGACGTGCCGCTTTAGAAGGTATATTAATTAAAGATGCTCAAACAATAGAGATAATGGAAAAAGTCACTACGCTTGTAGTTGATAAAACAGGAACATTAACACAGGGCAAGCCGACAGTTACAACCTTTAAAACACTTGACGGGATAGATGCAAAAGAAGCACTTCGTTATGCCGCAAGTCTCGAACGCGCCAGTGAGCATCCTTTGGCAGAAGCAGTAGTAAACAAAGCCAAAGAAGAGAAAGTAACACTCACTGAGGTTAACTCTTTTAATGCAACTACAGGAAAAGGGATAGAAGGGCAAATCGAGAATAAAAAGATTGCTCTTGGCAGTGAGAAGTTTTTTCAAAGTTTGGGTATCTCTACTGAAGAGATTATCAACGAGGTACATCAATTACGTGAAGATGGCAATACGGTGATTTTTTTGGCTATTGATTCTAAATTAGCTGCTATTATAGGAATAGAAGACCCAATAAAAGAAACATCCGCTGAAGCGATTGAAGCTCTCAAACATGAAGGTATTGATGTCGTGATGATTAGTGGTGACAATGATATAACCGCTCAAGCCGTGGCGAAAAAACTTAATATTACGAAAGTATATGCAAATGTACTTCCGCAGAAAAAAGCAGAAATTATCAAACAACTTCAAGTAGAAGGAGCAATCGTAGCAATGGCAGGAGATGGGATAAACGATGCTCCTGCATTAGTTCAAGCAGATATAGGCATCGCCATGGGAACAGGTACCGATGTGGCAATAGAGAGTGCCGGAATCACGCTCATCAAAGGGAATCTTCTTGGCATTTTAAAAATAAGAAAGCTCGGTCGTGCAACTATGAAAAATATCAGACAAAATCTTTTTTTTGCATTTGTTTATAATAGCGTGGGTGTTCCTGTCGCGGCAGGCGTTTTATTTCCATTCTTTGGAGTATTGCTTTCACCTATCATTGCCGCGGCGGCTATGAGTTTCAGTTCGGTATCTGTAATCACAAATGCTTTACGTTTGAAAAATATGAAAATTTAGCAAAAGGAATAGAATTATGAAAAGCTTATTGTTATTGTTATATTTTATACTGTTACCACTTTTTGCAACATCTTCTACGATTTTAGAGTTGGAGATAAAAGGTGCAATTGGTCCTGCCAGCAGTGATTATCTTAAAAGTGCCATAGCAACAGCTTCAGATAAAAATGCCCCAATGGTTCTTATAAAACTTGATACCCCAGGAGGGCTCTCGACTTCTATGAGAGAGATGATTCAAGACATCACAAACTCTCAGATTCCAATTATCATGTATGTATCTCCCAAAGGTGCAAGAGCTGCCAGTGCAGGAACGTATCTCCTCTATGCTTCACACGTAGCAGCCATGGCATCGGGAACCAATCTTGGAGCAGCAACTCCTGTAAGTTTAATGCCCACAACAAATGTTACAGACGCAAACAATCATACCACTACCTTAGAAAAAAAAGCTATAAATGATGCTATGGCTTACATAAAAAGTTTAGCTGAGCTCAATGACCGCAATGTCTCTTGGGCGATAGATGCTGTTGAGAATGCAAAAAGTCTCTCCGCTAAAGATGCGCTACGTTATGGGGTGATAGATTTAATAGCGGATGATACGCACGAGCTTGTAAAAAAACTAGATGGAACAAAGGTAAAAGTTTTAGGCAAAGTAGTTACTCTAAAAACTAAAGATGCCGTAATTTTGAACTATGAAGCAAACTGGAAAACTAAATTCTTATCTGTGATTACAAATCCAAATATTGCATATATTCTTCTCTTGGTAGCAATGTATGGTATATTTTTTGAATTGATGAATCCGGGCGCAGTGTTGCCGGGAGTTCTTGGTTCGATATCGGGTGTAATTGCACTTTATGCATTAAACATAATTCCTTTTAATTACGCAGGACTGTTATTGATTGTCTTGGGAATAAGTTTTATGATAATAGAAGTTTTTGTAGCCGGATTTGGTCTACTTGGTATTGGCGGAGTTATCTCTTTTGCCTTTGGCTCAGTTTTATTATTTGATGCGGATACTCTTGGTAACAGTGTATCTATTCCCTTAGTAATAGCCTTTAGTTTAGTCAGCCTTGCTTTTTTTATACTGGTAATGAAACTGTTTTTGAGCTCGCAATCTGCAAAAATAGTTACAGGTGCTGAAGAGATGGTCGGTTCATTCGCAGAAGTAGTTAAAGTAGATACAAACGGCTATCATGTTTTATGTCATGGTGAAATATGGAGCGCTACATGTAGTGCCACGTTAGTTGTTGGACAGAAAGTCGAGGTTACTGAGCTTTTGGGTCTTGAGTTAAAAATTAAACCAATTAAGGAGTAAGTCATGTTTATAAATTTACCAATCATAGGACTATACATCGTCATTTTCATCATTGCGTTATTGGCAATGTCAATTCGTATTTTACGAGAGTATGAGCGCGGAGTGGTTTTTACACTTGGACGTTTTACGGGCATCAAAGGTCCCGGAATTATTATTTTAATTCCATTTGTTCAACAGATGGTTAGAGTTGATTTACGTATCATCGTTCTTGATGTTCCCACTCAAGATGTCATCTCTCATGATAACGTCTCGGTTCATGTAAATGCGGTAGTCTATTTTCGTGTCATTGACCCTGAAAAAGCAATCATTCAAGTGGAAGATTTTCATAATGCCACAAGCCAGCTTGCACAAACAACTTTACGTTCAGTTCTTGGTGGACATGAACTCGATGAGATGCTGGCAGAACGTGAACGCCTTAACTCAGATATTCAAGACATTCTTGATAAACGTACAGATGCCTGGGGCATTAAAATCTCAAATGTGGAAATTAAACACATAGACCTTGACGAGAGTATGATCCGTGCTATTGCAAAACAAGCAGAAGCAGAGCGTGAACGTAGAGCAAAAGTTATAAATGCAAAAGGGGAGCTTGAAGCGAGTGCAAACATACTAGAAGCTGCTCAAAAACTGAGTCAAAATGAACTTGGAATACAACTAAGGTATCTTCAAACAATGAACGATATATCCAACGACAAAACAAATACTTTAGTTTTTCCATTTCCAGTAGAGATGGCAAACTTTTTTAAGATGGCTCAAAAGAACTAAGTTTTTCTATACTATCTTCTACGAAACGAAAGTGCCTCTAAAAGATGCACTTTTTGTATGATTTGGCTCCCCTCCAAATCAGCTATTGTGCGACTCACTTTTTGAACTTTTTTTATACTTCTAAAAGAGAGGCTAAAGCGCTCTATTGCGATGTCTAAGGTCTCTTTTGCTTCTTTATCTAAAATACAATACTTCTCTATTTCGCTGTCATTCATTTTGGCATTAAAGCTTTCTTGTCCTCTGTTACGTGCAACTATATGTGCCTCAACAACTTTTTTATGCATCTCTTTAGAACTCAGACTTGCCTTGTCATCTTTTTTTACGTTTTGCATAACTACACTTAAGTCTATTCTGTCTAAAAAAGGCTCGCTCAAACGATTTTTATACTTAGTTATCTCCAGCTCATTGCATCTACATTCTTTGTTCTCATCAAGTAAGTTTCCGCATGGGCAAGGATTCATCGCCCCAACAAATAAAAAATCTGCAGGATATTCCACTTTTGAGTTTACACGTGAGATTCTTATTTTTGCATCTTGCATCGGCTCACGTAACGATTCTAGTACTGACTTAGAGAAATGTGGCAATTCATCGAAGAATAGAATTCCATTATTTGCCAAACCCACTTCACCTATCTTTGCACGGTGAGAACCACCACCAAATACGCTTGCTGACGTAGATGAATGGTGAGGATTTTTAAAACTTCTATGTGGTCTAAAAGAGGGCTCTTTTCCCTCGAGTACTTCTAATTTTGCCAAGTCTAGTATCTCGTTTGAATTCATAGGCGGCAAGATATAACGCAATCTATTTGCAATCATGCTCTTACCACATCCTGGACTCCCTTCAAATATAATGTTATGAAATCCAGCTGCAGCAATAAGTGCCGCTCTTTTAGCTACTTCTTGCCCTTTAACATCCAAAAAATCCTCGGCATACTCTTTGACATAGTAATACTTCTCTTGTGCTATCTCATAGTAAGGATAAGATATATCGCTTTGTTCTATTGTTGGTTGCGCTGTCTCTTGGTTTTTTAGAAGGTCTACCGCTTCGTTTAATGTCTTTACACCATAAAAAGATACATTTGGTATTTTTGAGAGTTTATCTAGTGACTCATAGGGAACTATAGCTTTTGCGATAACTCCTTGGTTTGCAAGTGATAATATAAGAGGATAGAGTTGAATATTTTCTTTTACAGCTCCATCAAGACCTAGCTCTCCAAAAACAAACCAGTCATTAAAATCATCTTCTTCATTGTTAAGCAAAATGAGCAGTGCCATGCTCAAATCAAACTGGCTGCCACTTTTGGCTAACTCACTCGGCGCTAACAAAAAAGTGATGCGTTTGGGAGGAAAGGAGAACTCATTACTAAGGAGTGCAGATTTTACTCGCTCTTTTGATTCTGTGATTGCAGTTGATGCCATTCCAACTATGGAAAAAGACGGAAGTCCTTTTGTGAGTGTGGACTCAACATCCACAACTTTAGCATCCAAGCCCTCATAAGTAGCACAAAGAAGTTTTTTCATTTTCACAACCTAAAATGTAAAAGATTGTAAAATAGTAACTACTTTATCGAGCGAAGTGATTAAATATGACAAAATGTCATATTATTATAAAGATTTTCTCTCTTTTTGCATACGTTTGTACTCTTTTTCGAACTTTTTTCTACGTCCGTAGGAGAGTTTGTCTATAAAAAGAATACCCTCTAGGTGATCCATTTCATGCTGAATAGCAATGCTTAAAAGCCCACCAGCTTCTAATGTTTTTGTATTACCATCTCTATCTTGATAGTTAATTGAAATGGTTTCATACCGTGTGATGTCTTCGTAAAATTTTGGGACACTCAAACAGCCCTCTTGATACACAGTCTCACCATCTTGATGTGTTACTATAGGATTAATTATTTCGAGAAGGTTATCTATAGATTGTTCACCCTCTTCATCTGGAATATTCAGTATGAGTGCTCTAATAGCATGTGCTACCTGTATTGCTGCTAACCCTATACCGTTTGTATTTATCATCAGAGGGTACATCGCATCCAAAAGTGTATGAAGTTTCTCATCAAAAACCTTCACCTCTTTTGACTTTTGTCTAAGTCTTTTGTCTGGATACTCTACTATTGTTAAGTTCATTCTCACATTCTTCTTTATCGTATGGAAACCGCATAATCAAGATTTTTATTTTCATATGCTTTTTCTATCCCATCCATTGCGCTTACCACTATCTCTTCAACAGAGTGTATGCCATCTACATTTGTAATACCTATAGATATTTTTAACTGTATTTCTCTATCTGCTAAGAAGAAGTTTGAGTTAGAAACAAGATAGCAGAGTCGCTCGCTTGCTTTTTTCGCACTGTCTAAATCCGTATGCTTAAGAAGCATCACAAAAATACCATTACCATAATGAGCAACAACATCACTACGTCTTGAAGTTTTAAGAAGTAAACGTGCAATTGTTCTGGTCATCAAAACAATAGCTTTTTCATTGTTTACACTCTCTTTAAGCTCACGAGAGAGTTCAATCATAATAAGTGAGCTACTATGATTAAACTGATTTACAAGACCTATCTCTTGCTCAATTTTAGCTAGTATATAACGTTTATTGTAAACACCAAATTGATTATCAAAAATTGTTTCATTCTCAACACTTTTGACGATTTTAGCTGTATCATCATAGATTGTCTTCATTTGAGAACTTTGTGTTTTTAAAATGGAGTTGAGTTTTGTGACATCCCCCTCCAAAATCTTAATAATTTTTACAGCCTCTTCAGCTTTACTATCGCCTAACTCTTTTTTTCTTTTATCCAAGATTTTTATCATTAAAGACATATTCTTATAAAGAGTAGCCGTGACGCTTAAAATGCTTTTAACAGAAGAAAAGCCCTGTTTTAAATTCTGTTCAAGCTGTATGGTTTTTTCATCATCATTGCTCTCTTCAAGTTCAAGCATAGATACAATTTGTTTTCTAAGATTTTCGCTTTTATCTTCTAATAATCTATCAAAATAAAGTGAGAAATTGTTTGGGGTTGGAGGTAAATTGTCCTCTATAAGAGAGCTCAAAACCTCTTTTGCATATATCTCTAAATCACTTGATGGATTATCCATATTAAAAGACTTGACTGAGGACATCTTTTCTCCTGTTGTATCAGCATGTTTATTAAGGTTTTTTCTATTTCTACCTCTTGAAACACCTGGCATGTTTATCTACCTTACGACTCTTTATCGTTTTTAATTAGTACTTCATCAATCATACCATATTCTCTTGCCTCTGCGGCGCTCATGAAGTTATCACGATCGGTATCTTTTTCAACTTTTTTAACTGTTTGACCTGAATTTTTTGCCAAGATTGCATTTAATTCTGCTTTCATACGTAAAATCTCTTCCGCTTGAATTTGAATGTCAGTTGCTTGTCCTTGTGCCCCACCTAAAGGTTGATGAATCATTATACGAGCATGCGGTAATGCATAACGCTTACCTTTTTCCCCTGAACTAAGCAAAAAAGCACCCATAGATGCAGCTTGCCCTATACAAATAGTTGCTACATGTGGGCGAATATAATTCATAGTATCATAAATAGCCATTCCAGCTGTTACAACTCCACCTGGGGAGTTGATGTAAAAGTATATATCTTTTTCTGGGTCTTCTGCTTCAAGAAATAAGAATTGCGCCACTATAGAAGAGGCTACAGCATCATTTACTTCACCACTAAGCATTACTATTCTATCTTTTAATAGACGAGAATAAATATCATAAGAACGCTCACCACGCCCTGTTTTCTCAACTACATAAGGAATATAGCTCATAATTTATGCTTCTATCTTTGCATTCAACATAGAAGTAAGAACTCTATCTTCTACCATTGACATCTGAATTGCTGGAAGATAGCCAGCATTTTTATATTGATCATACGCTTTTTTAGGATCTTGACCCATCTGCATCGCTTCATAGTAAATAGTTTGCATAATCTCTTGCTCCTCTACTTTCACACCATGTGCTTGCGCTAAAGAATCAATAATAAATGTAGCTCTTACACTTCTGCTTGCATCATCTCTGAATGTTTCACGAAGTTCTGTAAGTTTATCTGCATTTTCACGAAGTTCTTTTATCTCATCTTCACTCATTTGTCCTGCTGTTTTATTCACGGCCATGTCAATCTCTTGCTCAACAACAAATTCTGGAAGGTCAAACGTAAGAGAATCAACTAAATTTTCAAGAAGTTTAGGTTTTAAATCTTCATTGTAAAGTTTAGAAAGAGCTTCCATCTCAAGTTGTTTTTTTACTTGATTTTTTAATTATTCAACTGTCGCATTTTCTTGTCCAGGAAGGAATTTTTTAGCTAATTCATCGTTGATTTCAACTTCTTCTTTTACTTTGATTTGGTTTACTTTTACTTTGAACTCTGCATCTTTTCCAGCAAGTTTGTCAGAACCATAGTTCTCAGGAAAAGTAACTTTTACAACTACTTCTTCATCTCTTTTTACACCAATGAGTTGGTCTTCAAAACCAGGTATAAATTGACCTGAACCTAACTCAAGTGAAAAATCTTTTGCAGCTCCACCTTCAAAAAGTTCTCCATCAACAGAACCTTCAAAGTCAATAACAGCAACATCACCTTTTTTCATCATACGATTGCGTTTAATATCAACTAATGGCGCTTGATTTGCAGCTAATTCTTTGATCCTCTCATCCACTTCTTTGTCACTTATTTCTGGTTTAGAAAAATCAGGAACTAAAGTAGCAGTATCTCCTAGCTCAATTGTAGGTCTCATAGCAACTTTAATCACTACTTCTATTTTATCATCTGTTTTGTCAAATTTTGAAATAGTTGGTTCACCAATTAAAGATTCGTTTGTAATGGCAAGCTCATCTAAGCCTTTATTTAAAACAGAACGAAGAGCTTCAGACTCAGCATCTTGAAAAAGTTTTTCACCATACTGTTTCTTAACTACAGCAACAGGAACTTTTCCTTTACGAAAACCTTGTACATTAGCAGTTTTAGCAAGTTGTCTAGCAATTTTTTCTATATTAGCATTTACCTCATCCATTGAGATAGTAGCACTAATCTCAGCATTAGCGCCATCGATTCTATTTGATTTGATTTCCATCAATTTCCTTTACTTTGATATATGCCGTAGCATACCATTATATTTTGAGCAATAATATCCAAAAAGTGCTTTTAATTAGCTTTTGCAAAATTTGGGCTTAAAGTTTAAAAATAAAATCCAAACAACTGCAATATCTATCATAACGTCTGCAAAATTAAATACTGCGAAATTAAAGCCACAATGCCAGTAGACCATATCTACAACCCCACCATGAACGAATCTATCATAAATATTTGAGAATGCTCCACCTAACATTATTCCTACAGGAAGTGCATAACAGAGTTTTTTCAAGTACAAAATGTATAATAAAATTCCACTCACCATAACGAGTTGAATGTATTTAAGATATTCCGATAAGAATGCAAACATTGAAAATGCCACACCTTTGTTGTAGACTAGAATCAAGTCAATACACTCTGTATAGTAGCGAAATCCCTCTACAAAAAGTGTTTTTATATTTTGATCAATTATAAAAACACCTGCCAAACTAAAAAGTAAGATAGCCGTTAAACGTAGTGTTACACTAGGCATTTAAAGCTTTTTGGAAAAAATCTACAAGAGCATCCATCTCTGCATTCATTACCTTGGCATCTTTTCCTTCGAGTAACACACGTAACTTATTTTCTGTGCCAGAATAACGCACTAAATGGCGAATATGTAAAGCATCTAAAGCTGCAAGTTTCTCACTTAAACCTTTTATCTTGTCGAGCGGTTTTTTCACTTTAACATGAATATTTACAAGCTCTTGAGGATAAAGAGGAAAAGGGCGAAGTAGTTTAGAAGCCTTCTCTTTCTTAGTAAGTAATAGGGCTAAAACTTGAAGAGCACTTACAAGCCCATCTCCTGTTTTTGCATAATCGTTGATGATTACATGCCCACTCTGTTCCCCACCAAAATTTATCCCTTCACTTTTCATCAACTCTAGTACATGCTTGTCTCCCACATTGGAGCGAAAAAGTTTTAAACCATTTTCAATCATATAGTCTTCTAAGCCTTGATTACTCATAACAGTGGCAACTATACCACCGCCTTTAAGTGTTTTTTGATTATTGAGATGTATTCCAAGCGCACCAAGAAGCTGGTCACCATCAACAATCTCTCCTTTCTCATCAACTATCACAAGTCTATCAGCATCACCATCAAGCGCGATTCCTAAATCAGCTCGATATTTCACAACACTTTCACATAAATCTTTTGTATGAAGCGCTCCACACCCATCATTGATATTGAAGCCATCTGGCTTATCATGGAGAACAATAACCTCAGCACCAAGTTCTTCTAAAACCGTTGGACCAACTTTATAAGCAGCTCCATTTGCAGTATCAAGCACTATACGAAGACCTTGCAGTGTCATCTCGACAGGAAAAGAATTTTTGAGTTGTACTATATAACGTCCAATAACGTCATCAATACGTTTTGCTTTTCCTATCTCTTTAGCCGTCACTTGTGCATCATGCAGTTTTTGAATATCAAAATAAATCTCTTCTATCTCTTTTTCAGCATCAGAGGAAAATTTATTTCCATGACCATCAAAGAATTTGATTCCATTATCTTCATACGAATTATGGGAAGCACTTATCATAATTCCAGCATCACAACGCATATTTTCAGTAATAAAAGCAATCGCAGGTGTCGGCATAGGACCTACTTCTATAACATCGTAACCGATGGCAGTCAATCCACTTACTATAGCATTTTCTATCATATACCCACTTCTACGAGTATCTTTACCAACGAGTATCTTATTTGTCACAGCTTTTGATTTTAAGTAAATTCCAGCTGCCATAGCAACTTTCATAGCGACTTCTGCACTTAAAAATGTTCCAGCTTCACCCCTTACACCATCAGTTCCAAATAATCTCATACTTTTTTTCTCCATTCTTGACAAAAATCTTCAAACGTTTCTAAATATATCACAAAGAGACTCAAAACGAAGTAAAGATTTGCACTCTTTCTGGTGCATTTAGAAAAGTTTTGCAACGATTTTACCACCCTTTAACTTAATTTTAATTATCTTTAAGGTATTATTGCGAACTTAAATTCCAAAAAGGACTCATTAAATGGCAAATCATAAGTCATCAATTAAGAGAATTCGTCAAACACTCGTTCGTACTGAACGTAATCGTTTTTACAGAACTCGTCTTAAAAACATCGTTAAAGCAGTGAACACAGCAGTGGACGCTGGTAACAAAGAAGAAGCTACTGCAGCATTCAAAGTTGCTAACCAACAAATACACAAATTCGTAAGCAAAGGTGTTCTTAAAAAAGAAACTGCTGCTAGAAAAGTTAGTCGTCTACACAAATCTGTAAACGCTATATAATTAGAGCATACCTATATGCTTTCCGATAAACTTACTCCGTTTATCAACCGCTATAACGAACTTAGCGATTTGCTAAGTTCACCTGACATCACTTCAAACATCAAACGAATGACAGACCTTTCAAGAGAACAATCAAACCTTTTGCCTATAGTCGAAAAAGCTAAAGAGTATAAATCTCTTTTGAATGATATGGCTGAAGCTAAAGAGATGCTCAGTGATTCTGAAATGTTTGAAATGGCAAAAGAAGAGCTTAAAGCACTCGAACCAAGAAAACCAGAACTCGAAGAAGAAATAAAAATGCTTCTTCTTCCTAAAGATCCAAATGATGATAGAAATATTATCGTGGAACTTCGTGCTGGAGCTGGTGGTGATGAAGCTGCTATCTTTGTAGGAGATCTCTTTGATGCATACAATCGTTATGCAGATTTAAGGGGCTGGAAGATTGAAATTATCAATACTTCCCCTTCAGAAGCTGGTGGATACAAAGATGTTACAGCTCTCATAAAAGGCGAGCAGGTTTATAGTAGGTTGAAGTATGAAGGTGGTACACACCGTGTACAACGTGTTCCAGCAACAGAATCTCAAGGACGTGTTCATACCTCAGCAATCACAGTAGCAGTTATGCCTGAGGTTGATGATATTGAGATTCAAATAAATGCGTCTGATTTAAAAATTGATGTAATGCGTTCATCAGGCAATGGAGGGCAGTCAGTAAATACTACCGACTCTGCTGTTCGTATAACGCATTTACCTTCTGGTTTGGTTGTAACCAATCAAGATGGTAAATCTCAGCATAAAAATAAAGATGCTGCGATGAAAGTTCTTAAAGCAAGACTTTATGATCTTCAAATGCAAGAACAGCAATCTGAAAATGCTGCAGAACGTGCAGCACAAGTAGGGACTGGAGATAGAAGTGGACGTATTCGTACATACAACTATCCTCAAAATCGTATAAGTGATCACAGAATCAACTTAACACTTTACAGACTTGGTGAAATTATGGGTGGTGGATTACTCGATGAAATCGTAGAGCCACTTATAGCTGACCATCAAGCAAAAATAGTAGAGGCAGCTGGACTTTAATCCTGATTGTTCAGCGAACCGACATTGTTGTTGCGGTTGCCCGCGGAAGGCAAAAAAGCGTAAATTTTAATTTTTTACTCCAAAAGCGACCTCGCTAGAAGAGTTTTACGCTGGGATTAAAACGCACTCTTGATTCTCAAAACAGAAAATAAACTCTGGCGGAACTTGAAAATTTATCGCGATTGCAAGCAGAGCTTGCAAAATTACTAATTTTTAATCCCTCAGACAACGAACCGAGAATCCGTAAGCACGATATCTGCTGCTAGTTCCCGCACCGCTAGAGTCGAAGTCCAAGTACCTAGAGTCAGAGCCACTCACTGAACTCGACCAGACGATACCGTAAGAACCCGGACGGTACACCGAACCAGAGCTAAAGAGACGGAGACCAGCAGAGGGCAATTTAAGAAAGTTAGCATAGGCATCGTCTCTATCTGTTACAGGTGTGCTTGCTTGTGTCGTTTCAGCTAGTAGCTCTGCTATGGTCGGTACTCTAAAGCCTACTGGACAAACCGAACTTCCATCAGTTTTACTCCAATTTGCACTTCTTAAACTTCCGTTGTCATCAACACCAACTGCTGCCCAATCAGAAGGACTAGAACTATTCACAATAAAGTTTCCATGGTCTACAGGTAAAATATTAGCTAATGCTACTGTCGTGATACTCTCATTGTCTTCATGTCCATCACTCTCTCTCCCCCACTGGTAGTAGTCTCCATAACAAGCTGTGTCATTTAAATCTGTACAAACTTGACTTGCACCTAGGTTTCTATCTAACCATACTTTTCCTGTGTATGGGGAAGTTACCGTTTTATATGTTACTCCATTATGTGTGATTGAAGTTGGAGCTATCTCATCCCCACCTCCGCCACCACAAGCATTAAAACCCAAACCTAGTGCTACTAACATTGCCACTAAAATACTCTTGTTCATTTTTTACCTTATCATTAAAAATATAAGTTTAATCATATCATTTAAATATTTTAGTTTTTGTTATTGTCTGGTGAATTAGGGGGGGGGTATTTTTATGTGCTCATTTGTAACGAATGGGACTTTACTTCGCTACCCTTCAACTCCTTTTTAAACTTCCCACTCAGTATTAAAAGTATTTACAACTTTCCCTTTAAAAGTAATCGTTCTCTCATTTACACCCAAATAAAGTGTCTCTCCACTTGTAGGATAAACTTCAATATTGTTTTTTACTTTCCCCTCTGTTAAAGCTCTATAAAAACAAGCTGCCATACCAGTTCCACAAGCCAATGTTTCATCTTCAACACCACGCTCATAGGTTCTTACTTTGAGATTTCCACCTGATACACAACAGATATTTACATTCGCATTATATTGCGCACGTAACACTCTTGCTTCTTGAATATCAAACACATCTACACTCTCTTGCAAAGAGACTAAATGTGGTACACCCGTATTAAGTAACCACCAATGCTTGCCATTATACTCTATATTTTTATCTAAGATTTTTGGAGGAGTTAGTTCACTTAGAACCATACCACTTTTTGCATCACCATCTTCTACAACTGCGTGTATAACTCCTGCACCTGTTAAGAATTGCATATCTTTTGCTGCTAAGTTATTATGGTACGCATAATGAGCGCAGGCACGTGAACCATTCCCGCACATATCGGCATGGCTTCCATCAGCATTGTAAAATTCCCATGCAAAATCATATGTTACGTGCGGAATTAAAACTATCAATCCATCCGCACCAACACCATCTTGTCTGTGGCAAAGTATTCTAGCTAGCTCACTTCTATTCTCATGTTTGTCAGCATGAAAAATTACAAAATCATTTCCATTTGCACTATATTTTACTAATCTCATTTTTTCTCCAAATACTTGTTTTTAATTATCTCTACAAAATCTTCTACTTCTTGCTGAAGATGTTTTAAATCTGTAGAGTTGTCTATAACCCATGTAGCACGCTTTTTTTTCTCTTGTATAGGTAGTTGCGTGTGAATTCTTCTGAGTGATTCATCTTTGCTGTAACCATTGCGTTTCATAAAACGCTCAAGCTGAATATCATTAGGTGTATAGACGACAACACTCTCTTTTATGTCGTAATTACCATTTTCAAAAAAAAGAGGAATATCTATGAGATAGGGAAACTTGAAACTATCTTGTTTCTTGCTACGCTGCTCTATTTCTACCTTTATTTTAGGATGTAAAAAAGCCTCAAGAGTTTTTTTAGCTTCGCTATGCGAGAAGATGTACTCTCCAAGCTTAGCACGATTTACTTTTGAGCCTATTAGATATTCACCACCAAAGGTTTCACTGACCCAACTTGCATTTGCATCCAATATCTCATGGGAGATTGTATCTGCATCAATCACTCGCATGCCATTGAGTGCCAAGAGTGAAGCCACAGTACTCTTTCCTGTAGCAATACCTCCTGTTAACGCTATAGCATACTCATAAGCCATCAGTTTTTAATAAGACCTAGATACTCTTTTCGTACATAGTTACCCATTGCAAATGCAGCTGGATGCACATCACAGTTATAATACTCTAAACCATCTAACATATCAGAACGATGCAAAATTATATCTGCAGTGGGATGGTATTCTTTGGAAGCCAAAAGAGCAGTCTCTCCATTTCCAATATGAAAAGGCATAACAATCTTCGCATACTTACCCAAAATGCTAATCATCTGTTTATTTTCCACAGTATTTTCAAGAGAAGGATGCGTACTCACTAGAAGTCCATCATCTTTTAGAACACGATTAATGTGTGCTAAAACAGCTGCATCACCACCCATTTCTGAAATGACGACATCATAATAAGTATCTTTAGTGTCACGTAACAAACCTAAGTCTGCAGAAATAACATCACAGTCTATTCCATCGTGCTTTTGCACTTCAGATACAAAGCCTGAAGCACCATTACTTATTATTAAAATATTCTTTGGATCTTTGTTTGTACAGAGTGCTACATGCACCATCATCTCGTTATATATAAAGTTTTTCATAGTAAATTTATCCTTGTGTATTGTTGCGATTTTAACCTCTTTTGGATTAATTTTACTTAATATAGATATAATTATAAAATATTTATAAAAAGTTAAAGGTATTGACATGAATGTAAACAAAATTAGATCAGTCTGTAGAGTAATTCGTATAGTAGTTGGTTTAGCACTTATAGGAACAGGTGTTATACAATTGGGTGCAATGGAGCATGCAGCATGGTTTTTTCTAGGCTTCATTCCACTTATTGCTGGAATACTAAATTTTTGTCCTCTCTGCTTAATTACAAAGCAGTGTGATATACCTGCGAAGTAGGAGCGTTAATGAGTCAAATATCTTATAAGGATGCTGGTGTTGACATAGATGCTGGAAATAGCTTTGTGGAGAACATTAAACCCTTAGTAAAAGCTACGAAAATTCCAGGAGTTATTGGTGGGATTGGTTCATTTGCAGGTGCATTTGAGCTACCAGCCGGATTTAAAGAGCCTGTAATGCTTGCAGCTACAGATGGAGTTGGAACAAAACTTAAACTCGCAATAGATAGTGGTATTCACAATACTGTAGGGATTGACTTGGTTGCTATGTGTGTAAATGATTTACTTTGTAATTTTGGTACACCATCTTTCTTTCTTGATTACTATGCAACAGGTAAGCTTGATGTTGCGAATGCTACCAATGTAGTTGCAGGAATAGCTGAGGGTTGTATTCGTAGTGAATGTGCTCTTATTGGTGGTGAAACTGCTGAAATGCCTGGAATGTATTCTCAAGATGATTATGATTTGGCTGGTTTTGCTGTCGGTGTAGCAGAAAAAAGTGAGATGGACAGAGTTTCACTTGTAAGAGCTGGGCATAAACTCATAGCACTTCCAAGTTCAGGACTCCATTCAAATGGTTTTTCGCTAGCACGTAAAGTTCTGTTTGAAAAAATGGGTATGAAATTTGAAGATGAGTTCAATGGTAAACCACTTATAGAAACTCTACTAGAACCTACAAACATCTATGTAAAAACCTTTAAAGCTCTTAAAAATGAAATAGTAGCAATGGCACACATTACTGGTGGTGGTATAATTGAAAATCTTCCTCGTGTTCTTCCAGAACATTTAATGGCTGAAGTAAAAAAAGATGCTATTAAAGTACTCCCTATATTTGAACTCATGGCTCCACATGTAGATAGGGATGAAATGTTTAGAGCCTTTAATATGGGTGTCGGAATGATACTTGTAGTTGCAGATGAAAATGTTGAGAAAGTACTCTCTCAAACAGATGGTTATTTAATCGGAGAGATTAAAGAAGGAAAACGCGAAGCTAAAATGATTTAGCCTTCGCAAAAGCAGAGAGGCTTATTTAAAAACTTTCTCTAACTCTTTTGTAATTGCACCAGGAACTGTTGCAATTCCCATAAATTGACCCATATCAAGTAACGGATAACTTATAGCGATGTAGTATTTTGCATTTAAAGCTGTAGCTTTTCCATTTTCAATACTTACACACCATGGTAAAATTGCGGCATTTGCACGACCAACTTTTTCAACAAACTTATTTGTACGCTTACTTAACTCATAACCTAAAAGGGTACTGTTATCAGATAATTTGAGTTCAAATAATTTTAATTTTCCTTTTTTAAACTTATTTGCTTTTGCTAAAAGAGCTTCATTTGTACCTTCAGCTAATTCATCTGGTTCATTATAATAAGGCATACCCATCATAAAATGAAACCTTGCTAAATCATTATATGCAAGCTTATCAGCAGAAGCTTTTAGCTCTGGGAAAGCTTTATTAATATTTGCTAATTGCGTTGCAAAAACATCATAATTAAAATCATCTTGCATAAACGCTTTTCCAAAATAGATAGGATTTGTAATACTAATCATTTTCTCTTTGTCATCTACAAAAAGACGAAGTACTGCTACAAAAGCACGCCCTGGTTTAGCAGCTTCAGCCCTTAGGGCATCATTTGTAAAAACTATTGTAGTTCCCTTTTTCACAGATTCATATGCTGTGACAATTTCAAATCCATTTGCTTCCAATTTTGCTTTAGCATCAGCTACTTTTACATATCCACCAACAAGATATGTGGTCACATCCTTACCTACATAGGGATTAGTATTTACTACATCTTTCGCTTTTGTGTCAGGCGTTGCAAAATAGTCTTCTGCCCAACCTATAGCTTTGCCCTCACCTGCTGCATAAACAGCAGTAGAGACCAACATTGCAGACATTACTAATAAAATTTTGCTTAATAAAGTTCTCATATCTCTTTAGCTCCTAAACTTTTCATAATATCTATAATTTCGTTATCAATTTTTTTAGTCCACTCAATTTTAGCTGGATCTTTTAGTTCCATTACAGCAGTCCACACAGAGAGACGTGGCATACCAACTATCATTTTATCTGAACCTTTTTTGATATAAAAGTACATTGCACATGGTGCAAAAACACCTGCATCTGGACGACCTTTATTAAATACATTATACGAGAAAGTAAAGTGACAAAGACCATAAACAAAAAATTTATCATATTCATCAAAAGGCATCTCTAAATCAGTATAAGTTTCTTTAAAGTTTTTAAAACCAGCAATAATATATTTTTTTTCTTCAAATGCAGCTTCAAAATCACTTTGGAATGCTTCTACAAACTCAGTTAGATCACCTTCCCTATCAACCGGAATCTCAAAAGTCATCATAGGTTTCTCTGGTAAGGCTTTATACTCAGTATTTAAAATTTTACCTCCAAACTCTTTTGTCACATATGCGTCTAAGGGTTTATACATATCGATATATGCTTTTCTGGACGCTTCATCTGTTACCCCTGTAATGTCAAGCATAGCAGATGGGTCAATATGCCCAATATATGTTACATTTTCATCTTTTGATTTATAAATTAGCAAGTTAAAAGGCTGGAAACCTGCAGCTTGTGGAGACTTAACGAGGATATCATGGAGTGCGACATCATTACTCATAGAAAAGAAACCAAGATTATCTAAGTTTGTTGTCCAAGCTTTATCATAATCTGGATCTTTTGGATTACCATATCTAGCTTCATACGCATCATTTATTTTTTCATGTGGGTCTGAAACAGCGAATCCAACAGCATCTTCGAGAGAAAGGAGGAACTCTTTTTCATACTTATCTTCTTGATCACCATCAATTACATTAAAGTGTGCTGCAGGGGCTGCATACACAACTGATGCAATAAACGAAAGCGCAACTGTTGTTTTTATAATATTACTTATCATTATATTTCCTTATTTAGATTATTATGACCATTTATCACATTATAGTCACAAATGAACTGCAATTATTTTAGCATAATATCTCATGAATTTAATCTTTTTACATAGCTTAATTAAAAACTTTAAGAAAGTATGTAGAAATAAAATGTCGCCAGGTGGGGCGACATTGTAAAAGAAAGGAGAATTTCTTTGTGAGAATTAGAATCTGTAGCTTAATGCTAAAGTAACTGACATTTGTGAGTGAGTTACATCTGCTGATGATGATGCTGAAGCACCTGCAGTATTAGCAGCAGTTGGCATATCTTGATTGAATGGTGCAGCTGTTGCAAATTGATAAGTTGCTCCTTCAGTTAAACCAGATGTATCATATGAAGCGCTAACTTCAGGAACATAGATGAAAGAACCATCAAGTGTTAATGCATCTGTAATATCATAACCAGCACCTATTGTATAATGTGTTTCAACTATACCTGGAAAACCAGCTAAATTAAAGAAGTTTTTAACAGCACCAACATAATTTTGTCCTGGCTGTAATCCACTATTTAACGTTGCACTTTTTGCTCCATTTTGCTCTGCAATTGGATTCTTAGCATAGTTATACCCAACACGTACTGCCCAACCTTTGCCAGCATACTCATAACCTACTGCGTATACATCTTGATTTTCCCAACCAAAGTCAGAATAACCTTTTGCATCTCCCCAGAAAATAGTTTTATAATCAGCTGCAATAGTATTACCACCCATATTGTAAGATATACCTATACCGCGTTCTTCTGGTTGCTCTAGAGTATCTCCAGATGTGATTGCACCAGAAACACCAAAGTCATTAATTGATGCTCCAATTACATTCTCATAACTCATAGAAATTGCTGATTTGTAGACAGCACCAACAGTTAATCCACTATTACTATAGTTAAGACCTAACTCATATCCATAACCTATATCAGTTGAAGCACCATTTGCTCTTGTTCCTGATGGCATAGTATCGTGTTTCATCTCTAATGAACCATATTGTAATACAGCAGCAGCACCAAGTGTAAGTCCACCATTAATGTTATAAGAGACAGGAACAGCTACTTTAAGAAGTGATAATGCAGTCATCATTTTAAATGCACCATTAGTATTAGAGTTAGTATAGTCTGTACCCATACCTGCAGTACCAGCTATTGCTATACCCGTTGCCAATTTATCTGTTAATTTAGCAGCATAATACACTTCAGGAATAATACTTGAGCCTGAACCTGAATCAGCAGTTATTACTGCTGAACTAGCACCTTGTACTCCACCTGCACCACCAGGTCCCGCAGCCATATTTGCAATTAATGCATTATTAATGTTTGCTTGTGCATTAGAACCTACATTTACAGTAGGCATAAAATATGTAACAGCTATAGTTGCTTCCATGCTCTTGACAGAAGAAATATTTGCAGGATTCACTAAAGCAGACTCAGCACCAAAACTTTTAGCAATACCAACACCACCCATTGAACGTGACTTAGCACCTTGACCTATCATCACATCACCATTTGTTGCGAATGCAGATGTTGTACCCAAAGCTAAAGCAGCTACAACTGCCAACTTGATTGTTTTTTTCATTTTCTCTCCTCAGAGTAAGTGTTATAGAGATAGTATGTACTATTTCGATTAGGGACATTGTATGTGATTAATTTTTAAATGAAACTTAAAAAAAAAGTTATAGATATAATTTTTTTTTATATTAACAAGAGAAAATTAGCAAATTATTATGTATATCAATGAGTATTATAAATAAATAATAAAAAAGTGCTATATTTGCCACTTTATTATGATTTTGTTATAAATATAATCAAATTTACTTTTGATTTACAAAGTAATTTATTTGTGATAAAAATAAATAGATGTGAATTTTTGTAACAATTTTATCACATAATGATAACATATTTGTAATATGAAGGTTTGAAATAAATGTAAGCTAGTAAGTGAAAGATATAAATAATCAGAAATTAAAAAGAGGATTGTAATTATAAAGAGAATAAATAAATAAACATTTTGATAAAAAAAAGGGAAAAGGAGAAGTGATCGAACTAGGCAGCGACCTACATTTCCACACCTGAAAGGTGCAGTATTATCAGCGATGAGGGGCTTAGCTTCTGGGTTCGGAATGGGACCAGGCGTTTCCCCCTCTCT
>JBFHKA010000041.1:0-23644 GCA_041595535.1 Sulfurimonas sp. | reverse complement strand
CCGGGGCCGGACTTGAACCGGCACAGTATTACTACCGGGGGATTTTAAGTCCCCTGCGTCTACCGATTTCGCCACCCGGGCATTGGGTGTCTTTCAACAATTTATAATTAATGGAGCGGGAAACGAGGTTCGAACTCGCGACCCCAACCTTGGCAAGGTTGTGCTCTACCACTGAGCTATTCCCGCAATTTTACTCTTATATCTCTATAAGTGAGGTGGAATTATAGCCATTTGTTTTTGATTTGTAAAGAGTTTTGAGACAAAATTTTTAAAAAAATGATATAATCGCATTCATAAATAAATAGCTATATATGTGAAAAGGAAATTTTATGAGAAGTGATACAATAAAAAAAGGCTTTGACAAGGCTCCACACCGTTCTTTACTACGAGCGACCGGTTTGAAAGATGAAGATTTTGAGAAGCCATTTATTGGTATTGCCAATAGTTATATTGACATTATTCCAGGTCATTTCTTTTTACACGAGTATGGAGAAATAGTAAAAGAAGCAATTCGTGAAGCTGGTGGTGTACCATTTGTATTTAACACAATTGGAGTTGATGATGGTATAGCAATGGGACATGATGGGATGCTTTACTCTTTACCTTCTCGTGAAATCATTGCAGACTCTATAGAGACCGTTATGAACGCACATAAACTTGATGCAATGATATGTATTCCTAACTGTGATAAGATTGTTCCGGGGATGATTATGGGGGCATTACGTGTTAATGTTCCTACTATATTTGTTTCTGGTGGACCAATGCCGGCAGGACATAAAAAAGATGGTACTCCTATTGACCTTGCTACTGCATTTGAAGCGGTTGGAAAGTTTAACGAAGGGAAGATGACTGAAGAAGAATTACACGAGATAGAGTGTGAAGCTTGTCCATCTGGTGGAAGTTGTTCTGGTATGTTTACAGCAAACTCAATGAATACACTTTGTGAGGCTATGGGGATTGCACTTCCTGGAAATGGAACTGTTTTAGCAATGACTCCTGAGAGAATTGAGATGGTAAAAACAGCTGCAAGAAGAATAGTTGAACTTGCAAAGATGAAAGACAATGCAAAGTATAACTTTAAAAATATTTTAAATGAAAAAGCTGTTCACAATGCATTTGTTGTAGATATGGCGATGGGTGGAAGTTCAAATACAGTTCTTCATATGTTAGCTATTGCAAAAGAAGCAGACGTAGATTTTAAAATTGAAAATATCAATGCTATTGCAGAAAAAGTTGCTCACATTGCAAAGATTTCCCCTTCATTAACCACTGTTCATATGAAAGATATTGATAATGCTGGTGGTGTAAACGCAGTTATGAGTGAAGTTGCTCGTCGTGGCAATATTTTAAATCTTGATGCTTTAACTATAACTGGTGAGACCCTTGGCGAAAGAATTAAAGATGCAAAAATTTTAGATGAAACCATCATTCATACAAATGAAAATGCTTACTCTCAAGTAGGTGGGTTGTCTATTCTTTTTGGTAATCTCGCATTAGAAGGAGCAGTTGTTAAAACTGCTGGAATTACTGAGAATATGAAAGTATTTAAGGGTACAGCAGTTTGTTTTAACTCTCAGGCTGAAGCTCTTACTGGAATTATGTCTCATAAAGTAAAAGCTGGTGATGTTGTTGTTATTCGCTACGAAGGACCTAAAGGTGGACCAGGAATGCAAGAGATGCTTGCTCCAACGTCACTCATCATGGGAATGGGACTTGGTGAATCAGTTGCCCTGATAACCGATGGACGTTTCTCTGGTGCTACCAGGGGCGCAAGTATCGGGCACATCTCTCCAGAAGCTGCCGAGGGTGGTCTTATCGCACTTATTGAAGATGGCGATGAGATAGAACTAGATACAAATGCGCATCTTTTACAATTAAACGTAAGCGACGACATAATCGCAAAACGTAGAGCAGTATGGAAACCTTACAAAAATGAGGTAAAATCTAAGTGGCTTAAACGCTACCAACTATTAGTTTCAAATGCATCTAATGGTGCTGTTTTAAAAACTGAATTATAAATAAGAAAGATAGGAAATAAATTTGAATGCAATAGCAATAAAACATAATAATGAAATAATTGACCTGCAAACTGCTAAAGAGCTTGGTTTTGAAGGAGAACAGATACACCTAGATAATTCGGCTGAGTCTTTAGAAGTTCTTCGTCACTCAACAGCGCATCTTATGGCACAAGCTATAAAATCGCTTTATCCTGATGCAGAGTTTTATGTAGGACCAACAGTTAAAGAGGGTTTTTACTACGATTTTAAAACATCATCAGAGATAGGTGAGGGGGACTTAAAAAACATAGAGAAGCAAATGCTCTCTTTTGCGAAGAAAAAATATGAGATAGAAAAATATGAAATCACAATGAGTGAAGCAAAAGAGAAATTTAAAGCTGACCATCTCAAACTTGCTGTTATGGAGAGAATTCCTGGTGATACAGTCTCTATTTATAAACAAGGTGAGTTTGAAGATTTATGTCGTGGACCACACCTTCCAAACATAGGACTCATTCGCTACTTTAAACTTACTAAGATTGCTGGTGCGTATCTTGGTGGAGATTCTAAAAATGAGATGTTAACTCGTATATACGGAATAGCATTTGCAGATAAAGAGGCTCTAAAAGCACATTTAGATCAATTAGCTGAGGCCGAAAAACGTGACCACCGTAAACTTGGGAATGAGATGAAACTCTTTACTTTCCGCGAAGAAGTTGGAGCAGGTTTTCCTATTTGGCTTCCTGCTGGTGGACGGTTACGTGCGAGATTAGAATCACTTCTACATAAAGCACACCGTAAACGTGGTTATGAGCCTGTACGTGGTCCTGAAATGCTACGTTCAGACCTTTGGAAGACATCTGGGCACTACCAAAATTATGGTGAAAATATGTATTTCACAAACATAGATGATATAGAGTTTGGTGTAAAACCAATGAACTGTGTTGGTCATATAAAGGTGTATGAGGATGAGTTGCGTTCGTATCGTGATTTGCCAATTAAATACTATGAGTATGGTGTCGTTCACCGTCATGAGTTTACAGGTGCACTTCATGGACTTTTCCGTGTTCGTGAATTTACTCAAGATGATGCACATATCTTCTGTACAGTAGATCAGATAGAAGAACAAATAATGGAAGTTATGGATTTTGTTGATAAAATTATGTCAACATTCGGATTTGACTATAAAATCATGATTTCTACAAAACCTGAGAAAGCTGTTGGCGATGCAGAAGTTTGGAAAAAAGCTGAAGCTGCACTTATAGCTGCGATGGAAGCTAATAATTTACCGTACTCAATTGATGAGGGAGGTGGAGCTTTTTATGGTCCAAAAATTGATATTAAGATTACTGATGCAATAGGGCGTGAGTGGCAGTGTGGAACTGTACAACTCGATAACAATCTTCCTTCAAGATTTGCTTTAGAGTATAATGGTGAGAATAATGAAAAGATTCAACCTGTTATGATTCACCGTGCAATTCTTGGTTCTTTTGAACGTTTCATAGGAATTTTAACTGAGCATTATGCTGGTGAATTTCCTATGTTTATAGCTCCAACACAAGTTGCTATCGTACCTGTAGCAGATACTCATAAAGATTATGCTAAGGTTTTATCAGATAAACTTATCGACATTAATGCTGATAGTGAGATTTATGCAAAGAATGACTCTTTAAATAAAAGAATTAGAACAGCAGAAAAAACACGTGTGCCTATGATAGTGGTCATTGGTGATGAAGAGATTGCGAACAAGTCAGTAGCAATTAGAGATAGAAGAACAAGAGAACAGTACAATTTAAGTGAAGAAGACTTTCTCAAACTAATACAAACTAAAATAAATGAGGTAAATTTTTGAATCAAAAGAAAAACCGTGTAATCATGAATGATGACATTCGTGCGACAGAGTTAAGATGTAATGTAGATGGAGCGGAGTCATTAGGAATTATTTCTTTAGACGAAGCTATGGAAAAAGCGAATGAAATGGGGATGGACTTAGTTCTCATCGCCCCAGATGCAAAACCACCTGTCGCAAAGATTATGGACTACGGTAAGTACAAATACCAAGAAGAGAAAAAACTTAAAGAACAACGTAAAAATCAAGTTAAAATTGTTGTTAAAGAGATTAAGTTATCTGTTAAAATTGCAGAAAATGACATTGAATACAAAGTAAAACACGCAAGAGAATTCTTAGAAAAAGGGTTTCATGTAAAGTTTAGAGTATTTTTACGCGGTCGTGAAATGGCTCATCCTGAAGCAGGGCAAGAAGTACTTATGAGAGTTTGGCCAATGATAGAAGATATAGCTATCATGGATAAACCACCTAAGTTTGAAGGTCGTTACTTCAATATGTATGTAATTCCTCAGAAGTAATTACATATACTTTTGAAAGTCTCTATTTAGAGACTTTCGCTTTTAAATCATCTTCGTTAATTTTTTCACTTACATATTTTATAACTACGACATTTTCTGTTTCATTAATATACCATTCTGCTATATGTTCATTCTCTAAAGCATTTAATTTATCAAAATCAATTACATCATTATCTATATAAAGATGAGAGTGTTTAAGTGGATTTTGTAGTTTTAGTGCAGTCCAGATTAACCAAAGAGTAATGATAACAGTAAGTGTAATTGCAAGAGTTTCTCTATTACTAATGTCTAAGTAGAGTCCTGCAAATGTACCACCTAAAAAAGTTGCAAAGTAAGCAGAAGAGTTTGATATTCCAAGTGCTGCACCTTTTTGGTGTACTTTTGCAAATTTACTTATCATAGACTGTACAAGTGGTTCCATCATATTAAATGCGATGAAGAAAAGAACTACACCAATAACAAAAAGTGTGCTAGAAGTTGTAAAACCCATAATTAAAAAAGAGATTAAAAAGAAAACGATTGAGATTAGAAATATTTGCTTAGGTATATTTCTTTTTTCACCAAATATTGCAGCAGGTCCCATCGCTGCAAGTCCAGCAAGCATAGCAGGTACATAAGCCATCCAAAGATCTGACTTTTCCCAGCCAAACCCATACTCAGGTTTTGTTAAGATGATAGGAATAAGAACAAACGCAGTAGTCATGAGTCCTTTTTGAAGAGTATTTATTACTATCATATTGAGCAAGTTGTTGTCTCGTAAAATATCTGAAGTTTTTGCATTATCATGATAAAGATGCCTAATCTTTGGTGGAGTAGGGACTTTAGTGAAGAGAACAATAATAGCAACAACAGCTAAAACAGCAGTAATAAAAAAGATAGAACTAATACCAAATTTAGAAGCTACAACAGGACCAAGACCCATAGCTAGTGCAAAACTTAGAGCTATAAAGCCACCCATTATTGCCATCGCTTTGCCTCGAATTTCCTCTTCAACTAAGTCAGCAATCATTGCAGTAACAACAGAGCCAATCGCACCAGCCCCTTGTAAAAAACGTCCAAACATAAGTGTATAAATATCAGTAGAATAGGCACAAATAAGTGAACCAACTAGGAAAATAAGTAGACCAAAAAGAATTGTAGGTTTTCTTCCAATTTTGTCACTCATAGTTCCAAAAGGAACTTGAAACAGAGCTTGTGTCAGAGCATAACCACCAACAATAATACCTACTAAAAAAGGAGTTGCCCCTTTTAAGTCGAGTGCGTAAACAGAGAGAACTGGTAAAACGAGAAAAAGTCCTAAAAAACGTAAGAATAAAATGGAGGAGAGAGGAAAAACTTTTTTAAACATATAGAATCCTTATAGTATAATTGCGAGATTATATAGAAACTATTATTTACAATCACTATAAGGAAAAAAATTTGAAATTAGTTTTAGCTACGTCTAATAAAGGCAAAGTAAAAGAGATAAAAAAACTTTGTGAGGAGTATGAAGTTGTGCCATATTCTGAGCTTATAGAAGAGTTTGAAATCATAGAAGATGCAGATACATTTAAAGAGAATGCACTCATAAAAGCAAGAGCTGTTTTTAAGGCTATAGGAGATGACAGCATTATAGTCATTGCTGATGATAGTGGAATAAGCGTAGATGCCTTAGGCGGTGAACCTGGAATTTATAGCGCACGTTACGCAGGAGAGAATGCAACTGACAAAGATAATCTCTATAAACTAATAGATACTCTTAAAGAGAAAAAACTTTCGCATGTAACAGCATATTATACCGCTGCAATAGCCATAGTGACGAAGGATGTAGAAAGAACTGTACATGGCTGGATGTATGGAAATGTTATAGATGAAGCAAGAGGCGAGGGTGGATTTGGATACGACCCGATGTTTATACCACTAGGATATGACAAAACATTAGGGGAGCTTGATGATGCGATTAAAAGGGAATTTTCTCATCGTTCTCAAGCTTTGAACTTGGCAAAGAAAATCTTAAAAACATTATAAAAATTTCATACTCAGTTCGTAAAACTCTTGTTCAATTTTTTGTATGAATAGATGTAACTGGGTGTTATATTTGTTAAATATCTGCACAACCTTTCCTTAAACATTCTTTTTGTTAAAAGTAAGATAAGCAATTTTTATGCCATTAGTTAAATAGTGTTAAAAGCATAACGCCAAATAAAATTCTATACACTCCAAAGGCAACAAAGGTAAAATTGTCTAAAAACTTCATAAAGAGTTTTATAGTTAAATAGGCAACTATAAACGATACACCAAAGCCAACTGCTAAAGTCATAAGATTTGTATCGTTAAATTCTTTATAATGTTTGAGCAAGTCATAAGCAGTTACAGCACTCATTACAGGAAAAGCGAGCAAGAAGCTAAACTCGGCACTCGCTTTTCTGCTGAGTCCAACAAGTAAAGCACCTATGATGGTTGAACCAGCTCTACTTGTTCCTGGTATAAGTGCAAATACCTGAGCAAAACCAATCATCAAAGCTTGTTTTGTAGTCACTTTTTCCACATCATTTATTTGTTGCGTGTCATTTTCTTTTAGAAAGAATTTTTCTACAATTAAAAAAACAATTCCCCCAACTATAAACATGATAGCAACTACATTAATACTAAAGAGTTCTTTGATTTGATGAGAGAAGAGAAAGCCTACAACACCAATAGGAAGAAATGCTAAAAATACTTTTGTCCATAAGTCAATTTTTTTAAATGTAAACTTTTCTTTATAGCTAAAAAACACAGCTACAATTGCCGCAAACTGAATGATGACTTCATAAGCTTTTGTGACGTTTGTTTGGTCAATTCCTAAAAAATGGCTCGCAACTATGAGGTGCCCAGTGGAGGAAATCGGTAGAAATTCTGTAAATCCCTCGATAATTCCTAGAAGAATTGAGTCAAATATTGTCATTGTAATTCCTAGATATTTTTAATTTATTTAGATGCGGTATTCTAACATATGCTAAGTGGAAATAGAACTACTTTAAAGTTATTTCGATACAATACGAGGTTTTGTTTAAACATACACTCATATTTCGTAGGAAACACAAAAATGTTACTTTTTACTCCCGGTCCAACTCCTGTTCCACAAAATGTTCGTAATGCAATGAGCGATGAGACGATGCACCATCGTACTCCTGAATTTGAAGCGATATTTGAAGAGACACGTAAGTATCTTTTTAAGCTTTTTCAAACAGATGAAGTTATTATGCTCTCTTCAAGTGGAACTGGTGCAATGGAAGCGGCGGTTACGAATCTTTGTCATAACACGCTTCTCAACATAAACTCTGGAAAATTTGGTGAGCGTTTTGGAAAAATTGCTTTAGCAAATGGACTCAAAAATGTTGAGATTACAAATGAGTGGGATACACCTGCAACAGTAGAATCTGTTGTAGCGGCTGTAAAAGAAAATAGTGACATAGATGCTATAGCGATTCAGATTAGTGAGTCTGCAGGTGGGTTAAGACACCCCGTAGAGGCTATTGCAAAAGCTGTAAAAGAGATTAATCCTTCTATTATGATAATTGCTGATGGTATTACCGCTGTAGGTGTGGAACCTATTGATATTACAAATATAGACGCTCTTTTAGCAGGAAGTCAAAAAGCACTTATGCTTCCTCCTGGGATGTCTATTTTAGGTCTCTCAAATGCTGCTATTGAAAAAATTGGAGCTGGTAAGGGTTATTATTTTAATCTTGCAACAGAGATTAAAAACCAAAGAAAAAATACGACTGCGTGGACTGCAGCAACTACTTTAACTATTGGTTTACTTGAAGTTTTAAAAACGATAGAAAATAATGGTGGAGTAGAAAAACTTTATACAGATACAGCGTTACGTGCGAATGCAGTTGAGTCAGCACTTGTAGCTTTAGGATTGCATGTTTATCCATCTACACCGGCAAAATCTATGACAACCATAGATGATGAAAATGCAAATGAAATTAGAAAGATTCTACAAAATGAGCATGAAGTCAATGTTGCAGGTGGTCAAGACCATTTAAAAGGAAAAATATTCCGTATAAATCAAATGGGACTTATTTCAAACTATGAGATGGCTTGGGTTGTTAATGCAGTTGAGTTAGCATTAGATAAACTAGATCGTCGTAAATATGATGGAACTGCAAATAGAATTTTCAATGAAGTAACATTTGGAATGGATAAATAATGATTTTAGAACATGAAATACCTACTGGCTCAAAGCTTTACTTTGGAGAGAGTGCCAAAGTTAAACGCCGTATAGAGACTACAGCTAGTGATATTTTAGTTGCAAATGGTTTTGAAGAGATAGTCTCACCATTCTTTTCTTATCATCAACATTTAAGCGTATCAGACACGAGAGAACTTATTCGTATGAATGATGAAAAAAACAATTCTCTTTCGTTACGTGCAGATTCAACTATAGATGTTGTAAGAATTATTGAAAAGAGATTAGGCAATAATGTAGATCATAAAAAATGGTTTTATATTCAGCCTGTATTTCGCTATCCTACAGAAGAGCAGTATCAAGTAGGTGTAGAGTATATAGGAGAAAAAAATCTTTCATTAGTAATGAAACTTTCCGGTGAAATATTTAGTACACTTGCTGTAAAACCTTTGACACAAATCTCAAATATAAAAATACCAAAACTTTTAGTAGGTATGTTTGATACGCTTAGTATAGATGATTTTCGTCATATTAATATAGAAAAGTTTTTAAATCTTGGAGTGAACTGGATTGAGAAACTTGTATATCTTCAACATATAGAGCAGATAGACGAAGTGATGCAAGTTGTACCTACTGAGATAAAAAATGAGTTGCAAAAGATGAAAGATTTATGTTCACAAATGTCATGTGAAAATAGTGTACTAGCTCCACTTTACTATGCAGAAATGCTCTATTATGATGAGCTCTATTTCAGAAGCATCATTGGAAATGAAGTCCTTGCAAGAGGTGGAAGATATAAAAATGAAGATTTAACTTCCGTAGGTTTTGCAATATATACTGACGCGCTTTGCGAAGAATTAACAAAATAATCATTTAGAAAGAAGAGGAAATAAAATGGGACAAACGAAAGCAGATTTAATAGTAGGTATTCAGTGGGGCGATGAAGGAAAAGGAAAAATTGTCGATAGACTTGCAACTGAGTATGATGTAGTATGTAGAAGTCAAGGTGGACATAATGCTGGACATACGATTTGGGTAGATGGAGTCAAGTATGCGCTTCACCTGATTCCCTCAGGTGTACTCAACCCTAAAGCCATAAACGTTGTAGGCAATGGTGTTGTTTTATCTCCATCTTCTATTATAAAAGAGATGGAGCAGTTTTCACAATTAGAAGGTCGTCTTTTTATTTCCGATAAAGCACACTTAAATCTTGATTATCATGCAGAGATAGATCAAGCAAAAGAAAAACTCAAAGGTGACAAAGCTATTGGTACAACAGGAAAAGGAATTGGTCCTGCTTACTCAGATAAGATAAATCGTATTGGACATCGTGTTGGAGAACTTTTAAACCCTGAAGCACTTTGTCAAAAAATATTGGACTATTTTGAGCAAAACAAACCGATTTTTGATGTTATTGACATTATCGCTCCAAAGAAAGAAGTACTTTTAGCTGAACTCACGGAGTATAAAAATAAGCTTGGTTCTTTCATTACAGATACGACACTACTTGTTTGGAAAGCATTGGATGAAGAGAATAAAAGAGTTCTCTTAGAAGGTGCACAAGGGACAATGCTTGACATTGATCATGGAACCTATCCTTATGTAACATCAAGCTCAACTGTAAGTGCAGGTGCATGTACAGGTCTTGGGCTAAATCCTAAAGATATTGGAAAAGTGACAGGTATTGTAAAAGCATATTGTACACGTGTTGGAAATGGTCCATTTCCGAGTGAAGATTTAAGTGAAGCTGGAGACCTCTTACGTGATAAAGGTTATGAATTTGGAACAACAACAGGACGTGCAAGACGTTGTGGTTGGTTTGATGCAGTTGCAACAAGATACGCTTCTCGTTTAAATGGATGTGATGAATTAGCACTTATGAAACTTGATGTTCTTGATGGTTTTGATGAGGTAAAAGTTTGTGTTGCATATGAGTACAATGGTGAAACAATAGATTACATTCCATCTGATTTAGAAAATGTTAAACCAATTTATAAAACTTTTAAAGGCTGGAATAACTCCGTAGGGATAAGAAAATTTGAAGATCTTCCAGCATCTGCACAAGAGTATGTAAAAGTAATTGAAGAGATTTCAAAAACAAAAGTTGGTATAATCTCAACATCACCCGAGAGAGATGATACAATAATACTCTAAAAGGCATAATTATGAAGACTCGCTTTAGCTCTTTAGTCCGTGTAAAAAAAAGCATAGTACAAAAGAGTGAGCTTGTTGTCCAGAGTGCTAACAAAAATCTACGTAGTGCTTCTAGCGCTCTTGAAAAAGCTGACAAAGAGCTAAGAGAAGTACATACCCCACTCTCCGGAAAAATCACAGAACTTTTTGCTTCAAGAAGATTACTCGATGCACAAAGAGGTATTATTAAGCATAACGAAGAGTGGGTTGCATTTGCAACACAAGAACTCGAAAATGCTAAACAAAGGCTCAAATTAGATATGATAGAGTATGAAAAATTCAAATATCTTGAACTTCAAGAGATTAACGCAATACTTCAAAAGAATAAAATGAAAGAATCAAAAGATTTAGATGAAATTGCAGTTATAACGCATGCACAAAAAAAAGACAAGGTTGCATAATGAAGTTTCTTCTTCTTTTCATGGTATGTTACAGTTCACTTTTTTCTATAGAGACAAGTGACAGACTTTTTGAGTGCACCGAGATTTTCAAAGAGAGGAAAAGTGAACTTTTAGTAGAGCTAGAGCGTATTGACGAACAAAAACAAGCGCTTAATACTCTTAAGATAGCAACCGAAGAGCTACTCAAACAAAAAGAGATACAACTCAATATAAAAGAAGAAAGTGTAGATAAAAAACTAACAGAAGTTACTCAAAAAGAGGAATCAATTAAAAAACTTTTAGCAAAAAATGAGGCTGCTTTAAAAGAGTTAAAGGATGCTAAAATGAGTAAAGTATCTGAAACTTTTGCTAAGATGAAACCATCCGCAGCTTCGAGTATCTTAGCAGATATGGAAACTACTGAGGCAGCAATAATCCTTAACTCTTTAAAACCAAAAACTGTTGGACAAATTCTTGCTAAAATGGATGCTAAAAAAGCATCTGATTTGACACTACTCTTAATAAAATAATTTCTTTCTAATAAGATTTTTACCTTACTTATTGTAAAATATTCAAATTAAATAATAAGTAGGTCATAAACACTATGAAAATATCACTCAAAACTATATCTCATATATCCAATAAAATAGCAATTGATCTAAATAAAAGTGGTGTGGTTACAATGACTAAAGGTTTAGAGCCAATAGCATTAGAAGCAAAGAAAATACTTGAGCATACTGTCAAGCAAGAGATGGCACTAGAAGAAAAAGTAAATAAAATTTGTGATGAGAATGAGGAAGAAATTGAGTTTATGCTTGCTGATGAGAGAGCACTTTTTTTTATGATTAAGAAAAAGCTTGCACCTGAGTTCGGGGTTATTTTGGATTATGAAGAGCGTTTTTCAGATATATCACATAAAATTCTTGATGAACTCTACGAAGAGGATTTAATTCATTTTGAAGTTACAGAAAATCGTATTAAAAATATCATATACAATGCGATTACATCTTTTTTAGCAGATACTTCAGAAATCGAAGATGCAGTAATGGGAAAAATACGTTCTTATAAAAGAAGATTTATTCCGGGTACAGATGAGTTTGAGATACTTCATGAAAAGCTTTACCGTGAAGAGTTAATGAAAAGAGGAATGGAGTAAAAATTATGGGGCAATCATTACAAAAAGCTTGGATATATTTAGAAAATGGAACTCTATTAGAAGCAAGTAGTTTTGGCTATGAAGACACGGTAGTAGGAGAGATAGTATTTAACACTTCTTTGAGTGGTTATCAAGAAATTATGTCAGACCCTTCGTATGCAGGGCAATTTGTCACTTTTACAATGCCTGAAATTGGTAATGTTGGTGTAAATGCGCAAGATATGGAAAGCAACTCTGCACATGCAAAAGGTATGATAGTAAGAAAATATCAAGCAAGATATTCAAACTTTAGAGCAGAAGAGTCTTTGGGTGCATTTTTACTTCAACACAAAGTTATGGGAATTTGTAATATTGATACAAGATATTTAACAAAGATGATACGAAAAGAGGGTGCCATGATGATGGTCGCTTCTACTACTATTAGTGATAAAGAAGAGCTTAAAAAAGTTTTAGAGAATTCTCCTCGAATTGAAGATGTTAATTATATAGAACAAGTAAGTACAAAAAAAGCGTACACGCATGTAGATAGCACATACTCGTATAGAGCTTTTGAGTACGACAAAGCACCAAAGGTAGAAGCAAAAATTGCCGTAATTGATTTTGGTGTAAAACGTAACATACTCAATGAAATTGTAAGTGCTGGTATTGCTGTTGAAGTAATTCCAAATGATTTTAGTGCAGACGAATTGATAAAACAATATAATGAAAAAATGATTGATGGTGTTTTCTTATCGAATGGGCCTGGTGATCCGTTAGTGCTTAAAAAAGAGCAAGCACAGATTAAGAAATTGATTGATGCAAAAATACCGATGTTTGGAATCTGTTTAGGGCATCAACTTTTATCAATCTCTCATGGATATGACACATTCAAATTAAAATTTGGTCACCATGGTGGTAATCATCCTGTAAAAAATGTAAAAACAGGCTTAGTTGAAATAACTGCACAAAACCATAACTATAATGTACCTGACAATATTACTGAAATTGCGGAAGTAACACATACAAATTTATTTGATAATACGATAGAAGGGTTACGATACAATAATTCTCCTATCTTCTCTGTACAACACCACCCAGAATCTTCACCTGGACCAAAAGAGAGTCGTTATATATTTAACGAGTTTCTTACACTCATAAAAAGATAAAATAGTGCTTTAACGCACTATTCCTTCCCTAAATCTCCATATTATATTTCTTAAAAAATACTTAATTGATAAAAGTAAACAAAAAGATAATAAATTGTTAAAAATGTGTTAAATTTAAGATTGTTTAAACAATTCTATTGTTACTATACACTGTTAATTAGTTTAATGGATGTAAGTCTTATGTCTGTTAAACTTAATTGCTTTGAATCTTAAGGAGGCTATATATGGAGAATCGTCCATTAGAGTACGACTACACAGTTACAAAGATGTTTATGACAACAACAATTATTTTAGGAATTGTTGGCATGCTCATCGGTGTTATTTTAGCATTTCAAATGGCTTTTCCTGGTGTTAATACAATACTAGGTGGTGGTTTGGCTGAATATACAAACTTTAGTCGTCTTCGTCCACTGCACACAGATGCAGTTATTTTCGGGTTTACATTAAGTGGTATATTTGCTACTTGGTATTATGTTGGTCAACGTGTACTTAAAGTGTCAATGGCAGAATCAGGCTTTTTGATGTTTATCGGTAAATTACACTTTTGGTTATATCTAGTAGGTGTTGCAGCAGTTGTTGTTTCACTATTCTTAGGTATTACAACGTCAAAAGAGTATGCTGAGTTTGAGTGGCCAATTGACATCGCTATCGTTGTTGTTTGGGTACTATTTGGTATTAGTATATTTGGACTTATCGGTATACGCCGTGAAAAGTCATTATATATTTCAGTTTGGTATTATATTGCTACATTCCTTGGTATAGCTATGCTTTACCTTTTCAACAACATGGAAGTTCCAACAATGCTTGCTACTTCAGCTGCTGGTGAAAGTGGAATTGGTGCATGGTATCACTCAGTATCAATGTATGCAGGTACAAATGATGCGATGGTTCAATGGTGGTATGGACACAATGCGGTTGCATTTGGTTTTACTGTTCCTATTGTTGCTATGATTTATTACTTTTTACCAAAAGAATCAGGTCAAGCGATTTATTCATATAAATTGTCTTTACTTTCATTCTGGGGTTTAATGTTTGTTTATTTATGGGCTGGTGGACACCACCTTCTTTATTCTACGGTTCCTGACTGGGTTCAGACAATGGGGTCAATCTTTTCAGTAATCCTTATTCTTCCATCTTGGGGTTCGGCAATTAACATGCTTCTTACAATGAAAGGTGAGTGGCAACAAGTTGCAGCTTCTCCATTAATCAAGTTTATGATTCTTGGTTCTACATTCTATATGTTCTCAACATTAGAAGGTCCTATCCAAGCTATTAAATCTGTTAATGCAATCGCACACTTTACTGACTGGATCGTTGGTCACGTACATGATGGTGTTCTCGGTTGGGTTGGCTTTATGATTATGGCTGCACTTTTCCATATGGCTCCACGTGTGTTCAAACGTGAGATATATTCTAAGTCTTTAATGGCTGCACAATTCTGGATTCAAACATTAGGTGTTGTTTTATACTTCACTTCTATGTGGATTGCAGGTATTACTCAAGGTATGATGTGGCGTGCTCACGATGAATTTGGTAACTTAGCTTACTCATTCATTGATACAGTTACTGTTCTTCATCCTTACTACACTATTCGTGGTGTTGGTGGTTTATTATACTTGGTTGGTTTCCTTATGTTTGCTTATAACATATTTAAAACTATGTCTGCTCGTCCTGTCGAAGAGTCTGAGCTTCAATCTGCATCGCCTATGGGCGCTTAATAGAAAGGATATAATATGTTTCATTGGTTAGAAAAAAATCCATTCTTTTTTGCGGTGGGTGTATTCGTAACAATTGCGTTTGCTGGTTTGGTCACAATTCTTCCAAACTTTGCACAGTCTTCTCGTCCTGTAATCGGTACAACTCCTTATTCTACTTTAGAATTAGCGGGTCGTCAGGTTTACATTAAAAATAGTTGTAATGCTTGTCACTCACAACTAGTTCGTCCATTTAAATCTGAGACTGACCGTTATGGTCATTACTCTTTAAGTGGTGAATATGCATATGATCGTCCATTTCTTTGGGGTTCAAAAAGAACTGGTCCAGATTTAATGCGTGTTGGTAACTATCGTACTACTGACTGGCATGAAAATCATATGAAAAGTCCAGCTTCTGTAGTTCCTGGTTCAATTATGCCTGCGTACACATGGATGTTTACTAATAAAGCTGATATTGACACTGCATTTGCAGAACAATTAACAGTAGCACAGTTCTTTTCTACTCCTTATAACAAACCAGTTCCTATGAAAGATGGGTCAACTAAAATTGTTAAAATGGGGAATTCTGTTGCAGAAGCAAATGCTATGGCTTTAGCTGAAGCAAAAGTGGTTGCAGCAGATATGAAAGATCAAGATGTTAAAGATGCAGTAGCACGTGGTGAGATTCCTGAAATCGTAGCACTTATTGCATATATGAACAGTCTTAAGTAAATAGGAATTTAAAGTGGATATTGCAGAATTACAAGCTTATGGTTACTTCGCTTTAACTGTCTTTTTGACAGTAGTACTTTATGGTTATATATTTCATTTATATAAAAATAGAGCAGATGCAGATGGTCATGACTATGAAGAATACAGCAATATGGCACTCAATGATGATATAGCAGATATTCCGGTAAATGCTATATCTCGAGAAAAAGAGAAATAGGAGAGATATATGAATAAGCTTTATCTTGGGGGAATTATCTTTATAGCTGCAATGCTTGGTTTCACTTACTTATCTGTTGGTGGTTCTAAAGGCGGTTTAAATGGTGATATCGTCAATATACTTGCGGTTGCAGGGGCTATCGCACTTGTAATCATTACAGTTTTTGTTGTAATCAAGTATGTTCGTCAAATGCAAACAGACACCGCAGATGGTGAGTTGGCAGACGAGTCATGGGACAATATAGGTGAATATAAAAATCCTGTACCAATGGGTTGGGCAATTATGTTCTTAGGTACTATTGTTTGGGGAATGTGGTATTTTGTAGCTGGTTATCCAGTAAATGCTTACTCTCAAATCGGTGAGTACAATGAAGATTCAGCGGCACATAATGCTAAATTTGAAGCAGAGTACGCATCTATTACTGGTGATAGACTAGTAGAGATGGGTGAGTCTGTTTTCTTAGCAGAGTGTAAAGTTTGTCATGGTCTTAGTGCAGATGGTATTGATGGTAAGGCAGCTAATTTAAACTCTAGAATAGCAGCTAAGTCGGTAAAATTTGTAGTTGAAAATGGTTCTAACAATAACTTGTTAGGTACTGAAATGCCAATGCCAGATCGTAACGGTCTTTTCAATGCAAATACAGGTGCATTAATTACAGATGCTGAAATTGATGTCGTGTCTGCTTATGTTGCAAACGGTATGAGTGGAGCAGGTGCGAGTGTATTTGCTGGAACTTGTGCTTCATGTCACGGTGCAGATGGTAAAGGTATGGATTATGTAGCACCAAATATTGCTACATTTGACGGTCCTTTAATTGCTAATGTATTAAATCATGGTAAAAAAGGTGCTATCGGTACTATGCCAGCATTTGACAGACTTAACGCGAAGCAAAAAGAAGCAGTTAGTGCTTATATCGCTAGCTTAAGTAAATAAGGAGTCAGGTATGAATGAAAATAGAAGCGTATTTGCTCTCGGTGGTGTAAGTGGTATGTTGATAGCAACTGTATTATTACTAAGTATTCTTGTAGTTCTAACTTTGTTAGGACTTGGAACACAAAATGCTAATGCAGCAAACTATTACGATATCAAAGATGAACAATCAATCAAAATGTTTAGCACAGAAAATGCTAGTCATCGTGTTGATGTTAAATAAGGATTAAATAATGGACAAAATAATTACATTAGGCCTCGTAATAATGGCTGCGTATACACTTTTTGCTGTGGTAACTCCAAATCATCTTTTTATTGGTTAGGAAGTTTCTTTGAAATTTCTCAACAGAGGGCTTTATGCCCTCATCTTCACACTATTTTTTCAAGCACAATTAGTAGCAGAATATTTATATAAAGATGAAGTAGTTCATAGAGCGACTTTTACTGATGATGTCGAAAAACTCGGAAGTGAACTTTATTCTAAAACGGGTATAGCTTTACGACTTGTTATATTAAAACAACTACCTGAGGGACAAACTTCAGTAGTAGCATATGAAAAAGAACTTCTTTCAAGCTTTAGTGAACCGACAATTCTTTTGACGTTTTGTGAACAAAGTTCAGAAGTTGATATTGCGGTAAATGATACATCCTTATATAAATATTTTAATAGAAAACAGGTTTTAAGCCCTGTATCATCTGCTGTACAAGCCTTTATTGTTGCTATTGTATATGCGGATAGTTTTGAGCATTTTAATGAGCTTCGTAATGATTATGGAGGAACTATACTTCCTCTTATAGCAGGAAAAGCAAAGGATGAACAAGTTGTAGGGAAATATGCGGGTTCTATGTTTAATGGTTACATTGACATAGCACACCAAGTCTCAACAGCTAAAGGTGTTGTTTTGGTGAATGACCCAGGTGATGCAAATCAAGAAGCACTCTTTTATGTGAAGATATTTTTCTATGGTTTCGTTATTTATGGTATTGTTCTATATATAAAAAGAAAAATATATCTTGCGAGGCATAAAAATGAGCAAAAGTAGTGGTAGAATCTGGCCCTATGCTATAGGGTTGTCAATAACTGCGGTATTTGGTTTTTGTGTGGCGACAATCGTGGTCACAAAAAGTGCAAATGTTCAAGAGAGTGATGCTTATATGACACACTACCAAGATGCAGATGCAAATGCAAATGAGTTGATTCAAGCAGGTATTGCATTTGACAAAAAGTATAAAATTGCATTTATGTCAGATGGAATAGGTCAACCAAATCCAATCATAAAATACAGTGTTACGGATGTAAATTCTAATCCTGTGGAAAATGCTAAGATTCTTATAGCTACAAGTAGACCTGAAACGAAAGAATTTGATCAAAAACTAGAAAATCCAACATACGAAAATGGTGTATACATTTTTAATGGTGCGAAATTTCCAAAAGCAGGTGTTTGGAACATTATTGCTAAAGTAAATGTTGGAGATGATACAAAGTTTTTTAACATAAAAGCTGACACACGTAACAATATAACTTATGAATTTTAGACTATGGAGAATGCAACCATAGTCTTGCCTTCGGCTCGTGCAATTCGCCACGAGCAACTTCAAGTAGAACAAGCCACTCTTTTTTTACCTCATTTTATTACTATGAGCGATTTTATTGCCAAACTTTGTATCGTTAATGGATACAAATATATTGATGATGATAGCCGTATTTTACTTCTTCTTGAAGCTTCAAATTTTAAAGAGTTCTCAAACCTTCAAATAGAGAGAAACTTTTTTACTTTTACAAAAAATAGTTCGTATATTTTTAAATTTTTTGAAGAGTTGAGTGCAGAGCTTTATGACATAAGTGCTTTAGGTAACGCAGATGTATATGCAGAGTATGAGGAACATATCTCCATTCTTCAAGAGCTTTATAAACGCTATGAAAAGTTGTGTAATGAGAAAAAACTTTTAGATAGAATTTATCTACCAAAACTCTACAATTTTAATACTCAATATGCTAAGTCTCATAAAAAGATTCTCATTCACTTAGAGGGACATTTAACAAATTTTGAGTTTGAGCTTTTAGAACAAGCAATAGAATATACAAATATAGAAATCCTCTTTGAGGCTACAGCGTTTAATACAAAAATGCAAGAGCGATTTAAAGAGTTTGGTGTTGCACTAGAGCCTCAAAATAGTTATAGAATATCACTTAATGAGAAAAAAATTATTGAGAGTCAAAAACTTTTGCAAAATAGAAATATAGTTTGTGAGAGTTTTAGTGAAGCACTTCTACAAGTTAGTTTTGTAAAGCAAAAACTTTATGAGTTTATAACAAAAGGGTACAAGCCTGAAAATATAGCCGTGATATTGCCAAATGAAAAATTTGCAGATCTATTAAAGAGTTTTGATGAGAAAAACAATTTTAACTTTGCTATGGGCGAGCCCTTTACAAAAAGTAAGTTATATCTACAATTAGATGCGACAGCAAAAGCGATAGAACAAGACTCAAAAGAGAATGAAGCTCGCATAGAGAGAGTGGGTGATGAACTCTATATGAAACTCTACGGAATCTATTATAAAAATGCAAAAGAGGTGGATTTTATAACTTTTTTAGATGCCTTAACTGAGTATTTCTCCATAAAGCAAGAGGTGAAAATCTTCAAAGAAGAACTTTATAGATTCTCGAAAGTTGTGCCATTTATGCAAGAGATGAGTGTGAAGTCTTTGCTAAACCTTTTTATGCAGAGACTGGCTTCACGAAGTATAGATGATGTCCGTGGTGGAAAGGTTACAGTTATGGGTGTTCTTGAGACTCGTAGCGTGCATTTTGATGCAGTTGTCATAGTCGACTTTGACGATAAAAATGTTCCTGCACGAAGCGATAAAGACATGTTCTTAAATACTAAAATACGAGAAATAGCAAAACTCCCCACCATGAGTGATAGAGAAAACTTGCAAAAGCATTACTACGAGATGCTTATAAACCACTCCAAAGAGGTCGCTATAAGTTTTGTAAGTTCATCTGAGAGTAAAGGCTCAAGGTTTTTAAAACAACTTGGCATTAAGGAGAGTAATCTTTACAATGAACTTGATTACGCCAACATCCTTTTTCAGAGAGAAAAAAGTGAGCAGTTTAAGCCAGAAGATATAGTCTTAGAATATAGTTTTAAAGAGATTCCTTTCTCTGCTACACGGTTAAAAACCTATCTGAGCTGTAAACGAAAATATTATTTCAGATATATCAAACATATACAAAATCATACAATTCCAAAAGATATGCCTGAAGAGTATGAGATAGGTAATGTGGTGCATTTAGCTCTTAAAGAGTTGTACACCGAGCAGAGTAGTTATGCAAATGTGGAACAACTGAAAAAAGATTTGCACAAGAAGCTAGATGAAGCGTGTGGTAAGAGTGAGCTAGATAAGTATCTCATAGCTATGCAGAAAAAGCGTTTAAATGCCTTTTGTGAAAATGAAATCGCAAGATTTAAAGAGGGTTGGAGTGTTGTTACGTGCGAAGAGAATTATAGTGTTGAATATGCGGGTATGACGCTCACAGGGCAGATTGACAGAGTCGATAAACGCGATAATGAAATAGAGGTACTAGATTATAAAACAGGTAACTACACGCTTTACAATAAAAATAATTTCACAGAAGCGACAGACTTCCAACTTGAGTTTTATTACCTCTTAACTGCAGGACTTGGAAATCTAACTGGATGTGCTTTTTATGACCTTAAAGAGTCGCAAATAGTTCCAGAAGCATTTTTACAAGAGAAGCTTGAAATCCTTAAATCGCATATAAAAGATTTGCTTATGGTAGAGAGTGTCAACTTTTTAAAGTGTGAGGATTTAAAGAGCTGTTTGTATTGTGAGTATAGAGTTATGTGTGGGAGAGTTTAATGTTTATTAATAACCTAGCCTACGAAGCAAGTGCAGGAAGTGGTAAGACTTTTATGCTTGTTGTGCGTTACTTATCACTTCTGTTTCAAGGGGCAGAACCATCTAAGATATTGGCACTTACTTTTACCAACAAAGCAGCCTCAGAGATGCAAGAGCGCATCGTTGAAACGCTTGAAGAATTAAACGCACGTAATGAGTTAGATGAGATAGTAAAAGTCACTGGAATTTCAAAAGATGAGATACTCCAAAAGAGACAAAAGATACTCGCAGAGTTTTTAAATTCACACACAAAAATAATGACAATCGATAGTTTCTTCACGCAGATACTGAGAAAGTTTTCGCTGTATGCCTCTTTGATGCCAGACTTTTCCACCTTTAGCTCACAGCACGAACTCAAACTTCTCTCTCGTTTTTTAAAAGAGGTGAGTGTTGCTGGTAAGCGTGATGTCCTTATAAATCTTTCGCTCTCATCAAAAAAAAGAGTGAGTGATATATTTACACTTCTTGATGAGTTTTACATCAAAAAAGAGGAACTCTCCAACATTACTTTCACTAAAACCGACAGTAAATCTTATGAAGAAGAAGCAATGCTTGCTTTGCGCGGACTTCAAAGTATAGTCGCAAACTGTAAAGGGGCTTCGGCTTCACTCATAAAAGCTGTTGAGGCAAAAGATTTTGAAGAGCTAAAAGTTAAAAGTTGGGTTCTCAAAGAGTCTTTGGAGTATTGGGTTTTTAAAAAATGCTTCACGCTAGAGATGAACAGTTATCTTCACACAATTCAAAATGCCATAAAAGAGCATCACAGAGCCAAGGAGCAAAATTTCTTCTTTGCCTTAGGCGAACTTGTTGACATCTATAAAAAGTCCAAAAAAGCACTCTATATGGACGATGGCGAGCTAAGTTTTTCAGATGTGACTTCACTTGTGTATGAGATACTTCACCTTATAAACGATAGTGAATTTTTGTACTTTAGACTCGATGCACAAATAGAGCATATGCTCTTAGATGAGTTTCAAGATACAAGTATTTTGCAGTACGAGATTTTAAAACCGCTCATAGAGGAGATAACTTCGGGAGCGGGCATATTTGATGGCGGGAGTTTTTTCTTTGTTGGAGATGTGAAGCAGTCTATTTACAGATTTCGCGGTGGTGTGAGTGCTCTTTTTGGTGAAGTGGCAAAACAGAATGCCACTTCTGTAGAGAAACTTGTTACAAACTATAGATCGCAAAAAGAGGTTGTAGAGTTTGTAAATAGAACGTTTGAGAGTAAAATAAAAGGCTACACGCAACAGTTGGTTCGTGAGGGTGCTGAGGGTGGATATGTTGAGGTTATTCAAAACGATGAGCTTTTAGAAGAGACGCTTACACAAGTGAAAAAACTCATAGATTTGGGTGCAGATATAAATGAAATAGCAATACTCTGTGCGACCAACAAAGATGGCGAAGAGATAAAAGAGTATCTGCAAAAAGAGCACATTGAAGTAGTAACGGAGACCACGACAAAACTTATAAATCAAAAGAGTGTGCAAGCTGTTTTAGAGTATTTGAAGTATCTCTATTTTGGAGAAGATATTTACAGATACAACTTTTTTGCACTTATTGGTAGAGAGGCACAAGCCATTCAAAGAGTCGATTTTAACCAAGTTAAACTGATAGATATTATTCGACACGTAATCAAAGCTTATAAGCTTTTTGAAGATGATTTTCATCTCATTCGTTTTTTGCACGTAACAAATAAATATAGCGATATTGAAGCACTTCTTTATGAGTATGAGAGATTGGATGTAGCCGCAGCAGCTTCCGATTTGAAGGGTGTGAGAATACTTACAATTCATAAGTCAAAAGGCTTGGAGTATGAGCATGTCATAGTGATGGATAGACTCAAAAAAGAGCCGAGTGCAAAAAATACAATCATTTATGAGTATGAAGGGATTCGTCTGCAAAACATCTATCTTAGAACAAAAGATAGAGATGAGATAGATAACGCATATAAAAACGCTCTGCAAAAAGAGCAAACACTTGTCAAAGAGGATACGCTCAATGCTCTGTATGTTGCTTTTACCCGTGCGAGAGAGAATCTTTTTATTATTACAAAGTCAAAAGACTCTAGCTTTGATTTAGTAGAATTGGAGTGTGGAAGCTTTGGAAACCTTTCTTTAAAAGAGATACGCACGCAACAAAAAGTCTCTTTTGAAGAGTTACGTTATAAAGAGCTTTATTATGGGACGCAGAGTGACATCTTAGCAGTTGAAAAAGAGGAGTTCGAATCTCTTCAAGCTATAAACTTTGGAACAGCAATGCACTACACTTTAGAGATGCTTGGCGAGTTCAATGAAGAGCACCTTGAAAATGCAATAAATATGATGCTCAATAAGTATGGTTTCTTACTTGAAGAGAGTGAGATTACAGAGATTGAAAGTAGGGTGAAAATGCTGTTACGTGCGAAAGAGTTTTTAGCACTTACGCAAGGAGAATGTTTTAGAGAAAAAGCACTCCGTTTTAAAAATAATTTACGATATATTGATTTACTTGTAAAGCATGATGACAATAGCTGGAGTGTTATAGACTATAAAAGTTCATTCTCTTTTGCAGAACAACATCTAAAACAGGTTCAGTACTATGTAGATGCCATAACGGAGATTACTGGTGAACAGGTACGTGGATATGTTTGCTATCTTCTTGAAAATGAAATTAAAATAGTGGGTCTTTAAATGCTTTTTTCTTGGGTTGAAGGATTTATCCTTGGTTTAGGTGCTGCTGTCCCTCTAGGACCCATAAATATTCTTATGATG
>JBFHKA010000040.1:0-23661 GCA_041595535.1 Sulfurimonas sp. | reverse complement strand
TGGAAGTGTCTTTTTAACACTGCTCTATTTTAAAGTGCTTACAAAACTTTTTGCTAAAGATATGGATCTGAAAAAAGAGCCTATCAAAATCTCAAAATACTACACGCTTCCATCTTTTGCACTTTTGGCTCTTTTGATTATAGGGATATATGTGATTTATACAATGGATTTGTTAAGCGGTGCAGAGATAGTTGTTCCTATAGTTCTCATCAGTTTGGTAGCTTTACTTTTTGCTACACAGACATTTAAAAATGCAAGTCGTGTCAAAGAGTACAACTGTGGAGAAAAAGAGGAGATAGAACTTGCAATGTTTTACTTTAACATCTCTACTAACGTTCAAAGACTCATCGCACTTATAGCCATCTTTGGCATCGCAGTACTTGTGGTTGGAGTAGTAGTATGATAGAGATTATTCTTATTGCTTTTGCTCCAATAATTGGAGGCTTACTTTATGGGTTTGAGAGGGTGTTACGTGCGCGTATGCAAAACCGTCAAGGACCCCCTGTTTTACAGCCTTTTTACGATATGTTTAAGCTCATAGATAAGCAAGCTTTTATTGTCAATCCTTATCATAGTATTTTAGGTATTATGCACTTTTTTACGCTCTGGGTTGTTGTTGCTTTTGTGATACTTGGAGGGAACTTACTCTATGCTATCTTTTTACATCTGCTCGCAAGTATTTTTTTAATTCTTGCAGGATTTAGTGTGAAGTCTATCTACTCTCATCTAGGTGCAAACAGAGAGTTGCTTGCAATGATAGCGTATGAGCCTCTGTTGATTATGCTAGCAGTTGGGTTTTATATGATAAGCGGAAGTTTTGATATAGCAATTATTCGAGAAAATCCTTCATCACTCTTGCCTTTGGTTTTACTCTTTTTAGCATTTTTGATGCTTATTCCTATTAAATTAAAAAAGTCTCCTTTTGACGCGACTGAGGCTCATCAAGAGATAGTAGGCGGTGTTGAGGTAGAGTTTAGCGGCGTCTTTTTTGAGTTTATGTACATGGCACGCTGGCTAGAGTATCTGTTTGTTTATCTTTTACTTATACTATTTGCTGGAGATAGCATCTTACTTGGACTTGTTTTGTTTGTTAACGTTTTTCTCTTAGTCAATTTAGTCGACAACTCTACTGCAAGGGTAAGAATAAAGCATCTTATAAAAATAGTTTTAACTATAGGTTTAAGCCTTGGTATTTTAAACCTCATAGGACTCATGTATGTTTGACTTGAAAAAATATAGAAAAAAATCCCCTTGGATACTCCATTACAACGCAGGCAGTTGTAATGGATGCGACATAGAGATTTTGGCTTGTCTTGCACCAAAATATGACCTTGAGAGATTTGGAGTCATAAACACGGGCAATCCAAAACAATCCGATATATTTTTAGTCACAGGTCCAGTCACTTTTAGAAGTAGAGAGCGACTCGTAGAACTTTATACTCAGATGCCTGAGCCAAAGGTGGTCGTGGCAGTTGGAAGCTGTACATGCACGGGCGGTGTTTTTAGAGATATGTACAATGTAGAAGATGGAATTGACCGTTATATTCCCGTGGATGTTTACATTCCAGGGTGTGCGGCTTCGCCTGAACTTATCATTGATGGTGTCGTAAAGGCTCTTGATATTTTAGAGCAAAAAACAAAAGAGATGGAAAAACCATTTAAACTTTTTAAAGAGCCATTGTGCGAAAATGGAATTCTAAACAGAAGAGAGACCGCATTAAAGGTTGGTGAGAAAAATGAAGAAGATTAAGGTTACGCTTGAGATACTTGCAGATGGAGTACAGACTTTTTATGATTACAAGAAGTGGCATTTTTTAACCATTAATGGAGTTGCTCTTGCTGATAATAGATTGGAAGTTCAGTGGATATTTTCTAAATATGGAGCAATGGATAAGATAGTTGTATTTTATGTGGAGTGTAGTTATACAGATGTGATTCCCTCGATTGTAGAGAGTATACCATCTGCAATAATCTCCCAACGTGAACTTGTAGATATGTTTGGCGTAGTTGTTGAGGGAAGTGAAAAAGGTCTTTATCTTGATGATGACTCCAAACAAGCTCCTCTAAGTGGGTGTTCATTATGAAAAAAACAATCAATATACCACTTGGCTCACAACATATTTCGCTACTCGAACCAGTACGATTTAAATTTGAGTGTGAAAATGAGAAAATAATAGGTGTAGATTCAGATGTAGGTTTTGTACACCGTGGCGTAGAAAAAGCGTGTACTACAAATTTTAAATACGATGGCATAGGGTATGTAGTCGCTAGAATTTGTGGGCTTTGTGCCATAACTCACTCACTCTCATACACGGTAGCTATAGAGAAACTTTTAAATGTAGAAGTTACAAAAAAAGCAAAATATTTGAGAATTTTACTCCTAGAACTTGACCGCATTCACTCTCACATGCTTTGTCTCTCACACACTTGTGAAAATGCAGGTTTTGAAGCGATGTTTATGAGAATCATGGGAGATAGAGAACTCATCATGGAGATGCAAGAGCTTTTAACTGGAAACAGAATTCAGTTTGATTACATAAGCATTGGAGGAGTCAATCGCGATGTAAATCTTGAGGTAGCAGAAAAAATGCGACACACTCTGCATCTACTTAAAGAAAAAGTCCTAGGTTATATAGATGAGTTTACAAATAACTGGAGTCTCTCTTTGAAGTTTAAAGGAGTAGGGGCGCTCAGTTTAAGTGAGGCGTATAAATTTAATGCTATTGGACCCTTAGCTCGTGCTTCTGGACTTAGAATTGATGTGAGAAATGAGATAGATTATTTGCCATATGCAGAAATTGGCTTTGTAATGCAGACACATACGGATGGAGACATAAATGCGAGGAACTTTGTAAGACTTCACGAGATACTCAACTCCATAAAAATGTGTAGCAATATTTTAGCTGGCATTCCCGAGGGTGAAATTTTTACAAAATCCAAAGGCAAACCAAATGGCGAAAGCCTTGTACGCTTTGAAGCACCACGCGGTGAGTTGATGTACTACATAAAAGCAAATGGAACTGCAATGCTCGATAGAGTACGTATAAAAACACCAACATTCTCTTGTATACCAGCTTTTTCTCACATTTTTCTTGGCGAAAATTACGCAGATGCTCCAGCGATTTTGGCATCTTTTGATCCATGCCTCTCGTGTACAGCAAAGTAGGTCTTTGTTATGTTTACATCGCTCTTTAAAGCCTTTACAAATCTTTTTAAAAAGCCACAGACTATAGATTATCCGCTCACACCAATAGAAAAAGATAAAGATTACAGAGGGCTTATAGAGTATGGCGAAGAGTCTTGCATCTACTGTCTCAAATGCGAAAAAGCTTGTCCTCCGGGGGCAATTTTGTTTGTAAAAACAGATAATCCATCAGAGAATGAAAAAAACAAAAAAGCTCTTGAGTACAACTACAACCCCTACCTCTGCATCTACTGTGGGGAGTGTGTAAGAGCCTGCCCAAAACCTGAGGAAGCACTCTGGCAAAGTAACAAAAAGCCAGACGTAGCAGTGAAGAGCGACAATGTAAACTCTGACTGGTTTGAGTTGGAGAAGCTTCATAAAAGCTGATTAATCTTTTATTGAATAAATATCATTGAGTAGTTTTACAATACTATGACCGATTTCTTCTGCAAGATTAACAGGGACAGCATTGCCTATTTGCTTGTATTGTTGTGATTGAGAACCTTCAAATATCCAATTGTCCGGAAATGTTTGTATTCTTGCATATTCCCTTACTTGAAATGGTCTTGTCTCATCAGGATGGCATCTTTCAGTCTGTTTTTGAGCTGGTGAGCATGTTAATGTAAGACTTGGTTCATCCCAAGATATTCTTCTTGCCATTCCTGTTTTCCCACCACCAAGATAAAAACTTTTTTGCATATACTCTTTTTGTATATCTAGTGGTAAATCTTTCCAATAATTTCCAGGTTCAACCATGTCTAAGATTTCTTTTTTTCTTTGTGGATATTTTTGTCCATCGGAAACAGGAACATCAGAATCATATAGTTCCCCTTTTTTTAACGCGTCTTTTAATGTATATATCTTTTCGTAAGGTTCAGGATAGTTGTAATTTACTTTTCCAAGGTACTCTTTTTTTATTCCAACAATAATTAATCTCTCTCTCTTTTGTGGTACTTTGTAATGGATTGCTTTTAATACTTTTGGTTCAAACACATGATAGTTCATCTCTTCAGACAGAACATCTAGCATCGTTTGTAGCGTTTTTCCTTTTTCATGGCTTAGTAAACCTTTTACATTTTCAATCAAAAATACTGGAGCTTCTGTTTCTTTTAATGCTCTTGCAAATTCAAAAAAGAGAGTTCCTCTAGTATCTTCAAAGCCAAGCTTTTTACCTGCATAACTAAATGCTTGGCAAGGAAAACCTCCAGTTAGCAGGTCTATCTTATTCTTATATGGTTTAAAGTTTACCTTTGAAATATCGCGATGTTCTACATTCCAATTTGGTCTATTTTTCTTTAATGTTTGAACGGCATATTTATCTATTTCATTTAACAGTGTATGCTCAATTCCAGCTTTTTCAAGTCCTAAAGCTAAGCCACCAGCACCAGCAAATAGTTCAATACTTTTATAAGATTTTGAAGGAGTTATTTTAGCATGAGTATTTATATTAAAATGTATTTTCCCTTTTTCAAATATTATTAAATCTTCTTTTTTGTACTCTCTATAATTATTAATGGGATTTCTAATACTTTTTAACTTTCCATCATTATCCCATCTTCTTAATGTTTCTTTATTAACACATAATATATCAGCCGTTTCATCTAAAGAAAAAACCCTTTGCATTTTATATACCCACCTTATACAACATTCTACATGGTTATTATATCGTATGTTTTTATAAAAATATGATAATGTTTTATTTTAAAAAAATATAAAAATATTGCAATTTGAAATATTTAATTAAGAATTTAACTCTTTTGAAAGATTTTGTACATATTCTGATTGCGCTAATTCTGTAATGACAGTGTCTAAATTATTTTTAAAGTCTGCTTGAATGGCGACTTCGCCTATGGCCTTAATTAAATCTGTATAAAACTCACTATCTCCCGTGAGCCTATGCCAAAAGTCGTTTCCTACAACTATGTCGTAGTGATACTGTGAGCTTATTCTTTTATAGTGTCCATTAAGATTATGCGCTTCACCATAGATTACTCCAACGATTAAATTGCTAAATCCCAATTTCATTCCATTTGTTTTTGAGAGGTGAATTATGTCCTTAAAATGTCCAGCTATCGTTTCTACATCATCTTTGTTTATAGTGTCTGGTCCTGATTTTAGTTGGCAATACTTCTTTTGCCCATCAATCATATCGGTAAATTCAATATCAATTCCTGCAGTTGTACTTCCGTATGAGGATAAAACTGTTGAGGTAAACTTTTGAATATTTGTTCCAAAAGAAGTAGTAATAGAAGTGCCTAAAACTCTCGGATAAATTAAGGCTTTGGCAATACTTTGAGGATTATGGTTACCCTCCAAAAAATTTGACAAATAGGTTAATAAAAATGGGTTCACATTAAACTGCTTTATATCAGAAAGTTTTAGAGTATTTTTAATATGATTCTCGGCGATAGACTCTTTAAACCAGCTTTGAGCTTTTATGAGAATTTCATCTTTATCTTTTTGTGTCATAAATAATCCATATATTTTAAGTTATATGAATCATATACAAAATAGTATAAATTCTAAATTAGTTTGATTTTTAATAAAGCTTTAATAGCGATAAATAGCCACTTTCCCCTCAACTAGAACAGAACTTGCAATTTGTCAGTAACTAACTCCAAAGGAGTATTTATATGGTAAACAGAGCTAAAATTAAAGAGTTGATGAACGAGAGTGCTTGTTCGCACTCTAAAGATAAAAAACCCGGAGCAGGCTGTGATATGCCAAAACCTGGAATGGCAGCTGGAGGGTGTGCATTTGATGGTGCACAAATCTCACTTTTTCCTTATGCAGATGCTGTGCATCTCGTGCATGGTCCGCAAACTTGTTTAGGTGCATCTTGGGAAACACGCGAAACACTTAGTTCGTACAAAGGTAGAGATCATACCTATATGGGATTTACTACAGGCATCACGACCAATGATGTTATCTTTGGCGGAGACAAACGTTTAGCAGACTCTATTGACTACATTATGGAGCACTACAAACCAGAGGGCATCTTTGTCTACTCAACTTGTGTGACTGCAATGGTGGGTGACGATATAGATATGACGTGTAAACTAGGAAGCCAAAAACATGGTGTTCCTGTAGTTCCTGTTCATGCACCCGGTTTTGTAGGTGGAAAAAATCTTGGCTCTCGTTTGGCTGGTGAAGCAGTTTTAGAACATCTCATAGGCACAAAAGAGCCAGAATTTACAACTCCTTATGATATTAATCTCATTGGCGATTACAACGTAACGGGCGATATGTGGCAGTATCTTCCAATCTTTGAAAGAATCGGCATACGAGTTCTAAGCTCTATGAGTGGTGATGGTCGTGTAGGTACTATACGAACAGCACACCGTGCAAAACTCAACGTAATTGTTTGTGCAAAATCACTTGTAACACTCTGTCGTAAAATGCAAGAGCAGTACGACATTCCTTGGGTCTCTGTCTCATTTTATGGCAAACGTGATACAACTTTTGCAATTCGTGAGATTGTAAAAGCCTTGGGAGATGAAAAACTTATTGCCAAAGCCGAGGAAGTTATAGCAGAAGAAGAGGCGAAACTTCAAGAGAAGTTAGTTCCATATCAAGAACTTTTTGCTGGTAAAAAAGCAGTTTTAAACACAGGTGGAAACAAGGCTTGGTCTATCGCTTCTGGTCTACAAGATTTGGGCATAGAAGTCGTTGCTACTTCCATTAGAAAATCGACTGCTGATGATATAGAAAAAGCTAGAGAGTACCTTGGCGAAAATGGTGTTCTTATGAAAGCACCAGCATCTGAACAATCGAAAGTTATAGATGAGAGAGGGGCACACATTCTTTTAGCTGGTGGGCGTAGTCTCTATACAGCTATCAAGAAAAAAATCTCTTTTATAGATGTAAATCAAGAGAAAAAAGTGAGCTATGGTGGTTATGATGGACTGCTCAATCTTGCAGAAGATTTAAAATATGCCTTTGCAAATCCAGTTTTTGCAAATGTATCTAAAAAAGCTCCATGGGAAGTTGCATAATGGATATTTCAAAAATAGAACTTAGTAAACATGAGCATAAGCCACTGCAAGTAAACCCTATAAAACATTCGCAACCTATGGGTTCGGCTTTAGCATTTATGGGTATAAAAAATTGTCTTCCACTGATGCATGGTTCACAAGGGTGTGCTTCGTATACAAAAGTGTTTTATACACGACATTTTAACGAGCCTATTGCAATGTACAACACCTCTGTAAGCGACATTACCGCTATACTCGATGGTGGTGATTACTCTGTTTTAATGGCAATAGAAAATATTACAAAGAAAAATGCAACTATGAAACCAGAACTTATAGGTCTGCATACAACAGGATTAACAGAGACAAAAGGCGATGATGTTCGTAACATTGGTGTACATATAGAGATACCGTACTGTTATGTAAATACGCCAGATTATGAGGGTGGTATGGAGAGCGGTTGGGCTTTGACTGCAAAAGCACTTATAAAACAACATACAAAAGAGACAACAGACATCAAGCCAAATAAGCTTTTACTCTTACCGCACGTAAGCATGCAACCCATAGAAGTTGAGAAGGTTAAAGAGCTTTGTGAGAGTTTTGGTTTTGAGACTCTAGCACTTCCAGATTTATCTACATCACTCGATGGGTATTTGAGTGAAGGACAAGGAAAACTTGGAACTGGAGCGATTAGCATAGATGACATTGTAGCTTTAGCAGATTCTGCTACGGTGATAACTTTAGGCACTTCTATGAAAATGGTAGCAAAAGCACTTCTACAAAAAAATGACAAAATTCAGCACATACATTTCAATCATTTAATGGGACAAGACAATAACGACAATTTTGTCGCAGAATTGATGAAAATACGACAAATTGAACCAAGACCATTCGTGAAACGTTGGAGGGGAAGACTGCAAGATGCGATGCTAGATTCTCATTTTTTAATTGGTTCATCACATTTTGTAGTAACAGGTGAACCTGATATGTGCATAGGAATGTGTGAGCTACTTCAAAGTGTTGGAGGCACTATAGATGCGGTAATTGCGACAAACTATTCGCCCGTACTAGAGGAAATAAAAGCTCAAAATGTTTTTGTTGGCGATTTGGAAGATGCAGTAGAATACTTCAAAAATGCAGATTTAGTCATAAGTAACTTCCATGCAGAACGATTATTGCACTCACAAGATAAACATACGGCTTTACTATTAAGAGGTTTTCCAAATTATGAAGAGTTGGGTAATCAACTTAAGAATGATCAACTTTATGAAGGAAGTACACAATTCCTTTTTGAAGTAGCAAATGCGCTTCGTCATGTTAAACATGAACATTAAAATTTATAACAAAGGTAGTCTGTAATGAGTGATTCAACAAAAATAACGGTAGAGAGTACAGAGAGTTTAGAAAATGCGATTAAAGTAGCGTTCGCGTCAAAAGATATGGAGAACATTAATGCACACTTTGGTGGAGCAAAAGAGTTCGTAGTCTACGATGTCTCTAAAGATGGCTTCAAACTAAGTGGAGTCATTAAAACAGATACATCAACGATGGAAGGTGATGATAAAACAGACTTTAAAGTGAAAGCTTTGGCGGGTGTAAACATCATGTATTGTGAGTCTATCGGTGGAACTGCTGCTGCAAAAGTTATTCGTGGTGGGATTAATCCTATGAAAGTTCAAGAACCAGTAAAAATAGAAGCTACTCTCAAAGAGTTAGTGACTATGATAAATGGCAATCCTCCACCATGGGTTAAAAAAATAATGAACATACAAACTACAGAAGATGCGCGTCGTGAACGCTGGTCGGCCGAATAAATAATACGTTACGTGCGTAAATAAATTAAGGAACAATAATGAGTGAAGCATTAAAAGAAGTAAGTCTATTTACAGAAGAATTGGTTCGTCAATTAAGAGCTATTGACCAGTTTGGAAATTGGTCTAAATTAAGCGATGAAGAAGTTCTTACTAAGATTTACGTGAAGACAAAAGAGGATTTAAAATTAATCCCTATTATTGCAGATATTGATGAGATGCTTATTGGGCAAATTAAAATGATATTTAAAGCTGTTGCACTTCAGTTTGAGCGTAAAACTGGTGTTATGTGTAATGTTGTAATGGAGATGAGCCACGAAGGTTTTGGTCGTTGTATAGTTATCGCAGGACGCATTGTACTTGTAGATAAGTACTTTAAAGATGCTCACCGTTTTAGTTTTAGAACGATTGAGAAACTTTATGAAGAGGGCGATAGATATTTAGAAGGTGCGTTTAAAACGTATGAACAGTATAAACCATGTAAAGGAGAAGATTAATGGCAACTGTAGGTATATTTGTAGGAAGTAGTGGTGGCGTAACTTTAAGTGCAGCAGAGAAGCTTGAAGAGCTTTTTGAAGATGCTGAACTAATCAATATGGAAGAGGATTATGATGATTTAGAGCAATTTAATGATTTTGATGTTCTTCTTATTGGTTCTTCTACTTGGGGTCAAGGTGACGTTCAACGTGATTGGGTTGACCCAGTTTATGAAATGCAAAATGATGAGCCAGATATGAGCGGTAAAAAAGTTGCATTTTTTGGTGCAGGTGATCAAGAAAGCCACCCTGAAGAGTTTGTTACTGCTTTAGGAAAAATGAAAGATTTGTTTTCAAAACTTGGAGCCGACACTGAGTATGGTTACTGGCCAACTGAGGGGTATTCTTACAAATTCTCTTATGCTGAAAAAGATGGCAAATTCTGTGGACTTGCTATAGATGATATAAATCAAGAAGATTTAACAGAGGCACGTATAACTGCATGGGCAGAGCAAGTCAAGAGCGAGATGGGATTATAAACACAAGTGCAACTAGCTCGTTAGACTAAAAGTTGCATATTGCAAAATAATTGATTTTAAAAGGAAATAAGATGCAAAGATATGAAGAGTTTAAAAAATTGACCGATGCTGAGGAGTATTTTGATTTTTTCGATCTTGAATACAATGAGCGTTTAGTCTATGTAAAACGTTTCCATATCTTGAAAAAGTATGGTGAAATGATTGCAAAAGGTGAAGAACAGATGAAAGATGACAAAGAAAAGCTTCTAGATTTTTATAAATTTGCTCTTATCAGCGTCTATAAAAACTTTGAAAATGGATACGCTCCTTCTGCTGCAGATGTTTGGAATATGTATGACAATCCTAGCGCTTGTGGAAGCTGTTCTACTGCATCTAGCTGTAACGATGTTGAGGAGGTGACAAATGGAACTCACGCATGCACAAGCCAGTCAAGTCTCAGCTTCTAGTAAGGACGAAATTCTTCCCGTTTTTCGTTTAGGTCAACGTGTACGTATGACTAAACCTATACGTAATGATGGCTCAAACCCTTTTAATGAACCAAATGAGATTTTAGTTCCTGCAGGAGCTGAAGGATATGTCAAACATATTGGTGATTGGTTACAAGTCATTCGTATTTATGAAGTACACTTTATAGAAGAGGGTGATACATACGGTTGTAGAGAAGCCGAACTCGAAGCCATAGATGACCTTGACGGATATGATGAAGTTGAAGAAGAACTTCGTTGGTTAAAAGAACATCGAGCAGAAAAAGCGGCGAAAAAGGCTGCCGAATTGCAATCTCAAAAAGAAGGAGACTAAGGGCTTTTTGTGAATTGACGATCGATGAAGTACGAACCATAAGTATTGAATCGTGATGAAAACTAGGAGATAAGATGGTAAATGTAATTTTTTGCGGTTTCGGCAAAGAAATGGACAAACGTGTAGTTGCCAAAGAAGGTGACCTACTTTTGCGTGTTGCCCAAAACAATGGAATTAGTATTCCTACCGAATGTAAAGATGGTTTATGTGGTAGCTGTGCTGTTAAAGTTGAAGAACTTGGCGGTGACCTTGTAGACACTGGTTTTAAAAGTGAAGTAGATCCTGATAAGTGGGATAAAGATAAATATACTACTTATATGGAAGATAAAGAACTTAATACTCTTGTTGAAATGGGAGCTATCTCTAAAAAAGAGGCAGAATCTGCACAACAGTATGCACAACAAACACCAGTTAGACTTGCTTGCCAATGTATCATCAAAGGCTCAATGCTTGTTAAACCATTTGAATAAGCAAAACAAAATTTAATTTAAGGAAAAATAATGACAACACGTGTAGAAATTATAAATGACTTTTTAGCTATAAATGTAAAACCAGGTAAAACGATTCAAGACATCGTAGAAGCTTCAGGAAGTGCACTTCCTTTTGGTTGTAGAGATGGTGAATGTGGTACTTGTATCGTAACTATCGAATCAGGTATGGAATTTTTAAGCGATGTAACTGATAAAGAAAAAGCAGTTATGAAAATGTTAAACGAAGCGAACCCAAAAGCACGTTTATCTTGCCAAATGAAAATTTCACACCCAAATGGTTTGATTCGTATCAAATACTAAAACTTTACCCCTCCTTGGGGTATCCCCCCCTCTCTTTCTATCCCTTTCTTTTTAATTTTAGAATAATATATGCAGTTGCCTATAAAATAGGCATATATCTTGATTACAAATAAAACATATATTATATACTTACCAATAGATATAAAAAAGAAGAACAATTTATGAAACAACAATTTAATTTTCAGCAAAAACAACTGCCTAGATTATCTATGCAGACTTGGCTCCCATTGTTACAGTGTTCTTTAAGTGACTTAGATAAGCATATTCAAGTTATTACAAATGAAAATCCATGCTTAGAAGTCCAATCTGGATTTGAAATGCCAGAGAGTTCAAGCAGTGGTTCACACAATACTTTTATGGAGTATCAAAACCATGTCTCAAACGCTTCAACGGATGAAATAGAGTGGATGAGTGTTTCCACTGAGTCTCTTTATGAGAAGCTTGATGGACAGATAACAGCACCACTTTTTCCTACTCCAATATCGCAGAAAATTGCAAAACAAATTATCTTCTACATCAACGATGAAGGCTATTTTGAAGGAGATATAAAAGAAGTAGCTGCGCAGTGTGATGTAGATGTATATAAAGTTGAACAAGTGCGTCAGCGTTTTGCTTACTTAGAGCCTATAGGTGTAGGGGCAGTGGATTATAAAGAGTCTTTTTTATTTCAGTTAAATGACTTTGACTTAGATGATGAATTGAGTCTTTTACTGAGTGCTATTATTACACAGTTTGAAGATATGGAAAAGTTCTTAACACATGCAAGATTCCATGATGCTAAAGAAGTTCTCAAACACCTTAATAACCCTCCAGCTATCTCCTATATGGAAAAAGAACTTTCTGTCCTTCCAGATATATTTATAGAGTTTAAAGGGGATGAGTTGACGATAAAAATCAACAATGATTTTTATCCAAATCTTATTGTCAATCAGATTGATAAGTATGATAACTTTGCAAAACAAAAATTTAAAGAGGCTAGAGAGCTTGTTAAGTTGCTCGATTTACGTAAAGCGACACTCTATAACATTGCACTTGTTTTGATTGAAAAACAGTACTCATTTTTTATGGGAAGTGAGCTTAAACCTTTAAGACTTCAAGATGTAGCCGATGAGCTAGGCTTTAATGAGTCTACAATTTCACGTGCTATAAGTGATAAATATTTAGAATGTGAGAGAGGAGTGTTCTCATTTAAGGAGTTCTTTTCTAATGCTATTGGCGAAGTATCTACCTCGGAGATAAAACATTTCTTGAAAAAACTTGTAGAGAGTGAAAATAAAGAAAGTCCTCATAGTGATAAATATCTCCATGAGAGTGTTGAGGCACGATTTGGTGTTCAAATGGTACGCCGCTCTATAGCAAAATATCGTCAAGAACTTGACATCCCTGCATTTAAAGAGAGAAAATTCTTATATAAACTCTCTATGTTGTAGAGAGTATTTTTTGGCGTTACATGTGATGTAATATTACCAGCAAGCTAGTTAGCTTGCTGGGGTGTCGATTGCAGTATAGAGACTTGCTTGAGTAGCTTTACCTTTTTTGATTGTAGGGTGTTGTAGAGCAGCTTCATTTGTTTCGCCTGTGCGAATTCTTTCAACTTCTAAAACAGGTGTTACCCACATTTTTCCAGAGCCAGTATTGAGGTCTCTTGAGTTAGAGCGAATAACTTCTTTTGCTATTTCTTTAAAAGTAACATTTGAGACAACTATGTCAAGTCTGACATTTGAGTCCAAATTTGTCTTTTCCCCTTCTTGTACAAAACCTAAGCCCCCTTTTCCAGTGACATCGCTTATTGTAATCCCCTCTATTCCTTCTGATTTTAAGTCAGCTAAAACATCCATTAAACATATTTTGTTTATTACAGCAGTTAATAAATACATTATTTATCCTTTATTTCTTATAGTTATTACTCATCATGCATAATCTATTCCTAATTCTAGCACCCTTAAGTAAAAATGACAATTATGTAATTTGCATAGCTAGAATACTAATTGCATTTGTCTAAAATAATAATACAAACTACTTAAGGAGCGGTTATGGCTAGAGATGATTTAATAGGTGGAGCACTATGGGAGGAATACTCTTTAGAAGTGCAACGTCGTATGGATAATCCAACTAATATGGGTGAAATTACTGAAGAGGAAAAAGGTGACAATCAACTCATTATAGCCGACTTCGGTGCTGAGAGTTGTGGAGATGCAGTGCGTTTGTACTGGTTAATAGATCCTAAAACAGATACAATTAAAACAAGCAAATTTAAAAGTTTTGGCTGTGGTACTGCTATTGCTTCTTCAGATATGATGGCTGAATTGTGTATGGATAAGACTGTTGATGAAGCACTTCAAATAACAAATATTGATGTTGAAAAAGCGTTGCGTGACAATCCAGATATTCCTGCAGTTCCTGGTCAAAAAATGCACTGTTCTGTTATGGCGTACGATGTTATCAAAAAAGCTGCTTCTATGTACAAGGGTGTAGACATGGAATCTCTTGAGAGTGAGTTCATCATCTGTGAATGTGCTCGTGTTTCTCAAGATACTCTTATGAAAGTTATTAAACTTAACAAACTTACTTCTATAGAAGAGATTACAGACTACACAAAAGCAGGTGGTTTTTGTAAATCTTGTATAAAACCAGGCGGACATGAGAAAAAAGATGTATACTTGGTTGATTTACTTTCAGAAATAGCAACAGAACTTGAAGCAGAAGAGAAAACTCGTAAAATCATCGAAGCAAAAGGCAATGGCGATTTTGCTTCAATGGGTCTTGTGCAAAAAATTAAATCAGTTGAGTCTATTTTAGAAGAGTATATTCGCCCTACACTTAAAGCTGATAATGGTGATGTAGAGCTTATAGACATTAAAGAGGATGGTGACGCTTTTGAAGTTCTCATCAAATATCAAGGAGAGTGTATGAGTTGTTCAATGAATACAACTACAACTTTAGCAGGTATTCAAGACATGCTTTCATTCAAACTTAAAGCAACTATTAGAGTTATAGTTACATAATGAGTTACGCAACCAAAGAGGCTACTTTTGCTTACTTAAAGCAGTTTCCAAAGTATGCTAAGGACTTTTATCGGTTTAATGGAGATTTTTTTATCTCTTCTTTGGGTTTAGGGACATTTAGAAAAGAGCCATATCGTGAAGAGAATTATGTAGTCAATTACAAAGACTCCGTCAAGATGGCTGTTTTAAATGGCATAAACCTTATAGATACTGCTATAAATTACCGCTATCAAGTAAGTGAAGAGGAAATTGGCGAGGCTTTAGAGGAGTTGTTTGCAGAAGGCAAAGCTTCTCGTGAGCAACTTGTTATAACTTCTAAAGCTGGTTTTTTACCATTAGAGTTTCCTTTTCCAGAAAATCCTTACGAGTGGATTAACAAAAATGTAGTTCAAAATGGATTAGCGACAAAAGAGGAGATAATAATAGACCAACACTGCCTCTCTCCAAAATATTTGCGTTGGAGTGTTGAAAAATCATTATCTAACTTAAAGCTCAAAACACTTGATATTATGTTTTTGCATAATCCTGAAACACAACTTGGCTACATTGAGTATGAAATACTTTTAGAGCGTATAGAAGCCGCGTTTGAGCTTTTTGAAACGCTTGTTGCAGAAGGAAAAATAAAATCATATGGTATTGCTACTTGGAATGGTTTTTTGTATGAAGATACACATAAAGAGTATATTAGCTTGGGTGATATTGTGAAAATTGCGCAGAAAGTTGGAGGAGAGAAGCATCATTTTAAATATGTTCAATCTCCATTTAACTTAGGAAAACCAGAAGCCTATAATTTCAATAATCAAAAAGGGCCTGATGGAAATTACTACACCTTGATGCAAGCTGTTGGCGGGTATGGACTTCAATTAATGGCATCTTCATCACTCTTACAGTTGAATCTTTTTAAAAGAAAGTTTTCTCCTCATGTGGGTGAAGCCTTAGGAACAAGTGATTTTAATGATGTGCTTTCTGCCTTGCAATTTGCACGTTCTGGTGGAGCAATTAGCGCACTTTTTGGTGCAGTAGATGCAAACCATGTAGAGCAAAACCTAACACTTGCATATTTACCAAGTGCATCTAAAGAGAGTATGAATAGTTTGACGAGAAGACAGAATGCTTTATGATGTTGTAGTTGTTGGGAGTGGCATTGCTGGACTCTTCTCAGCGCTCTATGCAAAAAAAGATGGCTGTAGTGTTGCAGTTCTGACAAAAAGTAATCCTTTTAGATCTAACTCTGCTGTTGCATCAGGTGGCATAAATGCAGTTATAAATCTCAATGAGTATGACTCCATTCTTAATCATATAAATGACACTATCGCTGGTGCTGATGGTCTTATAAATGAGAAAAATATCTCAAATATGTGCCATGACGCACCAGACATCATTGAAGAGTTAAAAGAGATGGGCGTTGGATTTGACTCAGATGATGATGGAAAAATTATGCAACGTCCTTTTGGTGGGACAAATGCAACAAGAACGTGTTATATAGCAGATAGAACTGGGAGCGCAATAGTTCAAAAACTTCTTATGGAGTGTAGAAATGCTGGTGTGCATATACTCAGTAATCATCAATTTTTAAGTATTACAAAGTACAAAGGAAAACTCTCAGGTGTGACAGTTTTACGTCGTCGAGATTCTCAGGTAATAGCTCTCGCGTGTAAGTCTTTGGTTTTAGCTGGAGGTGGTTATGCAGGTATTTACAGAGGGCACTCTACAAATTCTCAAGAGAGTTCAGGAGATATAATCGCCGCAGCTCTAAGAGCACGTATGAAACTCTCAAATATGGAGTTTGTGCAATTTCACCCTACAACTCTGACTACAAATGGAGCTTTAATAAGTGAAGCCGCACGTGGAGAGGGTGCCTATCTTGTCGATGAGACTGGGGTGCGTTTTACAGATGAACTTCAAACACGTGACAAACTCTCTCGTGAAATTACACAACATATTTTAGAGGGACATAAGGTCTATTTAGACTTTAGACATCTTCCTCGTGAGACTATAGAGACGAAACTTCCTTCAACTCAAAAGATGGCACTTAACAGTGCTGGAATAGATATTACAACGGAGTTACTGCAGATAATGCCATCCGCACATTATACTATAGGCGGGATTTGGACGAGAGGGGATACTTCTACAGATATACCTGGTATATTTGCTTGTGGCGAGTGCGCGGTTACAGGTGTTCATGGAGCAAATAGACTAGGTGGAAATTCCCTTTTAGAAGGTGTTTATTTTGGACGTTTAGCTGGAAGTGAAGCAGCAAAAAGAGTTCGTTATGCAGAGTTTTTACCTATAGACTATGCCTTGATAAATAAAGAGCTTCGCCGCATTGATTTAATACTAGATGGAGAGAGTCTCTTTAATATTAATTCGATGCGTAAAAACCTTGGAGAGACACTCTTTAAAAAAGTGGGTGTGTTCCGTGATGAAAATTCACTCCTCGATGCGTATGACTATGCGGGCTATCTGTTTAAAAAGCAGTATGGTCTGCATTGTGTCAACAAAGATAGAGAAAATAATGTAGAGCTATCTTCAATTTTAGAGTTTAAAAATGCACTCTATATTGCAGAGGCAATTATTCTCTCGGCACTTAAACGCGAGGAGAGTAGAGGGGTTCACTACCGTAGTGATTTTCCATTTAGGGATGATGAGCGTTTTTCATCACCCTCGTATGTAAAACTGTTGGATGAAAATCTATTTGAAATAACTTTTGAGAATGTAGGCTTAGATGACCTCTGGCATAGATTTAAAAAAGTGTTAACTAAACTTAAAGGATAAAAAATGGCGACAATAATGTTACGTGAAAATGATAAAGGGCAGATACTGTTCTACTTGGCTAAAAGAGATATGGAAGAGATAATAGTCTCTTTAGAGTTTGATACAGATGAAAAATGGGGCGGAAACATCGAGCTTACAAATGGTGATACTTGGCATATAAAACCCTACCCAAAAACACTTCCAGATGAAGTAACAGCTACGATTGTTAAACGTGGAGATAACGACTAAAAGAGAGTTTTTCTCTTTTAAATCTCTATCTCATACTTTTTGATTTTATAACCAATTTGACGAGCTGTCATGCCTAGTTGTGTTGCAGCTTTTGTCTGAATTCCACGGTTATCTATAAGTGCTTGAACGATAGAAGCTTTTTCCATCTCGTGAAGACTCATAGTTGTGATGGTTGGCGTAGCTACTTCACTGCTTGGTGCAGGTTGATTTGTTACTACATTTTCTATAGCTTTTACTCTTGTCTCTTGAATCGGCTCTGGTTGAGGCATATACATCTTTTGGTAGTTAAATGGTAAAACATGGTTTAACATCTCTGGCACTACTACTCCATTTGGACATATAAGAACTAAACGTTCCATTGTATTTTGAAGCTCTCTAATATTTCCCGGCCAAGGATAATCAAGTAAAACTTCTAAGGCATCTTTAGAAAAACTCATCTGTTTTCTATGCTCTTTAGTGAATTTTTTTAAGTAGTGTTCTACAAGAAGTTTCACATCTTCATATCTCTCACGTAATGGTGGCAAGTTGATAGGAATAACGTTAAGTCTATAAAAGAGGTCTTCTCTAAACTCTCCTTTTTTTACCATCTCTTCAAGATTTCTATTTGTTGCAGCAACGAGTCGAACATCTGTTTTGACTGTTTTTGTACCACCAACACGTTCAAACTCTTGTTCTTGTAAAATACGTAGAAGTTTAACTTGAAGAGAAGGGGTTATATCTCCAATCTCATCGAGGAAAAGAGTTCCACCATTTGCAAGTTCAAATCGGCCTTTACGCATCTCTTTTGCATCAGTAAATGCACCTTTTTCGTGACCAAAAAGTTCACTCTCTAAAAGTGTCTCACTAATTGCGGCACAGTTGAGTTTTATAAAAGGACCATTGCTACGTCTGCTTAAATTGTGTACTGCTGTAGCTATGAGTTCTTTTCCTGTACCTGTTTCACCACGTACAAGAATAGTAGCATCTGATGGAGAGACAGTTTCTAACATGCTAAAAACTTGTTGCATTTTCGTGCTTCTTCCAATGATGTTTTCAAATCTATGATCTTGAAGCATCTCTTCTTGGTAGTATGTTTTTAACTCTGTAAGTGTTTCTTTTTCTTGTGCAAATTTTTTCTGAGTGGCAAGTGTTCCACCAAAGAGTGAACCGACAATAGTGAGCATTCTCACTATGTCATCAAAAGTTAAAACAGAGTTATTTGCAATATTTGCAGAGATGACACCAAAAAGGGATTCGTCTTGAATAATTGGCACAGCAATATACGAGACAGAGTTTGTATTTAATGAACCCATCTTATTTAAGTAATTGATGTTGTTGTGCACATTTTCTATGACAACTGGCTCACAACTTTGTGCTGCTAAACCTGTAGCACCTTCACCAAATTTATACTTTGCTATCTTTTTTTGCTGAGAGCTTAAGTCAATGGACGCAAAAAGTTCTACACTGTTTGCATCTTCTGCGAGTGTAAAAAGCGTACATCTATCTAAATAAGAGCTACGCTTTAGAAGTCGCATAGATTTCTCTATACTTTGCTCAATATCGCTCGATGTTGAAAGCATCATGGCAATATCGTAAAGGAGCTTTATTTCATTATATGCAAATGTTAAAGCACATGTTTGACAATCTTCGTTATTTGGTATGTTTAAATCTTTATACATGAGTACCTATACGTTCTATTTATTTAACATATTATATACGTTTATAGGCTTAAATAGAGAACAAAATTGTATAAAATATAGACAATTCATTGACGAAGTTAAGAACGGTTTATGCATTTTTAAGAGATAAAATAAGGATACTATATGCAAATCACAGTACATGGAACACCAACAGAGTTGAGTGGTAAAGAGGTTTTACTAGGTAAAGAGGCGCCAGCTGCAAGAATAACAAAACTTGATGGAACACAAAACGTCATAGGAATGATTGCGCCAAATACACAACTGCTTATTTCTATACCATCACTTAAAACAGAAGTTTGTTCTTTAGGTGCTAAGAAGTTTAATGAGCTGGTCAAACAGTTTAAAAAGCTCGATACTATCATGATTACAACAGATGATTTGGAATTTGTAAAAGAGTATGTAGACAAAGAGTGCATTGATAGTGCAGAAATAGTCATAGATAAAGATAGAAATTTTGCGAAAAAGTTTGGTCTTTTAATCACAGAAGGTAAACTAAAAGACCGTCTTGCTCGTGCTGTTTTTGTTATAGACAGAGAGGGAGAAGTAGCGTATAAAGAGCTAGTTCCTGAAATAGTAGACGAAGTCAATTACGATGCGTGTATAGAGGCAATAGAGAAGATAGTAAGCGAGAAAAAAACAGGGCATACACACGAGAACTGGATGAGTGTATAGCAGATAGATGTACGAAGAGACAGTTCTAACTCCTCTGCGAGTAGCGCAAATGATTGGCTATAGAGATTGGTCTTCTCAGCCTTGCATGTTTAAGCACTACCCTGAGTTTTTATTTCGTTATAACTATGAAGAGAATGAACTGTTTCGTCTGGTGGAGTTGTGTCGCATAATTACTTCAGAGACAACTATTGGTGCAAAGCCTTATTTGCAGCTCAATACACCCTCCGCTGGAAATCTACACCCGATAGAGCTTTATGTACAGATTCGTGGCATAAAAGGCATTTTAAGTGGCATCTATCACGTAGATGCTGGTGCGAAGCAGATTGTTCTCATACGAGAGATTGAGAGTGCTGGAGTAGAAGCGTATGTAGGTTTAAAAGAGCAACTCTCAGGCATTGTGTTTTTAGTCAGTAGTGTTGCTTTTCGTGCAGAGTGGAAATATGCAGAACGCGCCATACGTTACTGTTACTTAGATGCAGGACATCAAATAGGTGCGATTGGTGCGAGTTTGAAGCTATACAACAAAGAAATGACAATTTTGTCTGACTTTGACAAAAATGCTCTGAATGTGTTTATGGGGTTTAAAGAAGATGAGTCTATTGTAGCTGTGCTCTCAAGTGGTGTTGCTACACAAAAGGGTAGCAAAGAGTTTAAAGAAAACCTCATGTATGTTGCTCCAACGGACTACAGCGAGTTGAGTAGTTCTATAATTAAAAATATTTCTAAGGATGATGTCCTTAAAAGTGAAGTACCAAACTTGGAATGCGACATAAATGAAAGACACATTTTGCATAGACGCTCTACAAGACTTTTTGATAGTGTTGGTTTGCAAAAAGCAAAGTTTGAGCACTATATGAGTCTTGTAAATCTCTCCTATCCACTTTCCTTTTACAATATAATTTTAAGTGATACACACAAAAAAGCTGGTATTTACTTAGAGGGAGAGCTTCTTAAAGAAGGTGATTTTAAAGAGAGAGTTAGCACTCTTTTAGTAGATCAGAGTTTTATAAAAAATGCAGATGTTGTAACTGTGATATGTTCAAAATATTTCAGTGCAAACAAACTCATGCAAGCGGGTGCTTTTGCACACAACCTTTATATGCAAGCGCAAGTACATGGTTTTGGTTTGAGCGGAGTTGGTGCATATTATGATAAAAAATTGCAAAATTTTCTTGGTACGGATGAGTATATTTTGTATGTATGTGTAGCTGGAGAGGAAAAAAAGTAAAGGATGCTTTTATGAATGTAAAGATGAAGAAAAAGAAGAATGAGGAAGCAGAAAAAATACTAAATATATACCGTTTTTTTCAAAAAGATGGGAACTTGTATCTCACCGAAGATACAGAATCACTCGATATGCTTTATGATGCTGTTGTAGATGCCATTAATGATTGTGGAGCACTTAAAGCCGAGCTTCCTTACCGAGAATTTGTACACCCATGTAAGCAAGTAAGAGCAGGAGACGCTGGTTGGGTAGGACACTTTGAAGAACGAGATAATCGTAGATTTTTTCTAAGTGATATACACGATTATTTACAACTTCTTTATGGTGTGAAATCGTAAATTTTTAAAGTTAAATAACATATTAATAAAAGTTATATAACAAAAATAAACTTTTAAGTTAAAAATAATACAATTGGTTATGAAAAACATTATAACCTTTTTAGCCAAGTTAGGGTTTTGGCCTTTTGTCATGTTATTTACTGCAATAACTCTCTTTCTTTCAGAGCTATTGGTAGTGCTACATAGTTATTGGTTAACTGGTAAATTTTTTGATACTAGCATGTTAATTGCAGGTTTTACTATTCCCATTGTTGATGGATTTATTGTTTATGGATTAGTGGCTTTGTTAATACGATACCTTCATGAACTAGAAGCTCAAAAAGATAAAACAATAACTCTTCAAAAAGATGCGGAAGAAAAACTCAAAAAAAGTGAAAGCTATCAACGAGCGATAATAGATAGTTTTCCATTCTTTGTTTGGCTCAAAGATACAAATGGAGACTATTTAGCTACAAATAAAGCTGTTGCTAAAGCGACGGGCTTTAAAAATCCCTCAGAAATAATCGGCAAAAATGATTTTGATCTTTTCCCAGAAGATATGGCAAAAGCTTTTAGAGCGGATGATAAAGAAGTAATGCAATCCTTACAAAAAAAAGAGTTAGAAGAACTTATAGAGGGCAATGGTGAGAGAAAGTGGCATGAAACGTACAAAGCTCCCATTTTAGATGATGAGGGAAACCTTTTTGGTACAGTCGGTTTTGCTAAAGACATCACAAAAGACAAAGAGTCCGAAGAAGAGCTTAAACTTATGCATCATGCATTGGATTGTGTTAAAGAAGCCGTCTATCTCACTAAGTATGATGGTAATTTCATATATGTAAATGAGAGTGGTGCAAGACACTTAGGGTATGTCAAAGAAGAAGTCAAGAGAATGCGCATATCAGATGTTGACCCAGATTTTCCAAAATCAAAAATTCAGTCTCATTGGAATGAAGTGAAGAGAGAAGGTTCTGTAACTGTCTTATCAACACATGTCAGGAAAAATGGAACTACTTTTCCTGTAGAAGTGAATGCAAACTTTATTGAGTATAGAGAAGATGAGTATATTTTAGCGTTTGTCAAAGATATTACAGAACGTAAAATTACAGATGATAAGCTTAAACTTGCAGCAAGTGTATTTACCTATACACATGAGGGTATTGTCATTACAGATGCAGATAACAATATAATTGATGCAAACGAAGCATTTAGTACGATAACAGGATATTCTCGTGATGAGGTACTTGGAAGAAATCCAAGACTTCTTAAATCTGGACGCAATAATAAAGAGTTTTATGAAAAACTTTGGGAATCTTTACAAAGAGAGGGTGTTTGGAAAGGTGAATTGTGGAACCGCAAAAAAAATGGTGAAGAGTATGTTGAAAATACAACTATTAGTGTTGTTTATAGTAATGATAAAAAAATACAAAACTATATTTCCATCTTTACTGATATTACTAGAGAAAAACGACAGCACGAAGAACTTGAACATAATGCTCATTATGACCCATTAACTAATTTGCCTAATCGTTTGTTGTTTGCCGATAGAATGAAACAAGCAATTTCTCAGTCAGTTCGTACAAAGCAGTTAATAGCAGTAGCATTTATTGATATTGATGGATTTAAAGAGGTAAACGATACACATGGTCATGAAATAGGTGATAAACTGCTCATCCGATTAGCAGAGACAATGAAAAATCATCTACGTGAGGGCGATACAGTTTCTCGAGTTGGTGGAGATGAATTTATAGCTTTGTTCACCAATATTTCAGATAAAGAGAGTCTAGAGTATTTGATTTCTAGACTTCTTAAAAATATAGCAAAGCCAGTCTGTATTGATAATTCTCTTATCAATATTTCAGCGAGTATAGGCGTTACATTTTATCCACAAAAAAATCAATTGGAAATTGATCAGATAATAAGAGAAGCTGACCAAGCAATGTATAAAGCAAAAATGAGTGGCAAGAACAGATATATAATTTTTGCCTCTGATTTGTAGCATAAAATATTTCTTTATTTTTCTCACTCTATCCTCTCGTTTTCCATCCTCTCTTCACTATTACATCGCAGATGTAATACTGTAAAACTGCTAAGTTTTACAGGCAAAAATATATCGCACGTAACACCAAAAATATATCACTCGTTCCCAACGTCCTCGTTGGGAATGCATACAGAAATCTAAGCAACTGA
>JBFHKA010000039.1:0-23754 GCA_041595535.1 Sulfurimonas sp. | reverse complement strand
AATACTATGATTTTGTCGTTATATATTCCAGCATATATAACAATATGACCTTGCTTGTATAAAAGCGTTTCAAAAGCAACTGCATTTTGCTTGATAGTAGTAACAATTTCTTCTTCTTTAAGCCCGCTAAGCATAACTTTTTCGCCTATTCTGCTTTGCTGATAGGAGTTTCTAGGAAGCCATAATCCAAATGGGGCATAGAAATCTCTTAATGTTGAAGAGCAGTCTCTTTGTCCATATATTCCTCCCCATCCATAATTTGTTTTCATTAAATCATCTAAAATTGCTGTTATGTTGGTCTCATTAAAAGCTAAAATACCTTTATGTGCAATGAATTTAGATATTTTAGATTGAATATAGATAGGTTTTTTTGATGTACTCTTTGCTATTGTCAGTACAGTGTAGTTTTGGGCATCTTCATTAATTAGGGCGAGCATCATACCTATTCTGGAATAGAATAAGAAAGTACCCTCTTCATCATAAATAGGGACACCTCCTTTTGTAATAAATACCTGCTCTGCCTTTTGCCAAACATCTGTATATTGCTTATCCAAAACAGCAACACTATTAGCTTTTACCCAGCCAGAGGCAAAACTAGAGAGAACAAACACCCAAGCTTTATCTTTAGAGTAATGTGAAAGTAAAAGAGGTTTATTGGGTGCTATTGTTGTGTTTTGTAAATAATCAAAAGGGAATCCTTCCCCTGCTTTATTTGGGTCTCTTAAAAGTGGTTTATCTGTTGGAAAAGCCCTTACATTTACGAGTGTAAGGGTTATCGCTTTTTCATTTAAAGTGCCGTATGCATCAAAATTTGAGTTATCTATAATGCTATCAAAAAAATCTTGTTGCAATAGTTGAAGATTTTCTCCATAACTACTACCTACCACAAAAGCATCATAAGCCCACATAGCATCCTTAAGTTCAATATCTACTTTATCGAGGTTCCAAACTCTAAAATAACGATGTTCGTACTCATCAAGTGTACCTATCTCACCTTTGTCTATGCCTTTAGCATAAAATACTGGATTTTGTGGAATATCTACCATATCTGAAACATACTCTTTTTCAACAATAGGTACACTTTTGTTGGCAACACAACCAACAAGCATAAAAGAGATACATACTATATAAAGTAACTTCAAGCCCACACCTTTTTAATCAACATCTCCAAATCTACTTACAACTCTACCAAGAACCTCTATCTCATTTGGAAAAAGAGTTTGAGTAGAATATACTTGATTATCAGAGATAATATCTATTTTTCCATCTATACGCTTTTGAACGCGCTTAATAAACAGCCCTGCTTCCGTTCGGATAGTAAAGATACCACCTCTATCTAAGTCTGTTTTACTTCTATTTATAAAAACTATGTCATTATAACTAAAAGTAGGTTCCATAGAATCTCCAGAAACATTAATAGCTTCTATATTTTTTAGCTCTCTCTCCCCACCTAACATAAATACAAACTGTTCGGGAATTTCGAGTTCTTCAATCTCTTCACACTCTACATCACTGCCACCACCAGCACTTGCATTTATATCGCTGAAGTACTTAACCATGTAAAACTTGTTTGTTGCCTCTACCAAACTCTCTGGTGATTGTCCATAAAGCAACCAATTAATAGAAATACTTTTTCTGGCACAGAAATCTAGCAATTCACCAAAAGGTATTTTGTCGCGTTTTTTCATCGTAGCAAAATTCATTTGTGAAATTCCTAGAACTTCTGCTACATCTTTGTCAAAAACTTTTCTTGGAGAGAAATCTGGAGAGACAATGCTTTTAATCTCTTCTACAATGTTAGTAAAACTATTCATCTTAAACCCCTTTTTTCGTTAAGTATATTGTAAGTATATATATATTTTGCAATAAAGTCAAATTTTATATTGCATTTTGTCATATTTTTAATAGGTAATCTATTTTTATGCAATATTACTGTATTAAAAAAAAGGATTTACAATGTCACTACTTATTAAAAATGCAGAAAGTATGTTTGAAAAATTTGAGATGAAACTAGAAAAATGGGCAGAAAAAATATTTTAAGAGCTACAAAGAGTTCTTTTTATTTTTGTTTTCTTGAATTTCTCGCTCTTTTTCTCTTTGTGCAGCTTTGTTTTTATGGTATCCACCAAAAATAAAAAACATAAATAGTACGAAAAGTGCGGACATCACTATATTTAAAATTTCCATATTAATCCTTCTTGAATGTAGAGTATGTTTGACGTATAGCATCGTATAAAACTATACCTGTGCTAATTGCTAAATTTAAACTTCTCCCCTCTTTTGTCATTGGGATAGTAATATTTTGCTCTTTATACTTATTTAAAATATCTTCTGGAATTCCTGCTGTTTCACTTCCAAAAAAGATGTAGTCACCCTCTTTAAATGTAGCCTCAAAGTAAGGTTTATTCGTTTTTGTAGTTGCAAAAAAAGCATTATTGGAAATAGAGTTTTCTGAAAAAAAATGCTCCAAATCTTCCCAAACATGCAAATCAAGCTTATGCCAATAATCAAGCCCAGCACGACGTACAGCTTTTTCATCTATGTCAAACCCAATAGGTTTAATAAGATGAAGCGAAGCACCTGCATTGACACAAAGTCTTCCTATAGCACCTGTATTATTAGGTATTTGAGGATGAACGAGTACTAAATTAAAAGACATTATTAAAAGATTACTGTTCTGTTTGCATAAACAAAAATTCTATCTTCAAGTGCTAATTTCAATGCGCGAGAAAGAACTACTTTTTCCACATCTTTACCAGAACGTTGCATATCTCTCCAGCTGTATGCATGGTCTACATGTATAACCTCTTGTGCGATAATTGGTCCTTCATCAAGATTATTATTTACAAAGTGTGCGGTTGCACCAATAATTTTCACACCTCTATCGTAAGCTTGTTTATAAGGGTTTGCACCAATAAAAGCGGGTAGAAAAGAGTGATGAATATTGATAATTTTATCTTCAAATGCTTCTACAAATCTAGGTGTGAGTATGCGCATATATTTTGCAAGAACAATATAATCAACATCTTCAAATTCTTGAATGCACGTAATGATTCTACTTTCATGTTCGGAACGCTCTAAACCTTCATGAGAGATGGTAATATATGGAATATCAAACTTTGAGACTAACGACTCTAATGCATCATAATTTGAAACTACTGCTAGTATATTTGCCTCAAGTTCACCCGCTTCATGGCGAATCAGTATATCTCCAAGAGCATGGAGCTCTTTTGTTGCCATGATGATGATATTTTTTTTCTGTGGTTCTATAACTTTTACACTCGATTTTTTTGGAAGAATCTTCTCAAGAGCATCTATTAAATCCAACTTGTTGATGTCTCCATCTACAACGCTTCTCATAAAAAACTTATTGCTCTCTTTATCAACAAATTCACTATTGGAGAGAATATTTAAGTCATTGTTATAAAAAATACTAGATACTTTATGAACAAGACCCTTCTCATCATCTGCATCTATTAAAACTCTATATTGGCTCACTTACGAGCTCCTTTTTCTAATATTTGTACTCTTGAATCTATACTTGCTAAGGTATACTCTAAAAAGTTAAGCGTCATATCTACCTTAGCTTCTATATTAGAATTATTTGGTGCTTGAAAACCTTCAAATAAAACTAAAAGTCTTTCTCGAATAGAGTTGAGAAAAACAAGTTCGCTCTCTATGGAGCTGTGTTCTTGTTGAGCATAAACATTTTTTTCAATTTCTCTCTGCTGTGTCTTAGGCTCATAAGATTCAAACTCTTCTGAGTTGTCTTGTAGGTCAACTTGCGTGTCATCTTCCATCTCAGCCAATGTTGAGAGTATTACATCTTTTAATTCCATGCTTTTAATAACCACCTTTCAAACTCTTTAAACTCTACATCTGTATCCATTTTTAAAAAAAAATCTTTCATTTGTGTGTTCACTTTCAGAAATTTCTTTCTCATACCAGAGAGTCTTCGTATTGCAATTTTAGCATCGCTATTGTGCGGATCTTTTTTAAGTACTTCTTTATAAATCTCTAAAGCTTCCTCTTTTAAACCTTGAAGCTCATAAATATTTGCTAAAGTCAGTGTCTGCATCAATAGCTCTCTTCTTATCTTTCTATATAGTTAGCAATAATAGAACCCATCTCACTTGTAGAACAAACTTCTTTTGCATCAAATTGAGATAAATCACCTGTTCTATAGCCTTCACTAAGAGCTTTCTTAATTGCATTGTCTACTTTATCTGCGGCAACAACTTCACCAAGAGCATAACGTAGCATCATAGAAGCAGAAGCTATCGTTGCAATTGGATTTGCTATGCCTTGACCAGCGATATCTGGAGCAGAACCATGAATAGGCTCATATACGCCTATTTTATCTCCAACAGAAGCAGAAGGTAAAAGACCTATAGAGCCACAAAGCATAGAAGCTTCATCACTCAAAATATCTCCAAAAATATTTCCTGTGAGGATTACATCAAATTGTCTTGGATTTAAGACAAGTTGCATTGCTGCATTATCTACATACATATGTGATAATTTTACATCTGGGTACTCTGCTGAGACTTCTGTTACAACATCTCTCCATAATTGTGATACATCTAAGACGTTTGCTTTGTCAACTGAGCAGACTCTTCTATCTCTTGTTTGTGCAATTTTGAAAGCTTGATGTGCTATACGCACAATCTCACTACGAGTATAAACCATAGTATTCCAGCCTTTATCTTCTGTTCGTCCTTTTGGTTCACCAAAGTAGATCCCTCCGATGAGTTCACGAACAACCATAATATCTACACCTTTAATAATTGCTGGCTTAAGTGAAGATGCATTAATTAATTCATCATATACAACAGCTGGACGTAAGTTTGCATATACCCCAAGCTCTTTTCTAAAGCGTAAAAGTCCACTCTCTGGGCGTTTTTCACGAGGTAGATTGTCCCATTTTGTCCCACCAATTGCACCAAACAAAACAGCATCAGAATTAAGTGATTTTGTTATAGTCTCTTGAGGTAATGGATCACCCGTAATATCGTAAGCAATTCCACCCATAAGAGCTTCATCATATTGAAAGTAAAAGTTACAACATGATGCAACCGCATCCAAAACCTTTACTGCCTCATCAATAATCTCTGGTCCGATTCCGTCACCTTTTATAAGCGTTATTTTATAGTTCTTCATTAGTTACCTTTTATCTCATTTTCTGCAAACTTCATTAAACCACCCGCATCAATTAACTCTTGCATAAAAGGAGGAATTGGAGTGAAATTATACGTTTTGCCTGTCGTTATATTTGTGATAGTACCAGCGTCCATGTTTATGCTGACTTTGTCACCTTCTGCTATTTCATTACTCTCTTTGAGTTCAAAGATAGGAAGTCCCATATTAAATGCATTTCTATAAAAAATTCTTGCAAAAGTTGGTGCTATAACTGCAGCAACTCCAGCGGCTTTAAGTGCTATTGGTGCATGTTCACGCGAACTTCCACAACCAAAATTTTCATCAGCAACTATAACATCACCAGCAGTCATTTTGTTTACAAACTCTGGGTCTGCATCCTCCATAACATGCTTTGCAAGTTCCTCAGGAACGGATGTGTTTAAGTATCTAGCTGCTATGATTAAGTCTGTATCAACATCTTTACCAAATGTCCAAACTTTACCATCAATATTTGCTTTTTGCATATAAATTCCTATTACGTTTATGAAATAATTTTGTGATTATAGCCAAAAACTCTTTTTCTTTTTATTAATGGTATTTTGAAATTAATTTATGCTATTGTTTATTTACGATACTTTGAGGAAATACAAATGAAATTAGGAGAATGACACAAACGGCATTATCTGCAAATAGAATAACGCACGTAACACTATAAAATAATGTTTATATTAAAAAGTATCAAGCCTATTTTAAGGCTTATTACCTTTTAAGATTATTTGTGGTTTGAAGCATCTCATCACTGGCTGTAATGATTTTCGAGTTTGCATCATAAGCACGTTGTCCAGTAATAAGGTCAGTTAACTCAACCACTAGCTCAACGTTACTAAGTTCAACAAAACCTTGTCTGAGTACACCTAGACCATCAACTCCTGGAGTACCTTCTACAGGCTGTCCTGAACTATCTGTCTCAATATATAAATTATCACCCATAGAGTGTAGACCAGCTGGATTAATAAAGTTTGTAGTATTAATCTGCCCTATTTGTGTTGCTTGTGTTTGCCCGGCTTGAATAACAGTAACAATGCCATCTGTACCAATACTTATATCTGTAGCATCAGGTGGAATAACAATTTCAGGGACAAGTGTATATCCATCACTATTTACTATAGTTCCATTATCATCTACTTTAAAAGCACCATTACGTGAGTATACTTCCGTACCATCTGGTAATTGTAATTTAAAAAAACCTCTACCCGTAATAGCCATATCAAGCTGATTGTCTGTCTGTTTAAGACTACCTTCTGAAAATATCTTATTAATAGCAGTAGAACGAACACCAAGTCCAACCTCTATTCCAGTTGGACTCTTTGTTACATCACTTGTAGAAGTTCCAGCATATTCCATTACATGGTACATAAGGTCTGCAAACTCTGCACGAGATTTTTTGAATCCTATTGTATTCACATTGGCAATATTATTAGCAGTTGTGTCTATTTGTGTTTGCATTCCCAGCATTCCAGTGGAAGCTGTATAGAGTGATTGCATCATAGTTTTAGTCCTTTAAATTAAGCTTTACGTGCAATTTTTTCAATTGCATCTCTATTCATATCATTCATTTGTGTATCCATAGCCTTTTGATACATACCTACAAGCCTATTTGTTTCTATCAACTGTGTCATCATTTTGACTGCATTTACATTACTTTTTTCGACAAAACCTTGTAAAACAGCTCCGCTATCCTCTAATGGCTCTAAAAGTTCTATATTATCCAAAGAGTAAAGGTTGTCTCCCTCTTTTTTTAAAGAGGCAACGTCCTGCGGTTGTGCAATAAAAAGTTTTTTATTCTGAGTCAAACTTGATGAGTTTGGAATGTTTGTGTAAAGCTGTCCATTCTTATCCATCTCAATAACATTGTCTTGTGCTGCAAAAGTAATATTTCCAGCAGATTTAAAATAATCACTAGGGAGAACTTCATAGCCTTCTTTTGTAACAAGTACGCCTTCATCATTTGTAGTAAACGAGCCATTTCTAGTAAGTTTCACACCTTCTGGTGTTTTAACAGCAAAAAACAACCCCTCTCTGGAGAGTGCAAAATCTAAAGCATTTGCACTCTTTTGCATCGTACCAACTGATTGATTTGTATAAGAGTCAACTATTTGTGGTGCTCTGCTCATCGTTCTATTTATAAAAGAAGCAGCATCTTGTGAGTTATTTGCATTTGGAAGTTCATCCCTAGCCTCTTTGTAGAGTCTCATAAAATCACCTATCACTAAATTGTCTTCTTTAAAGCCAGCTGTATTTACATTTGCTAAATTATTCGCAATGGTGTCGAGTCTATTGAACTGTGTGACCATTCCAGCTGCTGAAGCATAATAACCTGTCTGCATATATTGCCTTCAAGATAAGATATATGAACTAATCTAGCAAAGAGTGTGCCAATTAAATATATTACAAATTTGTTCAAAAAAAAGTTGCTTTTAATATAGTTTGGGTATAATCCACTCTTTAAAAAAACTTAAACGATCGGAGTATCCTCCAATATGACAGCAAAAGAACTCAATAAAGCTATAGAATCATTCTTTGAAGACCATAAGGGCAAAGAGTGTCTTACCTATGAATCTCTCATAGAGCTTTTTGATAAACAGCCTTCAACGGCACAAACAAAAATGATATTAAAACTTATACTTAAACATAAGAAATGTATCTATACTTCAAGCGAACATGCCAAGAAATTAAATGACAAAGAAGCAGAAGCAAAACGCGATGCTCAAAGAAAAATGCTAGAAAATAATGAAACAGATAGTTTTGATATTTTAAAAGAGCATGAACTCTTAGAATGGTCACGTTCAGATTCTCCTGTTCGTATGTATCTTCGTGAAATGGGGCAAATTCCTCTTTTAACTAAAGAAGAAGAAATTGAGATAAGTAAAAAGATAGAAGGTGGAGAGAGCATTATTATTGATGCTATCTGTTCTGTACCTTATCTTATTGATTTTATCTTAGATTACAAAGAACCTCTTATAAATAGAGAAAGACGCGTAAAAGAACTCTTTAAAAGTTTTGAAGATGAAAAAGATGATGATGACTCAGATGATTCAGACGACTCAGATGACACGGATGATTTAGATGAAGATGATACTAATACAACATTCTCTGTAAAAGATAAAACTAGAGTTGAAAAAGTTTCAACAAGTTTTAAAGCACTTGAAAAAGCTAAAAAAGAGTGGGTAAAAGCAACAGAAAAAGCTCCTGATAATCTTGATACTGATGTGAATGAAGATATTGTTTCTTACTATTTAACCATGACATTTAAAAAGTCTATTTTAAAAGAGAAGCTTCTTGAACTTGGTCCAACATCAAAACTTATTAATGAGCTTGTAAAAGCTATGGAGACTGCACTAAAAAGTGATGAAGGATATGACAAAGAACTTAAACGTCTTGAGTATAAGCTTCCTCTTTTTAATGCTACACTCAAAGCAAATCACAGAGTATTAGTTGGAAAAATTCAAGATTTAAATAAAGAAGATATTGCTAACATGGTACCTGAAGCTACTATGGTAAGTACATATATGGAGATTAAGAAGCTTGTTCAAACGAAAGAAGCAAGTAAAAATAGTTTCGATATGGAACCAGAAAAGCTTGCTGACATTTTAGAGCAAATCAAACGTGGTAAAAATATCTCTGAAATTTCAAAAACAAAAATGGCAAAGTCAAATCTTAGACTGGTTGTATCTATCGCAAAACGTTATACAAACCGTGGATTGCCTTTCCTTGACCTTATCCAAGAAGGTAATATTGGGCTTATGAAAGCTGTCGATAAGTTTGAGTATCAAAAAGGGTATAAATTTTCTACATACGCAACATGGTGGATTCGTCAAGCGATTTCACGTGCAATTGCTGATCAAGCTAGAACTATTCGTATCCCTATTCATATGATTGAGACTATCAACCGTATTAATAAAATTATGCGTAAACATCTTCAAGAGCATGGTAAAGAGCCAGATGTTGAAACGATTGCAGAAGAAGTTGGTCTCTCAGTTGAAAAAGTTAAGAACGTCATAAAAATCACGAAAGAACCTATATCTCTTGAAGCTCCTATTGGAAGTGAAGAAGATGGACGTTTTGGAGACTTTATTGAAGATAAATCTTCACTTTCTCCTTCAGATGCAATTTTAAAAGATGACTTACGTGTACAAATTGAACAAGTTCTTGAACAGTTAAATGAAAGAGAAAAAGCCGTTATCAAACTTCGCTTTGGAATCATGGATGATGAGAGTGATAGAACACTAGAAGAGATTGGAAAAGAGTTAAATGTAACTCGCGAACGTGTTCGTCAAATTGAATCAAGTGCAATTAAAAAGTTAAAACACCCTAAAGTTGGGCGTAGACTTAAAAATTATATAGAAGAGTAAACAGACTTATATGACATTTGAACAGCAGTGGATTGAGTATGACTATAACCCCTTTATAGTCTTCAACTCAAATGGAAAAATACTTTCACTCAACTCGGAAGCTCAATTTTTATTGGGCTCTACAACTCCAAACGAAATCTTTGAACTTGCACAAACGTATGCAAATATCAACTTTGGATTTAAAACAACATTTTTAGAGCTTGAGTATGGAAGATACAAATTTTTTGGTCTCACAGTTGGATACGAAAATGAAGATGAAATAGGAATAAAGCTCTATCAAGCCCCTACTTTAAAACTCTCAACAAAAAAACCAGAGGGAGAGCTTACAAATATTTTTACAATTACAGACTTGTGTATAGCTACAAACTCTATAAATTCTAAAATAATTTATACTAAAAGTTACGATCCTGCTATACCAGACATTATTGTTGATTCTAGCAAACTTATTAAACTCCTCAACAAAATATATCTTAGTTTTCAAAACAACAATACCATAGATACAAAAGTTTTCTATAGAGTTGGAGAACATGTAAAATTTGAAGGGAAAAAATATAGCCTTTTTTCTATAGCTATACATGCAGAACAAATTGATCAAACAAGAATTAATGAGTTAAAAGTTTATGCTAAAAATAGCAACTTCTTTATTGATATTTTAGATTCAAGTGTTTCTATCAATATTCCTATGCTAACTTCTTAGCTAGGAATGAGCCGACAATAATACCTATAAGTAGAGACGGGAGATAAAATCTTAAATCTAGTATATGGTTGTTTTGTAGTGCTATAAATCCTAAAACCAATAGAACATAAGGTACTAGCCTAAACAAAGAAACACTCCCCTTTGCACCATGTTTCATATTTTTGAGACTGAAAGTTTTAATTTTTGCTCTCTCTTCTTTTACAATCTCTTTTAAATCAAGCTCTTCTGCAGGCGCATTGTTTATTTCGCTCTCATCAAAGAGTTCGTGAGGGTCTTCTATCTCATCTAAAAGATCTCTTTTCTCCTCATAATCTTCTGAGTCAAGCTGTGTATGTATCATTTTCTTGTATGCAAAAGAGGAGCCTAATATCACAAATAATGAACTAAGAAAAGCTACTTGAACATTTGCAAAGAGAGTAGATGAGTAAAAGTAAGTCATCCCAATAAGGAGTTCAACTCCTAAAAAAAGATTAATACTTCGTTTCACCATAATCCTCATCGTCTTCATTCTCTTCTTCAAGCTGCTTTTTAATTGCATACCTTGGCTGTTTTGCTAACTCTTCATACTCTTTATACTGTTTTGAATAGGCTTTGTAAACATTTAAAATTGCCGCAGCTATACCAATAGCAACTCCAACAAAAAAGAGCCAACCAATTCCAGTAAGACTACGAAGTAACCAGCCGATTCCAACACCCATAAGCACTGCTACGACCATAGATATACCTAAAGAGAGACTATCTGCTGCTTCAATTATAGGTTTGATTCGAGGTTTGTGTTCCTCTTGTTCTTTCTTATCCATTTTTAATCTCTTTTAAAACCTTTGTAGCTGCGCTAATTGTATCTTCAATCATAGCATCCGTAATTGCAGTCGAGATAAAGCCTGTCTCATAAAGCGAACAAGCAAAATAATATCCCTCACGTAACATACCTGCATGAAACTTTGCAAAGAGTTCTGCATCACTGTTACAAGCATCTGCAAAGTTTTTTACTGGATTCTCATTAAAGAAAAAACCAAACATACTTCCTCTTGTATCTATTTGCATTGTGATGCCTTCTTCTTTAGCAGCTGCTTGCATACCTTCAACAAGTCTTTGCGCACGTTTTTGAAGTACACTTATTATCTGTGCATTTTGTTTGAGTTTTGAGAGCGCTGCATATCCAGCTGCCATCGCAACTGGATTTCCACTGAGCGTTCCTGCTTGATACACAGGACCTTCTGGCGATAAATGAGCCATTATTTCAGCTCTTGCTCCAAATGCACCAACAGGCATTCCTCCACCAATTACTTTACCAAGAGTAAGCATATCTGGTTTCACACCTGTAATGGATTCAGCACCATTGACACTTGCTCTAAAACCACTCATTACTTCATCAAAAATAAGTAAAGTTCCATGCGCATCACATAACGCACGTAACGCATGTAAAAACTCTTTATCAGCTGGTACAAGCCCCATATTTCCTGCGATTGGCTCGATGATAACACAAGCGATATTTTTAGAGTCCGCAAAGCATTTTTTGACACTCTCTATATTGTTATACTCAGCTAAAAGTGTATGCTTCGTAAAATCGGCTGGAACACCTGGGCTTGAAGGATTTCCAAACGTCGCAGCACCACTTCCAGCTTGAACCAATAAAGAGTCACTATGTCCATGGTAACAACCCGTAAACTTAACAATATCATCACGACCAGTAAAACCACGAGCAAGACGTATAGCAGACATTACAGCCTCAGTTCCACTACTTACAAAACGTACCTTATCAATTGAATCAAAAAAGGAAACAACTAATTTTGCAAGTTCTGTTTCAGCCTCTGTTGGAGCACCAAAGCTTAGTCCATGTTTTACTGCATTGATTACTGCATTTTCTATGCTTTCATCTCTGTGACCAAAAAGAAGAGGACCCCAACTTTGAACAAAATCTATGTACCTATTTCCATCTACATCTTTTAAATAAGCACCCTCTCCTTCTGTAATGAAGATTGGAATTCCTCCAACACTTTTAAATGCTCTTACAGGTGAATTTACTCCACCAGGAATTAAACTTTGCGCTTCATCAAATGCTTTTTTAGACGCTTCTGTACTCATATATGTAGCCTTATATTAAATATTTTTCTTATTATATCGAAGTTGTATTAATGTTGATTTGCTATAATTACTTAACTAAACATATATGGAATTCTTTTTGAACAGATCTTCTTTTGCGCTTTTTGTTGCGCTCCTCATCCATCTAGTTTTAATTTTGCTTTTTTGGATATTAGGAAGTATCACACCAGAAATAAAAAAAACAAAAAAAGAAGAAAATAAAATCAAAATATCTCTAAAAGAGATGCCAAAAAAGGCAAAAGAGCAAGGCTTCGAAAAAATTAAACAAACACCTCCTCCAGAGATTGCTCCACCGATGCCAAAAGGCTCACAACTCAAAGAAATAGTCAAACAACCACTTATGAATTATGACGTCCAAAAGCCAACAAAAAAAACAACCCTCAATGAACCAAAAGAGCCACAAACAAAACCAGAACCTACACCAAAAACAGAGCCACTTCCTCCTACAAAACCTTATATACCTCTTCTTACAAAAACAGAAGATGTAAATACAACAGAAAAAAAAGAACCTAAGAACCCTATGGCGTGGTTAAATGAGGACAGAACTGCTCAAGAAGTAGAACAGAACAAACAAAAAACTACTGCTGGAAGTAATATTTCAAGTGATATTAAAGAGCTTTACGGGGATACATTTGGAAAATTAACACCAGGACAACAGCAATACATCTTAGATAATCAAGAAATTATGAGACGTATCACGCAACAAGTTCTCAATCGTGTAGCAAGAGTTAATCTCACAAATGACCTCAATGTAAATAGACGCAATATGATAGAGTTTTATCTTCATCCAAACGGAGATATGACAGATTTTAGATTTCTCTCAAAAAGTGGCTATTACGTCTTAGATGACACAACAAAAGAGACTATTGAATATGCATATAGTCGTTACCCAAGACCAGCAGAAAAAACACTTATACGCTACGTTGTGTACTATAATTTAGCAAGATATTAAATCTCTCTTTATAAAGTAAAGTTTATATTATTTAAGATACTATTACCATAAGTACAAAAAATAATATAGGATAATTCCAATGAATCACTGCAAAAAAGTTTTAAGCACTGTTGCTATCTCATCTTTGCTTCTCTTAAGTGCTTGTTCTCAAGAAAAGCAAACACAAAAACCAAAAGAAGTAGCACCACTAAGTGTCAATGTAATTACAGTTAAAAAAGAGCCTATTCCTATATGGAAACGCTATACTGGAACAACTAAAGCTAGCAGTGAACAGGATGTAAAAGCAAGAGTTTCTGGCATTTTAGAAGAAGTATATTTTCAAGATGGTCAATATGTAAAAGAGGGAGAAAAACTCTTCAAAATCCAGCAAGATGAGTATATCGCAGATCTCAATGCTGCTAAAGCAAAAAAAGCTCAAGATGAAGCTTCGCTCTCTTTAGCTATAGCAGACGTAAACAGATACTCTCCTCTTGTAAAAGAGGGGCTAGCACCACGTGCTACACTTGAGCAGTATCAGGCACAACAAGCTGGTTTAAAAGCAGCTATTTCTGGTGATATAGCACAAATTGAACAAGCAAAGTTAAAACTTAGTTATACAATTATTAAAGCACCTATTAGCGGTCATGTAAGTGCTCGTCAAGTCGATGTTGGAAACCTTGTTGGGCAAGGAGAGTCTACACTTCTTACAACTATTGTAAATACAAGTCCAATATATGCCTACTTTTCTCCATCAAATAGTGATGTTTCAATGTTTAAAAAATATAGGAACAAAGAAAAACCTTATGCTTTTATAGAGTTTCAAGGAGCTGGAGCAACTATGAGGCTCGATGGTTTTGTAGATTTTGCGAATAATTCTGTAGATGCATTAACTTCCACCATCACTATGAGAGCAACTATTGACAACAAAAAAAGAGAAGTCCTCCCTGGTACTTTTGTGTATGTAAATCTTTTTGTAAACGATAAATATGATTTTTTAATGATTCCACCAGAAACAATATTTAATGATCAACTTGGAAAGTATGTCTTCATTGCACAAAATAACGTAGTTAAAAGAGTTAATATTACTACGGACTATGCAAGTAAGTATTTAGTAAGTGTAACATCGGGCTTAAAAGATGGTGACCAACTTATAGTATCTGCCTTACTTAAGCTCCAACCAGAGAAAAAAGTAACAACAGTAGATGTCACTCAAACACAAGGTATTCAAGCCATACTCAAAGAGAACAACTTAATTCCAAAGGCGCAATAAGCAATGTTCTCAGTAACCTTCATAAAAAGACCTATTTTAGCCATCGTCATCTCACTTATTATCATTACGCTTGGACTTGTTTCTATGCTTGTTCTTCCGATTTCAGAGTATCCTGATGTAGCACCACCTACTGTAAATGTCAGTGCAACCTACACAGGGGCAAATGCTTTTGTAGTCGAAGACACAGTTACACGCGTTTTAGAAGATAAACTCAATGGTATTCAAGGTGTTATCTATATGGATTCTTCTTCCACATCGAGTGGATCTTCAAGTATAAATGTTTACTTTGAACCTGGGTATGATATTGATATTGGTGCAGTCGATGTTCAAAACCAAGTCTCAACAGCAACAGCCTCACTTCCCTCAGAGGTTACACAACAAGGTGTTATAGTTGCTAAACAGAGTCCTTCTCTTGTCTGTCTTATAGCTATTAGTGGTGATGCAAGATATGATGATAGTTTTTTGAGTAACTTTGTAAATATCAATATACTAGATGAAATTAAAAGGATTCCAGGAGTTGGTAAAGCACAAAACATGGGTGAGAAAAAATATGCAATCCGTATATGGCTCAATCCAGATAAATTAAAAGCACTCAATATGACACCTATGGAAGTTATTAGTGCTGTTCAAAATCAAAACAAACAAGCTTCTCTTGGTAAAATAGGTGGAACACCTACCTTTAAGAACCAAAAACAAGAGTTTACGCTTACCACAGAAGGAAGACTTAGCGATGTAGAAGAGTTTGATAAAATTGTTCTCAAATATAAAGACGATGGCTCTTTAGTCTACTTAAGTGACGTTTCAGAAATTACATTGGGAAGTGAAAGTTATGATTGGAATGCCATAAGTGCTAAAAAACCAACAGGACTTATTGGTGTCTATCAACTAGGAGAAGCAAATGCTTTAGACATTAGAGCAAAGATTGAAGAGACAATGCAGAGATTAAAATCTCGCTTTCCTGATGGTGTTACATACGCTATTCCTTACGATACAACAAAGTATGTAAAGGTTGCAATTAGCAATGTTGTAGAAAATCTCTACATGGCTGTTGCACTTGTTATGCTTATTATATTTATCTTTTTAGGTTCATGGAGACCAACGATTATTGCGGCTGCTACTATTCCAGTTTCACTTGTTGGAGCCTTTGCTGCAATGCAAATAGCTGGTGGTTTTTCTATAAACTTTTTAACACTTTTTGGTCTTATTCTCGCTATTGGTATCGTTGTTGATGATGCCATACTTGTTGTTGAGAATGTTGAAGTTATAATGAACAAAGAGCCTGAATTAACAATGCCTCAAGTTGTTAAAAAATCAATGATAGAGCTTATTGGTCCAATTATTTCAACAACCTTAGTTTTAGTTGCTGTTTTCATTCCTGTCTCTATGCTACCTGGAATCACGGGAGCACTCTATCAACAATTTGCACTCACCATCTCTTTTGCCGTTTTAGTATCTTCTTTGAATGCACTCACACTCTCCCCTGCTATTAGTGCCATCATCATAAAAAGAAGAAAAGAAGGCGAAGAGAAATTTATACTGTTTAGAAAATTTGATGAACTTTTTCACTATATAACAGGTAAATATAAAATTGCAATTACTTATCTTATAAAAATACGCTATTTTATGATTCTTGTTATAGGTGGAATGTTTTATTTAACCTACTATCTCTTTATGATTACACCTACAGGATTTGTCCCATCAGAAGATAAGGGAATCTGTATGGTCTCTGTAAATCTTAAGCCTGGAACTTCTTTAGTACAAACAACGAAAGTGCGAAAGGATGTTGAAGACATTATTTACAATATAGATGGTGTTGAAAACATAGTAAGTGTGGAGGGTTATAATATCCTCACATCTACCATGGATGGTTCAGCTCTTGCAATGTTTGTGTCCTTAAAGGATTGGAGCCTTAGAACAACAAAAGAGAGTAGTGTTTTTGGAATCATTAAGCAAATACAGCAAAAAACAGCCGTCATAAGTGAAGCCAATATTGCTGCGTTTAATATGCCGGGTATTCCAGGTGTTGGAAATGTTGGTGGATTTGATTTTAGACTTCAAGATTACCTCTCTGGTGATTTAGAAACTTTTAAACAGCACGCTAACGAAGTTATAAAAGCAGCATTTGCAGACCCTGCAATCGCATACGCTTTTACAACTTTTGGAACAAACTATCCAATGTATAACATAGAAGTAAATAGAGAAAAAGCCAATGCTCTTGGTGTAAATATATCGGATTTGTTTACAACAATGCAAGCGTATTTAGGATCTATTTACATCAATGATTTTACAAAATTTGGTAAAGTTTTTCGTGTTTTTGTTCAAGCAGACAAAGAGTATAGAAGTTCAAAAGAGGACATAAAAAAACTTTTTGTTAAAAATAACTCAAACAAAATGATACCACTGAGTGCACTTATTCAAATACAAGAACAAACTGGACCTCAAAACTTATCTCATTACAATATGTACAGAAGCATACAGATTAACGGTGCAGCAGCTCCAGGATATAGTTCTGGTGATGCAATGGCTGCAATGGAGAGAATAGCCAAACAAGTTCTTCCATCTACGTATGGTTTTGAATGGTCTGGAATGAGTTACCAAGAAACACTCGCTGGAAATTCACAAATTTATGTAGTTGTTTTTGTTTTTCTCGTCGTTTTTTTAGTTCTCTCAGCACAGTATGAGTCTTGGGTTTTACCGCTTATGATTCTATTTTCTGTTCCTATGGTTATTGCAGGTGCGGTTGGAGGGCTTAAGGCTATGGGAATGCCACTCAATACTTTTGCACAAGTAGGACTCGTTTTACTTGTTGCTCTTGCTGCTAAAAATGCCATACTCATTGTTGAGTTTGCCAAAGAGCAACGTGAAAGTGGTGTTGGCATTATAGAAGCAGCAATAAATGCAGGAAATTTACGTTTTCGTGCAATTATGATGACGATATTAGCATTTATATTTGGTATTTTTCCCTTAGCGTTTGCGACAGGAGCTGGTTCTGTAACACAACAATCTATAGGTATAGTCTTACTCTTTGGTATGATTTCGGCAACTTTTATTTCAACACTTTTTGTTCCTGTTCTTTATGTATTACTTGAGAGTATGCGCGAAAAATTTGTGAGTGTTAAAGACGAAATTGCTAGAAGGGAGTCAATATAATGATAAATAAAAATATACTCAAATATTTAGGTATCGCGACATTGGTTTTAAATCTCAACGCAGAAGAAGTTTACACAATAGATGATTTGATAATAAAGTCCTTAGAAAACTCTCCAAACTTACAAATTAGCAAAGCAAATTATGAAGCTTCAAAATCTCGTTATGATAGTGCATTTTCAGGCTACTTACCAAGTGTAGATTTACATGCTTCAACTGGAGAAAGTGGACAGAATGATCTCTCAAGTAACTCAAACGAGATGATACATGACACAGTCTCACTAGGCACTCTATCTGCACAACAACTCCTTTATGATTTTGGTAAAACAGGAGGAAGTGTTGATACACAAAAATTTGATTCTCAATCTTACTCTATGCAAAACATTCAAGACATTAGTGATAAAAAACGTGATGTAAAAGAAGCTTATAACAATGTTTTAAGTGCCTTAGCACTCATTGGAGTTCAAAAAGAGAATGTTAAGCTCAATGAAGCACAACTCTATCGCGCACAGAAATATTTTGAGGCAGGTATAAAAACAAAAATTGATGTCTCAGATGCAAAAGTCTCACTTATACAAGCAAAACTTGACTTGAAAAAGGCAGAGTATAATTTAAAGCTTACCTATGCAAATTTAGACCAAGTAGTTGGCTTTACAGCATTAGAGCAAGAGTATAAAGTCTACTCAGAAAAACTGCACCTTGGCTCTCTGTTTTCTACTCTGCACTCTTATGATTTAGACTTAAGAAGTGCTATTGTTTATGCGTATAAGAACCGTGCTCTAGTAAAAAAACAACAAGCACAAATAAATGCATCTACAGCACAAATAACAGAAGTCAAATCCGAGTATTTTCCTAGTTTGTATCTTACCGCAGATTATACGAGACAACAAGTAGATACTTTTAAGTCTATCACACCCGAAAATTCATGGCAGGCTGCTGTTAATTTAGATTGGAACATTTATCAAGGTGGCTCTACGAGTGCGAGAGAACAAGAGATGAAAATAAATGCAAACATCTCCAACTTTGAACTTACAAATTTACAACTAAGTATTAAACAAGAGACTACAGCAGCATATATTAATGTCAACCTAGGTAGAGATTCTGTAGAACTTTCACAAAGTCTTCTTGAGATTTCTGCTGAAAAATTTGATCAAGCATCCAAACGTTATGAATATGGCTTATCTGACTTCATTGAGCTTCAACAAGCACGACAAGGGTATATAGATGCTAAAGCTTCACTCATTGTGGCGTATTACAATTATTATATTGCAGTGGCTAATTTAGATAATGCTATAGGAAGATAGTGGTGTTGAGAAATAGAACTTTTACGTTCTATACTCATTAAGCAGTGCATTAAGTTGTGCTGTCATCTCTGAGAGATTATCAGAAGCTTCTGCTATTCCCTCAACACTTTTTGCATTCTCAGCCGAGAGCTTGTTAATCTCACTCACTTGGCTTATCATGTGGTCAACCGTTTTAGAGTTGTCTATATACCCTTCTACAGTTTTATCTACTTTTATAAGTGATGACTGCATAGAATTTACACTCGCGTCAATCTCTTGTTCAACACTTTGTGCATTATTTGACAACTCTTCAATTTTTTGAGCATTTTCAGACATCTGTTGACTTGTATCTTCAACAGATTGTACAATAACACTAATAGTCGCATTAATCTCTGAGAGAGACTTCTGTGTACGCTCCGCAAGCTTACGCACTTCATCTGCAACAACGGCAAAGCCACGACCATGTTCACCAGCTCGTGCTGCTTCAATCGCCGCATTAAGTGCTAAAAGATTTGTTTGGTCTGCAATATCGCCTATAACTTCTAAAACACCTTTTACTTGTTGTGTATCTTGTGTGAGTTGCTGTAGTTTGTCTGCCATCTCCCCTTCTACTTGAGAACGACTATAGACTTCAGAGGCTAATTCTTTAATACTATTATTCGCACGTAACAGTTGCTTACCAGTTTCATCTATCTCTCTTTTTACAGTTTTTGCATCTTCTATGGCAATCTCAAGAACCGATTGAAGTTGTAAACCCTCTTTGGTTACATCTTCAACTATAGAAGCTTCTTGAAGTGCTTTTTTCTCTATTAGTTGCGAAGTATCTGAGAGGTTATCAGCAATAGAAGCATTCTCTTGTGACATCTGTTTTGCTTTATCAACTGTTCCACGTACTTTTTCAATAAAGGCATTAATGTTTGAACTTACTTCATGCATCTCATCTCCAGGTGCGACCTGAATAGAACTCGTTAAATCACCCTCACCTTTTGCCAAGTCATAAGCTGCATTTTGTAAAAGAGAAAGCTTGTTGATAACAAGTTTTTGAATAGCAATAACCATAATAAGAATTAAAATAGCAATAATGCTAAAGGCAATAATGGTTATGATTTCTCTTGTATCTACAACACTTTGAAGAGCTTCATCCCTATCCATTTTTACTACAACACCCCATTGGCTACCAAAAAAGTTTACTGGAGCGTAGGAGTTAAGTATGTCGACACCTCTATAATCTGTAGCCATTACAGAACCAGACTTTCCACTTAAAACTGCACGTGTAGCTTCTGTGTCTACTTTAAATATACCAATAGTTGTTTTAAACTTTTGAACATTCGTATCTTGAATCTGATTTATAAAACGACTATCTGTTCTCATCATTTTATCTTGCCCAATTAAAAACGCTTCGCCTGAAGTTCCAAGCCCAGCCTTTTCATACTCTCCATGAAAACTCATAGCATCATTGAGTGCTCGAATTGGGAGTTGAAAAATAATTGCTCCCTCTAAATCCTCATGAAAGTACAAAGGTGTCGCAATAAAGGACGCAGGAACATTATAGCTTGGTGCAAAAGGTGCAAAATCATCAAATGCCACCTCGCCACTTTTTAGTTTCATAGCTTTGCTGTATGCACGTGCTAGCCCGCTATTTTTATAAGGACCTCTTAAAAGGTTTGTTGCATAATCTTTCTCTTTAAGAACACTATAGACAACCTCTCCATCTGCATTGACTAAAAAGATGTCATAGAGTCCAAACTCTTCAAGAATAGCTTTAAACTTTCTATGATAAAGCGCATGTTGTTTTGAATAGTCATCTTTGTATAGTTTGTTTTGATGTAAAAGATCTTTTTTTCCTACTGGATTTTCATTTTCAACTATATAAAGTTCTTGTGCTATTTTTCCATTGAGGTCTTTAGGGAGATAAGAAGCGGTACTTTGTCTTGCTTGTGTATTTGGAAAGTCAAAGTTGATTTTGTTGAGGTAGTCACTCTCATAGTGCTTTGTTAGCTTTGACGTAACCGAGTCTTCATCTAGCCCTGTTTCATCTTCTAAGGCTTCAAAGGCATCATTTAAACCCCATAAAGTTTGAACTGTATTTATATCATTTGCTGTTGAGACAATAAGCCCTTTTAAAAACATTGTAAACTCTACAAGAGCTTCTGATTTTGCCTCAGCGACACTACTGAGTTGCTCCATTCTAGCTTGAATCAAAGCCGCAGATGACTTATTTATCGCTATCATAGACACAGATACCCCAAGTATAAGCAATCCAACAACCGTCAGAGCAACAAGTCTTACTTTGATACTTTTAAAATTCATACACAACTCCCATAAAAATCACATTATAGAGATTATATCATCACTTTATATATAAAAACTTAAAACAGACAAATAAGATATTCTAATGATTTTGACTCGATAAGAGAGCCAATGCTCCCTTGTAAATTGGTTCATCAACAAAACCATACTCTTCATCATCAAAGCCTGTGATTCCTTCATCTCGGTGAAGTTCAAAGAGTTTAACAATGATTTTTGCTCTTTGTATATCTCCCTCTTTATCTACAAAAATACTATTTACCATTTCGGCTTGTTTTGGGGAGATACAGCCTTTAGCAGAGTAACCCATATTTCTTTCAAACTCCACCCATTTTTCAAAACTTTGCATATCTTTGTGCTCTTGAATAACAAAAGAGACAGGTTTTACACCCATTGCTTTTGAGGTAACAAGAAAATGTGAGAGCATATAGTGCATCGTTGGATTTTCTAAATTTATAAGGCTTTGTGGAAGTTTTAAGTCTGCAAAAAGGTCTAAAATACCTAAATAAAAGACAGTCACTTTATGGTTTACAGCAAGTGCCGAAAGATTGTGCCAAGCTGATGCAGTTTCTATTGAAAGATGCAATTCTATCTCATCTTTTAAGAGGGCTAAAATATTTTTTACTTGCTCTTTTGTCTTAACTTTTGGTACACGAATCGCATCTGGCATAAATTGATTTAAGTATGTAATCTCTTCATAGCCACCTTGATCTAAAGCATTTACTCTAACAACAAGTTTTTTATTACATTGTCTTAAACGAGTAAGAAAAATTGCACACAAAACCAAGGCAAAAGGCTTTTCTTCTTTACTCACACCATCTTCGAGGTTAAGAATGATGCATTCTGCATCTAAAGATTCTATTTTTGATAAATGCTTTATATTATTGCAAGAGAGCATCAATGCAGATTTAAACGTATTGCTTCTATTGATTTCTCGGTAAGCGGGTATTGCTAAAGAGTCTAATTTTTCTAAGTCTCTCTTTTCATAAGCTTGAATGATTTCATTTAGCATTTTTTTTAGGCTCCTCTTGCTTTTGCTCTTTATGAACATGGCGGTACAGTGCTTTTATCTCTTTGTCTGTTAAAAAGTACCTTGGCATCCCTCTTTTTCTCTTATTTAGAGCTAGGTAGAACTCTCTAAAAGTCAAGGTGTCTATACTCGGACCATTGAAGCTTTTTTTCTTATTTTTATGCACATACTCTGCTATAAGTTTCCCCTCTCCATTCTCTCCATGGCAGAGTTGACACCCTATTCCTCTTGGATTTTTATAAAGTTGGGTTTCGTATTCGTTTGGAGTTATAAATGTGCTTTTAGCAAAAAGCGCCAAAGGTATCAAAAAAAGTACAAATATTTTCATTCAAACTCCATAAAAATTTTTCTGTATTATATCGACAAATATGTAATACTCTTCCTTGTCTCCTAACATCATACTCACTTATGGTAATTCTTTTACAAAAACCAATACTCTTTTAAGTGCTTAGTTTAGATAATCGGGATCTACTTTCTTATTAGCTAGATTATTCAAGTTTTCACTTATTAGTTTGAAAGATAATTGTTTGCCAACTGGTTTAGTCCAGTCAATTGTAAAAACAAATACCATGTTAAAATTGTCGCCATTCCATGTTGGTATGACTACATCAGTTGCATGCATTTTCTTTAGTAATTCTTCTGCAATATCAACTATTTTAGAGTGTTCCCATGCAATATAGATTGTGCTATTGTGGTATTTGGACGCGAGAAGCTCATCTACGAGTTGTTCTGAATCGTTAAGTCCAAGAGTGGTGTCAACAGGTAAGCCTAGTGTGATGGCTGTCGGTTCTATAGTTGCTAATGGTCTTACATAGCAGTACCATTTTTTATCACCATGATACTCAAAGTGCTTTATTGCAGGATTTGGAGCAAAAATATAGTCTGCTTTAGCAAAATTATTTTTAAAGAACTCTGGCAGCAAAAGTGAACGCTTTAAACCGATAACACTCAGTTGACCTAAACCCTCTTTTGGCTTCTCTGCATGTCTGACGATTACAATTGTTTGGGTATCTTTATTGGAATTGCTATGAATCTTTAAGGCGTCATTAGAAATTGAAGAACATGAAGACAATAGAAACAATACTAACACAAAACTTACTATCGTAATCTTTTTTGATACTAAAACTAATTTCATTTTTACCTCATATAAAATATTTTTTTCTTTTTTTCATAACGGTCGGACTGAGCTTCACCAAGCGGGAACGTAGCAACTATTTATTAGTTCCCATTATAGTGAACAAAAACTTAATATTAATAATTATTAGAACACTATAAATGTTCCATTAAAAGTAGAGATTTATTTGGTGTTACGTGCGTATTATATTTGGTGTTACGTGCGTATTATATTTGGTGTTACGTGCGTATTATATTTGGTGTTACGTGCGTATTATATTTGGTGTTACGTGCGTATTATATTTGGTGTTACGTGCGTATT
>JBFHKA010000038.1:0-25753 GCA_041595535.1 Sulfurimonas sp. | reverse complement strand
TACAAGATAAGGTCAAAAACTTCGCAAATGAGGAGTTTGACATAGAGTATGTAAATGATAAAAAAGATGAAATATCGCAACTCGCAAATGAGTTTAGCAAATCTGCAAAAAGACTCAAAACAATAAAAGAGGCGCGCAATGTCTTCATACGGAACATTATGCATGAACTGAAAACGCCTATTGCAAAAGGGCAAATCCTCATTCAACTTCCTCAAGATGAAGCAAATCTCGAACTTATGCAGAAAGTCTTTTACCGTTTAGAGTCTCTTATAAATGAGTTTGCTTCTATTGAAGAACTTATATCTACCAAAAAGAGTTTAGATACAAAAGAGTACCACCTCTCAGATATTATTGACAACGCTCTAGATTTACTCATGCATGAAGAAGAAAATGTCATCCAAGAGTTTGAAAATATAAAACTCAGAGTTGACTTTAAACTCTTTAGCATCGCCATAAAAAACCTGCTTGACAATGGCTTAAAATACTCAACAGACAAAACAGTAACCATTAAAACAGAGAGTTCAAAAATCATTTTTGAAAATAAAGGGGAAAAGCTCATATACTCTTTAGAAGAGTACTTTGAGCCATTTTTTAAAGCGGATGATGTCAAATCAAACCAAAGTTTTGGTTTAGGTCTATACATCGTAAAACATATACTCGATGCAAATGGATTTACCATAACTTATGAATATAGAGATGGTTTCAACCACTTTACTATACTCACATCAAAAGCATAATTTTATTCCGTTGACTCACTCTCTAAAGCCATAAGTTGTCCTTGAAGTGTTGCGAGTTGTACCTGTTTACTCTCTAAGCTTTTTTGCGCATTTTCATCATTTGTAGCCTCTTTTGTCAGAGTTGCTACCTCTTTTTCTAAAGCGGCTATCTGTTTTTCAAGTTTTGCAATTTGTGCTTCAACTGCACTAGAAGTAGAGCTCGAAGATTGTGCTGGAGCTGCTCCACCAGCACTTTTTGTAGATGCCGTTGTTTGTGTAGAAGTGCTATCTTCTTTACTCAGAGTAACTGCTTCATCAGAAATCTCTACTGTGTCTGTTATTTTATAACTACTTGTCGCAGTCGCTTCTTTGGTCTGATCCGAACTATTTGAATTCGCCGTTGTTGCTTGATTTGTTGGAAGCGCTGACGAATATTGTGTATTGATTGTTGACATGATACCTTCTCCTGATTGTAATTTAAACACCTAAAGAGTATCGACCTTATTCTCTTAAGCAAGAGAGTTATTTACTTTCGTTAACCTTTGATTTAAGTAAAGTTATTACTCGTGTCGCAAAGCATCAATTGGATTCATGGTGGCTGCCTTTTTTGCAGGAAAATAACCAAAAACAATACCTATAACTGTAGAAAATATAAAGGCTAAGAAAGTTATATTTTGATTAAAAATAAATGGTAAATCAAATAGGAGAGTCGCCCCAAATGTAATAATCAAACCTAAAATAATGCCAATAATTCCACCAAGCATAGCTAACACAACAGACTCTACTAAAAACTGCATAAGTACTTCACGCTCAAAAGCCCCAATTGCTAATCGGATACCAATTTCTCGCGTCCTCTCCGTAACAGATACAAGCATAATATTCATAATTCCAATGCCACCAACTACCAAACTAATTGCAGCAACTGCACCCAAAAGCATAGTCAACATTCCCGTTGTTGAGGAGAGTGTTTTGATGATGTCTTTCATATCTCTAATATGAAAATCCTCCTCTTGATTTCCTTGAATACCTCTTCTCTCTCTAAAAAGAAGCCTTAAACTCTTTGTAACTTTGTCTGTAGATATTCCATCTTTTACAGAAACATCTATTGAAGAGACATCTTGTGTACCTGTAAGTCTACGTTGAAGCATCTTAATAGGAACGACAACCACATCGTCTTGATCCATTCCAAATGATCCAGAGCCTTTGGCCTTTAAAAGAGCTTTAACCTTACAAGAAAAAGCTCCAACGCGCATCTTCATGCCAATAGGGGAAAGAGAACCAAAAAGTTCTTTTTTTATAGTCTGTCCAATAATACAGACAGATTGCCCAGATTTCAATTCACTTTGCGTAAACTCTTCACCCTCTTCAATCTCATAACTCTTTGCAATAAAGTAGTCATTAGTACTTCCATAAATAGTTGTAGAATAGTTTTCATTTCCATACACTAAGGTTGCACTAGCTGAACTAACAGGGGCTACTGCTTTAATACCAACTATCTCTCTTTTTATAGCTTTGACATCATCCAGAGTAAACTGCTTTGCACCTCTCTCTTGCGATGGTGGTCCTCGTTTCTCCTTACCAGGAGAGAGTGACAAAAGATTGCTTCCAAGTTTTGATATACCACTTGTTACTTGTGCTGTAGTACTATCACCTAACATAACCATAGCAATAACAGAAGCTACCCCAATAACGACACCTAAGATAGTTAGTATGGAGCGTAAAACATTTCTGCGAATCTCACGAAAGGCAAGTACAAAAGTATTCCAGATCATTCTATTTTTCCACCTTTTTTATCTTCTAGTATCAAACCATCTTTAAAAATAATAATTCTGTCTGCATACTCTGCCATATCTTCTTCATGTGTAACCATAACGATGGTAATTCCTCGTTCTTTGTTGAACATTTTTAAAAGCTCCATAACCTCTTTGCTACGTGCACTATCAAGATTTCCCGTAGGCTCATCTGCTAAGATAATCAAAGGATTCGTAGCAATAGCTCTAGCAATAGCCACACGTTGTTGCTGCCCTCCAGAGAGTTCTGCAGGAGTGTGATCTGCAACATTTGCTAAACCAACCTGTTCTAGTGCTTTTTTAGAGCTCTCTAGTCGCTCTGCTTCAGGAGTTCCTCGATAAATAAGTGCAAGTTCAACATTTTCAATTGCTGAAGTTCTACCAAGTAAATTAAAGCCTTGAAATATAAATCCTAAATAGTTTCTTCTAAGAAGAGCTTTTTGATTGCGAGAGAGTTTTCCAACATCAACGCCCTTAAAAAGATATGAACCACTGGATGGCTCATCAAGACAACCTATAATATTCATCGCTGTAGATTTTCCAGAACCACTTGTTCCCATGATTGCAACAAACTCGCCTTCTCCTATTTCAAGGTCTATTCCTCTGAGTGCATATGTTTTTGCCTCTCCTTCTCCATAGACTTTTGTAATAGATTTAAAAGCAATAAGTGCCTCTGTTGTTTTATCCATCTTGTTTACTCTTTTATATCAATAATCACTTGCGAATCTACAGTAATATTACCAGAGACAACTTCACTCTTAACGCTATCACTCTCACCTAATTGAATCTTTTTCTTTTGTGCTTGCCCATTTTCTAGCACCCAAATGGATTGTGAGTTTATAGATAAATCTTCTTTTTGTTTTGTCGATGGTCCAAAAAGTGCAAAATCATTCTGTTCTTCTTGCTCTTGCACAGGAGGAGTAAACCTTAGAGCAGCATTTGGAATAAGAAGCGCATCTTTTATAACCTTTGTTGTAATATCAGCAGAGACTGTCATCCCAGGACGAAGCAAAAGGTCAGCATTATCTACAGAGACAACGGTCTCGTATGTAACGACATTGTCAACTATTTCTGAGTTAACCCGTACCTGTTTAATAACTCCTTTAAAAACTTTAGACGGGTATGCATCTACTGTAAAAGTTACATCTTGTCCTTTTCGCACTCCACCGATATCTGCTTCATCCACACTTACTATGACTTCCATACTTTTTAAATCTTGCGCAATACTAAAGAGTGTTGGTATCTGCATACTAGCCACAACACTTTGCCCTACATCAACAGCTTTGTCTAACACTACTCCATCCATCGGAGAGAGAACAATCGCCTTTTTTAAGTCTTCTTTGTTTGTTTCTAAAAGAGCCTTTGCTTGTTTTTCTTGTGCAACAAGTGCTTTGTAGGATGCTTTACTTTTTTCATAGGTTATACGTGCAGCATCTATATCTTTTGTTGAAGGGTAATTACCATCCGTTGCTTTAAATAACTCTTCTACTCTTTGTAATTCCCTTTTTGCATCTCTAACGCCTATTTTACTCTCTAGCAAATTTGCAGTTGCAACATCTAGGGCTGCTTTCGTACTGTTGACTTGTGACTCTAGTTTATTGGTATCGAGCCTTGCAAGAACATCTCCTTTTTTCACTATATCATTATAATCTACATAAATTTCCAAGATAGTTCCGGAGACTTCTATACCAACATTTACACTATTTGTTGGTTCTAAATTACCTGTTGCTGATACGGTAACAATTAAATCTCCTTTCGTCACTTTTGCAGTGTTATACTCTACTATTTTATTTGAGTCACTTTTTGTAAAATAATAAGCACCAAGAAGCAATAAGACTACTCCTAGAAGCCAAAGGTATTTTCTTTTTGAATATTTTTGTACTTTTTCTGTCGCTAATGTTTGATGTATATCATCTTTAGTAATTTTTTTCATAGTATTCCTTTGCTTTTTTTGTTGCAAATAGAAGCTGTGCCAGTTCTATTTGAATATTTATATCATTCACTTCTATCTCTAATTCATCTATTTTTTTTGTATTTTGCAATGTTTTTAAGTCATAGCCTGTTTTCATTCCAGCTTCTAAGGCTTTTTCCACAATAGAAATCAATTTCGTATAAAGCTCTATATTTTCTTTGGTTACCTGGTTATACTCTTCATAGTTCTTTATCTTACTCTCACCTTCATTGTAGGATGCAGCAGCACTTATTTGTGCATCTATAACTTCTAATTTTCTTTGTAAATAGAGTGCTTTTTTCTCTTCTAGTGTTGCTTTTGTATTGTAATCAAGTGGCATACTTATAGTTGCACTCACACGATAGTAATCATCTTGATAGTTAAGATTTGGGTCATCTAAGTAGCCATAGGCTCCGCCAACACTCACAGTAGGTAAATAACTTGATCTTGAAATTTTATACGCTTGATTTGATTCTTTAGTATCTAAATCTGAACTTAGTAAATCATAATTTGATTGCAAGTACTCCTCTTTACTAAGCAAGTTAAAATGTGGTATTGCTATACTATCTAATTCTAAATCCGTTGATTTTTTTAGTTCTATCTCTTGTTCAATCATAGCCTCTTTTGCAGCTAGTTTAGTTTTTAAAATAGCGTTCTTCTCTCTTAGTGCCCGATTAAGTTCTGTAATATCTACATCCCCAGCTTTGTACTGCTGTGTTTTTAAAAAAACCTCTATTTCACTATTTAACAAACTATATTGTGCTTGCTGAAGAACTAATTTTAGTTTTTTTAATTTTAAAAGCCCTACAAAAAGAGTCTTGTAGAGTGTGGTGTTTTTTAAAGCTAAAGTATTTAAATTATTATAGAGTTGTGTATTAGCGTACTCTATCTGATAATATATTCCACCCGAGCGAAAAACATCTTGACTTATGGATATTGAACTATCTGATACAAACTCATTTGCATCACTTCTAGTATAACTAGAGGAGAGATTTAAAGGTGCTATCCAGTTGTATTTACTACTTTGACTCTTTGCTTGAATTCCTTTTTTCTCTTGTTCAATAATATCTAACTTGTTTTGCCTCAAAATAGAGACTTCTGATGCCATCAGTTCTATCTTTACAATCATAAAAATGAAAAAAAGCAAAAATATTTTATACACTTTAGTACCTACTTGTAAATTAATTTATAAACATCAATTGTACACGCCTAACTCTAACCCATACTTAATACTAAGTTAATCAAATATTAATGGAAGGTAGATAAAGATTACTGAAAATTTAATCAGGCTATACTCCTTTTATAAAAGGAGATAGCATGCTAGTATCAATTGTATTTGCCGCGGGATGTTTCTGGGGTGTTGAGAAGCACTTTGAACATCTGCCGGGCGTTGTAAAAGCGGAGTCTGGGTATGCAGGTGGCAACTATGCAAATCCTACATATGATGAAGTTCTCAAACATAGACGTGACAAAGATGGTAACTATGCCGAAGCGGTAAAAGTCACCTTTGATAACTCCAAAACGGATGCCTCAACACTCATAAAATCTTTTTGGGAGTTGCATGATCCAACGCAGATAAATGGGCAAGGCAACGACATTGGCAATAACTATAGAAGTGCCATATTTTACACAACAACAAATCAGGAAAAGATAGCGCAAGAGACAAAAGAGCAGTACCAAGACATTCTTACAAAAAATGGATATGGGAAAATTGTAACGCAAATACAGCCTCTTACAAAATTCTATGCAGCGGAGAATTATCATCAAGATTATCTCCAAAAAAATCCAAATGGCTACTGCCCAAATCATGCAACAGGTGTAAAATTTACAAAAGAAGATGTAAAAAAAGATTTTGTCACACCACTTGGTGGCAAAGAGATACTTGTTATAGAGTCTGAGAATTATTGCCCTTACTGTGAAAAATTTGCGATGGATGTAAGTGAAAGTTATAAAGGAGATACTCCTCTGCGAACTGTGTATGCAAAAGACCTCAAAGGTTTTGAGATAAAGACAAAACCTTTTGCTACGCCAACTATTTTATTTATAGAAGATGGCAAAGAAAAGTTTGGAAATGTTGGTTATATGGATGCAAAAACTTTCTATAAAGCCCTAGGTAGTTTTAAACTCGGACGACACTCAGAGAGTTACAATGTAGCCTTCAATGAAGGAACAGACAATCGTTACTGTAAACAGTATGACATCTTTAAAAATACACCTGATGGAGTCTTTATAGATAAGCTTAGCGGAGAGGTTTTATTTGATACACGTAACAGATTTAATTCGGGAACTGGTTGGCTTAGTTTTTACAAGGCAGAAGATAACGCAACCATAGAAAAAGAAGATAACAGCTATGGGATGCAACGCACAGAAATCATTGCTAAAAAGAGCGGTGTTCACTTAGGGCATGTCTTTCCATGGGAGAATGGCAAACGCCGTTTTTGCATCAATGCTACCGTTTTGGAGTTTGTGCCTAGAGATAAATTAGACACTCTCCATTGAGATTAAAATAAATAGATGCTATACTCTAAACATAAACTTTAGGAGTGTCAATGGCAACTGTAACATCTTATGGAGCAACTGAGGAAGTAACTGGCTCATGCCATCTTCTTGAAATAGATGGTGTAAAAATTCTGATTGATTGTGGTATGTTTCAAGGTGAAGAGGAAGATAAAAATCAGCATCCTTTTGCTTTTAAAGCCTCAGATATAGATTATATACTCCTTACTCATGCACATTTAGATCATATTGGTCGTGTTCCAAAGCTCATAAAAGAGGGATTTAATGGCAAAATTTATGCCACAGAAGCGACTAAAGAGTTAGCCTATATTATCCTTATGGACAGTGCAAAGATTATGAATGAGGATTTTGAGACCAAATATAAAAAAGCTGCTAGAAAAGCTGTAGAAAAAAAAGTGCAACCCCCACTTTATGGACCTCTTGATGTGCTTACTACTTTCAACTCTCAATGGATAATTCCTCAATATGACACCTATTTTGAACTTTGTGAAGGCATAAGCATTGTATATCGCAATGCTGGACATATTATAGGTTCTGCTTTTATTGAAATCTCCTATATGCAAGATGGTACCTCTCATACTGTAGTCTTCTCAGGCGACATCGGCAACAATAACAACCTTATACTGCCACATCTACAAAAATGTAAAAAAGCAGATACACTGTATGTAGAATCTACTTATGGTGATAGAAACCATCAACCAATAAAAGCAACACTAGCAGAGTTTAAAGAGGTGGTGACTCAAACATTAGCGCATGGTGGAAATGTTCTTATTCCCTCTTTTGCAGTTGAGCGAACACAAGAGATACTTTATCTGTTACGTGCGATGTATGAAAATGGTGAACTTCCCCCAAGAGCAAAGGTTTTCTTAGACAGTCCTATGGCTTCAAAAGCAACCGATGTGTATCAAAATTATTCAGAGCAACTCAATCAAAATGCTCAAGAGAACATTAGAGAAAATGGCTCGGCATTTAATTTTGAAGCACTCACTTTTAGTGATACACCAGAAGAATCTAAAGCGATTAATGAGATTAGTGGCAATGCTATCATCATAGCTGGAAGTGGAATGTGTAATGGAGGTCGTATAACTCGACACTTTAAACACCGTATCTGGGAATCTAAAAATGCCATTATTTTTGTAGGGTATCAGGCTACTGGAACGCTAGGACGTGAGATTGTAGAGGGAGCGGAGTGGATTAAACTCTATGATGAAGACATTATTGTAAAAGCTTCAATCCACACTATTAATGGTTTCTCAGCGCATGCTGATCAAGATGGCATTGTAAAGTGGATTTCAAAGATTAAAAAACTTAAAAAAATTGTGCTTATTCACGGTGAAAAAGAGGCTCAGTCCCTCTTTAAAGAGAGACTAGAGAAAGAACTCAAGATAGAGACACATATAGTCAAATACAAAGAGAGTATCACTCTTTAGAGTGCTATTTGCTCCCACACTTTCCAGCTGAACACTTCATCGCTGGCTCTTTTTTCTCGGGAATGCCACATTTAAGAGTGAGTTTTCCACTCTGAGGTGAGCGCACACAATCATAAGCTTCTTTTGTACTTTTTGCAAGCTTGACACACTCTTTTCTTGGGTCATCCTCACGCATTTGAGAGAGGATGTTATTTTTCCTTTTGGCAAGCGTTCCTTTGCCATCAAACATATTAGCCCCACACTTTCCAGCTCCACACTTCATATCTGAGGCAGCACTCTTTTGAGACTCTTTTTTTGTATCACTACAAGCACTTAAAAGTAAAACAATGGCAATTCCCAAAAAAGTTTTAAACATTTTCTCTCTCTTTATCTAGTTTATATCTGCTATACATCTCAAAGAGTATAGGGATTATAATCAAACTCAGCAGTGCCGAGCTTACAACACCGCCAAGCATAGGTGCGGCAATTCTCTGCATCACTTCACTTCCTATACCATGTGTGTACATAATAGGTGCAAGACCTGCCAAAATGGCAAAGACTGTCATTAGTTTTGGTCGTACACGCTGTACGGCTCCCTCGTAAATAGCCTCTTTTAGCTCTTTTTCTGTAAACATTTTTCCATATTTTTCTCTTGAAGCTTCAAGAGACTCTTGCAGATAAACTATCATCACAATAGCTGTCTCAGCGGCAACACCAAGAAGTGCTAAAAAACCGACTACTACAGCTATACTCATTGCAAAACCTAACATATCTATATATAACAATCCTCCCAAAAGTGCAAAAGGAAGCGTGAAAAAAACTATAAGCGTTGGCACAATTTTTCTAAGTGCCAAAAATATAAGTACTAAAATAGCTACTAAAACAGCCGGAACAATCCAAACTATTTTTTTCATAGCACTCTCTAAGTATTTGGATTGTCCTGCCCACTCTGTGTAGTAACCTGCTTCTAATTTCACCTCATCGAGTAGTTTTTGCGCCCCTGCTTGGTACTCTTTTGCAGTCACACCATCTCGTGGAGTGATATATATGAGACTCACAGGTCTTGCCATCTCGCTTTTTATAACCGAAGCGCTCTCTTTGTAAGCCACTTTTGCAAATGTACTCAAAGGTACAAAGCCAAGTTTTGTCTTAATCTGAATATTTTGTATAGACTCCAACGAACGTCTCTCACTCTCTTCAAATCGCAAAGCGATTGCATAACGCTCCAAACCTTTGTACATTGTGGAGAGTTTCATTCCGCCGATAGCTAAAGAGGTATATTCTAAAAGTGAATTTTTACTTAGAGCATATCTCTGCATAGCCATTTCATCAAAATCAAGGTAGATAAAATAACCAGCACTTGCTTGATCTGCAAAAACTGAGAGTGTTTTATCATATCCACGTAACTTATCTTCTATAAGCCTTGCATACTTTTGCAAGCCCTCTGCATCTTGTCCATATAATTTTATACCTATAGGTGTACGTATTCCACTCAGTAGCATATCTATACGACCACGAATAGGATAGGTCCAAGAGTTTGTAAGCCCTCGAACACTTAATGCCTCATCCATCTCTTCACGCAAAGAGTCATACGTCACACCCTCACGCCACTCACTTTTTGGTTTAAAGGTTATGATGCTCTCAAGCATACCCAAAGGTGCAGGATCGGTTGCAGTTGCAGCACGACCGGCTTTTCCAAAAACATTCTGGACTTCTGGAAACGATTTTATAATTTTGTCTGTCTTTTGTGTAAGTTCTTTTGCTTGATCTATACTAATTCCATAAGGTGTCACAGGCATATACATAAAAGTTTGCTCATTGAGCATTGGCATAAACTCCCATTTTAGAGAGCTATAAAGAGGGTAGATGTAAGCCAAAGAGGCTATGACAGCAACAAATACAAGATATCTAAGTTTGAGTCCATAAGTAATGATAGGGTGATAGAGCCAGATAAAAAAACGGTTGAGCGGATTTTTGTTCTCTTTTATCAGTTTTCCTTTTACAAAAAAGACCATCAAAACCGGAACAAGCGTTATACTCAAAATTGCTCCCGCAGTCATTGCAAAAGTTTTTGTAAATGCCAAAGGAGTAAAGAGAAGTCCCTCTTGACCTGAAAGAGCAAAAATTGGTAAAAAAGAGACTACGATGAGTGCAAGTGCAAAAAAGATAGGACGACCCACTTTTTGAGAGGATTGCACTATAATCTCTACACGCTCCTTATCTGTAGGTAAACGATTCTCTTTTGCTTCGAACTTCTGCAACATCTTGTGTGCATTTTCTATCATCACTATAGAAGCATCAACCATTGCACCTATAGCTATGGCAATCCCTCCAAGGCTCATGATGTTTGAACCTATACCAAAGAGCTTCATCAGTAAAAAAGTTGCTCCGACTGTTAAAGGCAGAACAAAAAGCACAATAAGTGAAGAGCGTAGATGGAGTAAAAAAAGTCCTATAACAGCTATAACAATGAGGCTCTCTTCTATAAGTGTACTTTTAAGTGTCTCTAAGGCTCCATCTATAAGTCCTGAGCGGTCATAAAGAGTTGTGACATCCACATCTTCTATTTTTAACTCTTGCATCTTCTCTTTTATACGCTCTATAGCTGCATATACATCTTCACCGTAGCGAACAACTACGATACCACCGACAACTTCGCCCTCACCATTTAAGTCAGCCATACCACGTCTAGGTGCTGGAGTAAGTTCAACTCTACCTACATCGCCAATAGTAAGAGGGACACCTCCTTTTGTAGTGATTACAAGTTTTTTAATATCTTCAATATTTTTAAGATACCCCTTTGCCTGAACAATCCACTCAAAGCCATTTTCAATGACTATGCGTCCACCCGTATCGTTGTTGTTTGTTTGAAGGACTTTTGCTATCTCTTGCGGGCTTAGATTGTATTTTACAAGAGTATCATTCTCTAGCGTGACTTGATATGTCGGTACAAAACCGCCCACACTCGCTACTTCACTCACACCGTCAACACCCATAAGGGCATACTTGTAGTAGTAATCTTGTATGCTTCTAAGCTGGGCTAAGTTTTTTGTTTTAGATGAGAGCGCATACTCATAAACCCAACCTACTCCGCTTGCATCTGGTCCTAGTGTTACACTCATGGATGGTGGCAGTGAGGATTGGATAGATGCAAGTTGCTCCAACACACGACTTCTCGCCCAATAGAGGTCTGTTTTATCTTTAAAAATTATATAAATAAGTCCATTCTCATACGAGGAGTATCCACGTACAGTCTCTATGCCAGCAATGGCTAGAAACTGCGACACAAGAGGGTAAGTACCTTGTTCTTCAATAGTTTGAGGTGACTGTCCGCTCCATTTTAGATGTACTATAACTTGTGGAGGTGATAAATCTGGGAGTGCATCAAGCGGAGTATGTCGCATGCTCCAAATACTCGCCACCACCAAAAAGAGCGTACTCATTAGAATAAGGAATCTATTTCTAATGCTTAGGGCTATAAGTTTTTCAATCATCACTTACTCCTAGTAGAGCCCATTTATTTGTGCATCACTATCCATCATAAACATAGCGTTGTTTGCAACCTCATCGCCCTCTTCTAGTCCACTCTCTATGATGTACTGCTCACCTTCAATTCTTGCTACAATCTCTTTAGGTTCATATTCACCTTTAAACTCTGTAGTTAAAAAGACATAGAGTTTGCCAGCTTTTCTTATAACAGCACTTTGTGGTAGTGTTAGATGCGTCTCTTTAGCACTTTGTGAACGTATGGTTACATACATACCAGGGAAAAGTTCAGCACCTCTGTTTTGTAAAGAGAGTCTTAGTGTTAGAGTCGCTTCTTTCTCATCCACCTTTGGATAAAGTAAAGGCGAGGTAGCCTCAAAACTTCCCTTTATACCTTTGGCACTTACTTCAAAACTATTTACTTTTTTAAACCAAGAGAGTTGTTCTTGAAAAACCTTCATCTCTACCCAAAGCTCATCAAGATTTACTATTTCAAAAAGCTCGGATTTTGTGTTAAAAGCAGAACCTTCACTAATATTTTTCTTAAATACATAGCCACTTATAGGTGCGTAAATAGTTGTCTCTTGTGAAACTTTTTGTCTTTTAATTATTGCCTCTATCTCTTGTGCTTGAATTCCTAAGAGTTCAAGTTTGAGTTTTGCACTCTTGAGCATTCCTCTGTTTTTTTTATCTTGCGTGTAGTTGTAAGAGTTTAAATAATCCTCTTTTGCTTTATAGACTTCAGGAGAGTAAACAGTTACAAGAGCCTCACCTTTTTTTACATATTTGTACATTGTATCTGCATAAATTTTTTGCACGTAACCACTAAAACGTGGCACAACAGAGTGAACTCTTGCATCATCGGCTTTTACATAGCCATAGTTTTCTTTACTCTGCACTGCTGTTTCACTCTTTACTTTTACCGTTTGAACTGAGAAAAGTTGCTCAACATTTGCCTCTTTTGCCATAAGCAACAAGGGTATAAATATAAAAAATAGTAGTCTCATTCTGTCTCTCCTAAGAGTTGTGCTATCATGGCTTCCGCTTCGTTATAGTTGGCGACTGCTGTTATACTTCTTTGCTCAAGAGAGAGCTTTTGAAAAAGCAAATCTATGTATTTAAAGAGGTCTGTTCCTGTTGAAATAGAAGCATTAGACAACTCAAACATATGCTGTATCTGTGGCAATGCTCCATCTTCGATGATGTGGTATATTTCATACGAAGAGTTCATCTGTGCATAGTAAAGTTTGAGTGTCGAATCTACAGATATTTTAACATCCTCTTTTTCGCTCTTTTTTGAAAGTGCTAATGCTCTCATCTCTTCTACTGCTGTACCTTCATTGCCATATATTGGAAGTGAAAGACCAATACCTAGGTTAAAAAAATTGTCAAACTTTTCTCTATACGCATAACCAGCTAAGAGTGTTATATCTGGATAAGTACTCAAATCTGCCACTGCAACTTTTGCATACTCTTTTTGAAGTTCTTTCTCTTTTAAAAGAAGCTGTGGGTTGTGAAGTGTAGCTTTTTGAAAATGTTCTAATTCTGGTTTTTCTCCCATTTTGAGTACTATCTCTAAATCATTTACTTCAAATGAAGCCAAATAAGAGAGTCTTGCATACGCCCCGTAGATTTTAGCCTCAAGCGTACTTTTTTGGATTTGCAGGTTTGAGAGAGAGAGTTCCGCTTTCATGATGCCCATATGCTGGTTCTCATTTACACTTGCGTAACTCTCATGGAGTTCAATATTTTGTTTTGTAAGTTCTATGTACTTATCTATGATTTTACAAAATTCTTCTAACTCCCAAATGCCATATGCCTCTGTTTTTATCCTTGCTACAAGAGCAACTCTTGCAACTTGAAGTTGTTCATTTATAACTGCATCTTCTGCAAGTGCGATTTTTTCGCGTGCATCGCGTTTGCCATAAAAAGAGATTTTTTGTTTGAGTGTTACAGTGCTCTGACTCATAGCCTGAGACGCATCTAGTGAGTTTGTTGTTACAAGAAGTTCAGGGTTTGAGAATTGATCTGCTAACTCTATAGCTTTCTTGTTTGCATTGAGTCTGGCATTTATAGATTCTAATGAGGGACTTTTATCTAACGAGGTGTTTATAATCTGCTCTAAGCTTACTCCATAAAGGGTAGTCGCTACCAAAAATCCAACCAATAAAAAACGTTTCATCTCTATTGCTTTGTATCAAACTTTCCAATAGCACACGATACATAACTTTTTGCCTTCGCAGTAGTAGTATCGACAAAACCGAGCTTATCATCACTAAGTGGATAACCCAAGCCTCTAAGAGCAACTTTTAAGTCTTCCATTTTGTCCTCTTGGATGTCAAGTGTAATCTCTCTAGGTTCCACTCCAAGATTTACCTCTATTTCACCAAACTCCTCTTTGAGTTTATTTGTAAGCGTAGAGGAACATCCACCGCACTTTACATTCTCAACTTGAAATGTCTGTTTCATAATATTCTCCTATATAACTGTTCTAAGTATACTCAATTTTTGGGTAATGACTTTATGTGTATAAAGTTTTAATTGCGCCATAAGTTACATACAGCTAGAATGAAAACATACTATTTAAGGATTTTTCATGAAGCGTAAACTCTCTCTTGTTCTTCTATCTATTTTGTGTGTAACTTCGGCAAATGCTATGCAGTTTCAAACCTTAGGCTATAAATCTGTTGCGATGGGAGGGGCTGCTGTTGCTTCCTCTTCAGGCTCCGTTGCTACCTATAACAATCCTGCTCTTTTGGCTAAATCAACCTACGATGTGGAAATTTCACTGAGTGCTGGTGTCTCTGCATATGACCATGGAGCGGGAGCATCTTTTAAAAATCTTGATGATAGTGGATTTATTGACACCATGAATAAAGCAAATACCGATCTCTCCTCTTTAACACTAGAAGATAGAGCAAACCTCATAAATGGTCAAAAAGTCATAATTGGTATGGATGGAACGGCTCTTAATATTCTACCACAAGCCCATTTTGCAGTACAAATCAAAAGTTTTGGTATAGGTGTTTTCGGTTCTTCTGAAATTGTAGGTATTGCAAATGTTGACCAAACACATGACCAACTCTATTTTACAGATGGAACGCAAACCTATGATATAGATGGAAATGTCATAGATCCTACACAAGCAACTTACAATGCCGAGTCTATGCAATATGCACTAGAAAATGGGCTTACATATGTTCAATCTATAGGTATTATTCTCAGTGAAGTTCCTGTTGCTTATGGACATAAATTTGAGTTTAGCGGTGGCAATTTTATGTTAGGTGGAGCACTCAAATATATGCAAGCAACAACATACACAGAACAACTTAAAATTGACAACTCAGGTAAAGACAATACGAGCGAAAAACTTGACAAACAGAGCTCAAATTTTGGAGTTGACTTAGGTTTAGCGTACGAACCATCTTTTGCACCAGACTTAACTCTAGCAGTTGTTGCAAAAGATTTAAACTCCCCAGAGTTTGAGTTTGTAGATGGGAGCAAATACAAAGTTGAACCTATGTACAGAGCTGGAATTGCTTATGACATACTTGAGTCGTTAGAAGTTGCCATAGATGTAGATTTGAGTACTAACAAAACATTTATAGAAGCAGTTGATAGTCAAATGGTTGGAGGAGGTCTTAACTGGCACCCAACTTCATGGTTTGCACTTCGTGGTGGAGCTATGAGTAATCTTGATGCAGATGATAAAGCTGGGACTATTTATACTGCTGGTTTAGGTATTGGTGCGAAATGGTTTCAAATAGATTTATCAGGGCAGATGTCGCCTAAAACTACTACAGTAAATGGAACAGATTACCCTCAATACGCTAAAGTAAATTTAGCTCTTATCTCTCGTTGGTAAGAGTTTTTCTACTTTCTCGTACCCAAAAATTTAAATAGCAATCTCGGAGTAGTTTTATATTTTTAAATACTCTATAATTTCCTCACAAAGATTTTAAAAGAGAGCAAATGAAAAACGCAAAGGATGATTATATTCAGAGTGTCTATAAAGTCATTTTTTATATTGAACAAAACTATACTTATGAATTGACTTTAGAAGAACTCTCATCTGTTGCTGGATTTTCAAAATACCATTTTCATAGAATATTCAAATCTATCATCGGTGAGACTTTAAATGATTATATTAGAAGGGTCAGACTTTCAAGTACGACTATAAAGTTAAAAACAAATCAAAAAATTACTCAAATTGCCCTAAATAGTGGATATGAAACAAATGCCTCTTTCTCAAAAGCTTTTAAAAAGCATTTTGGCATCACTCCAAAAGAGTTCTCAAAAAATGCAAAAATAAAAAAAGGCAACGATGTGTTAGAACCAGAAATTGTAGAGATACAAGATATTGAACTTTTATATGTCAGAGCAACTGGTGAGTATAGACACTCAGTAGATGCGTCATGGAATAAAATTATTGAGTTTATCTCGAAACATAACCTTTTTGAAAAAGTCAAAGCTCGATATGGAATCGCTCATGATAATCCAAAGGTTATAGAGAGTGACAAGATTCGATACGACGCGTGCATTGAAACTGATAATGTAGAGATTAAACTAGATGGTGACATCTCATCGAAAATCATTAGCGGTGGGAAGTATGCGAAATTTCTTCATCTTGGTAGTTATGAGCGCTTAGACGCAGCGCATGATGCTATATCGGACTGGATTATAGATAGTGAGGTAGAACTTAGAGATACACTTGTATTTCATAACTATTTGGACTTAAACCCGAGTGAAATAAAGCCTGAGTCTTTACGAACAGAGATTTATGTTCCTATTTACTAAAAAAGATAAGTGAACAAACAATGACAATAAAAAAGAAAGTAAATTCTCGTACCTCACATGTGGGCAATGTTTCCGATACCGCTTTTTGGGTGGCATCCTTTAGAGCCGCTGAGAGCAGAAGGAAGGATGCGCTGTTTCAAGACCATTTTGCTGAGGTATTAGTTGCAGATCACGGAGAAAAAGTCTCTCATTCTATGCGATCCATTGCTAGACCTGTTTCATGGTCTGTGGTTATGCGCACACGCTTGATTGATGAGATTATTTTACGTTATGTAAATCAGGGATATACAACTCTCATCAATCTTGGAGCGGGTCTTGATACTAGAGCGTATCGACTAGCACTCCCAGAGGATTTCCACTGGATAGAGATAGACTTTCCTGAAGTCATCGAATTTAAAAATCAAAAGCTTCAAGAGCAAAAGCCAAATTGTAGGCTTGAACGCATCGCACTTGACCTCTCCGACCACGATAAGAGAAGAGAGTTATTCAAAGAACTAAATGCTCGCATTGGTCCTACACTTGTTCTATGTGAGGGAGTGATTATGTATCTTGATGAAGAGGCAGTAAGTAGCTTGGCAGAGGATATAAAAGAACAATCAAATTTTAAATTATGGATTGCTGATTATTATTCTGTCGAGATTTACAGAATATACCAATCACCAAAATATAAAAATCTGTTGAGTAACGCTCCTTTTTTATTTTACCCAGCAGAGTGGTTCTCTTTTTTTAAAAAGTATGGCTGGATACAAAAAGAGATTTTGTACCTTTATGACATAGCCAAAGAGCATAAACGTCCTTTTCCTTTACCTTGGTGGGCACTACCTATGAAATTTATCATCGGTGAAAAAAGGATGATGAAGAGAATAAGCAAATACACTGCATTTGTTGTTTTTGAAAAAAGTAAAACTAACAAATAACCACTAAAACATTTATTGGCAAAATAGAGACTCATTCACAGGGATTTTTAGTTACCCTAAAGTTAATTTACATCAATAATCTCGTAAAAATAAAAACTATCTTTTAACTCACCGCTAATATTACTTGAAATATATATATTATCAAAATATTTTGCTTGATAAAGTATCATGATCTGATTGTTTAAAACTTTTATTGACGATACAACACATCTGTATATTTTATTATTATAAATTGTATATTTTTGTAATAGGTATTTATTTTTATATTGAAAATCATCATACTCAAATACTTCTATTCTACTTTCAACTTCATTATCAGGGATGTAATCATCTGTATTACTATGAGCTATAGAGAGAAAGATGGAATTATTTTTATTATCAATATCTAAATCGTTTATTCTTTCTACATAAGAATTGTCCTTATATTCCAGTGATAGTAATTCTGAATTACTTAAAAACCTGAAGTCTAACGCGGAATCATTTGTATCTAATAAATTATATGTAGAACCGACATCGGTTATAAGTTTTGAATCTGACAACAACCAGAAATTTGTGCTGATACCTGAAGCATTATTAAATGGATATGAAATTGTATCTGCACTAGATATATGATTATCAATAACCATTCTACTCCAATTATTATAATTTAATAAATATAGCTTATTGAGTGTTTTATTCAATAACATTGTATCATCATGCATTAATGGATATACATATATCTTTTCACTGATATTGTTTTCTAGGTTAATACTGTAAACATAGGGGCTACCCCCTTCTAAACCTGAAACATATAAAAAATTGTTTTTTGAGGCTAAATGACCGACGATTCCATCAAAATCTAAAGATTTAGCAATATTTTTTTCTTCTGTATTAATAAAATAAATTTTATATTCAGATCCGACTGCTATCGTAGTATTATCGTCCAATAAAGTCATAGTTATAACATTTGTATCCAATGTTATTTCATCGGTGACATGTGTGTCTGTTAGAAATAGAACTTTTTTATTTTCAATATCTAATAAAATAGTTTCATTTGTATCTTCTAAATAAATTATCTCTTTAGACATATTATTGCTTAATTTATTAGCAATATTTAATTGTTTAGCTTCATGAAAATAGATTCTGGTATTAACAGTCTGATAACTCCATGATTTATCATATACTTTTGTATGAAACTCATACCACCCTGATTGATCAAAATTAATTACAGTATTTCCTTGAAATATAGTGATATTATCTTCATTAGTGTATGTTGAAGTTACATTCATAGTTTGGTTAAAATCTAGATTACTATTGATTGGTTTTTCAACTAATTCTATATTTACTTTATGACTTGCAAAAGGGTTAATATCGCTTGTGGTAAATTGTACTGCTAAATTTTCATCTTGTGTGATAAAATTAGACCAATATAAGTTAGTTGCATTTTGCAATGTAATATTCAAATCTGAATTAAAGATATTTTTAGAAATAATATCTTCAATATTATTATTCCAATTATTATTGTCACTATTAGCAAAAAATGGATACTCATACTGGGTATTTTGCAATTCATAATACAAACTATTATACTTATTCTTATAAGTCATAGAACTGTTATTACCCTCTAATATTATCTCTTCATAGTTTTCACCATAATTAGAATCTATAACAGCATCAAAAAATACGTTGGCATCCATTGCAATTACACTATTAAAATATCCTCGAGTTAAATTTTTAGATTTTAAAGTAAAGTAGGTATCATCTTCTAATAAATATATACCCAACATATTAGTGCTATCACTTGTTGTATTTACCTCTAAATTTGCTTGAATAGTTTCATTTAGATTATTTTCTGTAGCTTTAACAAAAAACTTTCTACTCTCGTTTTCATAAGTATTATCAAACTCTACAATAAAATCTAGACTAACATTATTCTCAGCATCTGTAAAAGTTATATTTTTTCCATAGTATGTTCCAAGTTTACCAATTTCATCTTTTGAATTAAATTTAACCGCAAGGAATCCATTAATCATCAAATCATCTATTAAACAATTCTGATATTTAAATTCAATTAGATTTTTATCACTATATGTTGATGAAAAGAATGAACCTACTCCATTGTTATCACAATCGAGCTTAGTATTAGTAGATTTTTCTAATAAAATCTGATAGTCATATGAAAGAAATCCTAAACTACCTGGTAGTATATAAATCGCGTTTTCAAATAACTCTATTGCATTTTGTGTTGTGAGTTCTACAGGGGTTTTATGTGTTGTGTCTATAATATTTTTTTGAACTGTAGTATCTAAATTAAGGTTTAATGCTATTGGAGCTTGAATTTGTCCCTCAGTAGAAGTTGAACTTCCCCCACAACCTGTAAAAATTAAAATAACTAATATAATCATTTCAGCTAACAATTTTTTCTTCATAATCCCTTCTCTTTATAAAATAGCTAACTATTTATTCAAGGGACATTCTAGCGAAAACAACTACAAAAACACAAATTAAATCAACAAACAATATGTCCTTTTTATCGGATATATCTAAACAAAAGAACAATCAAATTTTAAATCAAGAGTTGGTTTTCTACTTTCTCGTACCTAAGAATTTAAATAGTAGACTCTTTGTACCGAGTCGGATTCCGCTGTAGCGCATCACTCTCGCCATTTTTTTCCACATCTGTTTATCGTAACAAGGGGTGGTGCAGGTACGGCATTTTATTTTGGGATTTTGTTCACAATTTTCTAAACGCTCCAAAGCGTAGTGAAGCGTTGCATAACATTCAGGGCAGAGTGTTATGTCGAAAGTACACGCAAAGCCATTGTGCTCTGCGCTTAACTCTTGTGTGTGTTCATTTTGGTGCTTGTTTCCCTGACAATAAAATTCAAAAAACTCTTTGAGAATTGCTACTTCGCTTAAGAACTTCTCTTGTGTCATCGTGGCACCTTTTTTACAAAACCCACACGCTAAATTTTTTGCCTTTTATCTTTCCAGCTTGAAGTTTTTTGTGTGCTTCATCTATGAACTTTCTCTCAATAGCGACATAACTTTGTCTCTCATAGATGTCTATTTTTCCAATGCTACTTCCTGCCAATCCTGCATCTCCAGTGAGCGCACCAAGTAAATCACCCGCTCTGACCTTATCTTTTTTCCCGCCCTCAATGACGAGTGTTACGCAGTGTGGTTGCATCTCAAAACTACTGTTACGTGCGAGTGTAGAAGAATCTAAAAATTGGCGTTCTGGTGTCTCATACTCTTGCGCTTTTTCTCTCTCATACGCGTTATAAAGTGTGATGGCAATTCCAGTCGCACCCGCTCTTCCTGTTCGTCCTATTCTATGTGTGTAGGTCTCGCTACCATGTGGCAAATCGTAGTTGACAACCATAGAGAGTTCTTTTATGTCAAGCCCACGCGCTGCTACGTCTGTAGCTATGAGAACTGGGCAAGATTTGTTTGCAAACTGCACGAGAACATCATTGCGTTCGTACTGCTCCAAATCACCGTGAATTGCAAGTGCGTCTATCTTTCTCTTTTGTAGATTTTCTGCGAGTTCTTTTGCTTCGAGCTTGGTGTTTGTAAAGACTATGACATTTTCTGGTAGGTAGGTAGAAAAAACATTTATAAGCGTCTCTGCTTTTTGTTGCGTACTATAAAAAATCTCTTCTATCTCATTTGCAATTTCCTGCTCTGTCGTTTTGACACTCACTGCATCGTTTTGGATTTTTTTACTAATATCTAAAACAGTGTCATCATAAGTCGCTGAAAAAAGAAGAGTTTGACGCTCTTTTGGAACATACTCCAAAACAGACTCTATCTCTTCTATGAAACCCATATCGAGCATTCTGTCTGCTTCATCTAGCACTAAAGTATTGCACTCGCTCAAGTCTAAGCTCGCTTTGTTTAGGTGCTTTAAAACACGCCCTGGAGTTCCGACAATGATGTGTGCTTGGTGAGAAAGTGAGCCGAGTTGTCTACCAAAAGACTCTCCGCCTGTAAGCATCAAGATTTTAATATTGTGTTGAAAACGTGCAATTTTTCTAAGCTCTTTTGCCACTTGATCGGCTAGCTCACGCGTAGGACAAAGCACAAGAGTCTGTACACGAAAGCGTTTCACATCGAGCTTACTCAAAAGCCCAATCCCAAATGCAGCTGTCTTACCGCTACCCGTTTTTGCCTCGGCAATGACATCTTTGCCATCAAGTATGTAAGGAAGTGCCTCAGCCTGAATGGCTGTCATGCTTTTGTAACCAAGTGTGTCGAGGTTTGCTGTCATTTCTGGGGAGAGATTGAGTTTGGAGAAGTTCATGTTTAATTCTTTTTTTAGAATTATAGCATTTTAAAGCGGGACATCGTAAAAGAAAAATGGATGTGCATTTTAATGCAGAGAGCATTGGGACTAAGAGTTAATCCACTTCCCTACTGTGCAAAATCCCTTACTTACTACTTGGAGTTAACTATCACGATTGCAATGTTTTTCATTTCAAAACACCCGTAATAGTTATTCACTCAATTCTAATAACGTATATTCTTGTGCAAAACTACTAAACTTATACTTTATAGACAACATAAGTCTTGCTTTTCGAATTTTTTTATCACTTAGCATAAGTGTCTCATGAGAGGAAGAATAATCTTCAGATATTCTTCCTTTATAGATTATCCCTGTTTCCTTATCTATAAAATCAAAATGATCAGTTTTTAAATTTCCACCAATTAAATACCCAGTAGTATTTATTGATTCCTCTCGTATATATTTTGCATGATTCACATTATGTTTAATCAACTTTATTTTTTCTGTATCTAAATAAAATGATTGATTTTTCACTTTAATAATTGACTCAAATTTATTGCTCATAATAACATTGAAATATGAAAAAAGACTCTGTGCAAAGCTAGTAGGAATTTCATCTAATATGTTATATATTTCCACTGAACTTGATGTTGAAAATAAATGAGTATACCTTGGAAGTATTTCATTTATTGCTTCTAAAACAATATTTTCTTTAACATATGTATTTATGGCAAATGAAGCACTTTTTGGAGCTAATACTCTTAATTCCGTCTCTACTGGTGGTTGTAAGTCATGTATTTCACAGTAAAAAATTGCTGTTTCCGAAGCTACCTTTTGAGTGGTATAGAGATATTTTGACATTTTATCAAATGACATTGAATGATGTTCTACATTAGAGCCTGCTAAAATAAAACACAAATCACTTGATTCAAAACCAAATAAAGTTTCTATGACATTCTCAGACATCTCGGGTAAGTATTCACTTGAAACAGGAAGTGCCGCTTCATCGAGCTGTTCAAATTTTATTTCGGCTGACAAAATAATCTGAGAAGTATAATCTAAATCAAATATATATAAATTATCTGCCTTTAGACACTCATAAAGCGTAACACCTTGTGTAACGAGTGCTCTTAACTTCATGTGACTAATTTGAATATGCAAAAATCTTCGTACATCATTATCTTCATTTTCATCAATTAAATAATTCAAAAAATAAATATTCTCTTTTTTAGTCACAAACAAAAGCGGTTCATCATGCTCAATTAACGTCACAACGCACTCAGCTATATTAATAGCATCTGTTAAGCTAGTTTGCAATTTTGGCCAAGTAAAATACATTATACTATTACCTTAAATTTTGTATGAATACTATGCTTTATAGTTTGTGAAATCCACAAACTATAATGAGTCATATTGCTTCCTGTTTTCTTTAAAGAGCCATCTTTACTGTTAAGTCTTCCTACTGCTCTTTGCCAACCTCTTGTAATAGGAAAAAGATCTTGCATTGATTCTAAATATTTAATAGACTTTCCACATGACAGAGCTCGTCTTATACAAGGCTCAAGTTCAGGTCTTCTATTCTTATCACAATTAGAATATAAATCTTTTACCGATGGAGGATTGCTTTTTACAAACATAAACACATCCCCACTCACACATTCAGAATCAGACGGAGGACAATCTAAAGGATGTTTTTCATCTTTACATTCTACCATTATACTATTCAATCCTCATAATTTAAACTACATACTGACTAACATATTCAGCAGATACTCAAAGTTATAAATTTTACACATCATATCATTTAAATTCTAAAGTGACCCATAAATTTTTATTCACTAATATAAATACTATTACATTTGTAATATCTACATTATAATTATCTTAGATATTCTACATATAATTTTTCTACAAATAAGATATGTTAATGTTCCGTGCAATACAGTTTTGTAGAGGATAATGCTCCTTATCTTACCGTCTCCAAACCTTTATCTATCCAACCCCAATTAATCCCGCCATCTAACTCATAGGCGTTTTTATATTTGAGTTTTAAGCCCATTATCTCACCGATTGTTTTTGTTCTATTTGCATGAGCACATACTAATATAAAAGGCTGTTCTTTGTCCGTTACTACCTTTGTAAATGCTTCTAAAAACTCATCGAGATTATATGCCCCTACCTCATCAAAAAATGTAATCTTATGGCTACCCTCGATGATGCCGTACGCTTCCCACTCGTCAGCTCTTCTTACATCTATGATTGTATAGCCTTCCTCTTTTTTTTGTTGAAACTCTTTTGTTGAAAGAGATTTAAACGGTCCAAAATTTAACATTCATTTCCTTTTTATTAAAAAGCATTTTAAGAGGATATACATAAATCATACCTGACATAATTATAGTGTTACGTGCGATGTAATATTTTATACTATTTCAAAAACTCGGCTCTAATTTTTACAACCACTTTTTTTACAACTTCTTCTTTGTCGTCTATCATCAAACCAGAATTGGGAGTCAATGAACTCAAAAATTCAAATGCAACACTCCACGCCTCACCAAAATTGTACATATTAGAATTTTCTAATATATCTATTATCATATGTTAACTACTCTTTCTTATAAAACTTTTAACTTAGATTTGCTTTTATATCTTGTATAAACTCTGTTATATCATCATGCAATGTTTGAAGATCCTCTTCGTGCTCAACCTCATCAGCTAAAATTTGACTCATTAAATCATAAGTCACTATGTCTTTATTTCGGGTTAAATCCACTATGTTGTTGTAGGTTTGGATTGCACACTGCTCGCCCTTGATTGCATCTTCTAAGATGTTTACTACATCAAAATTATTGGGTGCATCATATCCGCAATTAGTATGTTTCATCCACTCATTTGGATGTAAAAGAGGCGTTCCTCCGAGTTGAAGAATTCTGTCTGCTATGAGAGTTGCATGTCGAAGTTCATCTGCTGCATGTTGTGTGAGTTCTGCAATAGCCGCATCTTTCATCAAACCTTTTATAACTTTACTCTCTATGAAGTACTGATAGTATGCTAACCACTCGTCTGCGTATGCATTATTTAACAGATTAATCACTTCGCTTATCTCTATCCCTTTGATGATAGAATTACCTACTCTTGCCATTGTAAACTCCTTTTGTTGTTTCTAATGTATAAATAATCCCTATACTATAGGACAGAAGTAATTAAAAGGATATAAATAATTTTAACTAGGATTGTTGTACGAAATATATGTTTTAGTAATATTTTATTACTATTTATTGACTTTATAAAAAGGTTACAGTATGATTACAGACGGTTACAATTTGATTACAAAAGGAGAAAATATGAATCAATTATTTATGAAAATAGAAATGACAATGACAATAGCTTTTACTTTGCTTGTTATAGGAACTGTTGCGTACTCAATCAAGCTAATATAGGCACTTAACTAAAGTTTTTAAACCTGTACATCATTAATGAAGCTGCAACTCCAACATTAAAACTCTTGATGCCCTCAACCATCTCAATAGTTACAACTTCATTACAAACATCCAAAATCTCTTGTGAAATCCCTTTGCCTTCGTGTCCCATTATGAGCACCCATTTTTCTGCCACTTCTACTTTTGCAAGTGGAGTGGAGTCTTCTGTCACTTCGGCTGCATAAACTCTGTAGCCTCTGTTTTTGAGCTCTTCTATGGTTTTTATGATGTCACTATAGACGTGTACACCGAGCAAATGTGCATAACCCATAGAGACACGTAACGCTCTTCTGTTAAATGGATGAGGAGACTCTTTACCCATCAAATAGGATTCTACGCCAAGTGCGGCTGCACTTCTAGCGATAGAGCCGACATTCTCTGCCGAAGTGATGGAGTCTAGCATTATCACACTACTGCCAAGCGCATC
>JBFHKA010000037.1:0-25856 GCA_041595535.1 Sulfurimonas sp. | reverse complement strand
TCTGCGACAACAATATCTATATTTTTAACTTTTTCAAAAAGCTCATGTCTAAGCGAATAAAGTTTATCTGCTCGTCGTGCTAAGAGAATGAGTTCATTCTCTTGCGTGGCATACTGGCGAGCAAACTCTGCACCAAGTCCACTACTAGCTCCGGTGATTAAAATTTTCATTAAATTTCAACAGCCTTATTTCCACCTGTAAGCACTTCAGGATTTTGTATACCGAAAGCTTTATACATTGTCGCAGCTATACTGAGTGGCTCAAATTCATATGTTCCTGTTTTTGGTTTTAGATAGAGTCTATTAATAGCACCCGTATCTTCTAAAACAGTTTCACCTACTACACCACGATGAGCAAAATACTTTTTACCACCTAAAATATAGAGATTCTGTAAGTTTCCATGATCCCAACCCAATGCACCATTAAGATTCACATTTCTACCAAATTCACTAAAAACCATGACACTGATGGTCTCTTTTTTACCAATAGCTTCCAAATGTGCCATTGCTGACTTTAAGGATTTAAAGAGAGCTTCATGTCGTGTAACATAATTTCCAGCATCATTATGGTCATCCCAACCACCCAAACCACCTGTGTTGAGGGTCACAACTTTTGTATCAGGATTACCCGCTAAAATTTTTATAGAGGCTTCTATTTTTTTTGCAAAGCTATTATTCGCAGGATATGCATTATCTCCCAAATCAGGAGTTGCTGTGCTAGATATATCATCTATAAAAGTGCTCAGTGAAGCGCGCTTTGCAAAGGCATTCTTTATTTGCACATTAGTATTTTGTTCTTGTGCAATAGAGTTCATTGTTGCATCTAAGGCAGGGTCAAAACCTGTCTCTGCATTATTATATGAATTAGGTGCAGACTCTCGCTCAGCTTGAGTATAGTAAAACCAATTTCTCACATATCTTTTATATGGATTATTAAAACTTTCATCTAAACCAACAGGCTTTAAATAACTACTCAAAGGTTTATTGTCTTGTGCATAAAAATTTGACTCGCCTTCTAAGGTAATAAAAGGCATAACACTATTTTCATCTACAATACCATTAGACTGAAGTATTTGTGCTAAATTTGTGACCATACCAGCATCTTCTTCATTGAAAGAGCCTCGTTGATTTTGCAAGGTACACAAGCCATGTGCTTTATTACCTTCAGCTTCTCTTACTCGAGAGTAACAACATCTGAAAAGTGACATATCTCCACTTGCGAGCATTTCCTCCATATGTGTTCCACCAGCTTCTTGCCAACAACCATTTGTCGTTGGAGTGAGTCCTCTGAAATAAGCATCATAACTACTTTGTGATTTCTCTTTAATCTCATCTATGTTTGTCAAATTACCACCTAAAGAACTTGCTCCACCATACATAAATATCATAATCATCTGTGCAGAATTTGCTTCATATATACTCTTAGAAAAAGTAACTCCAGAAAGGTCTGTTGCACTTGATTGACTAGGAAATATTAAAAATGTACTAGCAGCTAAAGAGAGCTTTATAAATTTTCTTCTTTGCATAATTACTTTACCTCACTATAAGCATATAATCTATCCACTCTTGATAAATAATCAAGAACAGTTACTGCAATATTTCTCTTATATGAATCTCGACTATCCCGCGATGAAAACATATCAAATTGACCTACAAGAATTTTTACTCCATCTTTTTCCTCAAGCATAAGAGTTTTAAACATATTAAGTTCAGTAGTTGTCGCTTCCCTTGCTATAAGTGACTTAAAAAGATAATTAATGAATGACTCCAGACTCTTCTCTTCATTCAAATAATCATACTCAAAATTTTCATTGTCTAAAAAAGAGTCGCTCCAGCCTTGTCTATCCCAGCGCGTGTAGTCATCTATATAAGCTGGATTTGAACGTCGCAATAAAATATTATCTCGAATACTTTTACTATAGGTTGCAAAAGAGAGTGTGTCTAAAGGAACTCGTGTTAATTTTCCAAGCTTATACTTCATACTTGCCTGATGCATCGTATCTAAATCATTTTTAAAATAGTAAAAAGTAGAACTTCTATGTTTAAAATCCATTTTTCTTGCTAAAGAAAAAAACAATTCTTCTGCACTTTTAGCTCTTGAATTGTTTAACAGATACTCCTTTGAAAAAACTATTTGTTTTAAAATATCTTGCCAACTCTCAGGTCTGCTTGCTACTATATTTGCTGTGATAGTATCAATCTTTTCTGTTGTATACTCTGTAAAAAAGAAGCTTACTAATCTCTTGACAACACCGTGTGTAAAGGAGCTTGATTTCACCAACTCACGGTAAAAATCATCTCCATTATAGATAGTTGTATTAAAGAGATTTATAGCTTGCGTGTTTTCATTTAAGCCTACTACCAAAGTATCATAATCTCTATCTAATTTCCAATTTTGTAAAGCTTTACCAGCTAGAGGAACATGAGCATCATCCATATCGTATGTATAGATTTCAAGCATCTCCCTTCCATTATCTTCAGGGCTTCTAAATCTTCTCCAATTATCTTCACTCATCATGTGGACATAAGTGATATATCGCATTCCTGCTTCCTCTTCTAGAAGGCTAACAAGACGGTTATAAACACTCGCTACATTTGGATTATGACTCGAGTCTAACTCATATGATGGTGAGAACATAATAGTTTGCGTCAGCATATATGCCACCCAATTATTAAAAAAGTATTTATCAAGGTGCTCTGCAGCATAAAATCTTGTAAGTATATCTATAGCTTCTTGTTCCGTTGAATCGTTTTGATAAAAGAAATTTGCGTCAATTATATACGATTCTAGTGTGCCTTTATCGTTGAGTTCACTTTGTAAATCTTTAGAAATTGAACTTATAAAGCTTCCAGAATTCACCTTTTCCTCAAGTTTTTTTAAGTTGTAACCATAAAATAGAGTAGCTAAAAGTTTGTCGGCAACAACTAATTTTTGATTTTCATTTAAAGTATTAAACTCGCTATCACTAAGAGGTTTTAGGGTGTAGTTTGATGATGACATTGCTTGTGTATAAAAAACAAGTCCTTTATACTCTAAACTATATTTTGAATCAGCACTGGAAGATGCTGGTGTATCCGAGCTACCACCTCCACAAGCTGTAAAAGTAAAAAGTACAAACAAAAGTAATATGAAAGAGTACATTTTTTTTAACATGAATCATCCTAATTATGTGTTCGTAGATTATAACACATTTAGGAAAATTTATGATTTTTCTAAACTATCCGTATCATAGCTGGTCTAGCATTTACAAAATCAAGTACTTCAAGTTCATTTATCATCGCTTGAATATTTTTCTCAACTGCTATATGCGTTGATATGAGCAAGTTTGCAGTCGTATCTTTCGTTGGACGTTGTAATATAGTTTCTATAGAAATATCATGAACTTCAAATATTTTTGTAAGTTTTGCTAAAACACCAGCTTTATCTGTTACATTTATGCGTAAATAATATTTTGACTCAATCTCAGATGCTGCTTTAAGTCTCCACTGTTTTCCTTCTAAAGATTTCTGGAAACCAAGCATTGGAGTAGATTTTCCACTTCTTGCAATATCTATAATGTTTGCAACAACTGCCGATGCAGTAGCATTTCCACCTGCTCCAGGACCGTAGTAAAGTGTTTCGCCAACCTTATCACCAACCACAGAAATACCATTCATAACACCATCAATTTTTGCAATCATCTCATCTTTGGAGATTAAACATGCATGCACACGTAACTCAACTTCATCTTTGTCTTTTTTTGCGATTCCTAGAAGTTTAATGGCATAGCCAAACTCTTTTGCAAAAGCAATATCATCTTGTGTTACGTGCGTAATACCTTCGATTAAAATATCTTCAGGTTTTGCATCTATACCATACGCGATACTTGCGAGTATAAGAAGTTTATGTGCTGCATCAAATCCACCAACATCAAAAGTTGGATCTGCTTCTGCATATCCTAATTCTTGAGCTTCTTTGAGGATTGCATCATACGCAACACCCTCATTCGTCATTTTGGTCATCATATAATTACATGTACCATTCATAATACCCATTATCGACTGTATATGATTTGCTGATAAACCATCACGTAAGGCATTAATAATAGGTATTCCTCCAGCTACTGAGGCCTCATACTCAAAAGCAATGTCTTGTGCAATAGCTTGGAGTTCATAGCGGTGATATGCTAAAAGAGCTTTATTTGCTGTTACAACAGCTTTTCCACTTTTAAGTGCACGTTTAACAACTTCAAATGGTTCTTCAACGCCACCCATAAGTTCAACAACAATATCAATTTCATCATCATTAAGAATATCATCTACATTGTCTGTAAGCGTAATATCTAAGCCTCTATCTTTTGAGAGATTTTTAACAACTCCACTCTTTACGACAATATCTTGACCTGCACGAGCAGAAATAATATCAGCATTATCTCTAAGAATCTCAGCTACACTCGTTCCTACAGTTCCAACACCTATTATTCCTACTTTGATCATACGTATCCTTATTCTTCTGTTTGAAACTGCTTCAAAAATTCTTTAATATTTCTTGCAGCTTGGCGGATACGATTGTCATTTTCAATAAGAGCTATGCGCACGTAACCCTCTCCATACTCACCAAAACCAATTCCTGGAGCTACTGCAACACCTGCTTCAACTAAAAGTCTTTTACTAAATTCTAAAGAGCCTAGATGTGCTGCACACTCTGGAATTTTTGCCCAAACAAACATACTTGCTTGATTTTTAACCATTGGCCAACCAGATCTATTAAACGCATCTAAAAGAACTTCTTGACGATGGTTGTACTTATCTGTAATATCTTGCACACACTGTTGATCACCATTTAATGCAATAGTAGCTGCAACTTGAATAGGAGTAAACATACCATAATCTAACCAAGATTTAATCTTCTGTAGTGCACCGATTAATTTTTTGTTTCCAACGAAGAAACCTACACGCCATCCAGCCATGTTGTATGACTTAGAGAGTGTGAAAGACTCAACAGCAACATCTTTTGCACCAGGAACACTCATGATAGATGGTGTTACATAGCCATCAAAAGTAATATCACCATAAGCAATATCTGAGATGATGTAAAATCTCTTCTCTTTTGCCATAGCAACAAGACGCACATAAAACTCTGGCGTTACTGTTGCCGTTGTTGGGTTGTGTGGAAAGTTTACTAAAACATATTTTGGTTTTGGAGATGATTCCATAAAAACACGATTTAAGTTCTCAAAGAAGTGATCTTCATTGATACGGTAGTGCTCATCAAACTCTATACCAAACTTCACAACATTTCCACCCGCTAAGATGAAAGAGTACTCATGAATCGGATATGTTGGATCTGGGACTACTGCAACATCACCCGGATTTGTAATTGCATACGTTAAGTGTGCATAACCCTCTTTTGAACCCATAGTTGCTACACACTCTGTTTGAGGGTCTAGCTTACAGTCATAACGTCTCTCATACCAATCTGCTATAGCTTGAAGAAGTTTTGGTATACCTTTTGATGTTGAGTACCCGTGAGTCTTAGTTTTTTGGGCTGATTCGATAAGCTTTGCACGAATGTGCTCAGGAGTGTCACCATCTGGATTACCCATAGAAAAATCTATTACATCTTTACCTGCACGACGCTCTTGCATTTTTATTTCATTTACTTCGGCAAACACATACTTAGGGAGTCTTTCAACTCTGTTAAATCTTATCTCATCAAACATTTTTTTTCCTGTAAAATTATTGATGACATTTTAGCGAAATATATTTAGAAATAGCTAATGTTTATCGCGAACCTTTTGGTAAAAGTAGAAGTTCGTCTTTAACATTTTTAAGAGTATTTGTGTCAGAAATTTTAATATAACTTGCATTTTTTGGAATCTGCAATTGTATATCTGCATATACCTTCGTTTTTTTGATGATTTGCAACAGATGTAAAGAGGAGTCATAATAGGCTATATAAGGATACCAATGATTTCTACTTGAACTTACAATTTCTAATTTTTTGATTTTGGAGACATCAAGCCAATGTTCATAAAGTGAACGTTTTAGTGTTACTTTTTTATCACTTTGGAGCTTTTGAATATCTAAAAATCCACCCTCAATATCGACTACATAAGTCCATTCGTATGCAGAGTTTCGCTCTATGTCAATAATATTACACCCTTTTTTTTGGAGCTCTTTATTGAGAACCAAAGGATCCGTCGCATACTCCGATGTAAGATTTATGCTCCAAGTAAATTCTGAAGCATCCAAATTAGACGCTGTTGTCACATAACGATAATAGCCTATACTTCGTAAAGTATCTCCCATTATTTTTACAAAAAAGAGTGGGGAACCACTTGTTTTAAAATTCAGAGTGAACTCGCGAGGAGATTCAAAAAAAAGTTTTAGGAGACCATTTTCTTTAAGAGTTTGAATAACCTTTACGACATCGACTCTATCATTCTTATAAAAAGAGCTCTTTGGATCAAAAATTACATTAATAAACTCTTTATTGTCTTCATAATTTTTTTCATCTAAAAAACTCTTTATCTTTGTTGTTAAGGGGTCATCTTCGAAAGTGTCAGTTTCAAAAAAACTAGCTTGTGCAGAAGAACAGAGAAAAAATACAAGAAAGAGTAAACGTAGGGCTTTTACCATAAACTACCTTTGTTTAGGCGTTTAAACTCTTTTTGCGTAATGGATTTCACTTCACCATCTTTGTATAAAAATCTCACACGATTAACTGAAGTAAACTTTTGGATCTCTCCATTATGCACAATGTCAATATAGCCATGCCCAAAAACTAAAAGCCAATCTTTTGTAGGGTCTAATTGTAACTCACCAGTAAAAGTTTTTTGATAATGTTCGTTTGATTGTAAGTCTATATATCCAATCCAGACCTTTGACTTAGCAACAATACTGAGGCTAGAAGTAGCAGCATCCATTGCATCTTCTTGTGCCAAACTTTCATCTACAGCAGTACCATTTAGCTCTTCATATGATAGCGAAGAAGCGTTCATTTCATCACTCTGATTTGTCTCATTCATCTCTTGCAAAATTATATTTTTTTGTGCATCTTCAATAATACTGTTGTCTATTTTCTTGACATGAATCTCTTCTGTTTCACTTGAAGAATTAATTGTAAGATAAAGGGCAAAGAAAAATACGACCACTACAAGTAGTATATAAAATGATGCATAGTTTTTCTTACTTTTTGGAGTAATAAAAAGACTTTGAGGTTTTTTTGATAGAGACTTTACACCAAAATACTCAAGTCCTAAAGCACGTAAGTCACTTAAATCTTCAGAATATTCTCTCTCAAGAATAGAGATAAATCCTAAAAACTGTACTTTTGAAAAACCATCAAAACTTTCATGAAGAAGTGCATGAACATGTTCAATCGGAATGTGTGTATCCTCATAAATCTTCTGCGCGCCAATCTCTTTTAGTTTTTCAAGTTTTTCGTTCATTATCTCATCCTATCCATTAAAATTGCACCTGCCACACTGACATTGAGTGAATCAAAGGCATGTGACATTTTTATGCTTACTGCACAATCAAGTTTTGATACCACGCGAGGAGAAAGCCCTTCTCCTTCGCTTCCTAAAACAAGTACCTTTTTCTTATCTATTCTCGTCTCTCGAATATCGAGTCCACTCATATCTGCCCCATAGGTAGTAAAACCTGACATTTTAAAGTCATTTAAGACATCATGAATATTATTTTCTATAGCAAAAGGCATATCAAAAAGAGCTCCCGTGCTTGTTCTTACAATGGTGTCTAAAGGCAAACTTTTTACTCCGCACGCAACGATAGCATCTACGCCTAAAGCGTACGCACTTCGCACAAGCGCACCGATGTTTCCAACATCTGTAAGAGCTGATAGAACAAGTACAAATTTTTTCTCAAGAAAAAAATTGTATGGCTGGAGTTGATACTCATCTACCTCAGCTAAAAACCCCTGATGCGAAGCATTTTTACACATTTTTTGTGCTGCCTCATTGGGAATACGTTTGATTTCAAATCCCATTTTCATCAAACGTGAATACTCTTTTTTTTCTAGCTCTTTAGCTAAATAGAGTGTTTTGATTTTATTTGGATATTTGTTTATAAGATAATAAATTGGTTGTTTTGCATATATTAACATGAGGGTATTTTATCTAAAAAAAGTATATTATGCGTATGTTAGTTTCTCTTTCTTAGAAACTCTACAGTTCTAATAACCTTTGATAACAAGCTTTGGTATTTTCACCGGTAATTTTACTTATAAGTTTGGCTTGAACTTTTTTAGGCAAATCTAATTCTAAAATATCTTGTTGTGTAATTGCAGAATCTGCATGAGATTCACTCGCACGTAACACTACAACCCACTCTCCGCGAAAGTTTCCATTTAACTCAGCAAGAGCCTCTGTTGCGGTACCTCTAAAATATTTTTGATACTTTTTTGTAAGCTCTTTTGCTAAAAAGAGTTCACGCGAAGGTTCTGTCGCTTCTATCTCTAAAAGTAGTTTTTCTAAACGGTGAGGAGACTCGTAAAGAATTGTAGTAAAACCGTTATAAAGAGCTCTTTGAAGTCCAGCTTCACGAGAGTTGCCTTTATGGTCTAAGAAGCCTAAAAAGAGCATCTGCGTCTCTACAAATCCACTTGCAACAAAGGCTGTAAGCAGTGCATTCGCACCGGGAAGGATGTCATACTTTATTGAGTTTTCTATACAGTATGCAACAAGTGCTTGTCCGGGATCACTGATGCCAGGCATTCCTGCATCACTTACATAAACAATATTTTGCTCAAAAAAAGAGGATTCTAATTTTTCAACAAAAGATTTTTCATTGTGTGAATGTAGAGAGATGAATTCTTGGTCTTCTTTAAACTGAGTATTGTAACGCTCTTTAAGAATATGGATAAGTTTTTTTGTAACGCGAGTGTCTTCGCAGAGGAGTATATCAGCTTCACTTAGGGCTTCTATAGCTCGAAGTGAAATGTCGCCTATGTTTCCAATCGGCGTTGCTACTAATGTTAACATTTCTCACCTACTCTGAACAAGTCCAGACTAGCTTCAGTCACTAAAGCTACGCCTTCGGCGAGAAAATACATTAGAAAATTATTTTTTAGCGTAACGTGCTTTAAATTTTTCGATACGTCCAGCAGTATCTACCATACGCTCAGAACCTGTAAAAAATGGGTGACACTCATTACAAATGTCAATTCTAAGTTCACTTACTTGAGATTTTGTCTCAAAAGTATTTCCACAAGCACAAGTTACTGCACAAGTTACTAAGTTAGGGTGTAGATCTTTTTTCATTATTTTGCCTTTGATACACGATTTGTATACGCATATCTATATATTTTTTAAATCCGTATGAGGGCGGATTTTTAGAACTCGAATTATACCTAAAAATTTCTTAAATAAAAAGCTATAGCAATATTTTCGAAGCCACTGCCATAACAGCTGACTCGGAACGTAAAACCATCTCAGAGTTAAGTCTAAAAACTTCTTGAGAAGAGAGAAGTTCTTTTTCATTTGCTGAAAAGCCACCTTCACAACCAATGAGAACGCAGTGAAAGTCACTCTCACCTTTTAAAATATTTTCCGTAAAATCAAATACTTTTGTCTCTGGAAACTCTGTTATAAATGAAGATATATTTTTATAGCTATCAAACTGCATCATGGAAGTTCTTCCACTTTGTTGCATAGAGGCTTCAACAATTCGTTCCAATCTATTAAAATCAAGTTTGAAGTTTTTTTGACTTCTATCACAAAAGATAAAAGAGATTTTACTTACTCCGATTTCACAGAGTGAGGGAAGTACTTTTTCTACTGATTTTGGGTCGATAACACACCAAGCAAGATGCAACTCTTTTCTTGGTTTTACTTCATTACGTGCGGATGAGAGAAGTTCAAGACGCAAGAGTCTTGGCTCCACTTCTACAACCTTGTAAAGATGCAACATAGTTGTGTCTTTCTTGCTTCTAAAGCTAAGTTCATCTCCCTCTTTGTGGCGACGTACTTTGACTAAATATTTGTGCAATTCACCCTTGATTTTAAGATGACTTTCACCTGCATCTTCATCAAATATGTAAATCAAATCAACCACATCCACACAGAAATAACAAGAACAAGAGCAAACTCTATTTGAAAAATTGTTCTAGCAAAAGGTTTATAAGCAGCAAAAGCGTGCTCTTTTCTCATGTCAAGATATTTCAAAGCTTTCAAACGCTTTACCTCTAAGTAAATGTAAAATACTCCAATAAAAATCATCACTATATTTTCAAGAGTAAAATGTAGATGCTTTGCAGCCATCATAATTACACCCGTAAAAAGGACTACGCCTAAAGTTGAAAAGGTAAGAGGTATTAAAACAATACTATTGACTCTTTTATATTTTTTCAAATCTGTAAAACTTATTACAATAAATAAATTTACAATTATCATCACCATTATTGCTACCGCACCGATACTATGTAGGGATAAGCCCATGCTATACATTTCATTCATGACGAAATTATATTATAATATGTCAACGAAACAAAGGGCAAAAGAAAATGACAGTCACAGTTGAAAAAGCTTTAGAGATACTCTATACAAATATAAAACCAAAATCTATAAAAATTATTCCTATAGAAAATGCTTTGGGATTCATTCTCGCAGAGGATGTAATTGCAACACACAACCTTCCACCCTTTGACAACTCAGCTATGGATGGGTATGCTGTAAAGATTGAAGATAGCAATAAAAGCGTTAAGGTATCTCACACTATTTTTGCTGGCGATGATTCAAAAGAAGAGTTGCACGTAACGAATGCTATTAAGATTATGACGGGTGCAAAAATCCCTATGGGGACACACTGTGTAGTTCCTATTGAAGAGATAACGCAAACAGACGAAGGTGTACTTTTACCTGAAAATCTAGTTATGTCTAAGCATATAAGATTTGCTGGTGAAGATATAAAAAAAGAGCAACTTCTTCTTAAGAGAGGAAGTAAAATCAATGCATACAAAATTACCCTACTCGCTTCACAAGGTATGAGCCATATTAAAGTTTACAAAAAGCCTCGTGTTGCAGTTTTTGCATCTGGAAACGAGCTAAAAATGCACTTTGAGCAAGTAAAAGAGTATCAACTTTATAATACAAACACACCTACTCTCATTGCGCGTGCAGAGGAGTTAGGTTGTGAAGTTGAATTTATAGGTACCGCGATTGATACACTCCAAGATCTACATGCACACATTAAAAGTGCACTAGATTGTGACCTAGTAATCACTTCGGGCGGTGTGAGTGTTGGTGATGCAGACTTTACAAAAGAGGCTTTTGGAGCTTTTGGCTATGAAATACTTTTTGACAAAATAGAAATAAAACCTGGGAAACCTACTACTTTTGGGAAAATTGGCGAGACACTTATTCTCAATCTTCCAGGTAATCCAATGGCAGCAGCGCTAAACTTTGAACTTTTTGGGCAAAGCATTATCTATGCACTGAGTGGAGCCAAATCAAAATTTATACATCCAATCCATGCAAAAATGAAAAATGAATATAGACTAAGACCAGGTAAACGCACCCTTGTTCCGGGTGTTTTTGATGGTGAATATTTTGTTACGTGCGAGGAGTATGCACCGGGCATGATTTCTCCACTTGCCAATGGAAATGCCTATATCATGGTAAGCGAGGAGAGTGAAGTTATTTCTGCTGAATCTATTGTAAAAGTTATAAGTACAAACTTTAGCTTCACAAGCGATAGTTTGGCAAGTTTGATAACTTATTAAAGAAAAATTTTCATACTATAGTTATAACATCAAATGCTATAACTACGTATGTGAAAAGAAGGGTTTATTAAAATTTGTAACTAGCACCTAAGTAAAGCATGCCTACCGATTGAACATATGTCTCTTGGAGTTCAGGAACAGAATCTGCATCTTGAATTTTCATTGTAAAAAAATCACCCTCATAAGCAACTCTAAAGCCAAAACCTTTTAGCTGTCTTGGTGTATATTCAAACCCGAAACCAAACCTTATAGCAACTCCTGAGTCATCACTATAAAACTCTGCATTGCCTGTTTCATGTAGTGAGAGTGCACTTAAACCAATTATACCATAAGGTCTATACTCTGCACTTGCTCCTAAGTTGTATCCAAGGTTTGCAGCAATACTAATAGAACTTGGGTCGAGTTTATCATGAAATCCATTAGAAAAATCAAATGTATATGATCCATAACTTGTGTAAGAAGCTTCAACTGCCACTATTTTGTTAAATTGATAACCAGCATACAATTTATAGCCACTTGAGTCATAGTCACTTGCAGTAGTTACATTTGGGCTCACTCTATGAAGAAACTTATCTATATCATCTTTAAAGCCACCATCTGTAAAAGCCGTAGCACCATATCCGAATCCAACATACGCACCTTTTGGTGCATCTGCATACAAGCTTGCACTAATGAGTAAAGCACCCGTTAGAGTAATAATTTTTTTCATTTATGTCCTTATGTTAAAAGTTATTTAATATTATCATAACATAATTACAACCAGATTACAACCAGATTACAACCAGATTACAAGACTTTTGTGTTGTAATCAAAGAGAATATAAAAAGTAAAGAGCTTGCTAGGTTTAGTGAGTTTCTAAAATTAAGAACTTGACTTTTTAAATCGAACTATATAGAAGTCTCTTTGAATGGTAGTTATATCTTGCGTTTTCCAGTACTTTAGAAACATACTCTCACCATTTGGACCTTTTCCATGTGTGAGCCAACGTTTCCAAATGTAGATGTCAAAGTCACTTATCTTATATGTGTCTGCAACATTTGCTTCAAACTCTTTAAATCTTCCCTCGCCCTCGATTATTACCGAACCACCATCTTCTAAGAACGCAAAAAGTTTCTCTTTTGTGTGTAGTCCCACCACATCGTGCCCAAGCCAAGTGTTGAGTGAACCATACTCATTCCAAAAGTTTTTATAAAGATCGTAATCTCCGAGAGGTTTTGTGATGTTGTTCTCTGCTATATATCTATTTGCACCTATCATCTCAGCTTTTCCAAAAGTTTGTAGTATAAGCCCTAGTGTAAAAAGAAGAGGCAAAAATGAAAAAATGAGCAGTGCTGGTCCATTTTTAAGACTTCTTTTACTCTCATACCAAACAAAGCCAAGCGTAAAGATAAACGCAAAGAGTGCTATGTACAGAAGGGATGCTGGCCACCAACTAGGAAGTGGGGCAAAATGGATTGCTAAAGCTACAACTAAAAAAGGAACACTACTCAAAACAATAGCACTCAAACGCATCATCCAGATATAAACTTTCTCATATTTTGCAAAATAAGCGCGCCAATAAATTACAGCGATTAAAAGTGTCGCACTCACAACTGGGAGCGCATAAATATCTCCTCTGTACTTATGCAGAGTAAAAAATAAAAGCGTTGGGATGATGATACTAAGTGCGAGTTTGACAAGTCTCAACTCATTTGCATTTAAAATGCGCGCACTCTTTACAAAGAGTGTATAAATCGCTACTAAAAATGAGAATATTGCAGCAAACATCCAAGGTGCTAAAAAGTACGTAAAGATTGGAAAAAATGCCGTTGTCCAAGGTACACCATTTGCACCTTTACTCAAAGACTCTTTAATAATATAGCGCTGAATAAAAGCGTCCCCATCGTAAATAAGAATAGGAATGTAACCACCAAAACCAACCGCTATACCAAAGAGCAGACTTATCCACGTATATTTATTTTTGAGTCTACTTTTAAATTGTGATGTAAAGAGCCAGTAAAGCCCTACACTTACACCTATAAAAACGCTATAGGCAGGTGATTTCAACCAACCTGTAAGTCCAATCATCCCCCATAGAAGAAGTTGTGTGAGAAGTGACTTGTCATGCTCTATTCTATTTAAAAGATAAAGAATAATTGCATAACAAATAATGAGTTCCGCTTCCATCTGCGAAGCAAACATGTGAGAATAAAGCCCGATTGAGATAGAAAAACTCGAAGCGTAAAAAAGAGCCCAACTTTTGTCTTGTAACTCTCGCAAAGCAAATTTATAAAGAAGTAGCGTCGCTAATATCAGCCCAAAAAAGTTCATATAGACTGTAGCAAACATACTATGCGTGCCAAAAATGTAAAAACCAATTTTTAGAAATATAAAATGAAGTGGACCTTTATAGTAATCGGGCTCATCAAAAAGTGTCTGCATAAACCAATGCCCATCTCTTTGCATCTCTAAGGCTTGTGCAACATAGGTTTTTTCATCACCAGTCGTTCGTGTCATCATATCTACTTGAAAGTAGAGATAGACAAAAACAAGAATCAAAAGGAGTGTAAGTTCTGGATACTTTAAGACACTCTCTCTTAGCTTATGCATCTAACGTCCTAGACACTTGTTGGGTTGGTAAACGTATCACCACGCTTTATCTTTTCCCAAAGCTCTTTATCACTCCAGTCTGCTTTTATAGCATCACTAAAAACTATTGCTTCAGGGTCAATAAACCCCATTTTTTCACTATAGGCATCCTCTGCAAAACATTGCGCATAGCCCGTGTCTGTCTCATGTACAATGATGCTGTTAAGCTTTACTTCACGCTCACCATTTTGTGTCTCTGTAAGTTTTAAAATCTTATCTATCATAATAAATATAACTCGAGAAAACTGCTCTGCAGATGGAGAAACTGGAAGTTGTACCCATCTTTGTGAGTAGCGTTTCATATCTTCTATATAGTCAGGCGCATCTTGATCCCAGATAGTTACTGCATGATCAAAACAATCTATAAAAGCTTTCATGTTTTGCTTCATCAAACCAAAGTCATATATCATCTGTGCATTATCTAAAAAGTTTGATTCAAAAAGTAGCTCTATTTTATAAGAGTGTCCGTGCAGTGAAGTTCTACATCTTACAGTAGAACAACCACGAACTATATGGACATTTTCAAACTTAAATAGTTTTCGTATAATCATCTAAACACCTTTTTTTTTGTCCCATATTCGTATATGAAGTCTGTCACTAAAATTGTACCCTTTTCGTTTGCAAAACTCTACTAAAGGCTCTGAATTTTCTTCAACTTCCTCTTTTGAACCACCAAGAGGCATACAATATACTTCTGTTTGTGGTGTTATATCTATGATGTTTTGGAGTTCATCTTCAAGCTCTTGCCCTAATGAATCTCTACCTATGCTAAATTTAAAGAAGCAACTTTTTGCATTGGAGGTAAGTGACTTAAGCACCTCTTTGTTTATACGTTTCTTCTCTGGTTCTGCTGAGTTTTCTAGCTTTACAGAGAGTGCAAATTCACACTCTTTGTAAATTGGAAATTTTTCAAAATCAACACCTAAAGAGCCATTTGTCTCAAAAAATATACGGTGCCCATCTGCATGTAGTAGTTCTAAAAATGCCACTAAAACAGCCTCATTTGCATAGAGCAATGGCTCTCCTCCAGTAAAGACAATATCCGTTACGTGCGATAATTTATATGACTCTAAAATATCAAGAAATTGTTGTACATCTGTTATGCTTTTCCAATTTTTACAGAAGTGCTCACGATTAACTGCAAAGATGGTATCACAGCCTAAAAGCCTTGTGCCATCTTCTGCAATTTCTTGGCAAGCAAAACCTTCACATTTCATATTGCAACCACCAAAACGGAAAAAAAGCGAAGGTCTCCCACTATATTTTCCCTCTCCTTGAATGGAGTAGAAATGCTCAACGAGGTACATCATCCACCTGTCTCATAAAAGGCACGAGCTGAGATTTCCCCATCCTCTCCACCCCAGCGATTTTTTTCTGGTTTTGTTCGTACAACTTCTTTTAAAACAAGTGCCGCACCTTTAATATCGCCACGCTTAATACATTCGTTAATACTCATCGCTTCATCAAAATAAAGACACGGAATAAGATTTCCCTCTGCCGTCAAACGAATACGATTACATTTTTTACAAAAATCATCTGCATAAGGTTCAATAATACCAAATTTATATCCGTCACTCATTTTAAAATAGTGAGAAGGTGAGTGTCCGTCAAAACCCTCATCAACAAAATCATATTTTTTACCAAGCAGTTCTAAAAGCTCGGCAGACTTAAGTCCAGTAATTCCCTCTTTTGCGTGAGAATTTTCCATGTACTCTATAAAACGAATACTCATCCCTCTTGCCTTGCAGTACTCAAGCACATCTACAATTTCATCAGCATTTACACCCTTCATAGGAACCATATTTACTTTGACTTTAAGACCCACACGTAACGCTTCATCAATCCCTGCTAAAACATTGGCTAAAACATCTTTACCTGCTATCTCTTTGGCTACTTCTGGTTTGAGTGTATCTATAGAAACATTAAGACATTTAAGCCCTGCATCTTTAAGTTTTTGTGCAACACCCTTAAGTAAAAAAGCATTTGTTGTCATTGCAAGGTCAATCTTCGGTTCATAATCATAAATCATCTTAATGAACTTATCTAAGTCCTCACGCAGTAGTGGCTCACCACCCGTGATACGAATCTTTTTTATGCCCTCATCTATTGCTATTTTCATAAATTCAAACAGCTCTTCAAAAGATAGTAAATTCTCTTTTGGAACCCAAGAGAAGGGTTTTTCAGGCATACAATATTGACATCTAAAGTTACATCTCTCAGTTACGGAGACTCTTATATAGTCAACGACCCTATCATAGCTATCAATGAGCATTGGCATCCCTAAATTCTTTTTCGTCATTATATCTATAACTATTTAATATAGGTTAAAATAAATCACTTATTTTGTTATAATAAACTATGAGATTTAGAAAATTAAAAAAACAAACAAAAAATAAAATACAAACAGCTAATCAAACAAAACAAGATGTCATTTACGCCTACTATCCATTAAAAATAAAAGCTTTTATCACAGACTTATTTATGATTTATGCTCCTATTCTTTATGTTATTACCTATGTTATAATGGGAGGAAAAGAGGAGTTTCAAGCTTCACAACTCGCTCCACTTATGGGAGTGAGTCTTTATGCTCTCATTTATGCCATATTGATTTCAAGATTTGGACAAACTCCAGGGAAAAAAGCTTACAACCTTAAAGTTGTAGATGACACAACCTACAAGAATATATCTTTCTTTCGTGCACTACTAAGATTTTTTGCATTTCTATTTTCTGCAACAATCTTAATAGGTTTACTTTTCCCACTCTACAGAAAAGACAAAAAGGCACTACATGACATAATATGTTCGACTATTGAAATAGTAGAGGATGATACTTTTAAAGTTTCATGAGATCTTATTAAGATTGAAAAAATATGATGATTCTAAGCTAAAGAAGTTTTAGATTTATTGTAGATTGTGCAAAATATCCGACCGATAGTGTACTGATGTACACAGAGTGTCGGATTTTTGTGCAAGATGCGGTGAAGCTAGAACTTCGCGCCTAAACGCGAGCTTCTTCTCTTCTATTTAGGTAAGCCCAGTTTGCGTCTACACGCTCTTGCCACTCTTTAATCAAGTACTTATACTCATCTTTAAAGAGGTGCTTAAAACGTCCTTGTGCAGCTAAATACTCTTCAACTGGTAGCACATTTTTAGGTCTATATGTAATGTTTAACTCATGCCCATCAATAATTTCATAAAGTGGAAAAACTAATGAGTCTGTTGCTAAATCTGCCATAAGCATAGTGTCTTTAGGATCAAATTTCCACTCAGTAGTACAAGGAGAAACAGCATTAATAAATACTGGTCCCTCTACAGCCATACCATGTTGAATTTTTTTAACCATATCTTTCCATTTGTTTGGAGCAACTTGTGCAGAGTATGGAATACCATGAGAAGCCATGATAGCCACCATATCTTTTTTATTTCTCTTCTCACCATAACTCACTCGACCAGCTGGAGATGTCGTTGCACTTGAACCAATAGGAGTTGAACTTGAACGTTGTCCACCTGTATTTGCATAAACTTCATTATCTAAAACAACATGCATTATGTTGTGTCCACGTTCCATACAACCAGAAATCCATTGGAAACCGATGTCATACGATGCACCATCACCTGCAAAAGACACAAACTTAGGATTGCGCTCTGGTTGCTTGAGACGACCTTTCTTTTTTAATGCTTTGTACATACTTTCTGCACCAGCAACAGCAGTAGAACCATTCTCAAAACCAATATGAATCCAAGAAGCATCCCATGAAGTGTATGGGTAAACAGCAGTACAAACTTCAAGACACCCTGTAGATGCTGAAAGTACTAAATCATCGTTAGTGGCATTTAAAACTTCACGAACGATGATAGAGTGTGCACAACCAGGGCATAAAAGATTTGCACCCTCAAAACGGTCTGCCGATGTTGAAAACTCTTTTAAGTTTTTTATTTTTTTCATTTCACTCATCGTTTTCTCCTTATAAAAATGATAGTTTCGGTCCACGAACACCGATAAACTGTTGTAATGGAGTTAATACTTTACCAGCATCAACATTAGCTTGTAGTTCTGTATATAAAGAGACTAAATGAGCTTTTGTTAAGTCACGACCACCTAAACCATATATGTATCCAGAAAGTAATGGTCTTGTATCTAAGCTATATAGTGCAGCTGAGAGTTCATTAAATAACATTCCTGGCGCACCATTTGGAGAAGAACGATCAAGTACAGCTATAGCTTTTACATCTTTCAGTGCTTCTTGAACTTTAAAGAATGGGAATGGACGAATAACACGGATACCTACAACACCAGCCTTAATCCCTTTTTCTCTCATTTCACCTGCAACTTCACGAGCAGTCTCAACAGATGTACCCATACAAACAACACATACATCTGCATCATCCATATCATATCTCTCGACCATATTGTATCTACGTCCAGAGAGTTTTTCAAACGCATCAAATGCAGCTTCAATTTTTGGGAAAACTTTTGTCATCAGGTCATTGTGTTGACGTGCTTTATGCTCAAAGTGCCAATCTTCTTCTGTCTGAACACCATGAGTCACTGGATGCTCGAAGTCTAACATATCATTCATTGGTTTAAATTCACCAACAAAACCATACGCTTCATCATCCGTTAATGTTCTCACTCCTTGTGCAGTATGTGAAGTCATAAAACCATCTTGGTGTACCATAGCTGGAAGTCTTACATCATGATCTTCTGCAACTTTAAATGCAATAAAGTTTAAATCGTATGCACCTTGTGGTGAAAACGCATCAAACTGAATCCAACCACTATCACGTCCAAGATACATATCTGAATGATCTCCATTTACGTTAAGTGGAGCAGCTAGTGCACGATTAACAACATTTAAAACAATTGGTAGACGCATACCTGATGCTTGGTAAAGAGTCTCTACCATCAGTGCAAAACCTTGTGAAGATGTAGCTGTAGCAACACGACCACCAGCTGCAGCCGCACCAATACATCCACTCATTGCAGCATGTTCAGACTCAACCATTACAAACTCACCTTCGATGTAGTTGTCTGCTAAAAATTTTGCATACCCTTCAACAATCGGAGTTGATGGAGTAATAGGATACGCTGCAACAACATCAATTTGACACTGTCTTAAAGCTTGTGCAGCTGCAAAGTTACCATCCCATACTTCAATATCTTTTAGTTCCATTTTATCAAATGCCATTATTTTTCCTTACTTTCTTTTGTCGGCCATGCTGCCAACACTGCTTCTTCTTCTGCTTGTTCTGGGAACATTAAAAGTGATTTTGGATTTGTAGGACAAACCTCAACACAAATACCACACCCTTTACAGTGATCCATATCTACACCAATCATTTTTTTATCTCTTGAAATGATTGAAATATCTGGACAATAAACCCAACAAAATTGACAATCGATACAAAAATCTTTATTAAAAACAGGTTTTACAATTCTCCAGTCTGCAACGCTAGCACTAAAAGAACTATTTTGTGTATATTTACGATCTTCTTGAAGTGTGCCAGCTATATCACTAACTTCCCCTTCAAATGTACGAAGCATCGCTCCGATTTCAAATTCGTCCCAACCTTTATTTGCCATCATCTCTTCCTTATTTCACTTCGTCATATGCACGTTGAATTGCAATCATATTTGCATCAATGATTTTTTGTGGTAGCTTACCAAGAATTCTTTTCATGCTCTCTTTAAAGAAGTCCATTTCATACATTCCAGATATTTTCATAAAAGCACCCAGCATTGGTGTATTTGGAATAGCACGACCTATAGTCTCTTGCGCAATTTTAATACAGTCTACTGTATAGACCTCTTTACCTGCTAACTTTGGTTGAGAAGCAATAAGCTCATCTGTAGTCATATGCGTTGTGATAATATACTTTGTATTCTCTTTGCCATTAATAGTTACATCAGATGTATATACTAAAGCTGGGTCGATTACGAAAACATAATCCGGCTCCATATATTTTTCATGATTCATAATCATTTTATCATCAACACGATTGTACGCAGTCATCGCAGCTCCACGTTTGGCAGATCCATAAAATGCAAATGCTTGTACATGTTTCCCCGTTGTTGAAATTACATCTGCCAGACCTTTTGCACCTGTTACAGCACCTTGTCCAGCACGACTATGCCATCTGATTTCTAGCATAAATTCTCCTTAAATCTTTCAAGAAATACGATATTTTCTATCCATTCTATTTAGTTGTATTTTAGGCAACCCGCACTTAAATATAGCTTGATGATTCCAGATAGATATTCCACTAAGCTAATTGTGTGATAAATTTCTACCTTTAAGCCACTCTACTGCTTCAAGAACATCACTAAATATAACATCTGTAAACTTTTCTAGGCTTTCTTTAGTATCATAACCACTCAATACTCCAATAGAATTTATTTCTGCATTTTTTGCAGATAACAAATCCATCTTTGTATCTCCTATCATCCAGATGTCATTATCATCTTTATCTAGCCTCTCTAAAGCTTTTAAAATAGGTTCAGCATCTGGTTTTGGGTTCTGAACATGTTCTCTGCCAATAAGCACTTCAAATCTATCCATTAGTCCAAAATGCTCCATCAAAATCTGAGAATATTCTCCTGTTTTTGTGGTTACTATGCCCAAAGTTGCAAATTCATCTGCCAAAAGAACTGCTTCTCTAGCGGACTCGATTAAGAGTGTTTTTTGTGTTGATATTTTTCTGTAATGCTCTTTATATGTCGCTACAAAATCCCAAACTTCACTCTCATCTATGCCAAACCCCATAAACATAACATCTAAAGGGTGTCCAATAAGTTCTTTAATCTCTTCATCTTCTGGATGTTCTCTTTCATGTATGTCAAATGCCTTGTGAAAACTCTCCAAAATTGCTTCTGTTGAATCTATGAGCGTACCATCTAAGTCAAATAATATAATCACTGAATCTTCTCCCATTTTATATATTCATGCCAAATACCACTCATGGAAGGTTGAATATTTTTTATATTTTTATTCACTGCTATAATAGAGTTTGGAATATACAAAAACAAGTAGGGATTATCATCCGTAATGATTTTAAACATCTCTCTCCACAAAAGCGATAGTTTTTCTCTATCAACGATGCCTTGAGACTCTTCTATGAGTTTATCTAACCTTGGGTTATGATACCCGATAAAATTAAATCCTCCCTTTGTATCGCCACTGCTATGCCAAAGCGAATAAGGGTCTGGTGTTGGTGCGAGAGCCCAACCTAAAAGTACTGTCTCAAATTTGCGAGGGAAAACTGCCATATTTAAAAAAGCCTGCCACTCCATAACTCGGAGTGTAACAATCACTCCCGCAGCTTTTAACTGATGTTGAATAATCTGTGCCGCATAAGGTCGCATTGGTGTTGCATTGGAAGTGACTATCTCAAAAGTAAAAGGATTTTTAGCATCATACCCTGCTTTTTTTAAAAGCTCTTTTGCTTTTTGTATATCTTGTTTAGGTACTTCAACATTTTCATCAAAAGCTTTTGTTCCGGGAAGAAATGGACCACTACAAAGTTGTGCGTGTTTAAAAAAAAGAATATCTATAATTTCTTGTCTGTTGATAGCTAAAGAGAGTGCTTTGCGAACATCTGGATTTTTAAACTTCTCTAATCGTAGGTTAAAGCCTAAGTAGGTGTAAGAACGACTTATCTTTTCATAAATGTCAAACTTTTTAAAAAACTCTTTGTGTAGCTGTCTCTCATACTCCATCGGTTCTATGCTTCCAATGTCGAGTTGTGAGGACTTCAACATCAAAAAACGTGTCATCGTATCTGCAATAACATGAAAAGAGATAGTGTCTATTTTAGGACGCCCTTCAAAGTACTCATCAAATGCAGCTAAAATGATATTTTTGGAATACTCTAATTGTTGGAGTTTATAGGGTCCTGTACCTATTGGATTTGTGTTGAATTTCGAAGTCATAAGATTCTTCTCATCTTTGAGTATATGATTAGGAAGCATTCCCATCATCCAGTTTTCTAAAGCTTTAAAATAAGGCTCTTTATAGTTAACCTGAACACTGTATCTGTCTAATATCTCAACACTTTTTACAAATTGAAATCCTGCACTATAGGGAGTAGCTATCTTGTCTGAAATGAGTGTCTCATACGTAAAAAGAACATCCTCGGCACTAAACTCTTCTCCATCATGCCATTTGACACCTTTTCGTAACTTAAAAATGAGTGTTTTGTCATCTTTGAAATAGAACTTTTCTGCTAAATCACCCACTATCTCTTTTGCATCTTTGTCATATTTAACAAGTCCATTAAATAAAAAATCCGCTATCTCTGAAGAGCTAGAATCAGTTGCCAAAAGAGGGTTGAGTCTTGCTGGGTTTGTTGCAGTTGCAAGATGAAGTGTTGAAGCCATAAGGCTCCAACTCAAGAGGAAAAAAAGTATAAACTTCATTTTTTATTGGAGTGTTCTTCCATTGAGGGTCAATTCACCATCAATAAGTTTTATATCAAAAATAAGATTGTCATTTTCTTCTCTAATATATTTTGCATACGCACCCACAGATATATCATTTGTCAGTCTTGCATAAAGCTCTTTTGAAACCTTCACATATGTTGCAAGCTCTATGTTTGAGACTAAGAGCATAGGTGACATTTTTATTTTTTGTGCTATATCTGGATCTGCTTTTAATTTTAACTCTGACTTGAGTGAAAGACCTTTGAGGTTTTCAGTTGCATCTACTGTTATGTTTTGTATGGAAAAATCTGCAATGCTAAATACAAAACCTTTTGAAACTAAAGTTGTCAAACTCTCTTCTAACTCTTGTTCTTCTTTTGGTGTACTTGTAGCTCTAGCTTTTGATATTAACTCTTGTGTTTTGTTAAAACTCTCTTTGTCTAAGCCATTAAGAGCTAGATCCAAATTCCAATCTTTAAGTGCAACTTGCAACTCACTTGAATCAACTGCTATGCTTTTAATGTTTACTTTTGAATCCAACTCCGCGAACTCTCCTTGCGTATTAGACGAAGCATTTACAGAAATTGTATTTCCAGTGATACTGAAATCATCTTCTGTCCCATTTGTGTCTACTGTAAACTCTTCGAGTTGCATCGCATTTAGGTAAGTGTTTTTAGATTCGTAGTTTGTTGTTGTTTTCATATTTTTAAGCTTACAAGTAAATAACAACTTCCCTTTTTTGATATCAAGCTGTAACTCTTTAAGAGAGGTTTCTAATCTATTTGGTGCTATAAGTTGTCCATTTCCCTCAAAAATTGTTTCATGTAATTTTAGAAGAATTGTTGTTTCATTCTTAAGCGTGTGCGATTCATCAATATCTTTAACATAACCATCAAAATCTTCACTTACGATATTGTAGTTAATGTGATAAAGCACTCCTTTTGAGTGTAAAAACTTTTCTAAATATGCATAAAAGTCTAAATCATTTTTTTTGAAATCTTCCGACATTGATTGAGAGAGTTCAAGTGGATAAATATCTAACTGTATTGCTTTTGAGAGTGGGAAATTACTATACTCTAAATCTGCTCCAATTACCACACCTTCAAACATTGCATTTACATACGGAGGTATCTGCTGATCAGAGAATTGACTTAGGTAGTTTACAAACTCATCTGCATTTTCTAAAACAAATTCAAAGTGTTTTTTTGTAGTAAAGTAGTCTGACTCTTCTTGAATGTTTTTACTTTTTAGTCCATAGCTATCTAGTTCAGAAACTCTTGTATTTATAGTAGATTCCATCATGGAATTTCCTACTATAGGAAGTGCTACGATAACTGTAATAAGTGCGAAAATGATAAGAAGCGTTTTTTTCATTGTGTCCCTTTTGTTTTAAAGACATTATATTGAAATAGAATTAACTTGATGTTAGTTTGTTGTGTGAAGTGCGAGAAAAAGAGATTTTACCAATGCAAAAGCATTGATAAAAATAAAACGATTAACGTTTAGAGAATTGGCGAGAACGACGAGCTTTACGTTTACCTGGCTTCTTACGTTCAACAACACGTGCATCACGAGTCATCATACCCTCAGGTTTAAGGATAGCTTTTACCTCTGGGTTAAATCTAACTAATGCACGAGAAATACCGTGACGAAGTGCATCTGCTTGACCACCAAAACCACCACCTAAAGTAGTAGCAACAATGTCAACTGATGTATCTTGTTTAGAGATAACTAAAGGTTGTTTTACACGAAGTTTTTTTGCTTCAAGTCCACCTAACCATGCGTCTAATGAAAGACCATTGATTGTAATTTTTCCAGAACCTGGAGTTAACCATACTTTTGCTATTGACGCTTTACGACGTCCTGTTGCATATATTGTTTTTGCTGACATATATCAATCCTTACTTAGCAAGTTGTGCAGTGTGAGGATGCTCAGCACCTGCATAAATTTTTAATTTTTTAAGCATTTTAGCGCCAAGCTTAGTTTTAGGAAGCATACCACGAGTTGCTAATCTAAATAGTTTCTCAGGATTTTTCTCTAATAGCTCAGTCATCTTAACACTTTTTGTACTTCCAAAATAACCTGAATAAGAAAAATACTCTTTATTAGCTATTTTACCAAGACCATTTAATTTAGCCTTAGAAGCATTAACGATAACTACATAGTCACCACAATCAATGTTTGGAGTATAACAAGTCTTATTTTTACCACGAAGCGTAGTTGCTACTTCAGTAATGATACGACCAAATGTTTTACCTTCAGCATCAATCAAAACCCATTTTCGATCAATTTGTTCAGCAGATGCAATTTTTGTAAATTTCATTTTAGAACCTTTTAAAGTAATTTAATGAACAAACACGAATGCTTGTTTAAGTGGCGAAAGTATATCTATATAAACTTATAAGTAGCTTAATTTATGGTTTATTTAAGGTTTGAATTTATAAACATCATTATAGCAAAACTGAATAATATAATTGAAGAGAACAGACTCATCCAATACGAGACTTTTTGAGATATACGGTGTCTACTTTTATGCACAAAATATGGCATAAGAGTTACCCACAAAAGTATGGCACTAAGTGTACCAAAAAGAGTCACAAACGGGTATAACTCTTTTGTAGCTATATAACCGGATACACTCAGCCAAAAGCCAACTGTATAGGGATTGACAAAGGTTAGCATAAAACCTTTTAGATAGAGTTTGATGCTACTATGTTTCATCTGCACTGCATCTGTTTTTACCTGCTTGTTTCTGAGTGTAAAAAGTGAGTAAGAGAGATAGAGTAAAAAAATTCCACCAAACAAGGAGAGTGCACTTAAAATTTCTGGCTGATTAAAGTAGGTTATCACACCAAATAAAATCAAAAAAAGATAGGTCAAATCTGCACTCATAGCACCAAGTCCTATGAGTACCCCATTTCTATATTCTTTAATAGATTCATTCATCATAAGAATATTTATGGGTCCTAGAGGGACAGCAGCACCTAAACCAAGGATAAATCCTTCAACCCAAGAAAAAAGCATTTAAAGACCCACTATTTTAATTTCATTTTCAAGAAGATAGCAAACATATCCACGTACCTG
>JBFHKA010000036.1:0-26254 GCA_041595535.1 Sulfurimonas sp. | reverse complement strand
GCGTCAACATACAACGGTCGGGCTGAGCTCTAAACGAGCCACCAACCAATTGTCGTGCTCCGCTTTGCTACACACAACAATTGGCAGGAGTCCCACACCAATGTGTATTTCAGAAAATCGCAAGCGAATTTTCCGAAATACACATTAGTGAAGCTCAGCCCGACCGTTAGCTTACAAAGGAAAGAAATGAATTTAAAAACAGTTACATTGTATATTGGACTACTCATCTTAATGGTTGGATGTGCCAGTCATACACCAGGTGATGCCGCCTATCGTGGTGGCCATTTTGAACAAGCTGCAAACTTGTACTATCAAGGTGCCGAATTAGGTGACAAATCTGCTGCGTTAAAATTGGGATTAATGATTTCTGAGAATGAAATAAGTACTACAAATTATGGAAATGCTGTTGAATGGTTTACTAAAGCTTGTGAACTGGGTAGTGATGCAGGTTGTCATAACAGTGGAAATGTATATGAAAAAGCACTGATGGGTGCAAATAAAGACTATGATAAAGCACGTAAATATTATTCCATTGCAGCGGAAAAAGGGTTCATTCAATCACAATATAATCTCGGAACTCTCTATTCAATGCAATATTTTAATGATGATGTAGAAGGTTTAAAATGGATATTGATCGCAAAAAAAACTGCTGACACTTGTTCTGATGTGCCATTATGCCAATGGGTTATAAAAGACCCTCCTGCACATCAAAACAAACTAATGAATCGAATGACTGAAGATCAAATTGCAGCTGCTCAAAAACAAGCTGATGCTTGGACTGTTAAACAATAAATAGCTAACAAATCAGTGGAGCCAATAAATTGCCCGCAGGGTAATTTATTGGCTCATTTTAAACGTTATAAAAGGAATTAAATGCTTCAACAAACAATACAAAATCTTATTTATGATATATCTCTAATACAACAATATATTAAAACAAGTCAAGAATCTGGTTTTAATGATATGACACGTATACTAGAAAGTATTTCAATAAAGGTTTTCAATGCTACACATAAACTTAATCTAATAAATAAAAATCAATTAAATCCTAACTTTCCTGCAATAGATTTGGCAGATGATGTCAAAAAAATTGCAATACAAGTAACTACAAATGCTGATGCTAAAAAAATAAAACATACAGTTAAACAATTTGAAAAATTCAAACTAAATAATCAATATCAAGAATTATATATTTTTGGTTTTTTAAAATGTACAAATTTTAAAGATTATCCTAGTTATTGTAAAGTCATAAAAGTAAGTGATTTAATATCATTAATTACAGATATGAACGATGAAGAAATAGTACAAGAAATTATTGATATAGTACAACAACATTCAGATTTTTCAAGAATTCACCCATATGATGATTTAGATTGTTTGAAAATTATTCTTAATTATATTGATCGTAATGCAATTAAGCATAAAATATATTGTGAAGGCTCTTATTCAAATATGATTAAAGGACTTAATGAAATTTCAGAATTAATTGGTAAGGGAACAGTTAATAAAAAGACCAAAAGTAAAAGTATAGATGACTTTGGTGATAATAATATTAAAAAATTTCTACAAAACATAAAAAATGAACTGGGTAAAATCACAGCAATACTAAATCAAAGTCGTCAACAAGAAGGTGATTTTGTATATATAGAAGATACAAATTTTCATAAAATTGATGATATAAAACTTAATATAATAAAATTATCTAATGAAATTTCTGATAAATATAAATGTGATTTACATATTGAACCAATATAACAAAACATAGTAGCCAATAAATTACCTAGCGGAAATTTATCGGCTATATTCGACCGTTGTATGTTGCCGCTTTGCGTCAACATACAATATTTTGAATAAGGAACATTTAGAAATTGAATAAATGGACATTAGAATTAGCTCACAGTGAAGCATTAAAATATCAATATCAAAAAGATTTTAGAGAAAATAGTACAAATGCATATAAATGGTGTTTAAGAAATAACTCTTTAGATATTGTATGTTCTCACATGAAATTAAAATATCCTAAACTTACAATAGAAATAGTAGAAAAAGAAGCACGAAAGTATAATACTAAACAAGAATTTAAAAAAGCCAATAATAGAGCTTACCAATTTGCACTAGATAATAAAATCATTAATGATATTTGCCAACACATGAAAATAGGTAATAGAAAATGGACAATAGAATTAGTAAAAAAAGAAGCTATAAAATATAAATACAAAAAAGATTTTAGAGAAAACTGTAATGGTGCATATAAGTGGTGCTGGAAAAATAATTGCCTTGATATTGTATGTTCTCATATGGAATTAATATATCCAAAAAGAACAACAAAAGTAATTATTAATGAAAAACCTAAATGCAAGGATAACACCAATAATAGACTTAAAATTCGCAAAAATTGGACATTAGAAGAAGTCCATACTGAAGCATTAAAATATCAATATAAAAAAGATTTTAGAAAATACTCTTATAGTGCATATCAATGGGGACATAAAAATAAAGTTATTGAGACCATTTGTTCCCATATGACTAAAATCAACAAAGAATGGACATTTGAATTAGCTCATCATGAAGCTTTAAAGTATGAATATAAAAAAGATTTTAAAAAATATTCTTGTGATGCATATACATGGTGTCATAGAAAAAATATAATTGATACTGTTTGTTCACATATGAAATCAGGATATACAGATTTAACAGTAGAAATAGTAAAAAATGAAGCATTAAAATATAAAACAAAAAAAGAATTTGAAGTAGGACACTCTCGTGCATATTTTTATGCACATGAAAAAAATATAATTGATGATATTTGCTCTCATATGGAATCTGGAAGAGGAAAATGGAATTTATTACTTACACATCAAGAAGCATTAAAATACACAAGAAAAGTTGATTTCCAAAATGCTCATAATGGAGCATATAGCTATGCTTTAAATAAAGGAATACTTGACGAAGTATGTTCCCATATGACAACAGGATACGGATTTTGGACCATTACACTTGTTCAAAAAGAAGCACTCAGATATGAATCAAGAAAAGATTTTGAACGTGGTTCATGTGGAGCATATTATTTCGCATATAGAAATGGTTTTTTAGATGAAATTTGTAATCACATGGCAGATAGAGCTAAGACAGACAATAACGTAGTTTATATTTGGAAGGCTATTGGTTTTGGAAAATGGAATGATAAAGATATTTATAAAATTGGAAAAACATCTGCAAGATTAGGAGAAGAAAGAATACATTTTGTAGCTAATGAAGCAAAAATTGAAGCAGATATAATCATAATTTCAAAAGTAACCTGTAAAGCTTCGGATTTAGAAACAAAAATATTACAATTTGGAGATAATATAAATTTAACAGGATTCAATGGTGCAACTGATTTTAGAGCATTTTCACAAGATGAACTTGAAGAGGCGATAGAAATGATAACACCATATATTGTAAAAGACAAAGTTACTGACAAGTTTTAAAAGTACAACAAAGCATAGTAGCCAATAAATTACCTATCGGCAATTTATTGGCTATATTAAAACGTTATCTGAAAAATAAACTATCTTAAAATTATGAGAGAGGAAACAAAGTTAAATGAATATTGAAATAATAAAAGCAACAGAAAACGACTCATTAGATTTATCAATAATGACAGGAGAATTACTTCAAGAAATTATGGATAAAATAAACATCAAAGCTTTTAACTTCAATCAAGAAGAAACACAAAATAGAGCAGAAGATTTAATATCCAAAAATCTTTATTTTGTTTTCATTGCAAAAGATAAAAATAAATCTATAGGATTTATCTCAATGTATGAAAGTTATGCTTTATATGCAGAAGGTGCATATGGGACAATACCAGAATTATATGTTAGACCAGAGTATCGTTCTCTAAATATTGGCAAGTTATTATTAGAAAAAGCAAAAGAGTTTGCTAGCTCAAAAAATTGGAAAAGATTAGAAGTTACAACTCCACCATTGCCACAATTTGATAGAACACTATCTTTTTATGAAAATAATAGTTTTGAAATATCTGGTGGAAGAAAACTTAAAACTGATATTGAAGTTGGTTAAGCAGATAACAAAACATAGGAGCTAATAAATTACCTACGGCAACTTATTAGCTCTATTCAACCGTTAGATGTAAAGATAAAATCTACATACAATATAATATTATAAATCATAAGCATATTTTAATTTTCATAAAATGAGGAGAACATGACAAAAGAGGAACTTGGGAAACTGTATCCTATTAAATTATCTGAATATAGTACAAATTGGGAACAATTATATGAACAAGAGATCAAAGATTTACAGACAATCTTAGGAAGTAACCTTGCTCTTGGATTTGAGCATATCGGAAGCACAGCTATCCCAGGAATGCTTGCAAAACCGACAATAGACATACTCGTTGACATCCCAGAAGACACAAAGCCACGCGAAATCATAGATAAAATGCCAGATAATTATATCCACATGCAAGAAGTAACAAGCTATATAATGTTTGTTAAGGGCTATACTCCAACTGGCTTAGCAAATGAGTCGTTTCATATTCATCTGGGGCCAAAATCTAAACACTTTCTATGGGACAGAGTGTTTTTCAAAAACTATTTAATAATGAATCCAAATGAACAGAAAGAATACATAAAGCTAAAAATTAAGCTTCAGAAAAAATTCAAATATGACAGAGAAGGATATACGTATGGAAAAAGCGAATATATAAAGCGTATAACCACAAAGGCGAAAGAGATTGCAAATTCAATTAAGATATGAATTCAATCCTTTTTTTGAAGCAAAAGGGGTCAGGGTTAAACTTTGTGTTTGCCAATACAAAAAAATAAAGGCTATTCTTGGAAGATAAAATTCTTTACATGTAAAGATACTAATTTAGAAAAAGTAGCTTCTCCCCTTTCTCATTCTCCTTCACTTTTTTCCCTTCCTATGGTTATTTCATCGTTTTTTCAAATCGAAAGAAATCTTCATCTCCTGGAAGGTTATGCTCACAGGGTGCATGGGTATCGATATGACGTTTATTGAAGTATTCAACAATATGAAAGCCACATTTATTGACGTAAAAATGGATATTGCGTTTCTCAAAATAAGGCGTATGTGTTTCCCAGACTTTTGTTTTAGGGTACTTTTCTTCGATAGCTTTCCATGCTTGAGTACCAATGCCTTTACCGTGTGCATTGACGCAGATAAAGAAGAAAGAGAGTGCATTGTGGTGTGTTAGTTCATTGATGATTACTATCGCACCGCCTACTTTTTCCCCATTAGAGAGTATATGATAAATAATCGCACCCGATTCATTAAAAGAAGCTTCAATATCTTCATCTGAAGGAATCGGACCATCCAAGGTGGAACCAAAAGTTTCAATGACTGCCACGGCAAAGGATACTTGCAAGTCTTTTTTAAACTTTAGAAGGTCTTCTTTTTTTGCAATATCCAATGTAACGCTATTTTCAATAGTCATCTTCATTTCCTTCATAAAACTGTTTTACATGTAAAGTTGTTTTCGTGGTATTATAACGCAAGAAATGTAGGGGTGCTAAACTTTTAACTTTTTGACAATGCATAGAAAATAGAGAGAGACTACTTTAATGGAACCAGACAATAAATCTTTTACATGTAAATAAAAAGTAGCCTGTCACCTTTTTCCTTTTGGAGTTTGTGTCAAATTAGCTTGCAGTGATGATTTTAATGAAGAAAAAATGAATGAAGCATTGAAATATTTTTAGGTCAAAATCTTGATGAAGACTTAAGCTGCAAAAAATGTAATTCTAAAAAAGGAAGTAAAGAGTTTGATAAATTCATTAACGAATACGATAAGATTAATTTTAATAAAAAAGAGTTAATTGAACTTTTGTCAGAGTATCAAAGTAAATTTTCCAGAGAAATTAATTTAGACATTCTAAAAGAAAAAACTCCGACTGATTATGAGGCTTTTCTTAAAGTTAAAGAAGAAATTTTTAACTTGATGGAGCAAGCAGATGTATTGGCTGAAAGGTTAAGAAAAAATATTTTAGATTAAACTGATATGCTACGAGAGTTTGAGGGGTCGGGGCATGACTTTTAACCCTCTGTACCGTTGCTTACTCTCTGTCTAATTTTTGCTTCCGTGTTGCTTGCAGGCTTATAAAAATTCTACCTCGTTAGCTATCTGATCTTCAAAAGTGTCTCTTTTTCTGATCATTCTATCTTTTCCATCTTCTATTGCTATTTCTGTCACTTTATTTCTTGTATTATAATTACTTGCCATTGAGAATCCATACGCACCAGCACTATATATTGCCATTAGATCGTTATGGCTGGTCATTGGAAGTTCAACATTTTTAGCAAAAAAGTCACCACTTTCACAAATAGGTCCCACCACATTACATGAACTTTTATTTTCACTTTTACCTAACACTTCAACTTTATGGTAAGCATCATATAAACTTGGACGAATCAGGTCATTCATAGCACCATCAACAACTACAAATCTTTTGTTACCATTCATTTTCTCATAAAGTACTTTTGTTACTAATGTACCACTCTTTCCAACAATATATTTTCCTGGTTCACAAATTACTGTAATATCTATACCAAATAAAACATCTAAGATTGCTTGTGCATAATCGTATGGCTCGATTACTGTTTCATCATCATATTTGATACCTAGACCTCCACCTACATCAAAGAACTTAAGCTCAATGCCAAGTGCAGCATTTAAGTTTCTAACAAAATCAGCTGTGATTTTTACTGCTTCTTTTATAGGTTCTAAATCTGTAAGTTGACTTCCAATATGACAATGAATACCTACAGGGTCTAAGTTCTCAGATTTTTTTGCTTGAATATACATTCTTTTTGCTGTATTTAAATCTACACCAAATTTATTTTCATGAAGTCCTGTTGAGATATATGGATGAGTTTTTGGATCAACATCTGGATTTATTCTTATACTGATTCTAGCTTCAACACCTAAGTTTTTAGCCATAAGTTCAACTCTTTGTAACTCCGCTTCACTCTCAACATTTATCATCAAGATATCAAGTTTTAGTGCCTCTGTTATCTCATCATCAGTTTTTCCAACACCAGAAAAAATGATCTTATATTTTGCTATTCCAGCTTTTAGTGCTCTTTTTACTTCACCAATACTTACACAATCAGCTCCACTTCCAAGTTCAGCTAAATGTTTTATGACACTTAGATTTGAGTTTGCTTTTAGTGCATAAGCTATTAGCGGTTTTCTTGCTTTAAATGATTCTTTTAAACTATTGTATTGAACTGAAATATGGTCAAAATCGTATACATAATATGGTGTTTGATATTTATCTGCAAGTGCTTTAAAATCGATATTCATTTTTATACCTTATAAAAATTTTTAAAGAATATTATTATATAGAAAAATTATTGAATTTCAAGAAGAATTTTTGTATAAGCAAATATTGTTTCTGTATGCCCTACTAATCATAGAAAATTACATTTTGGTTTTATAGAAGATAAAAAAAAATTATTAGAAAGAAAAATAGCTATATTAAAAGAGTTTGGTATAGTAATTAATGAGGATGAGTTATTTGGAATCTACACATAACAAATCAGTGGAGCCAATAAATTACCCTGCGGGCAATTCATCGGCTCATTTAAAACGTTAGGCCATTCATTAAATTTGAGGTATATATGTTTAAACTTGATCATCTTATGGTTGAAGTAGATGAACCCGAGATTGTAGCTATTGATATAGCGAAAAAATTTGGTCTTCCTTTTGCTTGGCCGTTAACTGAAACTGCAGATTATTCCAGTGTTGGTATAAATTTTGGTGATATAAATATTGAATTTATCAAATTTCGTAAACGGTTTGGTATTAGCGATACTCGATATAGTGGATTTAGCGGTATTGCTTTTGCTGTGGATGATTCGGAATCAGAGTGCCAGAAATACCTGATAAAAAAAGGTTTAGCTTGTCGAATTGGCGAAAGAACAAAGGCATACACAACGATTACCGTTGAAGAACTTGAAGTGTATCCAACAGTATTTTTAGTGAAATATCATTTTGATACATCTGACTGGAAAAAACGACTGAAATCTGAGTTTCATAATTCAAAAGGAGGAACGTACGGTATTATGCATTTTGAATCATTGGAAATAAAGCCCTCAAATCCATGCAAAAAAGATCTATTTGGTGAATTTGGCATAACTTCCTCAATGACAAATCGGATAACCTTTTCAGGTGATAAATCACAAGAGCGACAGACTATCAATAATATTTCCAATTTAGAGATAGTAATAGCCTAACAAGTTAATCAATAGGTGATAGTAGTCATTCAATTTCTTATTTTGGAGACGGCTCTTGGGATAAAAAAGCATGTGAGGTTTTAGGATACAATTTTATTGCAGTTGGAAATGGTGTAGAACATCATCAAAGTATCCATAATTTTTTATCTATAGATAAAGCTAGGAGAGAAATATTTAGGAGGGTAAAATTGATTCGTTTTGAACTTATTGATGAACATGATATATATTCAATCATTCCACTATTGAGATTGTTAAATAGTTCAATAGCTGAAGATATTTTGAAACAGCGGCTAGACGAGATGCTGAATCAAGGTTATAAATGCATTGGTATTTTTGAGGAGAAAATCCTCGTAGGAATTTGCGGCATCTGGATATTGACCAAATATTATGTCGGCAAACATATTGAACCGGACAATGTCATCATTTCCCCAGAATACCAAAATAAAAACATTGGACACAAGCTGATGAAATGGTTAGAAGACTATGCAAGAACAAACGGCTGCGTTGCAAGTGAACTGAATTGCTATGTCGGTAATAAACAAGCACACAAATTTTGGGAAAGAGAAGGGTACGAGGTCATCGCACTCCATTTTCAAAAAAAATATTGAATGTCTAACAAATCAGAGGAGACCAATCAAAAACCCGCGGGCGGCTTTTTGATTGCTCATTTTAAACGTTATACTTTACCAAAGGATTATATAAATGCAGAAACTTGATGATATTTATAATTGTACGCTTCAAGTTTATGAGAAACATGCACATGCTTTTGACACACATCGTTCTCGCAATTTTGTTGAACAAGAATGGTTGAATAAATTTATTGCCCTTTTACCGCCAAAAGGCTCTATATTAGATATTGGATGTGGAGCAGGAGAACCAATTAGCGGATATTTGCTCAAACAAGGATTTCATTTGACAGGTCTTGATGCATCATCAAAGATGCTAAAGCTTGCAGAAACAAGATTTCCACAAGCGAATTGGATTAAGATGAATATGAAAGAGCTGAAACTCGATATGGAATTTGATGGAATCATTAGCTGGGATGGTTTTTTTCATTTGAAACAAGAAGAACAACGACAAGTACTTTCTCTATTTGTAAATCACCTTAAACCTAATGGTGCACTACTTTTGACTATTGGACACGAATCTGGTGAAGTGACAGGCACAGTAGAAGGGGAAAAAGTTTACCATTCTAGTTTAGCACCTGATGAATACAGGAAGATTTTGAAAAAATTAGGATTTGACAATATTGAGATTAAACTGCAAGATGAGAACTGTGGATTTCATTCCATTCTTTTGGCAAAAAAGTTGAGAAAATGAATAAACAGCATAACAAATCAGTTTTGGCAGTTTGGATCATGGCTTTTTGAGTTTGGCTTAGATGTAATTGTTTCGGCGATTGTACTTATTATTTTTATCGTTTATGAAGGTCGCAAGCAGTCGATGCAAAGATTATGGATTCCCATTTTAGGGACACTTTGCGTCGGTGTCTCTTTCGGGCTTCCGTTGTTTTTGTTTTTGAGAGAGATACATTTTGAACAAACTACACAGTATTAAATTTGTCATATATAACTAAAACACCAAAAGCACCGTATTATGCTGTGATTTTCACTTCAATCCGTACAGATGGAGACAATAGATATAGTGAAATAGCAGAAAAGATGATTGAATCAGCTAGAGATAGTTGATTTAATTTATGTTTTTGTAGTTGTTTTCGCTAAAATGTTTCTTGCATAAATAGTTAGGCATAAAGGAGACATCATGGAAAGTTACATTAGTTATGCAATAGCTGGGCTATTAGCCTTATCGTTGGTATTACTTGGGGTGCTAATACCCGGCGGCCCGATTGAAAACCGAAATTTTTCACATATATCTCCAATAATTCTTGGGCTATTTAATGCATTTCTGACTGTTCTTGGTATCGCTAGCTTACCAATAGCGTATTTTTCTATTGGAGGCTCTGATGTTGCACTTATTGCTGCTACTGTTTGTGGGATATCCTATTTTCTGGTGTACGCCCTTGATTTAGCAAAAATATTTCCAGTATCTCCAGATAAAATGCCACGCACGCTTTTTTCTATTGAGGTTGTAGGGCTTATTGTCTCTATCCCTCTTACATTTTTATCACTTTATTACCTGTCAATACCAAAAGTTGGATACACTGAAACTATAATTTCATCAGGTGCTATAAATAGCATACTAATTTTGATGCTTATATCAGGTGCTGGTATTGTCATTTTTGCTACAAGAGCAGCAATGAGAAAATAGCCTAAAGTCAATGCATCGGACATCGTACCAGCACCGCTGATTTCAAGCATTATCTGGCACCATGAAATAAATAATAATTAGCAGTCGTTCTGCTATCGTCCCTGAAATCATAACATTTCAAAAGAATACACAAATTAAAATAAGAATGCTCTGATACAATATGAGAAAATTTATCAAATAAGAGTGTTTTATGAAAAAAATATTACTTGGATTACTTCTACTTCTCATCGTTGCAACGAGTGTACTTTTCTTTTTAAAAGGTAAGGACACCTATGCAGAGCATCAATCTTCTGTATCACTGAGCAATGGACTCAATGTCGGCTCAACTATAACTTACACCCTCCCCGATCAATTTGGTACATCACATACGCTTGATGACTCTGTTCAAACTCTCATTCTAGTTTTTGCTAAGGGCACGGGTCATACCGTTAAGACATATCTTGGGTCGCAAAGTGCTGATTATCTTAAAACACATCATGCTGCGTTTGTTGCTGACATCAGTCCTATGCCTGTAGTTATACGCAATACTTTCGCTCTGCCTGACCTTAAAACTCAACCCTATAGTGTCAATCTTATTCTTGATGGAGCAATTGCCAAATCTTTGAAAAAAGGTGCAAAAGCGGATGCAATTACTATTGTCACACTCAACAACAAGCAAGTGCAAAAGGTCGAATATATTGAGACTATCCAAGCACTTAAAGCAATCATCGAGCAGTAAAAAAGGTATGTATGCTTAAAGTAATGATAATAGAGGATGAACCTCTAATAGCTCTTAACCTCAAAATTATTTTAGAAAAAAGAGGGTTTGAAGTAACGGGTCATGCAGGTAATTTTGAAGATGCGCATAAGCTTTTTTACGCAAATAAACCCGACATTGTACTCAGTGACATCAAACTGGAAGATGATGAGTCTGGTATAGAAATCGTTACAAACCTAAAAACGATTAGTAATTTTTGTGTTCTGTACCTTACCTCTTATGGTGATGATGCTATGATTGAAAAAGCTTTAAGCACAAATCCTACAGCATACATAACAAAGCCTTTTAAAGAAGCCGATCTCTATGCTTCACTCAAACTTGCTTCTGCAACCATTAAAAATAAAAATGTAAACCCTGACTTTCGCTACAACAAAGAAACACATACACTTTTTTATAAAGATGAGCCGATTGTTTTATCTAAACAAGAGTCCGACCTTTTTCATATTTGCTACTTAAGTAAAGGTTTTTTTGTCCCTATTCATAGCATACAGTACTATATTTGGGAAGAAGAGTATGTAAGTGATTCAACTAGAAGAGGATTAATTCATCGTTTGAGAAAAAAATTAAATCATACGATTTTTGAGTATTCTACTGGACAAGGGTGCAAGGTAGACGATATACAATGACTTTCTTTAATAAATGGCTAAATTTAGTTTATGTACTGCGACGTGAAATCATCTATCGCAAACAGATAGAAAAAAAACTTAAAGCAAGTGAAGCTCTTTACCGCGAACTCATTGAAGATATCACCGATGTAATTTGGAAAACAGATAGTAATCACCGTTTTACTTATATAAGCCCCTCTGTTGAAGCAAAATTAGGCTTTCGACCCGAGGAGTTACTTGGTCTGCATGTTTTTGAAATGTTTACAGATGATGGTATAGCAATCGCGATGCAGAGAATCAATCAAAGAAAAGAGAACAGAGCAAAAGCAATCAAAGATGTGTACTCCATATTTGAGGTGCAACATAAATGCAAAGATGGTTCTTTTATTTGGGGCGAAGTCGTTTCAAAAGCAGACTATGATAAGAATAACAACATTCGCGGTTACCATGGTATTAGCAGAGATACAACTGCACGTAAAGAGATGGAAAAAGAGAAAGAGATACTGTTTCAAGAGTTAGAACACAGAGTAAAAAATAATCTTCAAGTTATTGCTAGTATTGTTTCTTTACACTCTTTGCAAAAAGACACTTCACAATCGTTAGAAGATATTCACAATACGATTTCAGCTATATCCTTAGCGCATAACAAGCTTCACCAAAGTGCAACGCACAAAACATTGGAAATAAAACACTACCTGAATGCTCTTGTAGAAAATCTTCTCTCAAGCTCCATTTTAGATATACAAAATGAGGTAAATTCACATGAAATATATCTCAATGCGCAACACTCTGTAACTCTTGGGATTGTCATAAATGAATTTATAAGTAACTCAATAAAGTATGCTTTTGACGGTGTAGATTCACCCAAAATAGTAGTAGACATAAACAAAAATCAAGACTTCATAACTATTTTAGTATCAGATAATGGCATAGGTTTTAAAGAAGAAACGCAAAGTTCTGGCATTGGTATAGATATTATAAAAACGCTTGTTAAGGGTAAATTTAAGACAGATGCCCACTTTTTTCACAATAATGGAACCTCTATGCTAATCAAAATACCTACAAAAATAAGTACTCTTTAAGTTTCAGCAAACGCTCTTCAAACGCCGACTTGTTATATTACCTAACACAAAAAAATAAATTCTAAAAGAGGGATAAGATGTCAAAAAAAGGATTACCAAAAGACAATGTTTTACACAATAGTAGTATTTTAGCAAGACGAGATTTTTTAAAATATTCTATGGGTACACTCTCGTACGTTTATTTAACAGGATGTAGTAGCTCTGATTCATCAGTTGGTGGATACTCAATAGATTCCACCGTTGTAACAACGGAGGTAAGAACAGTTACATTAGGTCAGGATCATTCCGGTATTTCTGCTAAAAATCTTCAAAATATTTCTGAATATGATGCAAAAGGGTATGGACGTTGGTCATATCAACCTGCACCTGATGTTCCATTGCGTCGGGATATTATGCCAGGTGGTGATTCTTATACCCTTCCTGCAGATAATCAACCACAAAAACTATTAAAGTTTTTTTCTGTATCTGACATTCATATTACCGATAAAGAATCACCTTCTCAATTAATCTACATGCAACCTGCAAATATTTATGGGGATAAATACGGCAAAGATTTGGAAGATACAGTGACTTCCGTTTATTCACCGACAATGCTCTATACAACACATGTGTTTGATGCTGCCATCCAGACAGTAAATGCTCTTCATAAACAAGACGCAATAGATTTTGGAATTTCACTCGGTGATACATGTAATAGTACTCAGTATAATGAACTTAGATGGTATATTGATATACTAGATGGTAAAGCTATTTTTCCAAGTTCTGGAGCGAATTTCGGAGCTAAAACCATTGACTATCAGAAACCTTTTAAAGCTGCAGGACTCGATCCAGCAATTCCATGGTATCAAGCCATTGGTAATCACGATCACTTTTGGCTTGGTTCAATCCCATTGGATGTGCATCCATCATTAAGACCAAGCTACATCAGTGATGAAGTCATTGCACTACCTGATATTCTTGCTAATGGTGAAGATGTTTTGGATTGGAGTGGTACTAATTACTACATGGGAGTTATTGATGGTACTACGCCGACTGGAAAAATTATTAATTATGGTGAAGTTGGAAATTTTACTACTCCACCTAAAGTTGTTCCAGACATTAAGCGTCGCTCCCTGACAAAAGCGCAGTGGGCACAGGAATATTTTAATACCACTTCAAAGCCAGTCGGTCATGGTTTTAACCTTGTCCCTTCAGGTCAAGACCCTGAGTTTGCTTGTTATAGTTTTATACCTAAATCAGACCTCCCACTCAAAGTTATTGTTCTTGATGATACACAAAGTGAAAAAGATGGTGATACAAGCATCCACGGGCGTGGTTTTCTTGATCAAGAACGCTGGGATTGGTTACAAGCTGAACTTGCTGCTGGTGATGCTGCTGAGCAGCTTATGATTATTGCTTGTCATGTTCCAATAGGTGTTATGCCTTATGCAAGGGACAATAGTAGCAATCATTATGCAGATACCTATATGGATTGGTATGAGAAAGCAGCTCCTGCTACGATGGACAATGCTGTAACTTTAGCAGATTTGATTGCTGAATTGCACTCGCATCCAAATCTCTTGATGTGGATGTCAGGACATCGTCATCTTAATGTTGTAAAAGCTTTTATAGGCGATACCCCAGAACAAGGTTTTTGGCAAGTTGAGACATCATCACTTCATGATTATCCTCAAAATTTACGTTTATTTGAAATGTATCTCAATAGTGACTATACAATTTCAATACATGTAACCAATGTTGATCCAGCCGTAAAAGAAGGAACTCCTGCATGGACTGCACGTAAGTATGCTGTTGCTGCTCAGCAGATTGTTAAGACCGATCTCAATCCAATTTTCTATGGAGCAGACCCTAAATATCCTAATGCAATTGATCCTACAATTAAGTATATAGATCCAAATACTGGGGTATACAATGCTCAACTTGTCAAACAACTCACTCCAGCAATGCAAGCGAAGATGCAAGCACTCTATCCAATCATTTAATCTAAAGTAGATGCTCTACTTTAGAGGTGCTTTTACTATTTTAAGACAAGGAGAGAAAATGAATAAAATTCTATCGACTATTTTTATCCTTGTTCTATTAGCATTTATGCCCTCTCTCCGATGACGCATTTGCAGACTAAAAACAACTATCCTAATATGACCTCAATTGGATATATTCAACAATACAAAATATAAATACAAGCTTGATTTACCAAGTAAGTATCGTGGATCTAACTACATCTATGCAATTTCAATTCTAAAATCTGGTAGTAGTAGTAGTAGTAGTCTAGCGGTTTACAATAGCAATCTAAAGCCCTCTAGTACGTATCCTACGTTACCAAAACTTGTGTTACGTGCAACATGTAAAAATGCACTTCAACCACATCCATAAATATTTTTTTCTTGACAAGAAGATATATTTGCTATATACTTGCATAATCAAATATATAGCAAGGAAAAGATATGAATAAAAATTTTGATTTACTACTCAATTTATCGCTTTTACAAACTAACATAGTTAAAAAAATGGATAGAACTCTTAGTCTGCATGGTATTGCATTTTCGGAGTTTATTGTCATGTACCAAATCTCTTTAGCCCCAAATAAAACAGTTCGTAGAATTGACTTAGCTGATAAAGTTGGCATGAGTGCTTCAGGAATAACAAGACTCTTAAATCCTATGGAAAAATTAAAACTTGTAGAAAAAGAAGTAAACCCGCGCGATGCAAGAGTTAGCTCTGTCAAGTTATCAAATACAGGTCTTGAACTGTTTAACAATGCAATGATAAGTGTTATAGAGGTTTCAGATGAACTTCTTAGTTCATTAAACACTAAAGATGTAGAGTTACTTTTACGTTTAGTAAAGAACATCAAGTAAGGAGAGAAAATGAGTTTGCTAAATAGAGACAAAAAGTACCCAATGTTTTTGCCTGATGGAACAAGTATAAAACAGACTGTTTACCTCAAAGAAGTGATAAATCATCCTCGTATCTCAGTTGGTGCGTACAGCTACTACCATAATTTTGAAATACTTGAAGATTATGCTGCATATCTTGCTCCGTATCTGTTTCCTCTGAGTCCAGATAGATTGGATATAGGAAAATTTGTGCAAATTGCACATGGTGTACGCTTTATAACCAGTTCAGCTAATCATAAAATGAGTGGCTTTTCTACGTATCCATTTATGAACTTTATGATGACATCTACAACGACAAGTGAAGATATTACAGCTATGTTTGAAGAAGCGCAGAATAGAGGTGATATAAGCGTCGGAAATGATGTTTGGATAGGATTTGAAGCAACTATTATGGCGGGAGTAAAGATTGGTGATGGAGCAATTATAGGTGCTAAATCTGTAGTCACAAAAGATGTAGAACCCTATACAATTGTTGCAGGAAACCCCGCAAAAGTACTCAAAAAACGTTTTGATGAAAAGAGTATTCAAAAACTTTTAGAGATTCAATGGTGGAATTGGGAGATTGAAAAGATAGAAAAAAATCATGCAATTATCACACATAACAATATAGAAGAGTTAATAGCTTTTTAGATAAAATTTTTCAAATTTATTTCTCAGGGCAAGGTGAAATTCCTTACTGGTGGTAACTATGTAAACATAGAAGTCCACGAGCGCTTTATTTTATAAAGGTCAGCAGATTTGGTGTAAATCCAAAACCAACAGTTAAAGTCTGGATGGAAGAGAAAATAATATATCTTTTTATTGTTAAATTATTAGGATAGTATTGCTGCCCTGATTCAATAAGTTTACTTAAAAATAAAGGTATAACTAAAATGAATCAAAATAGTATGAATGGCGATTTTAAATCGAGAGTAAGTGTTGCACTGAAAACTTTGCAAGAAGGCAAAGGTGTAATAGTTGTAGATGATTATGATAGAGAAAATGAAGCAGATATAATTTTTTCTGCACAAAGTTTGACAAAAGAACAGATGGCACTTCTAATACGAGAGTGTAGTGGCATAGTTTGTTTGTGTTTAACAAAACAAAAAGCCGATGCACTTCAACTTCCAATGATGGTTCAAAATAATAACTCAAAATTTCAAACACCGTTTACAGTTTCAATAGAATCAAAAGAGAATGTTACAACAGGTGTGTCAGCTCAGGATAGAGTCACAACTATTCAATCTGCTATCTCCGCTGATGGTATCTCTAAAATTGTTTCTCCTGGACATGTATTTCCACTGAGAGCCAATGAAAAAGGTGTTCTAGGACGTGCAGGTCATACTGAAGCAAGTATTGATTTAATGAAATTAGCAAACTTAGAGCCTTATGCAGTTTTATGTGAAATAACAAATCCTGATGGGACAATGGCAAAAGATGATGATATTAGAGAATTTTCTATAAAACACTCTATGCCTATTATTAGTGTTGAAGATATAATCAATTATAGAAGAAATTAATTTAAAAGAGGTGATAGTTTCTTATAAGAAACTATCGCACGTAACAGATATTTTATCCTAGTTTAGAGACAATCGCCGCTTCAACTGCATCTATGTGAGCTGTTCCATCGACTGTGATGTATTTAAGCGCAGAGTTGATTCTAGCTTGTTCTTTGTAATACCCTATAAGTGGTTGTGTAAGTTCGTGGTACACTTTAAGACGGTCTAAAACAACTGACTCTTTATCGTCATCACGTTGTACTAAGTCCTCGCCAGTCTCATCGTCTTTACCTTCAACTTTTGGTGGGTTAAATTCAATGTGGTACGTTCTACCGCTTGCAAGATGCGCACGACGACCAGACATACGCTTGACGATAATCTCATCAGCTACGTCTATTTCAATAACCGCATCAATAACAATTCCCGCATTTGTAACAGCATCCGCTTGAGGAAGTGTACGAGGAAAACCATCTAAGAGATACCCGTTTTTACAGTCATCTTCGGCTATTCTATCTTTTACAAGTCCTATGATAATTTCATCTGTTACAAGTTGCCCAGCATCCATAGCAGCTTTTGCCATTTTACCCATTTCCGTTCCAGCTTTTATAGCCGCACGTAACATATCTCCTGTAGAGATTTGAGGGATGTTAAATTTTTTTGTTAAAAATTGAGTTTGTGTACCTTTTCCAGCACCTGGAGCTCCGAGTAATATAATTCTCATGTCTTGTCCTAAATGTTTTGTTGATGCAATTATATACAAATGAGTTTAAAGCTAGTATAAAGCCCTACTCTCCCCAGCGTAACTTCTCTTTTAAAACTTCAAAGTAATTAAACTCTTCTCTATGAATAAGTTTGACCTTTTTTGTAGCAAGTTTTATATGTACGCTTTCGCCCTCTTCTAGTTCATGCTTGTCTTGTCCGTCTATGATAATGAGAGACTTGTCATTGGGTGTTTTCATCTCAATAGAGTATTCCCCAGGTAAAACAACAGGACGTTGCGTTAAAGAGTGTGGACAGATTGGTGTAAGAGCAAAGACATTTGTAAGAGGAAAAAGAACAGGTCCACCCGCAGAAAGATTGTATGCTGTAGAACCTGTTGGGGTTGAGACTATGACTCCATCGCCATAGTAAGTGTTAAAAGCTTTTGAGTCAACAAGTGTCTCAACATGAATCATATTTGAAACAGAGTGCCTTGTCACTACAATATCGTTAAAGGCATAACGTGTAATTTTTTTGGAGTTTTGAACAAAGGTAGCTTCAATAATTGCTCTTTCATCTATTCTATATTTTTCATTTACAAGGCTTGAGACAAAAGCATCAAGTTCATCAATCCCTATGTCTGCTAAAAAACCTAAATTCCCTGCATAAACTCCGAGTATAGGAATGTCATAAGGAAAAGAGCGTCGCACAGTAGATATGAGTGTTCCATCCCCTCCAAGAGTGACTAAAGCATCTGAATTATGGCAAAGAAGGTCAAATTCTATGCCCATAACTCCTATCATACCACCACTGATGCTATCAATTAAAACTTCAATATCATGCGAATTAAAAATCTTCTCTAATTTGAAATAACTCTCTTTTAATTCTGGAGTTGATGGTCGTAAAATAACACCGATTTTTTTAATTTTTTTCTCTTTCACATCCGCTCTTTTGTGTCAATAGTTTTGTTATTATATCCATTTTTGGGTATAATCGCGAAAATTATTTATATAGGATTCTATATTTTGAGAACTCATTACTGTACAGATTTAAATGAAACTAATGTAGGACAAGACGTTGTTCTTACTGGTTGGGCGAACAATTACCGTGATCATGGTGGAATTGTTTTTATAGATTTACGCGACAAAACTGGTCTTATTCAGCTTACTTGCGATCCAGAAGATAGTGCTGAAGCACATAAAGTTGCAAATAGTGTTCGTGATGAATACGTACTTATTGCAAAAGGAACTGTTCGTCTTCGTGGAGAAGGTCTTACTAACCCGCGTTTAAAAACTGGTGCAATTGAAATAGTAGTAAAAGAACTTATTATTGAAAACAAATCTGCTCCTGTACCATTTGTAATTGGTGACAAAACAGTTGGTGAAGAGACTACTTTAAAATATAGATACTTAGAGTTACGTGACCCAGATTTATATGAAGTTTTCCGTCTTCGTTCAAAAGCTGCTATTGCTGCTAGAAATATCCTAGATGCGAATGGTTTCTTAGAAGTTGAAACACCAATTCTTACAAAATCTACACCTGAGGGAGCAAGAGATTATTTAGTACCTTCTCGTGTTCACAGCGGTGAGTTTTATGCACTTCCACAATCACCACAACTTTTCAAACAACTTTTAATGGTTGGTGGATTTGATAGATACTTTCAAATAGCAAAATGTTTCCGTGATGAGGATTTACGTGCTGATCGTCAACCAGAATTTACTCAAATAGACGTTGAGATGAGCTTCTGTAACCAAGAAGATGTTATTAAAGTTGCAGAAGATCTACTTGTAGCGATGTTTGGTGCATGTGGTGTTGATGTTAAACCACCATTTAACCGTATCACTTACAACAATGCTATGGAGTGGTATGGTTCAGATAAACCAGACATGAGATACGACCTTAAAATGGTAGATGTAATTGATATTTTTGAGAGATGTGACAATGAAATCTTCACAAATATTGCAAAACAACCACACAAAAACCGTATCAAAGCGCTTAAAGTTCCAGGTGCAGATTTAGTTTTCTCAAAACGTGAAATGAAAACTTTTGAAGACTATGTACGTAAATTCGGTGCGCATGGTCTTGGCTACTTCCAGATGAAAGAGGACGGTCTTAAGGGTCCACTTATTAAATTCTTCTCAGAAGCAGACATTGCACTTTTAGTTGAAAGACTAGGAATGGAAGTTGGCGATGTTGTATTCTTCGGTGCTGGTGATAAAAAAACAGTATGGGATTATATGGGAAGACTTCGTATTTTTATTGCTGAACATGAAAAAATGAGTATTCTAGATAGAGATGCTTTCGAATTTGTATGGGTTGTTGATTTCCCAATGTTCGAGGTTGAAGATGGCCGTGTTAAAGCACTTCACCACCCATTTACAATGCCAAAAGATACAGACAAAGATGATGTTGAAGAGATAGAATCTATTGCTTACGACATCGTTTTAAATGGTACTGAACTTGGTGGTGGATCTATCCGTATTCACAAGCAAGAGGTTCAAGAAGAGGTATTCAAACTTCTCGGAATAGATGAAGAAGAGGCGCAAGAGAAATTTGGATTCTTACTAGACGCACTTAAATTTGGTGCACCTCCACATGGTGGTTTTGCTTTAGGTTTTGATAGACTAATGATGCTTATTGCTAAAAAATCAAGCATCCGTGATGTTATTGCATTCCCTAAAACACAAAAAGCTTCTTGTATTCTTACAAAAGCGCCAAGCCCAGTTGATGCAACGCAACTTCGTGACTTACATATAAGATTACGCGATACTGGTAAATAATCTTCTATGAAAAAACTCTTCTTAATTATTGGAGCCCCTGGCTCTGGTAAAACAACCGATGCAGAGCTCATAGCTAAAAATAACGAAGCAATTACACATTATTCTACTGGTGATATGCTTAGAGCTGAAATTGCTACAGGAAGCACACGAGGTAAGGAGATAGAATCCTATGTGACTCAAGGTGCTATCGTTCCTATTGTCATTGCTATTGAGACTATAGTCAATGCAATTAAAAGCGCTCCAACTGATATAGTTATTATTGATGGGTACCCAAGAAGTTTTGAACAGATGAACGCACTTGAAGAGTATTTGACTAAAGAGAACTCTTTAGAGTTACTCAATGTAATAGAAGTAGCTGTAAGTGAAGATATTGCACGTAACAGAGTTCTTGGTCGTTCTCGAGGTGCAGATGACAAGGCAGAAGTATTTAACAACAGGATGAAAGTCTATTTAGAACCACTAGCTCAAATTCAAGATTTTTACAATAAAAAAGGAATTTTGGAAGTTATCTCTGGAGAGGGAACAATCGAAGAGGTTGTTTCCCAAATGAATGCTTTTATAGCATCAAAAATTTAATTGCATGAGAGTTTAAACTCTCATCACTCTACTCTTCGTCACTAAAACCAAAATCCTCATCATCATAGCCCTCTTGAGCTGCAAGTATATCTTCGATTAACTCTTTACACTCATCTTCATCAATGTCACCATTTTGAATATCTTTGAGCACATCTTCTAAATCTGCTTTAAACTCACGAAGCTCTTCAATCTCTTCTTTTGCATCTTGCGTTGCATCTTTACTATCAGCAATCTCTTCAAAGATTTCATCGAGTCTATCATTGATATCAGGAATAACACTTTTAGTAATTAACTCTTCCAATTTTTCTGCTTGAGACATTTTCATACCCTCTATTTTATTTTCAGAATTATACTATAATTTGAACATGAATTTTTATGCACTTATAATCGGAACAGAAATACTCAATGGAAGACGAGTAGATAAACATTTTGAGTTTGTAAAACATGAATTGGCAAAATATGGGCATGAGCTCTATGCCTCTTTTATTATAAAAGATGATGAAAAACTCATAAAAAAGATATTTCAAACAATAAAAGAAGACACACACGCAATAATGTTTTCATTTGGGGGAATTGGCTCTACACCTGATGACCTCACAAGAGAGCTAGCTTCTGATGTCTTTAGAAATGCACCACTTCAAGTTCACGAACAATTTTTTGCAGATATTATAGATAGATTTAAGGAAGAAGCTTATCCACACAGAATAAACATGGCAAATCTGCCTCCAAATGCAGACTTAATTTTTAATCCTGTTAACAATATGTCTGGTTTTTCACTAGAAAACAAGTACTTCTTTGTACCCGGCTTCCCTTCCATGGCGCATCCTATGATAAGTAGTGTCATTCAAACCCATTTTTCTCAAACAAAACAAAAATTTAGAAAAACTCTCTTGGCACATACAAGTGAAAATACACTTATATCACTTATGCAAGAACTACCTCAAACTGTTGAACTCTCATCTTTACCTATGTTTGTAAACTCAGAACCTCATGTTGAACTCTCTCTTAGAAGCGAGAAGGAAAACGAAGTAGAGTGCTATTTCAAACTCTTTGTAAATGAATTAGATAAGAAAAAGATATACTATACATTAATATAATTTTTGAGATGGTCGATATACTTATATCATAAATCAAGGAATTTTATCATGTTAGTTTGGTTATTGGTACTTTTATTGCTATTTACTCTTATATATGTTGTCTACCGTATAAATATTGGTACTCCTCCAAAAGATACTAAATATGACAGTGAACACCATTATACTTTTAAAATATAAGGGTAGCGTATGGCAATTGTAATGAACAATCATGTTTTTAAAGGTCACAGAACATTACTTGGAAGCAAATTTGTAACCTATGGTGAGATAGAACTTCCAACGAGAGAAGAGATTTATCAAAAATCACTCAACGGCTTTGACTGGGGTAATGGAGGAAAAGGATCTATTCAACTCGCTTTTTCTATATTGTGTCAACTAACAAATAAAAATTTAGCAGAAAAATACGCTCAACAGTTTGCAAATGAAGTTGTTCGTTCACTCAATACAAGAGATTGGATTTTAAGTGCTTTTGAGGTTCTCTCTTGGATCAATAAAAATTGTGATAAAGAAGATGAACTTAAAGAATCACCTATAGTAAAAACTGAGACAAGACCAGCTCCTAATGTAATAAAAAAGAAAAAAACAAATGTTGTCAAAGATATTTGTAAAGAATTAAATATTACACAAAAGAATCTCGCAGAGATTTTAGAAGTTCCTGAGGGGACTATTAGTAGCTGGGCAGTTAAAAACGAAATACCAAGACTTGGTAAAAAAGCGATAGAATTTTATGTACAAAATGTTAAAAATCAAAAAATAGTAGATAGCTATAAAAGTTTTTTAACTCTACTTCAAAAACCATAAGAGGTAAAACTTGAAACCAAAAGATGAAGTAACAAGAAGTTTACTGATTGATAGACAAACATGGGATGAGTCAATGAAATACTCTAGAGATAGGTATAAAATGAGTTTAAGCAAAGTAATCGAGTCACTTTTACAGGAGTGGTTAGTAAAAGAAAAACGAAAACCTCTCGACAATGCAAATCAAGGTAAGTTTTTCGATTAACTACCTTGCATATCCTCTATTTTGTGGAGATTTTTCATCGTATTGTAAAAGTTTAAGTATGCTTTTTTTGTTCATTTTTCTTGCAAAATCGACTGCTTTAAAACCTTTAGAATCTTGAGCTTCAGCATCTGCCCCATTTTTTAAGAGTATTGTTAAAATTTCTTCCCTTCCATAGCATGCAGCAGCCATAAGTGCTGTAAAACCACTTCTTCTTTGTGTTTTATTTATATCAACACCCTGTTCTATAAGGTACTCAAGCATCTCAATATTGTTATATGTAATAGCCATATCAAAAATGCTAACCCCCTCATCATCAAAATCAAATATATCCGCCCCACTCTCAATAAGAAGCATTAAAGTTTCTATACTGCAGTGACTACGAATAGCGCACGCAAGGACAGACTCTCCTGATTCGTTCGTTTCTTGGATGTCACCACCATTTTTGATATATTTTTTTATACCGAGGTAGTCATCTCTTTGCAGGAGTTCAAGCCAATTATTCAAAATATTATCTCTCTTATGTAGAAAATTACATAGTTTTAAGCTCTAGAGTTAATAGTGTACTTAAAAATCTATTAGTTGTTTTTAAGTATAATGCCAAAATAAAATTAATTAAGCGAGAATTAAATGCAAATAATAGAAACAGCAGATGCTTTCAAAGAGCTCATTAAAAATATTAAAAATACGACTACTGGATACAAAGACCCCCTAGCATTTGGTATTTGTAGAGTAGATTTAGGTCAACTCAATGTAGAAAAATCATTACAAGCTACCTACCCAATAATTAACTGGAATGAAAATTTTGGCAGTGCAGCTATTTTTGTACAAGCTCTAGCAGATCAAGGTATAACAGTAGATTTTACACAGAATGAAGTCGTTTATGACATCAATTTAGAGTTTTTGAAAAATGCTCTTAATGCTTTTACTCCTTACTCTGATGAAGCGTATGGTGATGCGCATAAAAATATTCAAGTTGTTTCAGCCCTTTACTCTCAAATAATTAGTAGTGGTTCCCTTGAAGGTGAATTTAAAATCTGTTTTATCTTTGAAGATGCACCTTGTGTAAGCGTTGAAGCTACATATCTTAAACTTTATGCACTCTCCCAAGCAAAAGTAGGGTTACGTGAGATTAATATTAATGGGGCATTTGGTGCACTTCCAAATGTTGCTTGGTCAAATGGTCAACCTATAGAACTTGACTACCTTAGAGAGTTTGAAATAGAATTAAAACTAGCAAATGAATACCCTCATATAGATTTTATAGATAAATTCCCAAGATTTTTACAGCATATCATTCCTGCAGACAATACTCGTATTTTAGACACTTCAAAAGTTCGTTTTGGAGCACAACTCGCAGCTGGAACAACTGTAATGCCAGGGGCTTCTTACATTAATTTTAACGCAGGTACGACTGGACCTGTAATGGTTGAGGGTCGTATATCTTCTTCTGCAATTGTTGGTGCAGGAAGTGATGTTGGTGGAGGAGCTTCCATTCTTGGCGTTCTTAGTGGAACAGATGGAAATCCAATTAGCATAGGTAAAAACACTCTTTTAGGGGCAAATTCTACTTGTGGTATTCCTTTAGGTGATGCTTGTATTATTGATGCTGGTGTTGCAATTTTAGAAGGAACAAAAGTTGCCATAACTCCAGCAGAACTTGTAAAGATTCAAGCAGTAAACACTGCTGCAGCTCTTGAAGGAGAAATCTTCAAGGCGGGACAATTAGCACATTTTAATGGCTTACATTTCAGACGAAACTCTTTAACAGGTGAAACTACAGTATCTCGCTCAAAAAGAGAAATCAAACTTAACGCAGATCTTCACTAAACTTTTTCTAATCTTCCTTTTATCTTTTTCGCACTATAATTAATTTTATGCGAGGAGGATATTATGAATATATCAAGCAATATTTCATCCATACAATCAAATCAAACTTTTATGAATGCAAATGCAAACAATATTGCAAATGCGAGTAAACAAGGGAGTCAAGTTGACTTATCTAAGGAAATGACTGATCAGATTGTTGGAGAAAATGTGAATGCGGTAAATGTAAGTGCCATAAAAGCACAAGATGAAACTCTTGGCTCACTGTTGGACATTAAAGCCTAAAGGGGATTCTCTTTTGTAATCCTATTCAGGCTTTTAATATTTTTTAAAAAAGAAGCGTTTTCATCAAACTCTTTTAAATTTTTTCCTACCTCTAAAGTACTAAAAATAGTTTTTCCAATAACAAATCTACCTTCAATATCATTTTTTCTAGTTTTTACACCCCAAACATTTTGAAATACTATGATTTTGTCGTTATATATTCCAGCATATATAACAATATGACCTTGCTTGTATAAAAGCGTTTCAAAAGCAACTGCATTTTGCTTGATAGTAGTAACAATTTCTTCTTCTTTAAGCCCGCTAAGCATAACTTTCTCCCCTATTCTACTTTGCTGATAAGAGTTTCTAGGAAGCCATAATCCAAATGGGGCGTAGAAGTCTCTTAACGTTGAAGAGCAATCTCTTTGTCCATATATTCCTCCCCATCCATAATTTGTTTTCATTAAATTATCTAAGATAGTTGTTATATTGGTTTCATTAAAAGCTAAAATACCTTTGTGTGCAATAGATTTAGATACTTTAGATTGAATATATATAGGTTTTTTGGATTCATTTTTTGCTATTGTTAAGACAGTATAGTTTTGGGCATCTTCATTAACAAGAGCGAGCATCATACCAATTCTGGAATAGAATAAAAAAGT
>JBFHKA010000035.1:0-26459 GCA_041595535.1 Sulfurimonas sp. | reverse complement strand
TCTATTCCTGAACCAGAAGGTGATGCTGCTAATCCACTTCAATCTCAAGTTTTCACACTCGATTATGACAACTATGTTGGTAAAATTGGTATAAGCCGTATCTTTAATGGTACTGTTAACAAAGGTGATAATGTTCTTCTTGCAAAAGCAGATGGTGAATTCGTAAAAGGTAAAATTACTAAACTTATTGGTTTCCACGGACTTAACCGTATGGAAATTGAACAAGCTGAAGCGGGTGACATTGTTGCGTTTGCTGGTATGGAAACTGTGGACGTTGGAGATACTGTTTGTGACCCAGTAAATCCTGTGCCACTTGACCCAATGCACGTTGAAGAGCCTACACTTACGGTTGTATTTGCTGTAAATGATTCTCCACTTGCTGGTAAAGAAGGTAAACACGTAACATCAAATAAACTTCGTGAAAGACTTGAGTTTGAGATGAATACAAACGTTGCTATGCGTCTTGAAGTTGTTGGTGAGGGTAAATTTAAAGTTTCAGGTCGTGGTGAGCTTCAAATTACTGTTCTTGCTGAAAATATGCGTCGTGAAGATTTTGAGTTCTCTATCTCTCGTCCAGAGGTCATTACAAAAGAAGTTGAAGGTGTTAAATGTGAGCCATTTGAACACCTAGTAATTGATGTTCCTGAAGAGTTAAGCGGTACAGTTATTGAGCGTCTTGGTAAAAGAAAAGCAGAGATGAAATCAATGCTTCCAATGGGTCAAGGTTTTCAACGTATTGAGTTTGAAATTCCTGCTCGTGCACTTATTGGATTCCGTGGTCAATTCTTAACAGATACAAAAGGTGAGGGTGTAATGAATCACTCTTTCTTAGAGTTCCGTCCATACAGCGGTACTGTTGAATCTCGTTCTTATGGTGCACTTATCTCTATGACTCCAGGTTCTACTCTAGCGTTCTCACTCTTTGGTATTCAAGATCGTGGTGTACTTTTCATTGGTGTTCAAACGGAAGTTTACGAAGGTATGATTATTGGTGAGCACTCACGTTCAAATGACCTTGTTGTGAATCCTATTAAAGGTAAAGCACAATCAAATGTTCGTTCATCTGGTGCTGATGAGGCTATCAAACTTGTACCACATAGAGATATGTCATTAGAGCGTGCATTAGAGTGGATTGAAGATGATGAACTTCTTGAAGTAACTCCTAAATCTATTCGTATTCGTAAAAAATTCTTAACAGAGAACGAGAGAAAAAGACACTCTCGTAAATAATTATTCTCTTCTAGAAGATAACTCTTAATGTTTGTTAAGGGTTGTCTTCTATCTTTTTAACTAAGCCTGCTTATTTTTATACATAGCCTTATCAGCAACTTTTAAAAGTTCTTGAGCGTTACGTGCATCTTTTGGATAGTAGCTAAAACCAAAACTAAACCCAAAATGTATAATGTCCTCTTCTGTGTAAATGAGAGGTTTTTGAATACTTAATTGTTTAATCTTTTCTATCTTTTTAAAAATAAATTTTTTATCTTCAACATCATGAAAAAGAATGACAAATTCATCACCACCAATTCTTGCGACTACATCACTTTTACGAATGACATCAAGCAAAATTTTTGCTATGTGTTTTAAAAGCATATCTCCAGCATGATGTCCATAGTTATCATTTATAGATTTAAATTTATCTAAATCAACAAAACATAGAGCAAACGGTTTGTTAGTCGCTTTTGATTTATCAATAGCATCATCAATTTTTCTTAGTAATTTTGACCTGTTAGGAAGACCTGTGAGGCTATCATGAGAAGAAGCATGTCTAAGCTCTTTTTCTATCTGCTTTAGATACGTTATATCTTGACAGATGATTATATTTTCATTAATCTTACCATCTTGTGACATTGGAATTATGTTTGCATGAAAAGAGATGACCTCGTCCATGTTATTTATGGCATTAAAGATGATACTGCCCTCTTGATTGAGATTTAAATCTCTTGCTTTGAAAAATGTTGAAAAATGCTTGCCTAGAATTTCATCTTCAGAGATGTCAAAAAAGAAAGCAAAAGCATCATTAATGAGAGTGATATAGCCATCCAGATCGACATTAAAACTAAGAAGACGTTTGTTTATAAGCTCATAATGATGTGCATTGTTTTTTTTGTCACTATTTTCATAAATGAGAGTTCGTTTGTTTATCTCTTGAATCATATTAATATAGCGTAAGGATTCAATTGGCTTTTGAATCACATAGGCAATAAAAAGTTTTTCATCATTATCTGAGATGAATGTCTCTATATCAAGGTCATAATAGTTTGTTTTTTTAAGAAGCATTGGAAAATGGATGAGATTTTTCTCATTTGTTTTATTATGTAAGAGAGCATCGAGTTCGCTCTCAATTCCTACGAATTCCCACATAACATCTCTTATATCAGAGGACTCTTTTAGTTTTGAGACATCATCCACAATATCTTCAATCGAATCATTAAACTCAATGATTTTTAATGATGTATCAAAAACAATATAGGAAATCTTGTTTTTGATACATACAAGTTTAGTAATGGTATCCATCATTACTTTCCTAAGCTTTGAACTATATACGCATCGAGTGTAGCAAAAATTTCTAGAACAGCATCACCACTTTTAGCAGATGTTTTACAAAGATTGATTATCAAGGGAGATAGCTCTTTTATTTTTTTTATCTCTTCGTCACTACACTCATTTTTCATATCATTTTTATTTAGAGCTATACAAATAGGCGCCAAAGGAACGATACTGTGACAAAATTCAATATGATTCTTTATCGACTCAATGGTGTTTTTACGAGTAATGTCTGCGACCACTATAAAACCTTTGGCTCCTAAAAGATACTGCTTAAAAATAGGTTTAAATTCTGTATGTCCTTCTATGTCCCAAATCATAATTGTAGAGTCATTAAGAGATTTTTTTGCTATGCTAACACCAATGGTACTGAGGTACTCTTCACTAAAACTATTATCTACAAAACGCTTTACTAAAGAGGTTTTTCCAACACCAAAGTCACCAACCATAACTACTTTATAGCTTATCATCTGGCTTCTCTTGTTTGTAAGTAATTTTAATACATCGAGCTTTTTGTGGCTCTTCTTTGTAATCTATGCCAGCGGGTGGTGTGGGTGAAGATTCAAAAACCATTTTTTTTGAGATGGCGCCAATCTCTTTGAGATAGGTTGCACTATTTTTTAATCTTTGTTCTGATAACTTCTGATTTTGCTCAGGGCTACCTATCATGTCGCTATAAGAGGTAAGACAGATGGAGGTATTGTTATCTATACGTTTTAAAAGTGTTATAGCTTCAACAAGTGTTTTACGTGCTTCATCTGTGAGACTTGTTAGTCCTTTTTCAAAGTAAAGAGTTGCATCCAAAAGAGGAGGGAGAATTTGTATATTTTCATTTATGTTTACATTCGCATTTATAGTTTGTAGTTTTTTAAGAACTTCTCTCTTACGTGTCTCGTCCCAAACACTTCCCTCTATAAAAAGTTTGTTATAGTCGTAGGTATAGCGTAGGTTTATTCCATCGTCTTGATTCAAACCATTTAACAGATAAGAGACATCAGAGCTTATTTGAAAAGGGTCGTTGAGGCTTTTTACTACAACAATTTCGTTTTTAACTAGATGTACACCCTCTATATTTTGAACTACATTTTGAGCTAATTGTTTATAGTACACAAAAGGTACTTCTCCACGAAGCGTGATAATCCCATCATTGTTTATAGCATTGAGTCTATAGAGTGTTAGCTGTGGTGTTGCATAGAGTTTGCTATTTACATTTGTACTAAGCACAGTATTAAGATAATGCTTGTAGTAGGCATATCCACCCAATAGCAAGAGAATCAGCGGAAATAGAAAGAGTAGAGGATGTAGCTTTTTCTTTTGATTTTTTGGAGTATTTGAGTTGTTAAGCAGTAGAGAAATCTCTTTGTAAATTTCAAGATTACCAAAACTACTAAGATCTCCCTGAAAATTTCTTATACTCTCGCCATGATGAAGAACAATATGCTCCATAGTTGTTCGTATCTTGTCATAAGTAGTTTTATAAGCAGCACCCTCAACTATAACTGCAAGATAGCTATATCCACTCGCTTCAAGAATGATTTTATTTCCACCGTACTCAATTTCACCTAACTCTTTATCGGAGCCATTTTGGTGAACCCAATCATTTATAAAACTTCTAATAGCACTCATCATAGAGGCTAGCATCTCTGGTTCGCTTACAGGATAGCTTGGATTTTCAGAGTGGGCTAGAACGATGCCTGTCTCTTTGTGTATAAGTAGTAGTGCCCTTATGTTTGCACTTGCATTTTCCTTTAGTAAAAGCTCTGTTTCACTTACCCCTTGTATTTTTGCTGTTATCTTTCGCTTAAGGGTTTTAAAGGAGAGACCATTTTGAATTTGTGTATTAATGGCATGGAGCATATCTTCAAGACTTTTTGTCACATAACGACTTATCATATTTCCTATAACAGGGTAGAGCGCATCTACAACATCATCTTTTTGAGATTTTATCTGCTCCCTTATAGCTTTTCCCATAAGAGGAGCCATCTGCGTTACAATTTTATCTTGAGAATTCTCATAGTTTTTATCTATAAGTTTGTTAACGATGGGGGAGAGAGCATCTTCTAAAGCACTCTCTTGTTGTGCAGTTGTTGGCTCTTTTTTCATTAAGTTGTTATTTTGAGTCAGTAGATGCCATTGCTAGTTGTTGATTTATTTGTGTGCCTTTCATAGCCATTGCCACTTCCATCATAATATCTGCAGCATCATCACGTGAGAGCTTAGCAGTACTAAGTTCTGTAATCTTGTCATCTAAAGCTTTGAGAAGCTCATCTTGAAGGGTGTCCATTTGTGCACGTAACGCACTATTATTTTCTGAGTGTTGTTTTTGAAGTTGTTCGCGTTTAGCGTTTAACTCTTCTTCAACATTCTCAAGAGAGTTTTGTATGCGTTTTTCTTGTTTTAACGCATTGTCCCTTACATCTGCGAACTCATCTTGTTGTTGAGAGAGCATGTTTTTCATTTTTCTAGAGATGGCTTCGAGTTCTGCATCAATACGGCTATTAAAGTCACTTTCTATCTGTTGTATTTTTTTTCGCATCTCTTCTTGAATAGTCTTGAGAGACTCTTCTATCTTGTTCGCTTTGTCTTGTAGTTCACGTGACTGAGAACCAAAAAGTATTTCCCTTATTTGATCAACATTCCCTAGCTGCGAAATGTCGCCGTTTTGGTTTACATTTTCTTCTTTTTTCATCACAAATCCCTTAAGTCATATAGTTACAATAGTAAACTCTATAATTTTACTGTATTAAAGTGAATATGTAGTGAGTTCTTGTTATAAAAAATAGGATATACTTAGAAAAAACTATAAAGGCACCATCCCAGTCAATGCAAAGAAAAGAAAACTTCACAGCTATAGCAGAAACTATGCAGAGTATAGCGCATCAGTGGAGACAGCCACTCTCACAAATTAATTCCATTGTTGGTTTTATAGACAGAGTTCTTTATGAAAAAAACATACAAGAACCTCTCTTGGAAGAGAAGCTAAAAGAGATAGAAGCACTAACAAAATATATGTCAAACACTATAGATGATTTTAAACTAATTTTTGAACAGGATGCTATAAAGAAAAAAATTATTTTACAAGATGTGATAGAAATTGCTCTTGGGGTTTTAGAGCCTGCACTCAAGAGTAATGAGATAGAGATCATTAAAGATATAAAAGAAAATTTTAGTTGCGAAAGTTATGAAAATGAACTCAAGCAAGTACTTATCATTCTTCTCAATAATGCTAAAGATGCACTCCTTCAAAGAAATATTTTTGGTGCTAAAATAACTCTAGGTCTCTTCCAAACAGAAGCTACGTTTGTTATTAAAGTGTGTGATAATGCTGGTGGCATGCCAAAGAGTGTAAGAGATAAACTGTTTGATCCATCCTTTACAACAAAACATACTTCTGAGGGAAGTGGTGTTGGTCTTCATATGGCAAGAAAAATTATGCAACAATTAGATGGCAATTTAAGTGCAGAAAATGAAGGTGAAGGTGTTTGTTTTTTTGTAAGCGTTCCAAAAGAGGTTCAATCATGAGTAGTGAAAAGTACTCCTACGATTTGCTTTATGTCGAAGATGAAAACATCACACGAAAGAATTATGTAGAGTATTTAGAGTCTTATTTTGAACGCGTATACCAAGCTTCAAATGCAGAGGAAGCATATAGGTTGTATAAGAGTAAACAACCTTCGATTCTTATTTTAGACATTAATCTTCCTAAGCAGAGTGGTATAGAACTGTTGCGTCAAATTCGCGAGAGAGATCATGAGACAAGAGCAATAATGTTAACAGCACGTTCAGATGTGGCAACGCTCCTAGATGCGACAGAATTAAAGCTAACAAAGTATCTTGTAAAACCAGTTTCACGAAGTGAATTACTCGATGCCATAAAACTTGCTATGCAAGAGATAAGGAATTATGCAATTACTTCTAAAAAAATTATTCAGCTTAAAGAGTCTTATAGTTGGGATAATGAAAATATGAGACTTTTCTACAAAGATAAAGAGCAGAGACTTACAAAGAAAGAGCTAGAACTTCTAACTTTACTTTTTTCAAATACACAAAAAATATTTTCAAGAGATGATATTTTTTTTGAGCTGTGGTATGACGCAGAAACACCCAAAGAAGATGCCTTAAAAACAATAGTCAAAGACCTTAGAAGAAAACTTCCAAAAGATACCATTAAAAATGTTTTTGGTGTTGGTTATAAGATAGAACTTGCAAAATAGTTTGCAATCCTCTTTTCAAGCCAATACTCTGGCTTAAAAAAGCTTCCACTTATAAATCCTACATGTCCGCCATGCTCATAAACTTCTAGGGTAATAGCCCCAGAAATATCATCTTTGCTTGGAAGAACTTCTTCTGTCATGAAAGGGTCATCTTTAGAGTGAATGATAAGAGTATTTGTTTGAATTGTTTTGAGAAATTGATTGGAACTACACTTTGTATAATAATCCTTTGCAGAGCTAAAACCATGAATAGGAGCGGTATATACTTCATCAAAATCCCAAAAGGTTTTTATGGTTTTTATATCGTTACGTGCGAGTTTTAAAAAGCTTTGCATATCGTGTTTGTCGTACTTCCTGTCTACAACCATATTTAAATCTTTTACAAGTCTGTGTTGGTAGTATCTTGAAAAACCGTGATTCATTCTGTTAGCACAAATTTCTAATCGCATTGGTGCCGATACAGCAACTGCCGCATGTAAGTAGTTTTTGTTTGCTTTTTCGCCGAGAAGCTTGAGTAACATATTTGCACCCAAAGAGTACCCAACACCAAAGAGCTTTGAGTCTGGATAGTTCTCTTTGAGGTGCGTTATATACTCATCTGCATCCTTGCTATCACCACTATGATAGGAACGAGGAAGAAGATTGTCTACTCCGCTACAGCCTCTAAAATGCATAACAACACTAGAAAAGCCAGCCTTTTGCAACTCTTGTATAGTTCCTAAAATATAGGGGGATTCATAAGAACCAGTTAATCCATGAAAGAGTACAACTATGGGTGTGTTAGTGGTGTGATGTGGCACTTTGTGCCAATAGCACTCCAAAAAATCTCCATCGCTTAAAGAAAATCTTTGTACTTCAAAAGAGAGTGCAGGCAGTTTTCTAAACAGAGAAGAGTAGATAGTTTGAAGGTGCGCATTTTTCAGCCCGAAGGCTGGAGTAAAAGGGGAAATACTCAATCTTTATCGTGGAGTATTTTATCGAGCACAGCAAACACTTCGACGCTTCCGTTCTCCATCTCCTCAAAAGCAGCTACCATAGCATTTGCATCAATGTTCTCTTGGTGCATAAGGTCAAAAACTTTATGTGTCCCATTATGAACGATAGCATGCGGTGCTTCAAGTGCTCTATAGTGAGAAGTTTTAGCAAAATGTTCTAGTCCATCTCCCTCGTAGTACCACTTACCAAGGCGACAATTATGATGGTCTACAAACTTAAATTGCTCCTCTTTTGTAATAGCGGAGTAGTAAGTATTTACTTTCCAGAGTATATGGTCGAGTTTTGCTAGTGACATAAAAATTCTGTTGTTTGAGAAGTGCATTTGAGAAAATGAGCTTAAAAGTCCCTCTTGGTTTGTTCTTATACATTCATTGAGTTTGATGATAAGCTCCCCCGACTCCTCTACATGTTTTTGAATATCAGAGAATTGTTCAGACATACTGTCTACATCTTGTTTCATTGTTTGAAGTGAGATATTGATTTCGCTTACAGCCTTATCTGTTCTATCTGCAAGTTTACGAACTTCATCCGCAACAACAGCAAATCCACGCCCGTGTTCGCCAGCACGCGCTGCTTCAATAGCGGCATTGAGTGCGAGAAGGTTTGTTTGATCTGAAATGTCCTTGATAAGTGCAAGAATAGTTGTGATGTCATTTGTTCTCTCAGAGAGACCCTGTACTGTATGAAAAGATGAGTCTGAGAGAGAGTTAAGGTTGTCCAAAACAGAAGAAATATCAGTTGTTTGGGTATTGACATTTTCTAAACTAGAGACTAGATTGTTTGTATTTGCTAGACTCTCTTTGGAATTATTTATCGATTCTGCGATATTTCCTTGAATATCTACAATGTTAGATTTTAAATTTTTAGATTGAAGATACATAAGTGCATCTGGTATGCTTGCTTTATTTGAAGAACTTTGGGCAGACAACTCTTCTTCAAGTGCTGTAATTCGATTCTGTAACTCTTCTTTTTCTATAAGAGTTGCCTCATGTTTTTGTTTTAACTCGTTATATACCTTGAGTGGCACTCCACTATCCCCAAAAAGTCCCATGTTTAACATCCTTATGCAAATTGTGTGATTAAATAGTCTATCAAAATTTGATTAAGTTTAAACTGAATAATATTGATTTAATATCTACATCGCTATAATCTTGTAGCAATAAAATCGAGGGAGATTAAGAGATGGGTGGAGTGATAAATAGAAAAAAAATATACAATCCAGAATCACATGAAAATGTGAATGATAGAAAAGTTTTTGGTGGTGATCCAACAGGTATTTTTGAACTCAATAACATAAAATATCAGTGGGCATATAACCTTTGGGAGATGATGTTAAACAATACTTGGTTCCCAAAAGAAGTAGATATGACACGTGATGTGAATGACTACAAACAGCTTACAGATGCGGAAAAAACAGCGTATGACAAGGCACTCTCGCAACTTATTTTTATGGATTCACTTCAAACAAATAATATTATAGACAATGTAAATCCTTATGTAACCTCTCCAGAGATAAATCTTATTTTAGTACGTCAAAGTTTTGAAGAAGCGCTGCATTCTCAAAGCTACGCTGTGATGGTTGATAGTATTTCAACAAACTCAGCAGAAATTTATGATTTGTGGCGTCGCGATATGATGCTAAAAAGTAAAAATGATGCAATCGCAAGAGTCTATTTAGAGCTTGCAAAAAATCCAAGTGAGGCAAACTTTGTAAAGGCATGTTTTGCAAATCAGATTTTAGAAGGTATATACTTTTACAGTGGATTTACTTATATTTACACACTTGCACGTGCTGGAAAAATGCTTGGTTCTGCACAGATGATACGTTTTATTCAACGTGATGAAGTAACACACCTTGTGCTTTTTCAGAATCTTATTAATACACTAAGAAAAGAGAGACCAGACCTTTTTACTGAGAAGCTCAAAGCTGAAGTTATAGAGATGTTTAAAGAGGCTGTAAAGCTTGAATCAGATTGGGGTAAATACATTACACAAGGGCAAATATTGGGCTTAACGGATGGTATTTTAGAGCAATATATTCAATATCTTGCAGATGATAGATTACGTTCAGTTGGATTTGAAAAACTTTACAATGTTGAAAATCCAATCAAATGGGTCGATGACTTTTCAAAATTTAATGACCAAAAAACAAACTTCTTTGAAGGTACAGTTACGAACTACTCAAAAGGTAGTTTAACTTTTGATGATGATTTTTAAGCAGCAGGCTTTTTATTTATCTCATCTTTGAGTGCTTTAAAAAGTACCTTATGTGTCGCTCTGCTAAAGATATACTCTTTGGCGTTAAAGAGCGTCTCAAACATAATCTTCCATAGCGTTGAAAAATTCTCTTCGTCTCTTACACCACAAAGTTCTTTTTGCATTTTAATTTCTAAGTCCGATAAAGCCTTGGCATGATGGACATACTCTTGTATCATTCCATATTCTACGCCAACTTCTTGAAACTTTTCTATGAGTCTTATTATGGAAGCCTCTTTGTCTGTAAAATCATTAGCACCAAGAGGAGATAGAATGCCATCTTTTAAAAGTTTTTCAACTAGGTTTTCATCTAATTCGTATGTTTTAATAAATTCTATTTTTGAGTAGTGTATAGCGTTGTTTGGAATTGCACTGAGCGTTTGCATAAGGGGTGCTAACATTGAAAATGAGCTTGAGAGAGATTGGTTTTTATTTTGTAGGATTGTTTTTATTTGCTCGTTTGTGCTTCCTATCTCTTGTTGCATATATTTGATGTATTCTATAAGTTCAATATGTTCATCATTATATCTGTGAACATTGGACTTTATCTTTTTTGCTTCAGGTAGAAGTCCCTCTCGAATATAGTACAAAATGGTAGATTTAGGCACTTGTGTCTTTTCAACTAATTCTGATATTTTGTATTCCATTTATAAATCCTATTAATATTACTATAAGAATTATACCCTATAATTTGAAACGATAAGTAGAACTTAACGTTTTTACTATTTTAAGCATTAAAGAGGTAAACATGGCACACATAAAACTACCAGAATTTGAAGAAATGAGCCCAGAAATACAAGCAAAAGCAAAACCTATTTTAGAAAAAACAGGTCAACTTGGAGATATATTTAAGCTCCTAGCACTCGATGATAAAGTCTATTTCGCGACAGACTACATGATACAAAAGTATCTGCTTGAAGAGACAACACTCTCGTATAATATAAAAGAAGCAATCGCACTTTTAATTTCAAAAGAGAATGGTTGTGTTATGTGTGTGGATGTACATAAAAACATCGCAAAAATGTTGGGATTGACAGAACAGAGAATAGAAGAGATACTTCAAGGTGTAGAGTCTATAAGTTGTGATGCAAAAGAGAAAGCACTTTTAAACTTTTGTATAAAAGCTTCTAAGAAAGATAACTATAAAATCTTAAAAGAAGAAATTGATGCTTTAAAAGAGATGGGTTATAGTGATATCCAGATACTCGAAGCGGTTTCTATCACGGGTTATTTTAACTATATCAATACACTTTCAAATGTATTTGCCTTAGGTCAAAACTAAGATGGTAAGAGAGATAACAACATATCCGACTACACCTAGTTTGGAGTTTGGTGCTAATGTACGCTTTTTTGATGAGAAGCTTTTTAGTTTGATTCAAGACCTCAAAGACACTATGGAGGCAAATGATCTAACTGCCCTTGCTGCGTTTCAAATTGAGTCTCCTCTTTGTGTTATTGTAATAAAAAACGAGGGCAAGTACCTCGAACTAATTAATCCAAAAGTACTCACACGTAATGGAGTAGTTGAACCTGTAGAGACAACAGCATATTTCCCAGGTTTAAGTGCTAAGACAAAGAGATATGAGAGTATTAAGCTCATGTATGAAGATAGAGAAGGCAATCAGAAATTTTTAGAAGTTGATGGTGAACTCTCTATAACCATTCAGAGAAAGATTGACTATATTTATGGTTCAAACTTTAGAGTGAGACTCAGTGCAGAGGAGAAAAAACTTTTTGATTCTAAATTAGAGTTTGGAACAGATTCTATAACAAAAAATGATTGTCCTACTGTGTTTAAACGCGACAGAATCCTGCAAGCTTTTAAGCTCTTGCTTGTTGTTGCAATAGTAGGACTCATTATGAGTTTTTTTATAGATGCACAAAATATAGCACTCTTAAAAGATGTTGAGAATTACACGCTTATGGGAATGCTCGCTTTAGTTGTAGTATACTTCTTTTATGCACAGCATGAAGGAAAACAGTACAAACACTGTACTTCGTGTCAGATTGGAAACATTATAGGTACAACCGTACTTTTACTTGTTAAACTCGCATTGCTCTTTGTGGCAAACTTTTTTATATTATGGGGTTGATAATGAAAAAATTAATAATACTATTGTTCCTCTCTCTTGCTCTTTTTGGAGCGAATGTTGATGATTTTGCAAAAGAGATGGGCTTTTTTAGAGATTATAAAAGTGCCCTAGCTCAGGCGAAAAAAGAGGACAAACCACTTATGATGGTTTTAGGGGCTGATTACTGTCCTTGGTGTCGTAAGTTTGAGAGAAATACCTTAAGTTCTAAACTTATAAAACCTTATCTTGACAAGGAAGTGATTACTCTTATAGTAGATAAAAAGTATGATATTGAGAGTTTCCCTCCAGAGTATCAAACACAGATAACCCCAAGAGTTTTCTTTATAGATCCAAAAAAACAAAAAAGTTTTTATCAGACAGCTGGTTATGTGAAGAAAAAAGAGTACTTACAAGACCTCCAAAAGATGAATAAACTTTATAGGGCAAAATAATGAGATATATATTTTTATTGCTTCTGGCATACTCCTTACAAGCTGCAGGTTTTTGGACACTTACGGGTTTGCAAAAAGCAAATATCTATGTCAAGAATGAACTCTCTTCTTTGAAAGTTGAAACTCTCGATTCTATAAAAAACAAGATGCGAGAGAGCCTTAAAAAAGAGGGTGTTAAAATGGGGGAACAAGACAGTGCAACCTTGATGATTTCATTAGAGGAGCTTACCGGTGAAGATACACATTTTGTCTATATTAAACTAGCACTAGGAGAAGAGGTTCAAACATATAGAGCGGCTAAAACTTCTACTTTTGCTATGACATATACAGGTTCAGATTTTATAGAAGTAGATGCAACAGAGCTTGATAGCAGCGTTTTAGAGAGTGTAGATTTTCTCCTCTCACAATTTAATGAACTCTACGAAGATGATAACGAGTGAGTCCATGCAAGGCTCGCCTGCACATCTCGTATCACTTCTTTTTCAAACCTCACAAGGGTATGAAAACAATCTTCAAACACTTTTAGAAAATATAGATAAAGCCCCACAAAACAGTATTATCGTAGCTCCAGAAGTTTGCCTTACTGGTTTTGATTATGAGAACATAGACAAGGCTGTAGCCTTTAGCACATACGCAACAAAAGAGATAAAAAAACACGCAAAAAATAAAATAATTATTCTCACTATGTTAGACGCACGTAACGAAGAGATTTTCAATCTTGTAAAGGTCTTTTATGAGGGTGAAGTTGTCTTAGAACGTCCTAAAGCAAGGCTCTTTCATCTTGGAAATGAAGAGAAGTATATGCACGAAGGTACTGATGAAGAAATCCAAATCATAGAACTTGCTGGTGTAAAAATAGCGGTGCTTGTCTGTTTTGAGTTGCGTTTTAAAGAGTTGTGGAAACGATGTGAAGGGGCAGATGTAATTGCTGTTCCTTCTTGGTGGGGCGAACTTAGAAGTGAGCATTTCACTACACTCACACGAGCACTTGCCATTATAAATCAATGCTATGTTATAGCAAGTGATTCGCTCAATTCGCAATGCTCGAAAAAGAGTGGTATAATTACTCCACAAGGCGAAGCTACATATAATGGGAATGTAGCTTGCTTAAGCATAGAGTATAAAAAAAGTCAGATAGATTTGATGCGACGCTATCTTGATGTGGGGATACAATAATTTGGACAGAATAACAGCAACAAAAACAGCGAGATTGGCACAGGAGTGTCATGCAATATTTAAACTGAGTGATGAGGTAAAAAATGCAATAGCCTCCACAAGTAGGGAAGAGTTTGTTCCATCAGGTTTTAGACATAGTGCCTATAAGCTAGATGCCCTTCCTATAGGTGCATCACAGTATATAAGTTCTCCTTTAACGGTTGCAAAGATGAGTGAGTATTTAGAGCCTAAAGGGGCAGATAAAGTTTTAGAAGTTGGTTGTGGAAGTGGGTATCAGGCAGCTGTCCTTTCACATCTCTTTCGTGGTGTTTTTACAATAGAGCGAATAGAATCTTTGATGATAGAAGCAAAAAAACGCTTCAAAAACTTAGGGATACAAAACATCCATACAAGAACAGACGATGGGCAAAATGGCTGGATTTCTTATGCCCCTTATGATAGGATTTTATTTTCAGCAACTGCCAAACAGATTCCTCAAAAACTTTTTGAACAGTTAGCAGACGGGGGCATTTTGGTTGCTCCCATGCAAAAAGGTTCCAAACAAGTAATTACAAAATTTAGAAAAATAGGTTCCTCAATTCAAGAGACTGAGCTAGAAGAGTGTGATTTTGTTCCAGTCTTAGATGGTGTACAGAGATGATAAAGGCTCTTCTGTTAGTATGTTTGTTCACTGGAGCTCTTATGGCAACAACAGCATACGAAGAGGCTTATAAAGTTTACAAAGCAGGTGACTTTAAAACTTCACTAAAAATGTTTACAAAACTTGCAAAAGAGAATGAAGACAATGACGCAGCATACATATTAGGCTATATGTATGAGCATGGAGAGGGCTGTAAGGTAGATATGCAAAAAGCACTTAGCTACTATAAGCTCTCTTCAAGAGGGTACTACTACCAGACAAAAGTTGATCCAACAAGAGATACAGCAAAAGAGCAGAAAAAGATTTACCTCACTTTAGACAAAACAGACACCCAAACACAAAGCACTATAAAGCAGTATGTTGAGTCGCTTTACAATATTAAGGCGTATGGGGCAAACTATTTTTTGCCTATGAGTGCACGTGTAGACAATAAAGATTATGCTAAAACAGGCGCAGGCACAAGCGCACATACACCTCTTAAAGTTGAAACAGAGTTCCAGGTTAGTATAAAGTATGATATGTTTGCTAATATGTTAGGATTCAATGAAATCTATACTGTAGCATACACGCAACTCGCTTTTTGGCAACTTTATGCAGAATCTGCATATTTTAGAGAGACGAATTATAATCCAGAAGTTTTTGTTACTTTTCCTATTCCTACTATAGAAGGGAGCGATTTTTTTAAAGCGTTCCGTGTTGGGTTTGCACATCAATCAAATGGAAGAGGGGGGTCTGAAGAGCGCTCTTGGAACTATTTTTATGCAACGAGCTATTTTCAGTATAAATATCTTTTTAGTGAGTTGAAATTGTGGTCTAGTTGGGATAGTGCTTTGCAATACAATCCAGACCTTCTAAAGTATCTAGGCTATGGGCATATTAAGTTTTCACTTCCTTATAAAAAACACCTATTAGGGCTTAAACTTCAAGCCGCATTTAACGGACATGATTCACTAGAGCTTAACTACACCTACCCTTTGCTTGGCAGAGATGATCTCTTTTTATATGTTAAAGGTTTTAGCGGATATGGAGAATCTCTCATAGACTATAACAACAAGGTCCAAAAAATTGGCATAGGAATTAGCATCTCAAGATAAAATCAACAAGGAGAAAAAGATGAAAAAAATCGTACTGTTTATAGCGCTACTGATTGCAAATTTGCAAGCACTCACTTATGAGGAGGCTCTGCAAATATACAAGGTAGGTGACTATACTAGAGCTCTTGTTGCTTTTAAAGTCTTAGCAGTCCAAAAGAATAATAGCCAAGCGCAATACAAGTTAGCAAAGATGTATGAAACTGGACAAGGTACCAAGGTCAATGAAGAAGAAGCAGCAAAATGGTACAAAGCAGCAGCGCAGAGTTTTCAAGAAGCACAAGATAGTTTAGTAGATCAAGAAGTGACAGATACTTTGGATGATGTATATAGCTCACTTGATAATATAGAAAATAATGAGACAAAAGAAACAATCTACCAGATGCTTCAATCAAACTTCAACATAAAATCGCACCATACTAACTATTTACTGCCAATTAGTGCACGATTAAATGGTAATTATGACATGCCTGGAAGACGAACTACAGATGCTACAGAAGTTGAGTTTCAAATCAGTTTTAAGTATGATTTTGCACCAAATCTTTTTGGCTTAGGTGAACTTTATAGCGTTGCATATACACAACACTCTTTTTGGCAACGATATGAAGATGATGCATTTTTTAGAGAGAGTGATTATAACCCTGAGATAATGGTGACTTTTCCAACTCACTTACCATATTATAAAGCTGTTCAATTTTCAGCAGCACATGAATCAAATGGTCTAGGACTACCATACGAGAGATCATGGAACTACTTGACATTTAAATCTTTTTTTCAATATAAAGCTCTTTTTAGTGAGTTAACCTTGTGGTATAGAATGGAAGATAATCGTGATTACAACCCTGATTTTATTGATATTATGGGTCATGGTGAAATTAAGTTTACACTCCCATATGAAAAAAATGTTCTTACTGTTTTACTTAGAAACAATTTTCAAGGAAAAGGCGCAATAGATACAAGTTATACATACCCAATTTATAACAACAGTCTTTTCTTGTATATTAAAGGTTTTGCTGGGTATGGGGAGAGCTTGATTGATTATAACAATTATGTGGAAAAAATCGGGATAGGGGTTAGTATATCAAGATAAAAGAGTCTTAGATTACTTTAAGAGGGATACAATTATAAGTTTTTTATAGTAAAATAGCACTATTACAATAGAGGATGGTGCTATGGAAAATATGTATGGTGTAGAATACTCCAAACCTAACGTAGTTTTGCTTCAAGAGACAGGTATTGGTGTGGCAGAATCTGCTGCTCGTACTTGTTATGATTCATTTCAAAACAGTGAAAATGAAGTTGTAAAAAATATTGAGCACCAATTACCTTCACCTGCAATGTGTGATGCGTTAAATGACATTGAAGAGTCTGAACTCCTTGATAATTTAGCTTGGACACATTTCCATCACTCTATTTTAGAACACGCAAATCTTAGCTTTTTAATTCGAGGAACTTCTCGCGGAGTTCTTCAAGAACATGCACGTCACCGTATTCAGGCTATTAGTGTTCGTAGTACGCGTTACACTATGAGTTCTGTTATTAACGCTTTTGTAGCTTCAAAACATGGCGGAGATAGAGAGTTTTTCATAGAGAAGATTTTAGAACTAGATATGTTTGTTACGTGCGATAAAGAGTATAACCGTGTAGAGATTGGCTCTATGTATGATAAGCTAGATTTTCAATCTAAAAAAGTAGAAGATTTTCGTGAGATTTCTGTTGCTAAGAGTTCTTTTCCTTTTTTAGAAGAGCATCAAGGTAATGCACAAGCACTTTTTGATGCACTTCAAGCTGGGAAGAAAAAACGTAATGTTGGTGATGCTTTTAAGCATGTGGTTACTGATAACTGGAAAGTAGATATGGTTGTAACATTTAACCTTAGAAGCTTAAAAAACTACTTCTCACTTCGGGATAGTGGGGCGGCATATTTTCAAATACGCTGGTTAGCGCAAGAGATGATAAAAGTAACGCCTAAAAAATATTTAGACTTAATTATTAAAAAGAAATAGGAATTTACATGTATAAAATAGTATTGCTTATAGCACTTCTTCTCAGTGGATGTTCGAATTTCACCGTAAATGCGACTATGTGTGACAAGGTAGCGAGTGAGCCAGGGGTTACAGTTCCTAAAGAGTGCAGAAATTACAACGAAAAAGAGGCTGATAAAGCATTTAATAAAGTTGTAGATGAGAAAAAAGTATCTGATAAAGATATTGAGTTTAATGAAGAAGAGTAAAAAGAAGAATGATAAAAAAAATAGAGACAGCTAAAACACTTCTTGAGGCACTTCCCTACATTAAAAGATATGCGAATGAGATTTTTGTTATCAAGTATGGTGGTTCCGCGCAGATAAACCCAGAGTTAAAAGATAAATTTGCTCAAGATATTATTCTTTTATATCTTGTAGGAATTAAACCTGTAATTGTTCATGGTGGCGGAAATAAAATCAACCAAATGCTTGATAAACTACAAATCGGTAGCGAGTTTGTAGATGGAATGCGTGTAACAAGTGAAGCGGTCATGGAAGTTGTGGAGATGGTTCTTAGCGGAAGTATTAACAATGAAATTACAATGCTTCTCAATATGCACGGAGGCAGAGCAATAGGTGTAAGCGGTAAAGATGCAAACTTTATAACAGCAGAGCCAAAAGCGGGTGGAAAATATGGTCTGGTAGGAGAAATAACCAAGGTAGATGCTAAAGTTATTCACAAACTCCTTGAAGAGAAATTTATCCCTGTAATTGCACCGATTGGTTCAGGTAATGCGGTAAATCACCCGGGATTTAACATCAATGCAGACTTAGCAGCAAGTAGAATAGCTGCTGAGATTGGTGCACGTAAGATTATATTTATGACAGACATCGTAGGCGTATTAGATAAAGATAAAAATCTCTTAGATACGCTTACAGAGAGTCAAATAGAGGCTTATAAGGCCGATGGAACTATCCATGGCGGTATGATTCCAAAAGTCGATGCTTGTCTTGAAGCAATTCATGGCGGCGTTGAAAAAGCACACATCATCGATGGGAGAGTAGAGCATTCAATCTTGCTTGAAGTTCTAACAAGTGAAGGTGTAGGAACTGTTATTAAGCAGTAAGTAGAAATAAAAACTTTAGTCGCCTCAACGGCGCAAGTGAGTGAAAGGGACGACTTCCTTTTACGGACTAATAAATGGAGGGTTTCCTTCATTTTATGAAATAAAATTAAGGAGTAATGTATGAGTTTAGAAGTTAGAAGTAATGGCGTTTGTGAGTTATGTGGAAGTAGTGAAGATTTAAGTGTTTTAGCCGTGCCACAGGGTGAAGAGAGTGATGATGGATCAGTTTATGTATGTGTTACGTGCAAGTCACAAATAGACTCAGGTGAACTTGATGAGACGCACTTTAATTGTCTTAATGACTCTATGTGGAGTGAGACACCAGCCGTAAAAGTGATGAGTGCTATTTTATTAAATAAACTTGGACGTCAAGATTTACTAGAGATGATGTATTTTGAAGAAGCAGAGCAAGCTTGGCTTGATAAAGCTCTGAATGCAGATGCAAACAAAATGGTTTATAGAGATGCAAATGGTGTAGAGCTTAAAGCGGGTGACTCTATTGTAATTCTTAAAGATTTAGAAGTAAAAGGTGCTGGTTTTACTGCAAAACGTGGTACAACTGTAACTCGTATTTCTCTTCCAGCCGATATGGATGACCACATCGAGGGTCGTGTAAACGGTACTAAGATTTACCTAAAAACTGAGTTTATTAAAAAAGCATAATGCAAAATCATGAGCGTTTTTATAAAATAGAAAAAGACTTTCGTAATCCTTTTGCTCGTGACAGAGATAGAATTATTCACTCAGGTTCCTTTAGAAAACTTGAGTATAAAACACAAGTCTTTTTAAATCATGAGGGCGATTTCTTTCGCACTCGTCTTACCCATTCCATAGAAGTTTCACAAATTGCTCGTTCTATCACCTCTCAACTAGAACTTAACGAATCTTTAGCAGAGGCTATTGCTCTTGCACATGATTTAGGGCACACTCCTTTTGGGCATGTTGGGGGCGACACCTTAGATGAATGCTTAAAAGCCGATGGCTTCAAAAATGGATTTGAACATAATTTTCAAAGTTTCCGCGTTGTTACTAAACTAGAAAAACGCTATAAAGGTTTTGATGGATTAAACCTTACCTTTGCTACATTAGAAGGAATTTTAAAACACTCTTATCCATACAGAAAATCTTTTCTTCCTGAAATAATTCATGAGCAATTTAACCTAGACAAGCATCCATCTCTTGAAGCAATGATAGTCGATCGTGCTGATGAGATAGCCTATATGAGCCATGATATAGATGATGGTGTGAATTCAGGAATCATCAGCTTTGAAGACTTACGTGAGAGCGAACTTGTACGAGAGGTACTTGAAAAAGTAGCACTTGAAGGTGTAGGTACTGAGAATGATGAAATGTTTCGTTACCGTTTTAGCTCACACCTTATAAACCATCTTGTGTACTCTCTTTTAGAATATTCTAAACCAAACATTCAAGATAACAATATTGAAATGCCTATAGGCTTTGCAAAAGAGCTAGAGACAAAGATAAAAAAACTTAAAAAACTTCTTTTTCTTAAAATGTATCAACATAAAAATATAGTAAGAAAAATGTATGCAGGCAAGCAAGCGATTAAAGGGCTTTATAGTGGACTGATGCAAGAGGAGAAGATGCTCCCAGAGTTCTACTATGCACAGTTGCAAATGCGCGCTAAACATAGAGTTATAGCAGATTATATTGCAAGTATGAGTGATAGGTATGCAGTAAACTTTTACAATGAAATGTATGGGAAGCTATGATGAAGAAAAAAAAAGTATCGTTAGTTCTTGGAAGTGGCGGAGCAAGAGGTATAGCACACATTGGGGTTATTCGCTGGCTTGAGGAACATAACTATAAGATAGAGTCCATTAGTGGCTCTTCTATAGGTGCTTTAGTGGGTGGTTTTTATGCGGCGGGTAAGTTAGATGCATATACAAATTGGTTACTTGAGCTCGATACTCTTGGAATGATGAAAATGGTTGATTTTAAAGGTTCGGGTGGTTTGGTTTCAGGTGAGAAGCTGATGAAAAAGATGGAAGAACTTGTTGGAAATCCATTGATTGAAGATTTGTCAATTAAGTTTACCGCTGTTGCTTCAGATAGTAAAGAGGAAAAGGAGATTTGGATTAATAAAGGTCCTTTATTGAGTGCAATTCGTGCTTCAATTTCCATGCCTCTTTTCTTTACACCCTATCTTTATAATGGACAGTATTTAATTGATGGTGGGGTATTAAACCCAGTTCCTATCGCACCAACTTTTCATGATAGTACCGACCTTATTATTGCTGTTAATTTAGGCGCAAAAGCAGATGCAGATATATCTTTTGCAACACCAAAACAGAGTAAAGCCAAGAGTAATAAGATAAAGGAATTTTTTTCTCAGCTTGCACTTCCTGACTCACTCACTTCGCAAAATGGAATGTACCAAATCGCGACACAAACAATAGATACAATGCAGGGTGCTATGGCAAGAATGAAACTAGCAGCTTACCCTCCTGACATCGAGATTAAGATACCTAGAAACTTATGTGGAACGCTTGATTTCAATCGTGCTAAAGAGATAATTGAGTACGGATATACTATTTGTGATAAACAGATTGGAGATAGGTAAGACTTTAGAGTCTTTTGTGTCATGGAACTCTTTGAATACAACTTCATGTCATATTCAAAGAGAAAATTATTTTATGCTTGATTTACCATTTTTTATTATGGCAATCGTAACAACTTACTGCTTGTCCTTTTGCGTAGCTTTTTTTACTTAACGTTCTCGCACTAAATGTTTTTGATAATGCGGAACCTCTGTAATCTGCTCCATGACACGTTGTACATTGAGCGGAATTTTTCTCCGCAACACTTTGATGTGATTTAACCCAGCTATCCCCAACAGTATGCATTCCATGAGGTCCACCAGCGGTTGTGCTTGGCATAGTCGTATGACATGAAGTACATTCAGAGATTGTTCCACTGTGTCCTTGAACATTGATGCTTTGCATATTGTCTTGAATATGGCTCGTTGGGAAGATAGCATGTGTTGAACCATGACATGATGAACATTGAAGATCCCCATGACCAGTACTGAATCTATACATACTAACCCCTGGTGCTGGTGTGTTCGGATTTGTAGCGAATTGAGTGTCAAGTGCCGCTCTTAGCATTCCGTTGGCTAAAGCTGACGTATATCTTTGCCCATTTTGGTGACATGCTTGACAGTTTGGTTCATCTAACCATCCTGTACGATTTGGATTGCCAACATCGCTTAGAGTTCCGTGACAGCTTTGACACTGCATAGTTTGATTGCCATTTGCATCTTTCGCATCGCCCATAGCACCTCTTAAACATTGTGTACTAGAACCTGGGTGACAGCTATAACATGATGTTCGATTTGCAGAATCATTCAATCTTAAGCCATTGCTTGGATCTATGACATCTGAGTGTTTACCGTGTAAAGCAACGGTTAACGGTTGCGCATTTCCAACACTTGTAGTTCCAAGTGCATTTGAGCTATGACAAGCTGCACATAAAATAGGAGTGCCTGCTTTTGCCGTGTCATATAAACTTGTTTGATATGTATAACCTTTAGCTTGTAATGTTGCTAAATCAGCACTATCTATAGGATGGTTGTCATCATGCAATTTCAAGATGTTAAATTTAAAATCTTGAGCTGGGTTTGAATTGTTTTCCCATCCAGCATTAGGTCTTGCATCAGTTGAGCTAACTGTGCTCGCGTGACATTTTTTACAATCCATTTCATCACTTACAGGAAGCACAATATCTGCTGATGCCAATGTCGTTCCAGCAGTATTTTTCGCAATAACTCTTACCATTGGGTAGTAGTTGGTTAAGTTATCATCATCACGATTTATGATAGGAATACCTTCTGCAGAAAACCAGTTGTTCGCCGCATCATAATGCATAGCTTGAGGAGTAGCCGATGGAGTTTTATTGCCTGTTAAACCAACGTCAGGTACATTTGAAGCGCCTGGAAATAGAGATGTTACATAATCCCAGAAGTTAGTTTTTGTACTACTTGTAGTGTTTATGTGATCATTATAATTATAAGATTCGTACGTTAATGTCACGCCAGTCGTTACATGTTTGTTCGTAGTACCAACTTTTTGAATTAAATGCGCGTCTAAGTTGTTGTATGGAGGTAAAATAGTGAATACGGAGAAGTCACTACCATCCATACAATGCATTCCCAAGTCGTTCCATGCTAAAAGCGTATATTCTCCAGTAGTCGCCGGTGGAGTTGGATTTGGTGTCGGTGTTGGATCCGGTGTCGGTGTTGGATCCGGTGTCGGTGTTGGATCCGGCACTTCTGTTGAAGCATGGATAGTCACACTGTCTGCTGCGGAATCAAGCTTTCCGTCATTTACAACTAATCTGATAACATAGGTTCCAGTTTTATCAGCTTTAAATGTCGGTTTCACTGTAGTTGTGCTTGAAAGTTTCGCACGACTTTTTTTTGGTTTGGAAGTAATTTTCCAAGTGTAAGTCAAATGATCTGAATTTGCATCAGAACTTTTTGAACCATCAAGTCTGACCGTTGAAGCTTTTGCTACGTTTTGGTCAATGCCGGCATTTGCTACTGGAGCCACGTTTTTATGTGAAGAGTGCGAATCTGAAGAGTGCGAGTCTGAAGATTTCTTGTGCGATTCAGCATGCGCATTCACCGAACTTAACGCGACTAAAAGAAGCGTCGATAGAATTAATCTAAACATTGTTTTCATCCTGTGTCCTTTTTTTTATTTCGATCATGAATTTGCTTGTTAAAATATATGCTACAAATGATTTGTCAGAACTTCTTTGCAGTTTAACACCCGTAATTGCTGTTTAAGTCGCCATCACCTTGTAGAGTAAAATTAACGATTTTTACAAAATCCTCTAATGATAATGGAATTAAATGAAGACTTTATGAAGATTTGTTAATTATTGTAGTTAATGTGTTTAATATAGAAGAGTGACTTGAGTGGTTTAGCATACATGATGTAGCCATAACCAAAGAAGTTCAGCCAAGTGTCTGTAAAGATCTCCTCGGTATGCATTTTGGTGTAAAAATACTCTATTTTTTTGAGTTCATCTTCGCCTAAGAAAACAAAAGTAGAATTGTTTTTAGATAAGAGTTTATTTTGGAAGATTATTTTTGCATTGAAGATAAACGCAAGCCCGAAGGCTTGTGTCTACAGGCGTGATTCGTAACGTCTCATCATATAAAGACGTTTAAGCATTTTCTTACGAGATGCAATTTTGAATTTCTTAAGTTTTTCAGTTGCTGTTTCATGGAAACGGCGAGCACGAGCTTCTGTAACGATTAAGTTACGGTCAGTCTGCTTTTTGAAACGTCTATAAGAAGCGTCAAAATTATCATCATGGCGTAGTATAATACCAGGCATATCACATCACCCACTTTCTTTTAGTTTCTTTCGAGCCGAAATTATAGCGTAAGTTACTTCTATTTCCTACGAAACTTTAAAATTTACTATTTTTCACGATGTTTTTGTAAAACATAAAAAAATTTAAACTGCTATCACCTATGTTTTCATTGTGCCTAAAGATAGGCTTTTCTAGGCTATTTATTAGAATAATTGACAAATAGTGCTATAATAACTATTAGCTCAAAGGTGGGGTTATCCATGGAACAAAAAAACGGTGTAGAGTATAAAAGTAGCAAAATAACGATTAAGAAATTACCTCAAAAAGGTGAAGATTTACAGGTCTTTGTTAGACCTGATGATAGTATAGAATTTCCTGTAGATCTTAAAGATACCACCTATCAATTAGTGGGTGGGGATATACTTTTAAAATTACCTGATGGGGGAACTATTACCTTTGTCTCCATGGGGCTACTAGCTTTTACACAAAATACCGCTTCTCTAAATTTCCCTTCCGTAACAATTAGCATTGGTGATATTCTCGCGCAGATAGATGATGTCAAAGAATCTCCCGTAGAATCCGTTGTTACAGACGACTTTGTAAAATTAAACGAAGAGTTTTCAGATAAAAAAGAGGAAGAACCAAAACCAGATAATGAAAACTTTTCACAACTCCTTCAGGAGGTACAAGTACTTCAAGATGAGTTAGAACACTATAAGAAGACAGACGAAAATATAGCAAAACCTGCAGAAGAACCTGAACAAAACAATTTTAATGCAGTTTATAAACCATCTGATGATAATCCAGTAAATGTCAATATATCTGCAGTCAATGATGCAGTTGAAGCAGGATTGAAATTTACGCTCACCGCCTATCAAACAGCAAAATTAGAAACAAAAAATAGCGCTGGTCTTGTCACTGAAGTTGATGGAGGTGGGGGAAGTTCTTATGGTGCTCTAGTAGATACTCCAGAAGCGCAGTTTCAACCAGAAACACTTGATTACTCAACAAACAGTGATGGCACAGACAATACACGCTCGATGGTAATTTACTCTGATGCTCCAAAGTATTTTAAAACAAATGCAACGGATCCTACCTCAGAATCGCAATTAGCACGTGATTTATCTATACGACCAGAACAGCCAATAGGGTTTGGAATAAGCGCTATTAGTATCTCTAATTTACCAGATGGCTTTAAGATAGTTGGAGCGACATACAACAATGGGACTTGGGAAGTTCCACGAGCTGTTTATGATTCAGCTGGAAACCTTATAAGTGATGGTTTTACAGTCAATAAAAACACTGGTAAAGCTAGATTTACTATGACATACCCAGACAATCTTTCCCAAGGGGAAGAAGTTACGGCTGTTATAAACTTTACTTCGACTTTTAGTACAGACAATCTTTTACCAGGAGAGAGCGTTGAGACACCTGATGTTTTAAGTCTTACAGGACAAGGACGACTAAATTTTGTTACCAAAGAGATAGATTGGTCTTCACCAACAGGTTATGAAGATTTCATGGATGATGATGAACGCGTTGTTTTAGCAACAAACCCAAACAATAATATAATTTTTACATCCCATGGAGACTCCACTGTTTATGGTGGCGATGGAGAGGATACGGTTACAGCTTATGAAGGAAATGACACAATAAGTGGCGCTCTTGGAGATGATATACTCGATGGTGGAGCTGGTGATGACATCCTTAGCGGCGATGAAGGCGATGATACACTTATAGGTCAAAGTGGAACAAATACCATTGATGGTGGTGATGGAGAGGATACAGTAGATTACTCTTTTGTTACTGATAATGGTGGTGTTACGGTAGATTTGAGTGCAAACACAGTAACGAGTGCAGGTATAAATGACACAATTCAAAATGTTGAAAAAGTCATTGGTAGTGAAAAAGATGATGTTATTACAGGAGATAATGCAGCAAATGTTCTCACAGGTTTAGCAGGGGCAGATACGCTTGTTGGTTTGGGTGGAGCAGATACCATTTTTGGTGGAGCACAAAATGACTTTTTAGATGGTTCCATTAGTAACGACACACTCTATGGTGAAACGGGAGATGACACTTTAAATGGTGGTGATGGAGACGATAAAGTTTATGGTGAAGCTGGAAATGACACGTTCTTCCATGACTTAGGAGATGATACCCTTGATGGTGGTCTAGGCTCTGACACAATGGACTTTACAGGATTTGCAGGAGGCGTTGTAGCAAGTATCTATCAGGGTGATGTAACAATTGCTAATAACACTGGAAGCGACCTTATCATAAATATGGAAGTTTTAAGTGGTTCAGCTGAAGATGACAAACTCTCTGGCGGAAGTGATGATAATACGCTTTATGGTCAAGATGGAAATGATACACTTCGCGGGAATGAAGGAGATGACATTCTTGGTGGTGGCTTAGGAAATGACACCCTAGAAGGTGGAAGCGGTTTAGACACCATAGACGGTGGAGCAGGGAACGATAGCATATTCGGAGAGGCAGGGGCAGATACACTCGATGGTGGCGCAGGTATAGATACAGCAGACTACTCCAACGAAGGTGCAATACGAACAACCTTG
>JBFHKA010000034.1:0-26581 GCA_041595535.1 Sulfurimonas sp. | reverse complement strand
TTCGTTTCTATTAAGTCTATTACTTGCTTAGTTTTCAATGATCTCAAACCTCTTTAAAACATCTCTGTGATGTCTCTCTCTGTTTGTGGACGGGAATTATAGGAGGATATTGCTTAGAAGCCGCTTAATGTTATTGGGCTTCGCAAATTATCTAATTTATCTCTATATATCTTGGCTCGGAAAAATTAGGAACATCATCATATGCGAAAACAGCATAAAATTTGTGAATATTTTTATCTCCAAAATTATCATATGTATATGTATCTGTTCCACCATATAACTTTTGACCATCATAAGGAGAACAAGGGACTCTAAAAGGATTTTTTACCACAATAACACCTTTACAACCTTCATCTTTAGAATTATCCCACTCTAGTTTAATTAAATCATTCTCTATTTTATATCTTAAGTTTTCTACTCCAACAGGAGGATTTCTTCTCTTCTTAATATAATTAATTACCAAAGAGGGTGATTTCATTCTTTTCTGGTCTAACCACTCCACACTTTGAAATTTTGAAACAGACGTTGGAGATGATGCTGATATTACGAATACAACTTTATGATTTATTGAGGCATTAAGAAGCATTTCATTAATTGCATATTTATCAAAAACAAATCTCTGTTTTGGACTCTCTTTAATATCACCAACACTTACATCGTATCCAATTCTTTCAATAATTTCTCTATTCTTTATTTTTTCATATGTTTTTTCTCCCTTACAAGGAACAATCATTTCAATATGAAACCTTAAATTATTATTTTGAGAATTAATCTTATTAGCTTCTAATTCTATGAATGCGCTTGAGATTACAGTGTTATCCATCTCTGGTAAATTTGAAAGGTCAAATTCTACACACCCATACTCAGTATTTCCATCAGCATCAAAACCAACTGTGAGTGCCGAATCAAGAAGATTATCTTTTGTTGCTGAAAGGTTTACTACAGATTGTAAGTCAATTCTTGCTTCATGGATTGTGTAGGAGATGTCAAGTTTTGGTCTATATGTCAATCCTCCACTGAATTTTCCATATCCAATGTCCCATTGCATCAATTGTGAGGATCTATCAAGAGGTAAGGAAGATGGTCCTTCCATTCTAAAATATGCCTCTCGTCTTTGAAGACTTTTTTGTAGCACAGCTATCTCTTGATTAGCAAACTTATATGTACGCCATACACCTTGCGCTAATTGCGCTGAAGCTGTTGGTCTATCTATATAACTTAGTACTTTTGCATTTTTAACATCATCAAAACTAGCTATATTTTCTACAGTTCTCTCATCTATCTGTCCTACTCTCCACTCTCCAAAACTCTCTACTTGTACAGAAACTCGATTCATAGGATAAAAGGATATAGAAGCACTTGTTATAATTGCGTTTTCTGGTATTGTTTTTAAGGAAAAAGCACATACACCTAAACACTCGCCTTTTTTTTCAGAATAGCCAACAAACAAGGAATTTTCACCAAAATGTTGTGCATTTTTTTTGGTTTTCTCACCTACATAACCTATACTCTCTGCAAGAGGATACAGTATTTTTGAAAACATATTTTCTGCAGGGCGTGTTCTTATCCCACACATCTGAGCAAATGGAGATTTAATATGTCTTTTTTTGGATACAGCTCTAATAAAATAAAAATAATTTGTTGATGAAGGCAAATTTTTATCTGTATATGTTTTTAATCTTGTCATTCCTATTCTATTAGATACTTGAGCATGCCCTTTGCTTTTATTTGAACGATAAATTTCAAAATAAAGGCTATCATCATCCATATAACTCCAAGAGAGTTCTACTTCTCGAGATGTAACATGTAGAGCTATAAAATTTTCAACACGTGGTAAAGTATCCTCTTTTTTGTAATTATTCGCTTCACTTAAAGCATACATTATAGCAGGTATATTTTCATCGATATTTCCACTCATATTTTCTTCATAGTCACTAATATTTCTCGTTCCTACTTCAGCAACAAGTGCCAAGGCACCCAAAGAATAATAAAATTCCCTTCCACTCCCAGAAATAAGATGTACAGGTGGTTTTCCCATATGCACACCATATTCTCTTCCTGATTCTTTTCTAATCTCTTCTGCCATATTTGATGCAAGAAGATTTAAATCGATTGCATTCTCTGCATCTTCATGCATAAAATTATGAGCAGGAAAAAAAACATTTCCTTGGGAATGGTAGTCTAATGCTATGGTAATATTATCATGACTGAGAGCGAAATCCCTAAGTGCCATAGTCTCTGGTTCGCTAAAAGCATATGGACCTGAATAAACATTTGAAGTAGTGTCTTTATTTGGAACGAAACCTATTTCAAAGTTTCTATTTAAATCAACTCCAAAGCTTCCATCAGAATTTTTTCTTCTGTTTTTTCTCCAAAAAGAGAAGTGATTTCTTGAATATTCAAATCCATCTGGATTTGCGCATGGAACCATATAGAGAGTTGTTCTGTCTAAAATACTATTTAATTGTGGATCGTAATCAATATGTTCCATAATATATTTTGCAAAGCTTAAAGAAAGTTCTATCCCTATCCACTCTCTGGCATGAATAGTTCCTGTATATAAAAGTGCAGGTTTTTCTTTATGTTGTTGCACATTTTTACTAATGCTAACAGCAATAATTTCTCGTTCTTCCCATGTTGTACCAATAGACTCAACTAGAAAAAGATTTGGATGTTTTTTTTGTGCAGACCTAAAAAAGTCTACACATTGATTATATGAAGTATATTGTTCTCTCAAAATTTTGCCTTACATAATTGTTTGTTAAATTGCACTCATGCAATCCTACTAAAATTATTCTTCAAGAGAAGTAAGTTGTTTGAAGTATCATTTTGCACTTTTTCTATCAATTAAATCTACAATCAAATCAATCTTTTTATCATTAAAGCTTAAGCCCATTTTCTCTTGTTCTGGAGTTGCAAAAGCAGGTATTCCATTCACTTCTAAAACAATATACTCTTCTTTTTCTAAATCATAAATAATATCTACACCTCCAATATCAACACCTGTAGCTTTACATGCTTTTTTTGCTATATCAATCACTTCATCATTGGCATCTCTTAAAAATACAGAACCTCCAGATGTAACATTTGTTCTCCAATCTGATCCACCAGCTTTTCTACCATAACAACTCACAAATTCACCATCAACAATGTCTATTCTAAAATCTGTATTGTCATACTTTATAAATTTTTCAACATAAAAGTAACGTAAATCCATCTGATTTAAAAAAGGCATCAACATATCAAGATTCGCTTCATTTTCAATCTTTGTCAACCCTACACCACCCCAACCATCCGTTGGTTTATAAACCATTTTATCCCATTTTTTAATAATTTTTTTAAGTTGATCTCCATCATCTCTATGACAAAGTTTATAATCAGCGGTCTTGATTCCATTATTTCTAAGTACAAAAGACGTGTGAAATTTATCTTCAGTAAGAGCAAATGATTCAAAAGAGTTAATCATTGGAATTATACGATTGAGCGCCTGATACAGGTAGACTTGATACTGCGTTTGTTCCCCTGCATTGTAAGAGAAAAAAAGATCAAGCTTATTAAGTTTCACACCATTATGTATCAGATTCCCATTTTTTGCTATAGCATGACGTAAATTTATGTCATTTATAGTTTCAATATCTCGCTCTTTAAGTTTTTTAATTATTTTATTACCAATTTTTTCGCCACCACTATTACTATACAGCCACATACCGATTGTTCTTTTTGACATATTTTTTTCCTTAAAAATTAGATTTTTCTATGAAGTATTGAAACAATTTCGCACTAAGTTCTATTCTACTAACAAAGCTACTCTTACTTGCTCTTTCATAGACAGTATGATCTCCATCGCCAAACGGTCCAAAACCATCTAAGGTGACGACTCCACATGAACTTACAATGTTTGCATCACTCACGCCACCACGCTCTTCACTTTTTATACTTAGACCAGATATATTCTCTATATTTTTTATGAGTGCAAGGGATGCATCCGATGTCTGCATTACATCACGTTGTATTCCTCCACTTAGTTTTGAGAGAGTACCATTTACATAACTAGTTTCAACTATCCTACTTATATCATTTAAGACCCTATCCCGTTCACTTAAGAGTTTGTAACGTAATTCAAAAACAAGATTTGCATGTGGAGAAATTGTATTTGCTCCTATCCCACCCTCAATTTTTCCAACATTAACAGTTGTTCCTTTAATCAGGTCAGTGAGTTTGACTAACTCTTGAAGTTTATATGAAGCTTCTAAATTTGCATCATATCCATCACTATAATGATTTCCAGCATGAGCAGCCTTACCTTCAATATCTATAAAAAAAGTGCCTACACCTTTACGTCCAGTCACAACTTCCATTTCTTTCCCAGCAGCTTCATACACAAAGCAGTAATCATATTCTTGAGCTATAGACGCTGTTAAGTATTTAGAATCATCACTTCCTGTCTCTTCATCGCTTACAAAAAGTATATCTATATTTTTTATCTCTATATTATTTTTCTGAAGACTTCGAAATGCTTCTAAAACGACTATATTCCCGCCTTTCATATCACATACACCTGGACCGTATACCCACTCTTCATCTTCCTTAAAAGTTTCAAATTTATCTGGAGGAAATACAGTGTCAATATGACCTAATAAAAGAAGTTTTTTTGATGTTTCATCATGCTTTGAGATGTAATATCTATGATTTCCTATAGTCTCTCTCTCAAAGATTTTTACTCTAAAACCTAGATCTTCAAACCATCTATCAAATATGTGACCAACGCTATCAACGCCAGCCTTATTTTTTGTGTATGAGTTAATACTCACAACCTCTTCTAAGTCTTTTAAATATTCCATTAGGATTCCAAATGTTAATGTACATTACGTAGCAATTATACAACTAAAAAAATAAATGTGTGGAGATTACTGTATGTTTTTTAAACAGCTATTTTATGATGTTGCTATTTTGTAATAGCAATGAGAAGGAAGAGATTTAACTTAGAAGAATTATTTTCTTCTAAGTTCTTTAATACGAGCTTTTTTACCAGCAAGTTCACGAAGGTAAAATAGTTTCGCACGACGAACACGTCCACGACGAATAACTGTGATTTCGCTAATTGAATCAGTAAAGATTGGGAATATTCTCTCAATTCCAACACCATTTGCTCCAATTTTACGCACAGTTATAGTTTTACCTGTACCTTGACCACGTTTTGCAATACATACACCTTCGTATGCTTGAATACGAGATTTATCACCCTCTTTAATTGTTACTGCCAAACGTACAGTATCACCAGCACGAAAATCTGGAATGTTTTTTTCAGAAGTTTGTGCTTTTTCAAAGTTTTCTATGTACTTATTTCTCATAAGATTTCCTTGTTCTATGCTTTAATAGCTGCTCTGGCCGGAAGAATCGAGTCTTACATTCAGACAGAGCTAATTTTAGTGAGCGAATTTTACTATGATTTCCCTTTAAGTATTCTGATGGAACACTTAAACCCTCATACTCCTGAGGTTTTGAAAATGATGGTGCCTCAAGAAGTGGTGTCTCAAAACTCTCTACAGTTAATGAGTCACTATTTCCCAAAACTCCATCTAAGTTTCTACTAATTGCATCACATAGTACCAAAGAAGCTAGTTCGCCTCCTGTTAATATGTAATCTCCAATTGAAAAAACCTCGTCCGCATATTTTTCTATCACTCTCTCATCTATCCCCTCATATCTTCCACTCACAAAAGCTATATGGGATTTAGTTGCTAAACGTTTTGCATCATTTTGCACAAACTGTTTAGCAACTGGAGTTAAAAAAATTATATGAACATTTTCATCGTTTTTTTTCAAATCATCTAAAGCATCGTAAAGAGGCTGTGGGTTCATCACCATACCGGCACCACCACCAACAGCTGTATCATCAACTTTCATATGCTTATTAAGTGAGTAATCTCTAGGATTGAGATAATCAATCTCTAGTAAGTCACTTTCTATAGCTCTTTTTAAAATTGAGTCTTTAAAATACCCATTTATCAAATTTGAAAAGAGTGTAACAAATGTATAACGCATTAAGAGGCTTCTAAGATATCCATCGCACCACTAAGTGTGATGCTTTTTTTATCTATATCTACAACTTTTTTAAATGGCTCTACAAAAGGAACTAAAAAAGTTTTTGCGAATCCATCTTTAACTAAATTTTCATCAGTTATTATGCTTAGATAATTTGTTACAGCTATTCTCTCAACTTCTTTTACTACACCAAGAAGTTTTCCATCTTCAAAAACTTGACAATCTTCCAAATCAAAAAAGAAATACTCACCTTCATCAAGATGACAATTTTTTCTTGTCTCTTCATACGTTGTATAAAGCTGTGCGTTTGTAAATTTTTTACAATCATCAGGATTGCTAAGATTATTTATCTTTACAAGTCCACGCTCAAGATTTACTTCACTTAAGGTAATTTTATCTTTTTTATTTATTAAAAAACTAGTTCCATTTTTGAACTGTTCTGGGAAATCAGACTTTATGTGTAACTTCATATCACCTTTAATACCGACTGTCTTGCCGATAGTTGCAATATGCAAAAGTTGATTATTAAACTGCTTCAACATTGATACGGTAACTCACACCATCTTTAGCTTTACAGCCAGAGATAACAGTTTTGATAGCACCTATCATCTTACCACTCTTCCCAATCAATTTACCAATATCGGCTTGATTAGCATAGAGCACGATTTCTGTTACTTCATCGCCTTCTTGAACTTCAACTCTTACATCATCTGGATTAGACGCTATTAGTTTTGCAAATTGTGCGACAAAATCAGCAACCATAATTAGCGACCAGTTATTTTTTTAACTCGGTCACTCATTTGAGCACCAGTACTCAACCAGTAATCTAGTCTTTCATTATCAACAACTAATGTTTTTTCATCATTCATTGGATTATAGTGACCGATTAATTCAATCCAACCACCATCTCTACGTTTACGGCTATCTGTTACCGCGATACGGTAAAATGGCTGTTTTTTTCTTCCCATACGAGTAAGTCTAATTACTGTCATTTGTTTTCCTGTTATTAAATAAATTTTTGGAGGTTTTTTTGCAGAATAATTATGTACCACAAAAGTAGTACATGGAGTTATTGTGCCTCTTACCGCCTTTTGGCGTTTTATATCTCTGCAAAAGCAGAGATACCTTCTAATCACAGAGGGATTATTTCAGAAGTTAAACGATGGCGAAATTATAGCTAGATATTTTTTAAATGTAAAGGCTTATCTAGGTAGTCCGCCAAAACCACCAGCACCACCCATCTGTCCCATCATTGATTGAAGCTGTTTCATTCCATTTTTTCCAGAGAATTTTTTCGCCATTTTTCCAGCATTTTTAAACTGTTTAATCATACGGTTAATCTCTACATTACTTAAACCACATCCAACAGCAATTCTTGCTTTTCTTGAGTTATTTAAAAGATCTGGATTTTCTCTCTCTTTTAGAGTCATAGACGAGACCATAGCTTTTATGTTTTTTAGCTCTCCAGAATTTTCTAAATCAAAATCTTTAATGGCTTTACTCATATTTCCCATACCAGGAATCATTCCCATGATAGAGCTCATGCTTCCCATCTTCTTCATACTCTCCATCTGTTCTAAAAAGTCATTAAAATTAAATTGACCTTTCTGGATTTTTTTCGTAAGATGTTTTGCTTGTTTTTCATCTATAATGGATGCAGTTTTTTCTGCGAGACCTTCAATGTCTCCAAAACCCATAAGACGATTTACAACACGGTCTGGAAGAAATACTTCTAAGTCTTCCATCTTCTCACCACTACCAATAAAACGGAGTGGCACTTCAACTTGAGATGAAAGACCTAAAGCAACACCACCTTTAGAATCCCCATCGTATTTAGAAAGAATTACACCATCTATACCGATTTTTTCTTTAAAAGTCGTAGCTGTACGAATCGCATCTTGTCCCGTTAATGAGTCTGCTACATAAAAAATCTCATTTGGTTTTGCTATGTTTTTTACATCTGAGAGTTCACTCATCAACTCATCATCTATTGCTAAACGTCCAGCTGTATCTATAAGAACTACATCATAAATTTTGCTTTTTGCATATTTAAGCGCTGCAGAAACAACTTCAACAGGATTTTTTGTAGCTTCATCTTCAAAAAGTTCTACTTCGATTTGCGTAGTAATTTGACGTAACTGCTCCACTGCTGCTAAACGCTGTAAATCGGCAGCTACTATAAGTACTTTTTTTTGTTTATTTTTTAAATAAAGTGCAAGTTTACCTGTAGTTGTAGTCTTTCCAGAACCTTGAAGTCCTGTCATTAAGATAACTGTTGGTGGGTTTGGAGCGAAGACAAATCCTCTATTTCCACCAATCTCAAGAAGCTTATAGAGTGTCGCACGTAACGCCTCAAGAAACTGGTCTTTTCCTATTCCTTTTTGCTTTGTTAAAATACCTACTTCATCGATGAGTTCTTTAACTACTTTGTGGTTTACATCTGCTTTTAAAAGATTTTTTTTGAGTTCACCGAGTGCCTTTGTAAGTGCCTTTTCATCATCGTGAAAACGAATCTTTTTTATTGCACTTTTAAATGAATCTGTTAAAGTACCAAACATAAAATCTCCTATTGTTGTGCCATTATAAGTGGCGAATTATATCGAAGTGTTTCTTTTATAAATATTTATTCAAAAGTCGCGAAAGACTTCGGTTCTGGAGCTATGAACTCCATTCCTAAAAGTCTTACTTTATGCGCATGAAGCATTACACGCTTTGCTTGGCGACCGCCATACTGCACATCACCGATGATTGGATGATCTATATAACGTAGATGTGTACGAATTTGGTGTGTACGCCCTTGGTGAATAATACATTGGATTTTTGTTTTATTTGCACTTACTAAATCAGGAAAAAATTCACTTCTTGCAGGCTTACCTTTTGCCGAAACATTTGAGTAGGCTTTATTGTTCTTTTTTTGCGTGAGAATTGGTTTATCTACTTCTATAGGCTCACTCATTATGCCTTCAACCCAAGCAATGTACTCTTTATAGACATTGTCTTTTTGAAACTCTTTAATAGCTTTTTGACGAAATTCTTCATTTTTAACAAGCATAAGTACACCACTTGTTTCACGGTCTAATCTGTGTAAAAGTACAGCAGGCTTAAACTGACGTTCAATCTCATCTGAGTTTACATACGCTGGTTTATCTATAACTATAATGTCATCATTTTCAAAAATTGGCTTTGCACGTTCAACTTTTTCTACTCTAAATGTTGTTTTTGCATCAATATCTCCACGAGCTATTAACACCTTTTTATTTCCAACATAGACCAATCCACGATCTATCATATCTTTTGCACTGCTATTTGAAATGCCCTCTTGTGCTGCAAGTAATTTATACGCTTTTTCTACTGCCATAATATTTTATTCCTTAATGTATTTCTAATATTTTATTTACTATTGGTTCTAAATTTATTTTCTCTTCAACCATTGAAGGAGGAAGTTCTCTTGCATAAACAAGTGCTTTGTGTATCTCATCAGGTTCTACATACTGTACATGATGAACATATTTAAAAAGCTCTTTCTGATGAAAAAAATGCTTACCTGTAATAATCTTACATCCAAAAAAAGCAGGTTCTAATGGATTGTGTCCACCTACATCTACTCTAAAAGCTCCACCTAGGATTGCTATATCGCTCACTGCATATATATTGTTTAACTCACCCATCATATCGCAAAGAATCATATCATCCTCAAATGCTTTTTTTTCACTAAAACGTGAAAGTGTTAAATCATGAGCTTGCGCATACTTTTGCATCAAACTATACACATCCTCAAATCTCTCTGGATGGCGTGGAACAACAACCAATTTTGCATCATAACTTTTTCTGTACTCTATAAATGACTTCAAAACACTCAACTCTTCTGTCTCGTGTGTACTCCCAGCAACTATCAACTCTTTTTCTGGTTTTTCATACTCTTGAGTGTGTGTAATTTTACCTGCTAATTTAATATTGCCTATAACCTCTATATTTTTTGCACCAAGTGCTAAAAAGCGGTTTTTATCTACTTCACTTTGCGCATAAACGACTTCTACATTTTCTAAAAGTCTTTTATAGAACCAAGCAAATTGTAAGTACTTTTTTACACTCTTGTCTGATATTCTAGCATTTAAGAGTACAACTTTTGCACCACGTGCAAATGCAACTTTAAAGAGCAAATACCAGAACTCTGCCTCTAAAACTACCAAAATTTTCTGTCGCTTAACCCAAAATGGCAAAAACATCTCATAGGGTAAATATTTTACTTCTGCATCATACTTTTTAGCCTCAGCAAAACCTGTTTGCGTTATGGTTGTGATGAGAATCTCTCTTTTACCCAAAAGCTCCAACAAAGGCTTAAGTGCTCGTGCTTCACCTAAGGAGCATACATGAAACCAAATTGCATCATTACATGTGAATGCAGAGTTATTAACAAGAAAAAAACGCGAAGGTATAGACTCTTTGTATTTTGATTTAAATGAGAGGTAGAGAATAAGTGGCAACGCTACAAGATAGAGCGTCACACTTACAAGGTAGTAGAATATATAAAATGGCTTCAAGCCTACTCTTCGTTCACTTCTACATAGAGTATACGACCACAGTGAGGACAAGTTGCTATATCTTCACCTCGAATCACATCAGAAAAAACCTTATCACTAATTAACATATGGCATCCCATACAAGCTTGTTCTTCAACTGGAACAACAGTTGTGTTTTTAGCCCATCTACGAATTTTTTGGTAAAATGCAAGACCTTTTTGGTTAATTGTACCAAGAAGTTTCTCTTTTGCTAAGAACACTTCTTGTCTGTCTTGATTGATTGTTTCAAGTTTCGCATCTACATCCGCTTTTACACTCTCTAAATTTGCTGCTAGCGCTTCTAAAGAAGTTTTTGCAACTTCAATCTGCTCTGTTTTCATTTCAATAATTTTTTCAAGTCTAGCAATCTCTTCATTTGCAAAAATAACTTGTTCTTTTGCTATCTCTTCTTCAAGTTGCAAAGATTTCATTTCACGTTCAGTTTTTACTTCACTACTTTTTCTAGAGTTCTCTACAAGTTTTTGAGAAAGTTCAGCAAGATGAAGTTCATTTTTTGATTTTTTTAACTCTTCATCTCTGATTTCGTTTGTTAAGTTTTCAATATCTGACTCAATACTCTTTGTTTTTGCAAGAGCTGCTTCGTAACTATAGTTAGCTTCTTCTATCTGTGGCTCAAACGCATCGATTTCTTTATCTACGATTGAGAGGTCGATAAGTTGCTTTAAGTGCTGATTCATTGGTGTCCTTTAAGGGTGTATATATGTAAATGGGTTTTCTGATGACGCAATTATAACTTCTAAACCTAAATTTATCAAATGTTTTTCTAAAATTTGTGCAAAATAGTGCTCACTTTCATAGTGACCAATGTCAATAAGTGACAAATTTATACTTTTTGCTTCCATCGCATCATGATATTTTACATCACCAGTTAAAAAACAGTCTGCTTCTAAACTTTTCATCAAAGAACAACCTGAACCTGTTGTAAGAGCAACTCGTTTGACTCTCTCACTACACTTCACGCATCGGGCAACTTCAAGTCCAAATGCTAAAGAAACTTTTTTTGCAAAATCATCAAATGCTTCATCTACATCCAAGTAAGCTATAAAGCCATCTTTTTTGGCTATTTTATAACCTAAAATTTCTGTTGCAACATACTCGTTAAGATGTGTTTGATCAAAATTTGTATGCATCGCGATATTTGATATATTCTTACGAATCATCTTTTGTATTAAATTTGCAGGATATTTACTAAATTCAAGTTGCTTCAATCCACCAAAAATAAGTGGATGATGCGTAATAAGAAGCGTATTATTTGCTAAAGAATCAATAAGCTTCTCATCTACATCTATACTCAGTGCAATTTGACTTATCTCTTGTGAGAACTCTCCTACTAAAAGACCAGAATTATCCCAGCTTTCTTGCATTTCAAAAGGAGAAAGTTCATTTAAAAATTTATATATTTCTAAAATCTTCATTCTATTTGTCTTCCTCCAATTTTTTAAGTTCTTCTTTTGCATGTGTGAAATTACTATCGAGTTCAATCGCTTTTTTATACATATCTTTTGCTTCTTCAAAAAGCTTCATATCACCAAGTAAATTTCCATAATTAAAGTAAGTGGTCGGATTTGAATCATCCAAAGCCAAACTTGCATTTAAGTGCATTCTAGCAGAAGCATACTCTTGTGCTTTTCTATAGATAGATGCCATCGCTTGATGTACAAAAGGGTTGTCTTTATCTATGGCTAGTGACTCTTTGTAGTACTCAAGTGCCTCTTCATCCCGCTCTTGTAAAGCTAAAGTATAACCCATTTTAAAAAGTATCTCCGCAGAATTTGGCTCTGAAAAATTTGCCTCACTGTAGATCGCGAGAGCCTTATCTAAGTTGCCCTCTTCTCTTGCCTCATCTGCTTTTTCAAGGAGTGCAGAGCTATCAAATGCTGAAGATTCAGAATTGGACTCCTCTGGGTCTTTTAAAGTTTGTATATGTTGGTAAATTTTAAATGCAAAAAATGCTGAAGCGCCTAGCATAAGAAGTTGAAAAATTGTCATAATTATTTACTCCTTTGTAATATATTATTGTTAAGTAGTGCTATAAGTTGCATTGGATCCACTTGAACGCCATGGACTCTCACTGCAAAATGTAAATGTGGTCCTGTAACGCGACCGCTTGCTCCTGAGAGCCCAAGTGACATCCCTTTTTTAACCATATCATTCTCTTTTACATCAAATTTGCTCATATGAAAATAGCAGGTATAAATTCCCTCTCCATGGTCAATAATTATAGTCCCACCTGAGTAAAATCGCTCTTGAACAAGAACAACTTTACCATCATTTGCGGCAACAATTGGAGTGCCAACTTTTGCACGAAAATCCGTTCCGCTATGATACCCATTAAGTGAACCATTGTAAACCCGAGCTTTTCCAAAGTCACTCGTTATCTTACTCTCTATTGGCATAATGAAGGGAGATTTTATATAACTCTCTTTTGACACGTAACGATAAATTTTCATCGCTTCATTATACTCTTTAGAGATTCTTTTTTTGACCTTTTTAGATTTTGGGTTGACTTTAGAAGCGTTGACTTCAATAGTCTCTTTTTTATATTTTCCATCTTCAACATTTAAAAAGAAAATCTTTGCTTGCTCTTTGGAGTTGTGTAGATAATGCAGTTTTATTTCCAAAGTCCTTGTTGGCTTTTGATAATAGCTAACTGGAAGAAGCACATACTGCTTCGTAGCATCTACAGGATTATCAAAAATTTCAAATCGCTCTTTTGAGAAAAGCACCTCTTTATAGACGTAATCTTTCTCTTTTGTAAACTCGAGGAGTACGGTTTTTCCATTAATTGTACTTGCATCTTTTATATCTATATTAAATGCGCACGTAACAGAAATACTAAAGAGAAAAAGAAGTAGAAATCGCATTAAATATCCTTCATAGCTCTCTCGACATCACGCTTTTGATCTTTCTCTTTTAAGTCATTACGTTTATCGTGAAGTTGCTTTCCTTTTGCTATTGCAATCTGTATCTTTGCTATGTTTCTATCATTAAAATATAACTGTAATGGAACAATAGTATAGCCATCACGTGTGACTGCTTTGAGCATCTTTGCTATCTGTTTTTTATGCAGAAGTAACTTACGACTTCCACGCTCCTCATGTCCATAAAAATGATGTGTCGTCTCAAGTCTTCCAATGTGAACATTAAAAAGAATTGGTTCATTTTTTACAAACTTTATAAAACTATCTTTTAAGTTTACGCGGTGTGCACGAATACCCTTGACTTCACTCCCTTTTAGAACTAATCCAGCTTCAAACTTCTCTTCTATAAAATAGTCATGATACGCTTTTTTATTTTGTGCTATTGTCTCACCCATTACTCTTTTTCCTCTATAACTCTAAAAAAGCTACTGCCACTACCACTAAAAAAATATCCATATCTATAGTGCTCTTTTAGTGCTTTGTACTCTTGCAGAGCTGGTTTAAAGAGATCATTTGTTTCATCTACGCTCATCTTTTTTAAAACTTGTAATGAGCTCATATTTTTAAGTTTATCTCGCTCAAATCCATCAATAGGTGCATAAAAATTTTCTCTATAACTCTGATAAACCTTAGGTGTGCTTATCTCAAGCTTTGGAGTGTATATCTCAATGTTTAAAGCCTCTTCATCAAACTCTTCTACAATCTCTCCGATGCCACTCACATTTGCACTTGCATACCCATAAACAAAAAATGCGACATCTGCCCCAACTTTCATGCCAACTTGCGCAAGTTGATGCGTACTTAATCCTAAATCAAGCACTTCGTTACACATTTTTAAGTAGGTTGCTGCGTCACTACTTCCCCCGCCTAAACCTGCAAACGCAGGAATATTTTTCTCAACTTTTATGGCATACTTTTGCATAAAGTTTTCTAACGACTCAGAGCCTGTTGCGGCTTTGAGTGCGAAGTAGGCTTTATAGATTGTATTTTGTTCTGTGCTACAAGAGAAGTCGCCTACTATTTTAAACTCATTTGCTTTTGCATCTATATCTGCTTTTGGTACAAAGCTCAACTCATCATAGAGGTCATTTACGCGCATAAAACGAGAAATGATTTCATGATAATCTCCTCGCATTCCAGTTATCTTTAAAAAGATGTTGACTTTTGCGTATGCTTTGTACTTTTTCATTTTCTTAACTATTTCCCTAGGAGTTTACTCAATGCATCTAACTCAGACTTCTCAGCCTTGTGAACTGCTGAGAGATTACTCTCTTTTACTTCTTGAATTAGTTCGCTTCTCATAATAGCAATCTCTTGCGGCGCATCAATTCCAAGTTTTACAACACCATTTTCTATCGAGACAACTTTTACTACAATATTATCACCTATAATGATTGATTCATCTAATTTTCTTGCTAATACTAACATGCTATCCTACCTAATTCATATTTTACTTCATTTTCTACTATTGTAATTATAGAGATATTTTCACCATTATCTAACCAATATGTGCCACTCTCTTGTATCTTTAAATCTTCTAAAGCAAGAACTCTTCCAAATCTCACATTTTCATAATCACCTAAATAATAATTTTGAGGTATGTTGAGTACTTTTTTTATATCGAGTGCTTTTTCATTTTCATAGAAAAACATCCCTTCATTCAATCTCTCTAAGGCACTTAAGCTTCCATTTTCTATGCCTAATCTGTTTGCAATAATTTTTCCTAAAGAGCGAATATATGTTCCTTCGCTTACTGTCGCTTCAAACGTTACAAAAGGGTGTCTGTAGTGTAACAATTTAGTTTCATAAATCGTTGCATGCACTTTATCTAAAACTACTTTTTTGCCTGCACGTGCCAGATCATAAGCACGTTGCCCATTAATATGTTTGGCACTAAAGATTGGAGGTTCATACTCGAGTTCTCCTTCTAATGACTTCACAACACGCTCAATATCTTGCGCACGTAACGCTTCTAAAATTGCAACATTCTCTATCATTTCTGTATCTAACGAGTCACTTTTCGCACCAAGCCAAAGTGTCGCTCTATAGCGTTTTGGTGCTTTATTTAAAAAACGAAAAAGCTTCGTATAAGAGCCTATACCAATTATGAGAACCCCTTTTGCAAAAGGGTCAAGTGTCCCTGAAAACCCAGCTTTTTTACTCTGATACTTACGTTTGAGTTTAGAGAGAAAAAGGTTTGAGCCTACACCTGAGGGTTTATATGCAACAAAGAGTCGATTCATAGTCTCTCAACAAACGATGCAAGAATATCTCTCTTTGTCCCTGCAAAATTTATTTGTAATTTAAATTCACGTCCTGACTTACTCACACCAATAACGCGTCCTGTTCCAAAGATTTTATGACGTACCAAATCACCCTTTTTAAAGGAAGTGTTCTTTTCAACAATTAAAGAACCTGAGCAGAGTCCCGCTTCATTAAAAAATCTACTTTTTTGCAACTCACTTCTACGCCCTTTATAAAATCTACTTGCGGCATGACAAAGTGTTAAGGTGTCTTTTGCACGTGTCATAGAGACATATCCTAAACGTCTCTCTTCTTCAAGGTCACTCCCCTCACCAATGAGGGGTAAAAAGCCCTCTTCCATACCAATAATAAAAACATGTTCAAACTCTAAACCTTTAGAAGCATGAATACTCATCATGTAGATGGATTCTCCCTCAACTTGGTCTTGCTCACTTTGCAAGGTAAGTTCATTTAAAAACTCATCCAAAGAACTCTCTGGAGATTTTTTTACAAAATCACGGAAGAGTCCATAAAACTCATCCATATTTAAGATTCTCTCCTCTTCGTCTTGCATTCCTTTATATATCTCTTTTAAATGAAAAGTATCTTCTAGTACATCTATAAAATCATACGTTGAAGTAGAAGCACTCTTTGCAACATGTTCAATATTTTTAACAAACTCTTTTAAAGTTGTTGCATTTTTCTTTTTTACTAAATCTACTAAAGTTGCTAGATTTACATTTTTAATGTACTCATAAATTGAACTACCATTTGCATGTGCTGCTAGCTCTATCTTCTCTACACTTGCACTTCCCAAACCACGCTTTGGTTTATTTACTATACGTTTAAAAGAGAAGTCATCATGGTTATTAGTAATCACACGAATATACGAAATAAGATCTTTAATCTCTGCTCTATCGTAAAAACGCAATCCACCGACAAGCTTATAAGCAACGCCTGCACGATTGAGCCCCTCTTCAATGGAACGACTCAAAACATTCACTCTATAGAGTATGGCGATCTCTTTGGCATTTACACCTGAGTCGAGTAGTGTTTGTACCTTTGTTGCTATCTTTCTTGCTTCTTCACTCTCATCATTTGAATTGAGTACAGTTACATCATCGCCACCACCACGTGTAGAGATAAGTTTTTTTCCTAAACGGGAGCGATTATGTTCTATAAGTGCATTTGCAACATTCAAAATAGGCGTACGTGAACGGTAGTTCTCTTCGAGTTTAAAAATTTCTGCACCCACAAAATCTTGGTCAAACTCCATAATATTACGTATATGCGCGCCACGCCAGCCGTAAATACTTTGATCATCATCTCCTACAACACAAAGATTGTTGTGTGTGCTACAGAGTTTTTGAAGAAGTTTTAGTTGAAGTTCATTTGTATCTTGATACTCATCTATCATAATGTACTGGTATTTACTAGATGTAGCCTCTGCAAGCTCTTTGTTATCATTTAGTAATTTATATGTAAGTGCTATTAAGTCATCAAAATCGACAAGATTGTTCTCTAAAAGATAGGCTTCATACTCTCTAAAAACTTCTGCAATCTGTTTATAATTAAAAAGTTCTGCTTGCTTATATGCGTCATCAGGAGTCATTAAAGAGTTTTTATATCTTGAAATCTCACTTGCGATAAGTGGTGTTGGAAGCTCAGAGTTTATTTTTTTAATAATTCTTTTTTTATCATCTGTATCTATTACAACAAAATTATTTGCACGATTTAAGAGATGTATGTTAAACTTCAAAAATAAAAGTCCAAATTTGTGGAAAGTACACAAAAGTGGTGGATATGCAGGGTTGTCTATCATTGCCATAGAACGCTCTCGCATCTCTTTTGCTGCTTTATTTGTAAATGTTAAAGTGAGCGTATTAGAAGCAGGTATACCCAAAACTTCTACAAGGTAGGCTAGGCGTGAGACTATTGTTGTGGTTTTGCCACTTCCAGCCCCTGCTAAAATAAGTACGGGACCTTCTGTTTTCTTCACTGCACTTGTTTGTGACTCGTTTAATTTGTTAAATATTTTTTCCATAATTACCACTATATTTTTATATTAGATTTATTATAGCTAAATTGTTGTAAATCATTACAAAACTATTGCAATAATTATAATTATGAGTTATAATTTTATTATCAATATAACTTATAGGAATTATTATGTTAAGAGATTTTGCTAAATTGCAGACCTTTATGATGGTGATAAAAGAGAAAAGTTTCTCCAAAGCATCCGCTAAATTAGGTATTTCACAGCCCGCTGTTACACAACAGATTAAATTTATAGAAGACTATTTGGATACAAAAATAGTTGACAGAAAAAAGAATGGAATTTTATTAACCAAAGAGGGTGAAGACCTTTATAGAATTGCTCAAAGATTAGATAAAGCTATTAGTAATAGTGAAAAAGACTTACTAAAAATAATTAACAAAGAATTTACGTTTGTTATGGGTTCTTCTTTTGCAATAGGAAACTATGTCCTTCCAAACTACCTAGGCGAAATTAAAAAACGCATTGACAATGAAGTTTTTATGAATGTTGACCTCTCATCAAAAATTATTGACCAATTAGAAGATAAAAAAATAGATGTTGCGCTTATCGAATCACCAGAATTTAGAGATGGAATCATCTATAGAGAATGGGTTGAAGATGAACTTGTTCTGTTCTCAAACAGACCTCTTAAAAAATTTCTTGTTTCAGAAGATTTACTTGAGTTTAACTGGATTTGTAGAAATGAAGGTTCACATACAAGAAGATTGACTTCAGAAGTATTTGAAGAGATGGGTGTACAGTGTACAAGTTTTAATGTTATCGGAGTTTTAGAGAGTCCAACAGCCATAAAAGAAGCTATTCTGCACGCAGATAAAAGTTCAGACGTGCCTCTTGTCTCTATTATGTCTCGTCATGTTATAAAATCTGAAATTGAAGAGGGAAGATTGTATGAGGCTAGACTTAAAAACTTTAAAATACTAAGACACTTCTACATCGCTTACTCTAAAGAGAGAAAGCATGATGCTTTTGTTGACAATGTAGTCAACTACCTTTTATCTCTAAATAAAGTATAATCTACTTCTTTAAAAATTTAGAGTTTTCTGGATTATTTAAAAAGGATGCCATGGAGTTTTCAACTCCATTGTCATCTCCTACTTCTGCTATTTTCTTTGCTCTGTTTTCACTGTAAACACTTAAATTGATTAAGATCGGTGTTTCATCTACTATGATTTGCATAATGCCTAAAAGTGGCACACTCACGATACTACCAAAATTCTCGCTTCCAAAACCAGCTTCAAAAATGAGAAAATTGTTTTCAATACGAGCCGTCTCAAATGTATAACCAGCTAAAAAGAAAAGAGTAAAGGGTCTAAACTCTGTATTTATATTATCAGGTAAAGGAGGGGAAAAAGTGACCTCCTCAATTTTACAGAGTATTCCAAAATTTTGCTCTTTTTCAAAAAGATGCACTATTAAATTTTGAATGTTTTTTTGCATTACCGATGCGAAGTTTTTATCTTCTATTACACTATCTAACAAATGTTTTCCTTATATTTTCTGATGCTATTATATCAAAATCTATCATCGCATTCATCAGTGCAACTTTGAAAAACTCATTTACTCTTTCAATTCTAATCTCTTCTTCAACAATTTTGCCTTCTTGAAGCAATCTTGCTCTTGTGGTTCCTTTTAAAAGAGGATTTTTTGGTGTAATCCACTTGCGTCCGTCATAGAGGGCAATATTTGCAATACTCGTATCAGTTATGAGCGAATTTTTTACAATCAGAATATCGTCACACGCTTCTTTTGTTGCATAGAGTTTATCTATTGCCTCTCGATTTTCATATTTATGCGCATAATCAATGCTATCATCGTAAACAATTTTTAAACTTTTGACACTACGTTTTTCATAAGGATGGTACGTGACTTCTATACTGTCGGTGTCATAAACCACGCGACATCTATAAAGTCCAGTGGATGGCGGGTTTACATATTCTTTTAAAGAGTGCGTTTTTTTTTGGCAAAGAGAGTGCATGACTCCCTCTAATCGTGCTTGATGAAACTCTAGATTATAGATATTTCCATCAAGAGCTTTTATGGTTTCTAAATATCGTTTATTCACTAAAGAGTTCTGTACTTAAGTAACGCTCACCCGTATCGCAGAGTATAGTTACGATTGTTTTACCTTGGAACTCTGCACGCTTACCGACTTGCATTGCAGCCCAAACATTTGCACCTGCGGAAATACCTACAAGTAGACCCTCTTTTTTAGCTAACATTCTTGCGGTTTCTATAGCATCTTCATTGCTTACTTGTATCACTTCACCATAGCACGCAGTGTCTAGTATATCTGGTACAAACCCAGCACCAATTCCCTGTATTTTATGTGGAGAAGGCAATCCACCTGAAAGTACCGCTGAGTTGAGTGGTTCTACTGCAAAAATAGCAATATTTTGCACCTCTTCTCTTAAGACTTTAGAAGTTCCAGTAAGTGTTCCACCTGTTCCAACAGCTGCTACAAAAGCATCGAGTTCTCCATCTGTATCGCTTAGTATTTCTCTAGCTGTTGTGAGTGTATGGATTTCAGGGTTTGAGGGGTTTGCGAACTGTTGGAGTATGAGAGAGTTTGGAGTCAGTACTTGCAGTTCTTCTGCTTTTGCTATCGCTCCACTCATACCTTTTGCAGCTGGAGTTAACACCAGTTCAGCACCTAAAGCTTTTAAAAGATTTCGTCTCTCTACACTCATAGATTCTGGCATAGTTAAAATGAGTTTTAGGTTTTGAGCCGCACAGTTTGCTGCTAAGGCTATACCTGTATTTCCACTTGTTGGTTCAATGATTGTAGTCTCAGAAGTTATTGCCCCAGATTCTATACCTCGTCGTATCATATTAAAACCAATTCTGTCTTTGACAGAACTCGTTGGATTCATAAATTCGCATTTTCCAATGATGGTTGCACCACTCAACGCTGATGGAGCATTGAGCTTCACGAGAGGAGTGTTTCCCACTAATTCTGTGATATTATTTGCTATCTTCATATATAATTCCTTTTTATGAAAATATTTTACACTAAATGAGGTTAATATGGCTATTTACAACAGTGATGGAAAGAAGTTAATTGATGTCGAGTACGATGTTATCCCCGAAGTAGGCGATATCATTGACGAGATGCGTGTCCTCTCTGTGAACACAAATAATGAGAATGAATATGCCGTTTTTTTACTCGAACCAAATACAAAAGTCACGTGTTACATTTTTGATGAAATATTTATATTAGGCAAAACAGCAGGGTTTGAAAATCTACCCGAAGCTATAAAAGCTTGGAAGAATGATGAAATTTAAGAGAGGAGATTTTGCACATCTTTAATCATCTCTTGTGCAACATTTTCATGTGTGTAGGAGAGTAGCTTTTCACTCTTAGTTTTTAAGGGTTCTTTTATCGCACGTAACAGTTTATTTTCCAACTCTTCACCCTCTCTTTCACACCAGCCCAGCTCATTTTCAACTATAAATGCCGCATTGTGATATTGGTGGTCTCCTGCTGCATAAGGGTAGGGAACATAGAGTGCGGGACAGCCATTTGCCGTAAGTTCCCAAAGCGTTGAAGCACCTGCACGACTCACTGCAAAATCAGCTCGGTTTATGAGAGAATCTAGCTCTTTTGTAAAACCATATAACTCAACTGATATGCCAAGTTTTTTATATGCTTCTTCTACTCTTTGAAAATCAGCCTCGCCTGCTTGATGAATGATTTTTATGCCCAAATCATTTAATTTGCCAGCCACGCGTAATGCTAAATCATTGATTGCTTTTGCACCATGAGAGCCACCTAAGAAGATAATAGTCTCAAGCTTCTCTCTTACTCTTGCGTGTGTGTAAAAAATATCCTTTACTGGATAGCCTTGAATTGGAGAGTTCGCATCATAAGCAGAGATAAACCTCTTTGCAAAAGGTTTAAGAAGTGCATTGAGTCTGCCCTCCACTGCATTTTGTTCATGGATGAAAAGAGGTATAAAACGACTCAAAGAAGCAAAAGAAGCTGGTGCAGCAGAGAAGCCTCCAACACTATATGTCGCTTCAATACCATGCTCTTTTAAAAGCTTTCGAGACTTTAAAAATGCAAGAAATATTTTGTAAAGTGCTTTTACTTTTTTGAAGCCTTTTTGGTTGACAACGCCTGTTGTTTCCAAAAAGTACACATGGCTAAAGGCACTATGATGTTCAAAATACTTTTTATCTTGCCCATAGCTCGAACCTATAAAAATAGCCTCATGCCCATTTGCTACTGCAGCCTCAACGAGTGCTTGAGCTATCATAAGATGACCGCCAGTTCCTCCGCCTGTTATACATAGTTTCATAAAAAACCTTTAACTCATATCTGCTTTTTTAGATGCCATCAGAACCATTCCTACGCCAAAGGCGGCACCAAGCATTGCAGAACCACCATAGCTTAAAAAGGGAACAGAAATACCTTTAATAGGCGTAATTCCACTAATTCCGTACGCATTTACCATAAATGCAAAAGAGAGAATCAATCCAATTCCGATGCTAAAGAGATAGATGCTTGTATCTTCCGCGCGGTTTGCAACTTTGAAGATTCTCTGCAACATCCACATAAACAAAACAACCACAACTAAGACACCAAAAAAGCCAAACTCTTCTGCTAAACCAGCTAAAACAAAATCGGTATGTACTTCAGACAAAAAGCCAAGTTTAAAAGTTCCATTTCCAAGACCAACACCAAAAATACCACCATTGTTTATGGCATTAAGAGAGTGTCCTATTTGATAAGGCTCTACTTCTACGGGAACACGTAATTTTTCTGCAACAGACTCTGGAAAAATGCTCAGAACACTATTTTGTGCCAAAGACCACCATGATTTTATGCGCAAGATTCTATGCTCTGCAGTTAAAATAAAAATAATAACAGAGACAAAAATACCCCCGAGTATACTTATAAAAAAGCGAAAACTACTTCCTGCAAAAATGAGCATAAACAGAAGTGTCATACCAAGAACTATAACCTGCCCTAAATCTTTTTGTAAAAATGCGATGATGAACATAGCGATGATAAAAACAAAAGCATAAGGAGCAAAGCGTATAAATTCATTACGCAAGCCCATGCCATCATGATGCCCAAGTTTACGAGAAAAACTCCAAGCTAGAAAATAAACAAACCCAACTTTAAAAAACTCAACGGGAGCCAAAGAGAAGCCCGCTATTTTCATCCATCTTTTTGCACCACCGACTTCTGAAACGACACTCTCTGGGAGAAAAGGCATAGCTATCATCAAAATAAGTGAACCAAAAAAGAGTGTGAAACCTATAGGTTTGAGCCATTTATCTGGATCAAGTGTAGACAAACCCCAAATAATCGTGATACTGACAAAGGCAAAAACAGCTTGTCTGATGACGAAGTGAAACTCACTTACACCAAAAAGAAGCGTAGCGTATGTAGCGAGGGAGTAAGAGAGAATGACACTTATACCCATTAAGATGGCAACAAGTGTAAAAAGCTTTCTATCTGCACTCATCTATAATTACTTGATTTTATTGATTTTGAGAACGAACTCAACTTCAGGTTTTGAGAGACGCAACTCTTTAGATATAGTCTCCAAAGAAACACCTTGTTTAAAAAGTGAGATGATTTTTTCATCATCGTTTCCATGAACAGAGAGAGGAAGTGAAATCTGTTTCACGCCACTCTCAAGATGTGCAACGCGAGAATTTACCTCTATTTCTATTGCATTTATGTTGCTTTGGAGTTGCTTAAGTGCTGCGGAGAGAGGAGTAATCATGTCATACACACTACGTTCTATCTCCTCATAAATCATCTCATCATTCATTCTTTGCGAGTTTTCTGTGATGCTATCTTGTGTTTGAGAGAGCTTCTTTTTCATATAAAAAAGTTCTCTGTTTAACTCCTCTACTACAGAAGCCACAGAACGAATATTTTTAGAGTATTGTGCATCTTTTGTAACAACATAGTAGATAAGATACAAAATTATCGCTGCCATAGCAACGATGAGATACTCTAAAGGAAATTGTTCTAAGTTAATCATTTTTTCTCTTTTGCTTCACGAATAAGTATACGTTCACGTGCAGTTAGGTACGATGCCCACTCTTTCTCATCTCGGTCATGCATCTTCACAAATCTTGCTAGAGTTGGACTCTCGGCTTCAAAGAAAACAGCCACATCTCGCTTAGGATGCACAGGCATTGCAATGCGACCATAGTAAAGTTTTCCAACATCTAACATCTCTTGTGCAAGGTTAAAATGCTCAAACCCTATGGAGTCAATCTCTGCTTCATTTATAAGAGAGACTCTTTGTGGAACTTCATCTTTTAAAAACATCTCTAAGGCATCTAGTTTTCTATGAAGCTCGACTACAAGGTTTAGTATGACAGGATCAGACTCTGCCGTCTCACCTCTTGCTTTTGCAAGTTTTAACCACTGGCTTATTGGGTCATCATCACTTTCACTTAATTGCTGATACTCTCTTTCATACTCTCTATCTTGCTCTGCTTCGCTAAAGAGTATACTAATCGGTGCTTTTACTAAACGTGGACTCATGCGACCATCCTATCTAAAATAATTAAAAATAAAAAGGCAATTCCTAAATATCCATTGACTGTGAAAAAAGCGCGGTCTATCTGTGTAAAATCGCGACGTACCAATTTTTGCTCATACGCCAACACAAAACCACTCCCAACTGCAGCTACAAATGCAAAAAATCCAAGTCCAGCAGACCAGACAAAAAGTAGCCAAAAAACAACCGTAAGGGCATGAAAAATAAAAGAGATAAAAAGCGTTGCCTCTGCGCCATACTTTGAAGGAATAGAGTGCAATTCATTTTCTCTGTCAAACTCTATGTCTTGGAGCGAATAGAGCAAGTCAAATCCTGCCACCCAAAAGATAACACCAAGGCTAAGAAGTACTGACCAAAGAGGTACAGAAGCTAAAACTGCTATGACACCAGCCAGAGGAGCAAGTCCAAGAGAAAGCCCTAAAATAATGTGCGCTAACGAGGAAAATCGCTTAAAGTACGAGTACGAAGCTAACACAAGTAAAATAGGAATACTAAGTGTACATGCAAGCGAATTTACCATACATGAAACAGCGACAAATATCACTGCATTGACAGCAATAAAAATCAAAATGCTTGAACTATCAAGTCTTCCATCTACATTTGGGCGACTCGTTGTACGAGGATTTTTTGCGTCTATGTCTCTATCGGCATAACGATTTACACCCATTGCAAAATTTCTAGCACTAAGAGCGGCTAAAACTCCTAGTAAAAGGAGCCAAAAACCAAACCAACCATCTGCTGCAACAATCATAGCTATAAAGATAAAAGGGAGAGAAAATATAGAGTGTTCAAACATCACTAACTCATTAAAATCTTTCGCTTTTTGTGTCAATCTTTCCAATTTTATAACCTATTGTGATATTTAAGCTTATTCTATCTAAAGAAGTTTTAAACTAAGATATTAACTATGTTATACTACATTTAATAGATTTATAAAAGGTACTCAATGAAGATAGATGGTCGTTTTTGGCTCACAAAAGATGATAAAAGTTTTTTAGGCGCAGGGAGAATTGAACTCCTTGAGAAAATTGCAAAAACTGGTTCTATCAATGCTGCTGCTAAAGAGATGAAGATGAGTTATAAAGCTGCATGGGAACGCATAAATAGTATGAACGAGCTTGCAGATGAGACAATCATAGAGAGAAAAGTTGGTGGTAAAGGTGGCGGTGGTACAGTACTGACTCCTTATGCGTATGAACTTATAAATACTTATAAAAAACTCAACACTCTGCACCGTCAGTTTATAAACCGTTTCTCTGAGGCGGGAGACAATCCTGAGCATTTAGCAAAAATTCTCAACAGAACTTTTCTCACAACAAGTGCAAGAAACCAGATACTCTCAACCATCTCTGACATCACTTTTAATCAACTTCATGCAACGATAACAATGAGCATAGCAGGTGGTGGAACGCTCTACTCCACAATCACCTCAAAATCTGTGACAAATATGAACCTTCACACAGACCACCACATCTATGCCATCATAAAATCGAGCGATATTCACATAGTCAACGAGCCTCCCGTAGATGATACACACGTAAACATCCTCCAAGGAACCATAAAACTCATAGAAATTTCGGATGACTCTATAGAAGTTTCCTTCGCACTCAACGACACAACAACACTCATAGCCCTCATAGATAAAACAAAAATCGACTCTCTACAGATAGGAAAAAATGCTTATGCTGTTATAAGCTATAGCAATATCATCATAGGTTCTTGATGGTGTTACGTGCGTAAGAAAATTAACTTTTCTTTTTAGTTTTTTTTGTTACTACAATTTGTTAACTTAGTTATATCGCATCTAATTCAAACTTCATTCTATCTTTCAATTTTACACGATACTCTGATATCAAATCACCAAATTTTTCACTTACTTCTAGATATTGATTTAGAAGTGTTTGATTTGTTAAGAACTCTGGGTAGTCATAAATTTTATCATTTTAGAAGCATTGTCTTTTGCATTGTTTAGAGCATTTTCAAATCCATCTAAAAGTATATCCATTTCTGGAGTTGCAACTAATCTAATACTATTTGTTTCATTTGTCATTTTGATATGTTCTTCATACATTTTATTTATTATATGTTACGTGCGATATATTTTTGGTGTTACGTGCGATATATTTTTGGTGTTACGTGCGATATATTTTTGGTGTTACGTGCGATATATTTTTGGTGTTACGTGCGATATATTTTTGGTGT